>NZ_JBITLI010000021.1:0-129060 GCF_044465085.1 Streptomyces sp. NPDC049813 | reverse complement strand
AACCGGAACCGGCTGGAGACGGGGTAATCAACATATCTGGCGTTGACTTTTGGCACGCTGTTGAGTTCTCAAGGAACGGACGCTTCCTTTGTACTCACCCGAGAGACTCTCTCGTGGCTTTCCTCCGGGCGCTTCCCTTCGGTCTTGCATTTCCGACTCTATCAGATCTTTCCGATCCGATTTCCTCGGGGTCTTGCTGGTCCTGCTTTTCGCTTTCCGGCCTTTCGGCCTTCCTGCGGTGTCGACTCTATCAGATCCTTTCGGGCCTGATTCCCTGTCAACCGGGTTTGTCATCCGGGCTGTTCGGCCCTTCCGACGTCCCGAACGTTAGCGGATCCTCGCGGCAGTTCCTAATCGAAGCGATGAGGTCCTGCGCGTCCCGAATCGAATTGAATTCGGGCACGCCGAAAACAATCCCGGTCGGGAGATCGTGCTGGTGTTGGGATGCCGCTTCAGCGGCGGGAGGTGCTGCCGGAGAACCGTTACGGCTCCGTGGCAACCCGAAGAACCTTACGGATGGATCCGGGTGGTGTCAACCCCCACCCGTGCCCCACCCGGACGGTCTCAATCAAGATCCGTGAGCCGGCCGCCGGCGTCCGGCTGGGCGTCCTCGACCCGGCGCAGGAGGCGGATGAGCACCTCGCCGAGGAGACCCCGCTCCACCGGGGTGAGGTCCTGGAGGAGGTCCTCCTCGAAGACGGACGCGAGGCGCATGGCGGCCAGCCACTTCTCGCGCCCCTGCGGAGTCAGCTCCACGATCACGCGGACCCGGTTCGTCTCGTCGCGCTCCCGGGTGACCAGGCCCTCCTGGACCATGCGGTCGATGCGGTGCGTCATCGCGGCCGGGGTGAGACCGAGCCGGCGCGCCAGCTCACCGGGGCCGAGCCGGTAGGGGGAGCCGGAGAGGACGAGGGCCTTGAGGACCTCCCACTCCGTGTTGCTGATGCCGATCTCGGCGGTCTGGCGCCCGTACGCCACGTTCATCCGGCGGTTGAGTCTGCCGAGCGCCGAGACGATCGCCTCGACCTGCGGGTCGAGGTCCTGGAACTCGCGCTGGTAGGCGGCGATCTGCTCGTCGAGCGTCGGCTCGGCCGGCGGTCCGCCGGAGGTGTCGGCCATGCCGCGCAGTATGGCACGCAAGTGGTTGGCGTTGAAGTCCTTCTCTGTGTATTGTTTAGCTTCTAACTTTAGTTTCGAAGTCTTGACTGCGAAAGGGCAGGTGAAAGTGACCAGGGCGATGGGCGCTGCGATGCGCCGGGTTCAGGTGGGCAGCGCGCTCAGCGCGTTCGGCATCGGCTTCACGGTTCCGTTCCTCTATGTGTATGTGGCCGAGGTCCGGGATCTGGGTGCCAGTGCGGCGGGCATCGTGCTGGCCGCGTTCGCCATGGCCGCGCTGGTCGTACTGCCCTTCACCGGTCGCGCCATCGACCGGCGCGGCCCGCTGCCCGTCCTGCTCGTCGCTTCGGTCGTGGCTTCCGTCGGCGCCCTCGGGCTCGGCCTCGCGAGCAGCGAGCCCGCCGCCGTCGCGGGCGCCGCGGTGCTCGGGGCCGGGACCGCGGTCCTGCAGCCCGCCCTCGCGACGATGATCGTGTGGTGCTCGTCGCCCGAGACGCGCACCCGCTCCTTCGCGCTCCAGTTCTTCCTGCAGAACCTGGGGCTCGGTATCGGCGGCCTCATCGGCGGGCAGCTCGTCGACGAGAGCCGGCCCGACAGCTTCCTGCGGCTCTTCGCCATCGAGTCCGTGATGTTCCTGGTGCTCGGCGCGATCGTGCTGAGTGTGCGGATGCCGCACGCGCCCTCGTTCGGCGAGGCGATACCGCAGGGCGCGGCCACGGGCGGGGTGCGGGCGCTGCTCGGGCACCGCGCGATGGTGCAGCTGTGCGGGCTCGGCTTCGTGCTCTTCTTCGCCTGCTACGGACAGTTCGAATCGGGGCTGAGCGCCTACGGTGTCGAGGCCGCCGGTATCTCGGCGTCGACCCTCGGGATCGCGCTCGCGGCCAACACGGCGATGATCGTGGTCGCGCAGTTCGCCGTGCTGAAGTTCGTCGAGCGGCGCAAGCGGTCGCGGGTCATCGCCTCGGTCGGGCTCATCTGGGCCGTCGCGTGGACAGCCGCCGGTTACGCGGGGCTCGGACACGGCAGCCAGGCCATGGCGACCGCCGCGTTCGTCTCCACGTACGCGCTGTTCGGGCTCGGTGAGGCGATGCTGTCGCCGACCCTGGCGCCGCTGGTCGCCGATCTCGCGCCGGCCGGCCGCGTCGGGTCGTACAACTCGGCGTTCGCGCTGGTCAAGCAGCTCGCGCTGGCGGTCGGTCCGGCGGTGGGCGGGCCGATGGGGGCCGCGCTGCACGGGCCGTACATCGTGACGTTCCTGCTGTTCTCGCTCGGCATCACCGTCCTCGCTCTGCGGCTCGGCAAGCGGCTCACGCCGATACAGGACCAGCCGTCGCTGGCGGGCAGCCGTGTTGTCCGGCAGGGCTCGCCCGAGCGGGCCGGCGCGGACGCGTGAGCGTCAGCCCGGCGTGCCGCCGGGCAGGACGAACTCGCACCAGACCGCCTTGCCGCCGCCCGGCGTCCGTCGCGAGCCCCAGTTCGAGGCGATCGTCGCGATGATGGAGATGCCGCGCCCCGTCTCGTCGCCGGGTTCCGCCCGGCGGCGGCGCGGCAGGTGGTCGTCGCCGTCGGTCACCTCGATGATCAGGCGGCGGTCGGTGCGGCGCAGCCGCAGCCGCATCGGCGGGGCACCGTGCTGGAGGGAGTTGGCGACGAGTTCGCTGGCCGCCAGGACGCCCAGGTCATGCAGCTCGGTGGCGAAGCGCCAGCTGGTCAGGACGCCGGAGGCGAAGGCGCGGGCGCGGGGCGCGGCCTCGACACCGCCGAGCAGTTCCAGGGCCGCGTTGCGGAAGCGTTCGCCGTCGGGGCCCTTGCGGGCCGGGTGCTGGAGGACGAGGACGGCGACGTCGTCGTCGTGGTCGGCCGTCACGCCCGCCGCCCGGATCAACCGGTCGCAGATCACCTGCGGGGTGCCGGTGGCGCCGGACAGCGCGCGTTCGAGCGCGGCCACCCCCTCGTCGATGTCCTCGTCCCGGCGCTCCACGAGACCGTCGGTGTACAGGACGGCGGTCGATCCGGGGCCCAGCGGCACGGAACCCGAGGTGTGCAGCCAGCCGCCCGTGCCGAGCGGCGGCCCCGTCGGCTCCTCGGCGCGGTGGATCGTGCCGTTCTCGTCGCGCACGAGGATGGGCAGGTGGCCCGCGGACGCGTAGAGCAGGCGGCCCTCGTTCGGGTCGTGGACGGCGTAGACGCAGGTGGCGATCTGCTGGGGGTCGATCTCGATGGCCAGGCCGTCGAGGAGTTGCAGCACCTCGTGCGGCGGGAGGTCGAGGCGGGCGTAGGCGCGCACGGCGGTGCGGAGCTGGCCCATGACGGCCGCGGCGCGCACGCCCCGGCCCATGACGTCGCCGATGACCAGGGCCGTGCGGCCGCCGCCGAGGGTGATGACGTCGTACCAGTCGCCGCCGACCGCGGCCTCGGTGCCGCCAGGCAGGTACGTCGCCGCGATGCGCAGGTCGTCGGGCTCCTCCAGCTCCTGCGGCAGGAGCGATCGCTGCAGGGTGACGGCCGTCTCGCGCTGCTCGCGCTCGCTGGTGCGCAGCCGCTCGGCGGCCTCCGCGTGGTCCGTGACGTCGGCGGCGAAGATCAGCACGCCGGGCCCCTCGGCCGTCTCCAGCGGGGTGCAGGTGACCGTGTAGGACCGGCCGGTGGCGGCCTTGCGGGACTTGACCGTGCGGGGCTTCGCGCTGCGCAGCACCTGGTCGAGGAGGGGGAGCAGGCTCAGCTCGTCGAGCTCGGGCAGGGCGTCCCTGGCCGGCCGGCCGGCGGGGCGGTCGCCGAAGGCCGCGGCGTACGCGTCGTTGACGTAGGCGATGCGGTGCTCGGGGCCGTGCACCAGGGCGACGAGGGCGGGGATGCGGTCGAGGACGTCGCGCAGCGGCAGTCCGTCGACGCCGCCGCCCGGCTCGGGGCCGTCGGGCAGGGGCTCGGCGCGCGCCGCGGGCACGGCGCTCTCGGCTCGCTGGGGCAGGCCGTGGTCGGCCCGCGCTGCGGCGCGGCGCTGCGTTCCGGGGAGCCGGGCGCTCCAGCGCGTGAAGTTCACTGTGGGGCAAGCCTCGTGGGGTCGAGGGCGGGCGAGGAGCCCGCCCAGGGTCGTGGACCGGTGTGGCCGACCGTACTGACAAACGTCGGACGCCGGTCCGGCGGCGGGAGTCGCGTGCCTGTGGCCGAACGGCGGTCGGGATTCCGGTCGTTCAGGTCGCGCGTGCGGTGCGGTTCGTGTGGTTCGTGTGGTTCGTGCAGGTCGTGCGTGTCGTCAGGGGCGGTTGTGCGGGTCCGCGCCGGCTTCAGGTGGCCGCCGGGGAGTCCGGCGGGGCGTCGGCGGGGCGGTCAGGGCGATCCCTTCGGGCCGCCGGCCGGTGGCGCGGAAGGGTCCGAAGGAGGGACGGTCCCGGCCGCGAGTTCGAACTCGGCGCGCGGCCGCTCCAGCGAGCCCAGCGACACGATCTCCCGCTTGAACAGGGCGGAGAGGGTCCATTCGGTCAGGACGCGGGCCTTCCGGTTGACGGTGGGCACCCTGTTGAGGTGGTAGATGCGGTGCATGAACCAGGCAGGGTAGCCCTTCACCTTGCGTCCGTAGACGTGCGCGACACCTTTGTGCAGCCCCAGTGAGGCCACGGAACCCACGTACGCGTGCTCGTAGTCGGTGAGTGCCTGGCCGCGCAGGGACGCCGCGATGTTGTCGGCGAGCGTCCTGGCCTGGCGCACCGCGTGCTGGGCGTTGGGGGCGCACTCCGTGCCGGGTTCGTCGGCGGTGACGTCCGGGACGGCCGCCGCGTCGCCCGCGCCCCAGGCGTGCGGGGCGCCGTCCACGGCGAGGGCGGCGGTGCACCGCAGGCGGCCGCGGCCGGTCAGCGGCAGGTCGGTCGCGGCGAGCAGCGGGCTCGGCTTCACCCCGGCCGTCCACACGACCGTACGCGTGGGGAAGCGGGAGCCGTCGCTGAGCACGGCGGTGCGGTTCTCGCAGGATTCCAGGCGGGTGGCGAGCCGGACGTCGACGTTGCGGCCGCGCAGTTCCCGGATCGTGTACCGGCCCATCTCCGGGCCGACCTCGGGCAGGATGCGGTCGCTCGCCTCCACGAGGATCCATTTCAGGTCCTCCGGCTTGACGTTGTGGTAGTGCTTCGCCGCGTACCGGGCCATGTCCTCCAGTTCGCCGAGCGCCTCGACGCCCGCGTAGCCGCCGCCCACGAAGACGAAGGTGAGGGCCGCGTCGCGGACCGCCGGATCGCGCGTGGAGGAGGCGATGTCCAGCTGTTCGATGACGTGGTTGCGCAGGCCCACGGCCTCCTCGACCGTCTTGAACCCGATGCCGAACTCGGCGAGCCCGGGGACCGGGAGCGTACGGGAGACGGAGCCGGGCGCCAGGACCAGTTCGTCGTACGTCACCGTGGCCGGGCCGGTGCCCTCGTCCTTGCTGGCCAGCGTGGTGTACGAGGCCGTGCGCTTGGCGTGGTCGACGGCGACGACCTCGCCGACGATGACGTGGCAGTGCTCCAGGACGCTGCGCAGGGAGACGACGACGTGGCGCGGCGAGATGGAGCCGGCGGCGGCCTCGGGCAGGAACGGCTGGTACGTCATGTACGGGTCGGGAGTGACGACGACGATCTCCACCGCGCCGCTTCTGAGCTCCCCTCTGAGCTTCTTCTGGAGGCGCAGGGCGGTGTACATCCCGACGTAGCCGCCGCCGACAACGAGAATGCGCGCAGGTTCCCTCACCCTCCCATGACGCATCGGGCTCCTGCGTTTGTCCACAGCCTCGACAATTTGTGTGACGGGGCGCGGGCGCCCGCGGCGGGCCGGGCGGACGCCGGGCCCCGGGACAGGTGCGCAGGTCAGCGGGGAGGGACAGGGCGGGTGGCAGGGGGGCAATCGGGGTGGAATCGCCGCGTACTCCGTTCGGGGGGCGCACCGTGCGGAACGTGCCCCTTCTGAATTGACCCCCGCTCAACTATGTTCGTGTGCTGTCGGGGTGTCGGGGGATGCGCTGTGGGGGTCGCCAGAACAGACCCGGAAATCGCTGTCTGTTCCTCACGCTCCGGCTGACAATGACGGGGAGTGTCTCCGGGGGGAGACGTCATTACCGGGGGAACACATATGCACATTCAGGAAAGTCAATGGACCTCAGCGTCTGCCGTCGTGCCCACCGGCGCGGCGGGAGGGGCCAACGGGCGGGGGGCGGGCGACAGTTCCCGTTCCACGCCGCTGCGGGTCGACGCCCAGCGCAACCTTGAGCATGTGCTGCGCGCGGCCCGCGAGGTCTTCGGCGAGCTGGGGTACGGGGCGCCCATGGAGGACGTGGCGCGCCGCGCCCGCGTCGGTGTGGGCACGGTCTACCGGCGCTTCCCCAGCAAGGACGTACTGGTGCGACGGATAGCCGAGGAGGAGACGTCCCGGCTGACCGACCAGGCGCGCACGGCGCTCGGTCAGGAGGACGAGCCGTGGTCGGCGCTCTCGCGCTTCCTGCGGACCTCGGTCGCCTCGGGCGCGGGCCGGCTGCTGCCTCCGCAGGTGCTGCGGGTCGGCGTGGCCGACGAGCGCGGCGACGGCGTCCGCGACGAGCCGCGCGTCCCCGAGCAGCGCAGCGGGGCGCCCGAGCTGCGGCTCGTGGAGCAGCGGCCCTCGGTGGCCGACGCCGGCCCCTCCGCGGACGACGCCGGGGCGGCGGTGCTGCTGGAGGTCGTGGGACGGCTCGTGGACCGGGCGCGCGAAGCCGGTGAGCTGCGTGCGGACGTGACGGTGTCGGACGTCCTGCTGGTCATCGCGACGGCGGCGCCCTCGCTGCCGGACCCCGCGCAACAGGCGGCGGCTTCGGCCCGGCTGCTGGACATCCTGCTTGAGGGGTTGCGGTCGCGGTCCTAGCGCATGCGGGGTGAGGGCCGCGGGCGGTGGTCTTGTGCCGGTCGCGGCCCTCAGCTGTGCGCGGCCCTCAGCTGTGCGCGGCCCTCAGCTGTGCGCGGGCCTCAGCTGTGCGCGGCCCTCAGCTGTGCGCGGGCCTCAGCTGTGCGCGGCCCTCAGCTGTGCGCGGGCCTCAGCTGTGCGCGGCCCTCAGCTGTGCGCGGGCCTTACCGGTGTGCGACTTACTTGTGCGCGGGCCTCGCCTGCGCGCGGGTCCGTGGAACCCGTGGTTTCGGCCGGTCAGCACCCCTCGTACGAGTGAACCGTAGGACTCAGGTGCGGTGAATCTCCACGGATGAGTGGTTGCTGTGCAGGGGCCGGTCCCGGAGGCCTCCTGTGTGCCACGCTTTGCCGGTGGTCGGGTCAGAGTGTGGGGTCGGGGGCGTTCCGCGATGAGCGTTGACGGGCGGGACGGGCAGCAGTCCGACGCTGAGGGGAAGAACGCCGGAGGATCTTCCGAGCGGCCCCCACAGCCTTCGCAGGGGCCTCAGGTGCCGAGCCAGGGCGGGCCCGGGCGGGTGTCCGGAGCGGTCCCGGGAGCGGTCCCTGGGGCGGGAGCCTCTGGGGCGGCGGCCTCTGGGGCGGTGCCGGACGCCGATGCCGAGGTGCCGGCCCAGCGGGAGAGTCGGGTTTCGGCCAGCGGCTCGGCCGCGGCTCCGGGTACGGCTCCGGGCCCCGCCCCGATGGCGCCCCCGGTCACCGCCCAGGGCCCTGCCGGTGAACGGCCGCCCTCCGACGCCGACTTGATCGCCCGCATGCGCGCGGGCGACGACAGCTCCTACGAGGAGCTGTACCGCCGCCACGCCGCCGCCGTCCGCCGGTACGCCCGCACCTGCTGCCGCGACGCGCACACCGCTGACGACCTCACCGCCGAAGTCTTCGCCCGCATGCTGGGCGCCGTCCGCGGCGGCAAGGGCCCCGAGCACGCGGTCCGCGCCTACCTCCTGACCACCGTGCGCCGCGTGGCCGCCCACTGGACCACCTCGGCCAGGAAGGAGCACCTGGTCGACGACTTCGCCGTGTTCGCCGTCCAGGCCGCCCGGTCGAACGAGGTCTCCGACGACGACACCCTCGACCTCGGCGCCGACGTCCGCGCCATGCACGAGGCCGAACAGTCGATGGCCATGCAGGCCTTCCGCTCGCTGCCCGAGCGCTGGCAGGCCGTGCTCTGGCACACCGAGGTCGAGGACGAGTCCCCCAGCGACGTCGCGACGCTCTTCGGCCTCGACGCCAACGGCACGCGCGTGCTCGCCAAGCGGGCCCGCGAAGGGCTGAAGGAGGCCTACCTCCAGGCCCACGTCTCCGCCACGCTCACCGAGTCCGAGGAGTGCGCGCGCTACGCGGACCGGCTCGGCGCCTACGCGCGCGGCAGCCTGCGTACGCGGGCCGAGCGCGGGCTGCGCAAGCACATGGCGGAGTGCGCCAAGTGCCGGCTGGCCGCAGGCCAGATCCAGGAAGTCGCCAGCGGCATCCCGGGGGTCGTGCCGGTCGCCGTCATCGGCTGGTTCGGCGCCGCCGGGTACGCGAAGGTCGTCGCCCTCATCGGCGGCGGCGCCGCGAGCGCGGCGGGTGCCGGGGCCGGTGCCGCGGCGGTGGGGGGCGGCTCGGGCGGCGGCGCGGCCGGAGGTGCCGCGGCGGAAGGGCTCGGGGCGCCCGCCAAGGCCGGGATCGCGGCCGGAGTGGTGGCCGCCGGGATCGCCGTCGCCGTCGCCATGGCGCTCGCCGGCGACCCGGAGCGGGAGCCGGAGGCCAAGGCGGAGAAGCCGCCCGTGTCGCAGCCGGTTCCGCCGGAGCACTCCCCGGACCCCTCGGACCCGGCTCCCGCGCCTGAACCCGCGGCGCCCCGGCCCAGCACCGAGCCGGCCGAGCCGGCGCCCGAGCCGCCTGCCCCACCTGCGCGTAAGCCCACGCCTACGCCGACGCCGAAGAAGCCCGCTCCGCCCGCCCCGGCGCCCACGCCCACGAAGCCGCGGCCGACGCCCACGCCCAAACCGCCGAAACCGAAGCCGACACCCCCGCCCGCTCCGGCCGTCTACCAGTGGAACGCGCTGCGGTACGGCGTACTCGGCGACGGCAGCGAGCCCGAGATGCGGCTCGGCGAGAGCAGCTGGGTGTGGCAACGCCACGGCATGTCGATCGGCGGCAAGCAGTACGCGAACGGGGTGTCGGTGCACGCCGACTCCTCCGTGACCATCGACCTCAACCGCGCCTGCACCGCGTACGACGCCTCCGCCGGGGTCGACGACATGACCCTCGGGCTCGGCGCCGTCCGGTTCGCGGTCTACGTCGACGGGGCGCGGGCCTGGAGCTCCCGGGTGGTCCGGGGCGACGACCCGGCCATGCCGGTCCACGTCGACCTCACCGGTCACCGGACGATCCGCCTCGTGGCGGAGCCGCACACCGCGTTCGGCGCGGTGGGGCTCGCGGACTGGGCGGAGTCCCGCTTCACCTGCGGGTGAGCGGGGGCCACCCGGTCGGCCGACGGGGAGCTCCGGTCAGCGCCCGTCAGCGCTCGCCAGCTCAGCCCGGCCCGCGTCAGCTCCAGGCGGCCGCGTCAGCGCCGGTCGAGCCCGCCTCAGCTCCGGACTGCCGGGGCAGCGCCGGGCGGCCCGTGTCAGCTCCAGGCGGCCGCGTCAGCGCCGGTCGAGCCCGCCTCAGCTCCGGACTGCCGGGGCAGCGCCGGGCGGCCCGTGTCAGCGCCGGGCGGCCCGTGTCAACGCCAGGCGGCCCGCGCCAGCGCCGGTCAGCCCGCGTCAGCTGCGGGCGGCCGGGTCAGCTCCGCCCGGCCCGCGTCAGCGCTCGTCAGCCCGTGTCAGCTCAGCCCGGCCCGCGTCAGCTCCGCCCGGCCGCGTCAGCTCCGGTCGAGCCCGACTCAGCTCCGGGCGGCCCGGTCCGTCCCCTCCCCCAGCTCCGTGAGGATCTCCTGCTGGGTGAGCGTCGTGCCCGCCGCCCGCTCCGCCTCGTACCGGACCTCGCCGAGGCCGGACCGCGCGACGGACTCCAGCGCCGCGTGCTCGGCCCGCTCCGGCATCCACCGCGCCAGCTCGCCGCGCAGCGCGTCGGCCGCCGCGGACAGCCGCACCGCACGCGCCAGATCGCCGTCGCGCGCCAGCAGTTCCGTCCCTACGTCGATGAGGTCCGCCCGCACCGACTCCGCGCACCGCTGCACCACCGCGTCCCGCAACGCGTCGACGACGACCGCGAGCCCGGCCGCCGGCCCCGCCTCCACCGCACGGACGCGGGCCTCGGCCACCCCGAGCGCCGCGAGGAACTGCGGCGGCGGCGTGCCGTTCTCCGCCACCGTGCGCGCCAGGTCGCACAGTTCGCGCGCGCGGGCCGGCTCGCCGTCCGCCAGCGCGAGGTGCACCCGCAGCATCGCCACGTACGCCGTCGTGTCCAGCGTCCCGTGCTGCTCCGCCTCCTCGCTCGCCACGTCGAGGGCCTTCTCCGCGGTCAGGTGATCGCCCTCGCGGTAGGCGACCTCGGCGAGCCGCGCCATCAGGAACGGCGTCTCCGCGTACGCCCCCACCTCGTAGGCGAGCCGCAACGCCTCCTCGTACTCGGCCTTCGCCTCCGCCAGCCGACCGCGTCCGATGGCGGCCTCGCCCGCGGCGCTGCACACCTGGGCACGCATCCAGCGGTCGCCGACCCGGCGGCTGATGTCCCGCAGCTCGACGAGGTCGTCGTCCACCCCCTGCATGTGGCCCGGCGTGTCCACGGCCGCGTGCGTGCGGAACATCAGGGTCACGCCGACCTCCCAGTCGCCGCCGTGCAGACGGCAGTTGGCGACGGCCGCGTCGAGCGCGGGCCGGATGTCGCTCCACCGGCCGCTCTCCACCAGGAACAGCGAGAACGGCCAGATGATCCCCGGGAAGCGGGCGCCTTGCGGGTTGGGCGGCTCGAACGCGGCCCGTACCCGCTTCACGTACGCCCGGTCCGCGTCACTGGCGACCGCCTCCTGCGGCCGGGTCTCCGTCATCAGGAAGAGGAACAGCAGCCGCAGGTTCATCCGCGGCCAGTACATCGGGTCCGCCGGGTCGTCCGGTGCCGTCCGGTCCGGCATCAGCCGCTCGATGGCCTCCAGCCAGGTCAGGGCCTCGGGCCGGTAGTTGCGCAGCCACCAGAACCAGCCCATGTCGAGCGCCAGCGCGACCGCGCTCTCCTCGTCCACCAGGCCGGGGGCGCTCGTCACCCGCGACAGCGCCGCCCGGATGTTGTCCAGCTCCGTCTCCAGGCGGTGGATCCACGGCAGTTGCTCGCCCGACCGCACCTTGGGCGCCGCCCGCGCCACCAGCGCGCGTACGTACGCGATGTGGCGGCGCCGCGTGTCCAGACGTAGCTGCGGGGTCTCGGCCGCGCGCTCCGAGGCGTACTCGTGGATCGTCTCCAGCATCCGGTAGCGCATGCCGCCAACGCCATCGGTGGCGGTGGCGGTGGCGGTGACAGTGGCCATGGCGGTCGCGGTGGCAGGGTGTGGGGCCTGCTGGGGGGTCGCCACCAGGAGGGACTTGTCCACCAAGGAGCCGAGGGTGTCGGCCACGTCCGCCGCGTCCCCGGCGCACACCGCCTCCGCCGCCTCCAGGTCCCAGCCGCCCGCGAAGACCGACAGCTCGCGCAGGGCCGCGCGCTCCCGGTCGTCGAGCAGGTCCCAGGACCAGTCGACCACCGCGCGCAGCGTCTGCTGGCGCGGCAGAACCGTGCGGCTGCCGCCGGTCAGCAGCCGGAAACGGTCGTCCAGGCGGTCCGCGATCTGGCGCGGCGTGAGCAGCCGCAGGCGGGCCGCCGCCAGCTCGATGGCGAGCGGCAGCCCGTCGAGCCGGCGGCAGATCTCGGCCACGGCCGCCGGGTCCGCGGCCGGGTCGAAGCCCGCGTTCACCGTCCGGGCTCGCTCCGTGAACAGCTGGTGCGCCGGGTCCGGGGGCAGCGGCTCCACCGGGCGCACCGACTCCCCCGGCACGCCGAGGGGTTCGCGGCTGGTCGCCAGGATCGTGAGGCCCGGACAGTGCGTGAGGAGGGTCTCGGCCAGCTGGGCCGCCGCGTCGATGACGTGCTCGCAGTTGTCAAGGATCAGGAGCAGCGTGCGCCCGGCGCAGTGCTCCACGAGGAGCGCGGTCGGGTCGTCGTGCGGGCCCGCCGACAGCTCGCTCGTCTTCAGGACCGTCTCGCGCAGGCCCAGGGCGCTCACCACCGCGCCCGGGACCGCCCGCGGGTCGTCGACCGGCGCCAGCTCGGCCAGCCAGGCCGGGGAGAGCGGGGCGGCGCTCTCCTCGGCCAGGCGGGTCTTGCCGGAGCCGCCCGGGCCCGTGAGGGTGACCAGCCGTGCTCCTCGTAGATCGGAACGGATGGCGGCGAGTTCCGGTTCCCGGCCGACGAAGGAGTTCAGGCGGGGGCGGAGGTTGCCTGTGCGGGGAATGGGGGGTGCGGGTGCGGATGGGGGTGTGCGGAGTGGTGTGCGGGGGGTCGAGGGGGTCTCTACGGCGAGCAACTGTGCGTGCAGCCGGGTCAGTTCCGGGCCCGGGTCCGTGCCCAGGTGCTCCGCCAGGGTGCGGCGGGTCTCCTCGTACGCCGCCAGCGCGTCCGCGTCTCGGCCCGTCGCGCGCAGCGCCTCGATCAGGAGCACCCGCAGAGGTTCGTCGTACGGGTGCGCGGCGGTCAGTTCCCGTAGCTCCGGTACGAGTTCGGAGGCGCGGCCCAGGCGCAGGTCCGCGGCCACGCGTGCGCGGGTGGCCTCCAGGCGCTGCGCCTCCAGGCGGCGGGTCTCCGGGCGGGTGACGGCCGTGTGTTCGGGGAGGTCGGCCAGGGCGGGGCCGTGCCAGAGGGCGAGGGCCTCGCGCAGGATGCGGGTGGCGGTCGCCGGGTCGTCCGCGGCGAGGGCGGCGGTGCCCTCGCCGACCAAGCCCTCGAAGACGTAGAGGTCGATGTCGGCGCGGGTCGCGGTGAGTCGGTAGCCGCCGGTCTCCGAGGCGATCGCTTCCTTGCCGAGCGATCGGCGCAGGCGGCCCACGAGGGCCTGGAGGGCGGCCGGGGCGTCGGTGGGTGGGGCGTCGGCCCAGACGTCGTCGATGAGGGCGTCCACGGGGGCGGTGCGCGGGGTGTGCAGGGCCAGGGAGGCGAGCAGGGCGCGGAGCCGCGGGCCGCCTACGGGGACGGGGGTGCCCTCGTCGTCGTGGGCCTGCGTCGGGCCCAGAATTGTGTACCGCACCCGGGCATTGTCGCTGCTTTCTTGCCGTCTGTAGGGGGCTGCGCCTGGGCCAGGCCGGTGGGTTGGGTGGGGCCGGGTCGGTGTACCTCCTCGGCCGGTACGGTCTGACCCCCCGCTGTCCGCCCAGAGGCTCTGACCCGGTGCCTGGTCCCTGCGGTGTCCTGCGGGGGCACACCGCCCCGTCCCCACCCGCACGTCTCACGGGCGCCCGCGCCCCGGTGGACCGTCCGGCCCGGGCGAGCACCGCCGTCGACTGACGCGCCGTGAACCGGTGGTCCGTCCGATCTGGCCGAGCACCGCCCCCGCCTGACGCGCCTCGCCCCCATCCGGCCCCGCCATGGGCAGCCGCCTCGCCTTGGGCAATCTGCCTCCCCCAGACTCCGTCCGGGGGGACCCCCAGGGCGGCAGGGTGGACAAGGCGGCACCCCCGCGCCGGGCGCGCGATCCCAGCAGGGCCCAGGAACAACGCCGCCCGTGGCACCCCAGCGCCGGACGCGCGATCTAAACGCAGCCCCGGGGTAACCCCGCCCGCGGCACCACACCCCGGCCGCGCAAGGACAACAGGCCCCTCAACAACCCCCTTACCGAACCGGCCCCGCCCCCAGCGCCCGCTCCGGCACCACACTCCCCGTAGGGACCGCCCGCGCCCGCGCCGGCGTCCCCGTCCAGCACGTCCCGCGGCGCGACAGCAGCCGGTGCAGCCACAGTTCCAGGGCGACGAGGTCGGCGAGGCCGTCCAGGGGCAGGGGTTCGCCGTCGGCCGCCGCCCGCAGCGCCTTGCGGACCACCCGCGCCTCGATCAGGCCCGTCTGCGCCAGCAGCGGCGTGTCGAACAGGTCGATCAGCCGGTCCGCGGCCACCCGCAACCCCGTCCGGGCCGCCGCGGCGGAGGACCGGTCTGATGGCGCCCCCCACCCGGGAGGCAGCTCGGCGACGCCCGCGCCCTCCAGGACCGTGCGCAGGATCGTCGCGCGGGCCCCCGGCTGCACGCGCAGCGTCTCGGGCAGCGCGCGGCAGGCGCGGACCACCTGGTTGTCGAGGAACGGCGCGTGCAGGCGCTGGAAGCGGATCTCCGCGGCCTGTTCGAGGATGCGCAGGTCCGCCGCGTGCCGGGCCAGCGCGGCGCGGGCCCGGAACTCGCCGGGGCGCTGCCCGGGCCCGGGCCCCGGCCGCGTCGTCCCCAGCCGCAGGCGAACCGATACTTCTCGCAGCGCCTCCCCCGTCAGCCAGCGCGCGGCCGGACCCGGTCTCGCCCACGTCAGCGCGGCGAGGGACGCCCCCACCGCGCCGCCCGGCTCGTCGAAGTTGCGCTGCAGCAGCCGGTCCGCGAGGTTCTCCAGGCCCGCCTTGTAGGGCGTACGGGCCAGTTTGCGCGCCGCGCCGTACACGCGCGCGGGCACCGTGAAGGAGCCGCCGTCCGCCTTGGTGAGGGCCGCGACGGGCCGCACCATGTGGCGGCGGCGGCGGTCCATCAGGAGGTCGGTGAGGCGGGCCGGGTGCGCGTCCAGGACCTGGCGTGCGCCGTACCCGGTGAAGTGGTCGGCGCTCCCGGAGGACAGGCGCGCGCGGTGCCGGGCCGCCGTGACGAGGGTGGCGCTGGGCTCGTCCGTGAGCGGGCCGTCCAGGTCGGCGTAGGGCAGCGCCTCCTCGCCCGCCGCGACGACGACATGGTGCAGGCGCGGGTTGGCCGCGATCGCCCCGGCCCGTTCGAGCTCGGCCTCGCGGTGGGCGGTCGTGGCGGAGATGTCGTTGAACGTCACCGCCAGCAGGCGTTCGCCCGCGCCCGTGCCGTGGCCCAGGACCGTGCCGGGCAGTCCGGGCAGGCCCGCCGCGAGGAGGGCGAGGGTGCCGGACGCGGGGCCGCCGGAGAGGTCGGCGCCGATGCCCGGCACCGGCATGCCGCGGGCCGCGCGCCGCTCGGCGGGCCCCATGCCGGGCACAGGACCGGGGTCCAGGTCGGTGCCGGGGACGTGCCGGGGCGCGGCCAGGCGGGTCCGTACGGCCTCCACGAGGGCGTCCCGCACCCCGCTCACCGCGCTGTCCGGGTCGTCGGGGCCCGCGCCCACGGCGAGGGAGGCCACGGCCTCGTACCCGGCGATCTCGCGGGCGCCCGCCCGCAGGATCAGCGCGTGGCCGGGCGGGATGCGGCGCACGCCCTGGTACGGCGTCGAGTCGTGCAGGGCCTCGGGGACGTCGGGGGTGGCGAGCAGCGCGGCGAGGTGGCCGACGTCCAGGCTGGCCTCGATGAGGTCGGCGAGGGGCAGGGCGGCGGTGGCGTAGGCCGTGCCGCCCGCCCAGGGGGTGTAGAAGACCGGGCGGGCGCCCGCCAGGTCGCCGATGACCATGACGCGCCTGCCGACCTGGACGACGGCCGTGTAGCTGCCCGGCCAGTTGGTGAGGTGGCGCAGGGCGCCGCCGCGCGCGGCGAAGAGGCCGACCCGCAGTTGGTCGTCGGAGGCGCCGCAGACGCCGAGGACGGCGATCCTCGTGTGGTCGTCGACCGCGACGACGCGCACCTCGTCGGGGCGCCAGTCACCGACTGCCCAGAGGGGGTCGGGGTCGCCCCACAGGAGTTGGGAGCCGACCGGATGTACCGTTTCGCCCTCGGTACCGGTCGCGCCGGCGGACGCGAAGGCGACGGGCCCAGCGGTGGTGCTGCTCCACCCCACCAACCATCGCATCGCCGCCTCCACAAGCTGTGGACAACCAAGTTGTCCCCATGCTGCCACGAAGGAGGCACCGGAGAGGCGGCAAGTGGGGAGCGCGGCATGGCGTGCGCTCCCCCCAATGCGCCCCTTTCGAGCCGTGGTTGAACCGTGGCACCACCACGGCACGGCAGGACGACAGGGGCGGGATTCGGCCAAATCGGCCGCGGATGGCCGGAGCTGGACACCCCGCTTCGGCCACAGCCTGCAACGCACAGTCCGGGAGGCGCGCATCGCCTCCCGGACCGGTCCGCCGCCCGCGGGGATGTAGGCGGCGGTGTCCCCCAGCCCACTGGATCCAGTACAGCGGGCCGACCCACGCAGGTTCCATGCAACCGCTTCCCCCGTGCGCGAGTAAGAGCGCACACCCGGGCGCACGGCGCCACGGCCGGAGCACACGGTGACGGCGCGTGGCCTGCGCGGTACTTCCGCACGGACAACAATCTCGCCATCCGGAACTACGCCACTTAACGCTTGGGATCCGGCGAACTACGCTGGGTGTACGAATGCCGCGCGGTTATGCCAGGCCGAGTGAGTCTGCGAAGTGCCGGCGCGGCGGCGTCTGTGTCGAGGGGTGGCGCATGTCCAGGGAGCTACGCGGACCGAACGAGAAGCTCGGCGCCGTTCTCGCCCTCGCGGGAATCAGTAACGCGGGACTGGCGCGGCGCGTCAACGACCTAGGCGGACAGCGCGGGCTGACCCTTCGCTACGACAAGACCTCGGTGGCGCGCTGGGTGTCGAAGGGCATGGTGCCGCAGGGCGCCGCCCCGCACCTCATCGCGGCCGCCATCGGCCAGAAGCTCGGCAGGCCCGTGCCGCTGCACGAGATCGGGCTCGCCGACGCGGACCCGGCGCCGGAGGTCGGTCTCGCCTTCCCGCGCGACGTGCGGGCGGCGGTGAAGTCGGCGACCGAGCTGTACCGGCTCGACCTCGCCGGCCGGCGGGCGGGCAGCGGCGGCATCTGGCAGTCGCTGGCCGGTTCCTTCGCGGTGAGCGCGTACGCGACACCCGCGTCACGTTGGCTGATAACTCCGGCCGACTCCTCGGTCGCGCGCGAGGTCCACCTCACCGAGGAGGGCACGCCGCAGAAGGTCGGCCACAGTGACGTGCTGAAGCTGCGCGAGGCCGCGCAGGACGCGCGGCGCTGGGACTCCAAGTACGGCGGCGGGGACTGGCGTTCGTCGATGGTCCCCGAGTGCCTGCGGGTCGAGGCGGCGCCGCTGCTGCTCGGCTCGTACTCGGACGACGTGGGCCGCTCGCTGTTCGGCGCCTCCGCCGAGCTGACGCGCCTCGCGGGGTGGATGGCGTTCGACACCGGCCAGCAGGAGGCGGCGCAGCGGTACTACATCCAGGCGCTGCGCCTGGCCCGGGCCGCGGCCGACGTCCCCTTAGGCGGGTACGTACTCGCCTCCATGTCGTTGCAGGCCACGTACCGCGGGTTCGGGGACGAGGGCGTCGACCTGGCGCAGGCCGCGGTCGAGCGCAACCGAGGGCTCGCGACGGCCCGCACCATGAGCTTCTTCCGACTCGTCGAGGCGCGCGCGCACGCGCGTGCCAACGACGCGCACGCGGCGGGCGCCGCGCTGCGGGCCGCCGAGGGGTGGCTGGAGCGCTCCCGGGAGGGCGACAGCGACCCGTCCTGGCTCGGCTTCTACTCCTACGACCGGTTCGCCGCGGACGCCGCCGAGTGCTACCGGGACCTGAAGGCGCCGCGGCAGGTGCGCAGGTTCACGGAGCAGGCGCTGTCGCGGCCCACCGAGGAGTTCGTGCGCTCGCACGGACTGCGCCTGGTCGTGTCGGCCGTCGCCGAGCTGGAGTCGGGGAACCTGGACGCGGCGTGCGAGCAGGGCACCCGTGCCCTGGAGGTGGCGGGCCGGATCTCCTCCGCGCGCACCACCGAGTACGTGCGCGACCTGCTGCACCGCCTGGAGCCCTACGGCGACGAGCCGCGGGTGGTCGAGCTGCGGGAGCGGGCGCGGCCGCTGCTGATGGCCCCGGCATAACGGTGGCCCCTGTCCCGCATGGATTGTCAGTGGTGTCGGGCAAGATGCAGGACATGGAGGTGAGGCCCGGTGAGCACGGCTGCGTATGACGGGGATGTGCTGGTGGTCGGCGGCGGGATCGTCGGACTCGCCACCGCGTATGCCCTGTCGCGTTCCGCGCCGGGCACCCGCGTCGTCGTCCTGGAGAAGGAGTCGGGCCCGGCCCGCCACCAGACGGGGCGCAACAGCGGGGTGATCCACAGCGGGATCTACTACCGCCCCGGCTCGCTGAAGGCCCGCTTCGCCGTGCGCGGCGCCGCCGAGATGGTCAAGTTCTGCGCGGAGTACGGGATCGCGCACGCGGTCACCGGCAAGCTGATCGTCGCCACCGAGCGGGACGAGCTGCCCCGGCTGCACGCCCTCGTCCAGCGCGGCAGGGAGAACGGGATCGCGGTGCGCGAGCTGGGCCCCGCGCAGATCCAGGAGTACGAGCCCGAGGTGCGCGGCCTGGCCGCCATCCAGGTCGGGACCACGGGTATCGCGGACTACCGCGCGGTCGCCCGGCACCTCGCGGAGACCTCCGGCGCCGACATCCGCTACGGGGCGGACATCGTGCGCATCGACCGGCGCCCCGCCCTGGGCGTCGCCGTGCGGACCGCCGCCGGGGACATCGTCCGCGGCAAGGTCCTGGTCAACTGCGCGGGACTCCAGTGCGACCAGGTGGCCCGGCTCGCCGGGGACGATCCGGGGATGCGCATCGTGCCGTTCCGCGGCGAGTACTTCGACCTGGCCCGGCCCGAGCTGGTGCGCGGCCTCGTCTATCCGGTGCCGGACCCGGCGTTCCCCTTCCTCGGGGTGCATCTGACCCGCGGCATCGAGGGCTCCGTCCACGTCGGTCCGAACGCGGTACCCGCGCTGGCCCGCGAGGGGTACGGCTGGGGCACGGTCCGCCCCCGTGAGCTGGCGGGGACGCTGGCCTGGCCCGGGGCGTGGCGGATGGCCCGGCGTCACTGGCGGTACGGGGCGGGCGAGCTGCGGCGCTCCGCCTCCCGGCGCGCGTTCACCGACGCGGTGCGCCGCCTGGTGCCCGCGGTCGACCCCGAGGACCTGGTCCCGGCGCCCGCCGGGGTGCGGGCGCAGGCGGTGCTGCGGGACGGCACGCTCGTCGACGACTTCCTGATACGGGAGGGCGCCCGCACGGTCCATGTGCTGAACGCGCCGTCGCCGGCCGCGACGGCCTCCCTGCCCATCGGCCGCGAGGTGGCCCGGCGCGCACTCGCCGCGCTGGGCTCCGCGTAGCGCGCGATCGCACCGCGCGATCGCACGGAGCGGCCTCGGGCCCGGCGCGCGGGCGCGGGGAGCGGCGGGGCGCCACCGACCCGTAAAATCGCCCCACTGTGTCTGAGTCCGAATCGCCCAAGCACCCCGCCCCGCCCGAGCGCCCGAACGAGCCGCGCTTCCCCGACGGGCCCCGGCCCGACCCGGCCGGCTCGCACTTCGAGCGGCGCATCCGCAGCTTCCAGCCCCGCCGCAGCCGGGTCACCACCTCGCAGGCCGAGGCCCTCCAGCGGCTGTGGCCCCGCTGGGGCCTGGACATCGACGGGCAGCGCGTCCTGGACCTCGCCGAGCTCTTCCCCGGCCTCGACCGGGTGGTCCTGGAGATCGGTTTCGGCATGGGCGAGGCCACCGCGCAGATGGCGGCGGACGACCCCACGACCGGCATCCTCGCGGTCGACGTCCACACCCCCGGCCAGGGCAACCTGCTGAACCTCGCCGACCGGGGCGGCATGACGAACGTCCGGGTGGCCAACGGCGACGCGATCATCCTGCTGCGCGCCATGCTCCCGGACGACAGCCTCGACGGGCTGCGCGTCTACTTCCCCGACCCCTGGCCGAAGGCGCGCCACCACAAGCGGCGGCTGATCCAGCCGGAGTTCCTCTCCCAGGTGGCCGGGCCGCTCAGGTCCGGCGCGCTGGTGCACTGCGCGACGGACTGGGAGGAGTACGCCGAGCAGATGCTGGAGGTGCTCACGGCCCACCCCGACTACGAGAACACCGTGCCGGACGGCGGCTACGCGCCCCGGCCGGAGTTCCGCCCCCTGACCCGTTTCGAGGGTCAGGGCCTGGACAAGGGGCATGTGGTGCACGACCTGCTGTTCCGGCGCCGGTAGCGGGTCGCGAGCGGGGACCGGTCACGGTCCCCGGGCCCCGTCGCGGCGCCGCGCATCCCTCGTTAGGGTCGATGAGTGGCTTCGTACCCCGGCTGCCCGCCTCCGCAGGACCCCGCCACCGGCACCGGACCGGTCGGCGAGGTCCGCCATCCGCGCTGGTGGCAGCGGCGGGGCGCGCGGGTCACGGCGCTCGCCGCGCTCCTCGCACTGTCCGGCGCCGTCATCCTGGCGCTGGTGCGCGAGCAGACCGGCACCGAGGGTTTCCTGGTCGGGCTCGGCCTCGCGGTGCTGCCGGTGCCGCTGCTGATAGCCGCGTTCCGCTGGCTTGACCGGGTGCGGCCGGGCCCCTGGCGGAACCTGCTCTTCTCCTTCGCCTGGGGCGCCTGCGCGGCCGCCCTGATAGCGATCGTCGCGAACAGCTTCGCGACGCGGTGGATCGAGACCGCCACCGCCGACCCCACCGGCGCCGACACCCTCGGCGCCACCGTCATAGCCCCCGTCGTCGAGGAGTCGGCGAAGGCCGCGGCCGTGCTGCTCGTCTTCCTGTTCCGCAGACGGGACTTCACCACGGTCGTCGACGGCGTGGTGATCGCCGGGGTCACCGCCACCGGCTTCGCGTTCACCGAGAACATCCTCTACCTCGGCAACGCCTTCGGCACCGACCAGCTGACCGGCACGGGCCCCGGCCTCACCTCGGTGACGGCGGCCACCTTCTTCGTGCGGATCGTGATGTCACCGTTCGCGCACCCGCTCTTCACCGTGCTCACCGGCATCGGTTTCGGGCTCGCCGCGGTCGCCGCGCCCGACCGCGGGTCCGGCCGCCGGGTGCTGCTGCCGCTGGCGGGGCTGCTCGCCGCGATGGGCGTGCACGCGTTCTGGAACGGCTCGTCGTCCTTCGGCGAGTACGGCTTCTACGCCGTGTACGCGGCGTTCATGGTCCCGGTCTTCGCGCTGCTCACCTGGCTCGCCGTGTACCTGCGCCACCGCGAACTGCGCACCGTCCGGGCACAGCTGGCGGCGTACGTCGCCGCCGGCTGGCTCGCGCCGCCCGAGCCGTTCGCCCTCGGCTCCCTCAAGGCCCGCCGCCTGGCCCGCGAGTACGCGGCCCACTACGGCGGCAGGACGGCGGAGCGGGCGGTCACCGAGTACGCGTCCCTGGCGACGTCGCTCGCCCTGCTCCGGCACCGCGGTGAGCGGGGGCGGGCCGGCGCCGATTTCGTCGTACGGGAGCGGGAGCTGCTCGACGCGCTGTGGCAGCGGCGCGGATACGCCCGCCCCGCCCTCGCCTACGCCGCCCAGGTCGCGGCCCCCGTCCACCGGCCCCCGGCGTACGCGGGGCCGCGGCCGCCCGCCCCCGCGTACCACCCGTACCGGCCCTGAACGGGCTCAGGCGGAGGCCTCCGTGAGGCGGCCGAGCTCCGCGTCCGTCAGCTCCAGTCCGGCCACGGCGAGCAGCGCGGGCAGCTGCTCCACCGTGCGCGCGGACGCGATCGGCGCGGCGACGGTGGGCTGGGCGGCGAGCCAGGCCAGGGCGACCGTGGCGATCTCGGCGTCGTGCGCCCGGGCGACCTCGTCGAGGGCGGTCAGCACCTTGCGGCCGCGCTCGGTCTCCAGGTGCTTGCTGGCACCGGCCGCGCGGGGGCTGTCGACGGCGACGCCCGGCCGGTACTTGCCGGTGAGGAAACCGGCGGCGAGGGCGAAGTACGGGACGGCGGCGAGCCCGGCGCGCGAGGCGATCTCGCGCCGGGGACCCTCGTAGGTGTCGCGCGAGACGAGGTTGTAGTGCGGCTGAAGGGCGACGTAGCGGGCGAGGCCCTCGCGGTCGGAGAAGTCCAGCGACTCCTGGAGGCGCTCAGGCGAGATGTTCGAGGCGGCGATGGCGCGGACCTTGCCGGCCTTCACCAGGCCGTCGAGCGCGCCGATGATCTCCTCGACGGGGATCGTCTCGTCGTCGTCGAAGTGCGTGTAGTAGAGGTCGATGTGGTCGGTGCCGAGGCGGGTGAGGGAGGCGTCGGCGGCGGCCCGGATGTTCGCGGCGCGCAGGCCCTTGAAGTCGGGGTGGCGGGCGACCTTGGTGGCGATGACGACCTCGTCGCGCCGGCCGCGGGCGGCGAGCCACTTGCCGATGATCGTCTCCGACTCACCGCCGTGGTTGCCCTCGATCCAGGCCGAGTACGAGTCCGCCGTGTCGATGAAGTTGCCGCCCCCGGCGGTGTAGGCGTCGAGCACCGCGAAGGACGTCGCCTCGTCGGCGGTCCACCCGAAGACGTTGCCGCCGAGGGAGAGCGGGAAGACCTCGAGGTCGGAGGAGCCGAGCGGGCGCAGGGGAGAAGAAGTCATACCCCGATTGAACGCCCCCCGCGGAGCGAACCGCTGCGCGGGGGGCGCCGCGGGCTCAGAGCGAGAGGCCCTTGCCGCGCAGCCAGACCGCGGGGTCGACGCCGGTGGCGTCCCCGCCCGGGTGGACCTCCAGGTGGAGGTGGGCGCCCGTGACGTTGCCGGTGGCGCCGACGCGGCCGATGACGTCCCCGGTGGAGACCTTCTGGCCGACGCTGACGTTCATCGACGACTGGTGGCAGAACCACAGTTCGGTGCCGTCGTCGAGGGTGAGGATCGTGCGGTACCCGTAGGCGCCCGCCCAGCCGGCCTCGGTGACGGTGGCGCCGTGGATGGCGTGGATCGGCGTGCCGGTGGAGGCCGCGAAGTCCAGGCCCGTGTGGTAGCCGGAGGACCACATCGATCCGGGCTGCCCGAAGGTGCCGGTGATCGTGTACGAGGCGACGGGCAGCCGGAAGCTCTTGGCCAGCTCGGCGAGGCGCTCGGCCTCGGCCTTCTTCTTGGCCTCCTCCTCCGCCTTCTTCTTGTCGGCGGCGGCCTTGGCCTCGGCCTTCTCGTGCTTCGCCGCGGCCTCCTCGGCGGCCTTCAGCGCGGCGGCCTGCTCGGCCTCGGCCTGCGCGGTGGCATCGGCGGCGTCCTGCTGCGTCTCGGCCTGCTGCATGATCCGGGCCCGCAGCGCCTCGCCCGCACCCGACTGACCGGTGCCCATCGTGGTGAGCGGCGCGGCGGAGGCGCCGGAGGCGGAGTCGGCGCCGTCGGACATGAACGCGCCCACGCCGGGCAGCGACTTGGCCTCGGGCAGCGAGTCCTTGACGGCGGAGAGGTCGGGCATGGAGATCCGGACCGGGGGCTTGCCGCCCTGCGCGGTGGCGATGCCGCCGGCGCCGACGGCGGCGATCACGCCGACGCCCAGGACGGTGGAGCTGCGCGCGAGTCCGCCGCGCTGACGGGCCACGCGGTGCCTGCCGCGGACGGGGCGGACGGACTCCTCGGTGGGATTCCACTCCTCCCAGCTCCCCTGCTCGACGCCGGCCTCGCCGTCGGCGGGGTGGGCGGAGTACCCGGAGAACTCGGGGGCAGGACGGTTCGACGCCACGGGGGCGCTCTCCTTTCCTTCCTTCTCGCCTACCGGGTTAGCTGACGGGTTCGGAGCAGGAAGGTCTCCTACGAGCACGGCCCGGCGCCCGAAAAGCGACGGAACTGTGCCTGATTCACCCCAAGTTGGTGGTTCCCCGGCTCCCTTGCGGGATTAGGCGTGTGCGCACGGAGCCGTCGCTTGTGACGGCTGGGACGACCGCGCTGCGTTATCGAACGTTAATAGACAGCCGATAGTAATTCCAAGCTGTTCCCACTGATCGTTCACGTCTTTGGCCTGGACTTAACGGTCAATAACACCTTCAAACGGGCGAGTTGACCGACGATTCCGGCCCGCGCCAAACACCCGACTTTCTGACGGAGTGTCAATCGTTATGTGCAGGGAGTCGTCCGGTCACGCCTCGTGATGTCGATCAAGGGCGGCGCACGGCGAGCAGCGCCATGTCGTCGCTGGCCCCGCCCCCGGTGTGCCGGCGCACTTCTTCGGCCAGCGCCGCGAGCAGCTCCTCCGGCCCCGGGAAGATCCGGCCCGCGAGCCGGGCCGCGGGATCGTAGAAGACGCCCCGCGCGTCGCGCGCCTCGGAGAGCCCGTCGGTGTAGAGCAGCAGCGTCGCCTCGGCCGGGAACGCCGCCTCGGTGGCCCGGTCCGGCCAGGAGCCGAGCTCGCCCAGGCCGAGCGGCAGCGCCGCCTCCGCCGGCGTGACCACCCGCACCGTGCCGTCGCCGTGCAGCACGACCGGTTCGGGGTGGCCGCGGTTGAGGACGCGCAGGAGCCGGCCGCCGTGCGGGATCTCGGCGAGCACGGCGGTGGTGAACCCCTCGAAGTCGTCGATGCCGCGCCGCCGCGACCCCTCCCTGGCCAGCGCCCGCTCCAGCCGCTGGGCGACCGCCTCCAGGCTCTCCTCCTGCTCGGCGGCCTCCCGGAAGGCCCCGATGACGACGGCCACGGCGGCGACCGCGCCCATGCCCTTGCCCCGTACGTCCCCCACGACTATCCGCACCCCGTGCGGCGTGTCCTGCACCGCGTACAGATCGCCGCCGATGAAGGCGTCGGCCTGCGCCGCCTCGTACCGGGCCGCGACGGCCAGGCCGCCGATCCGCCCGGCCGGCTCCGGCAACACCGCCAGCTGGGCGGCCTCCGCGATCTGGCGCGCGGACGCCAGCTGCTCGTCGCTGCGGCGCTTGATCCGGTTGATGAAGCAGGCCAGCACGCACACCGTGGCCACGGTGGCCATCTCGGTGTACACCCCGGCGTTGAACGACGTGTAGCGCAGATGGACGGCGACGATGGCGGCGACCGACGCGGCGCCCGCGGTGATCGTGCTGCCCAGCGAGAAGAAGGGCGCGACGACCAGCGGCGCAGCACTGAAGAGCGGTGAGCCGGCGAACCCGGACGGCGTGCAGTACTCGTAGACCGCACCGCCGACGATCAGCAGCAGGGGCAGCACCCGCAGGAAGGCACGCGTACCGGCGGCGTCCGTTCCGCGTCCGTGCCGCCCTCCTCGCTGCCCCACCACTCGTCTCCTGCCACGTCCGCGCCCGGATTACGGCGTCGGTCCAAGGGTTCCCGGGCGGCGGGCCGGGGGCGAGCGCTGCTGCTCCGTCCGGGTCAGGACGCACCAACAGGCCGAGGCCGGAATCTCGAAAGATTCCGGCCTCGGCCTTCAGTAGCGGGGACAGGATTTGAACCTGCGACCTCTGGGTTATGAGCCCAGCGAGCTACCGAGCTGCTCCACCCCGCGTCGATGAATGCAACACTACGCCATCAGGGACGATGAAAGCCAATCGGTTCCCGCGACCGCCCCGCCGCTCGTACGGCCGCCCGCCGTGTAGACCTGTCGGGTCAGGAGTCCGGGCCTCCCGTGTCCGGCCCGTCGGGTGCGCCGTTAGGGAGGCATGACCTCAACTCGACGAGCCCTCACCGCCGTCCTGCTCGCTGTCGGCGCCACCGCGATCGCGGCCCCGGCCGTGCAGGCCGACACCAACACGGCCGGCAACACCATCTCCCCCACCGCGACGCTCGACGCGGTCTCCACCATGGCCGTCCCGGCCGCGCACCGCGACGAGGTGCCGCGCACCGCCGAGCAGCTCCAGGGCCTCAACCAGCTGAACAAGCTCAACGAGCTGCACCAGGTGACGGACCTGGTGGCGCCGGTCACCAACCTGCTCGGCGCGTAGGCGCACCCGCAGCGCCCGGACCGCACGATGCGGCCGGGCCGCGGCGGACACACCTGAGGGGCAGCTGCGCTCGGCAGCTGCCCCTCAGGGTTTGTGTCAGCCGTTCTGCGTGCCGTTGGCCGAGAGGACCGGGATGTCGCTGAGGAGGTGCGACAGCGGCTCGTCCTCCTTGGCCTGCGTCGAGTTCTCCGCGCACTGCTGGTTCTGCGGCGCGGACAGGACCGGGATGTCCTGGACGCCGACGTTGACCAGACCCACGATGTTCTGGACGTTCGCCTTGGCCGGCAGGCCGACGCAGAGCTTGTTCAGCGAACCCTGGACCAGGGTGAGCTGCGGGCTCTGGTCGCCGTTGACGGAGGAGTTGCCGAACGCCTCCTGCGCGCCGTTGCCGCTGGCGGAGGTGGTGCCGCTGTCGTCGCCGACGGCCAGAGCCTGGGGGGCAGCCACCGCCGACAGGCCGGCCATGGAAGCGACGATCGTTGCGGTTGCCCACAGCTTCTTCATGCGAATTCCCTTCATGAGCGAACTCCGTTGACGGAGCTACGGTTAGTCAACTGGTCCGGGGGGTGACAGTTGCGGACCCTGACCCATTCGGCGTAATACCTGCGGATTACGCGGATGCGGTTAAAAACAAAGTTGGGCCGCCGATGAGGCGGCCCAACATCTACGACATGCGGATCAGTGGTTGCCCTCGCCGTTCGCGGAGAGAACCGGGATGTCGTTCAGGATGTGCGACAGCGGCTCGTCGCCCTTGGCCTGCGTCGAGTTCTCGACACACTGCTGGTTCTGCGGCGCCGACAGGATCGGGATGTCCTGGAGGCCGACGTTGACCAGACCCACGATGTTCTGGATGTTGGCCTTGGCCGGCAGGCCGATGCAGGGCTTGTTCAGCGAGCCCTGGATGAGCGCCATCTGCGGGCTCATGTTGCCGTACGTGGCCGAATTGCCGAACGCCTGCTGAGCGTTGTTCCCGCTGAACGAGGTCGTTCCACCGTCATTGCCCTCCGCCAGGGCCTGCGGGGCCACCGCCGCAGAGATGCCGACGAGAGACGCGGTGACGGCGGCGGCGGCCACAGCCTTCTTCATCATGAGAGATTCCCCTTCGATTGGTTCAGCGAGCATCCGAGACAACTCCGCGCGGGACGGTTTGGTTGTCCAGATTCACTCGGATGGGGAGCAGGGGGCCGTGCGGATAATCAGACTCTCGGCGCAACGGGTGAACCTGCGGAACCATCGCGAACCCGGGGAGTTATTCCTTTCGCAGTAACCGGTGCCTGTCAGAAAAGGAACAGAAATAATGCTCAAGAAGGCTATGACTGCGGCTGCAGTCGCCGTCTCCGTCGTCGGTATCTCCGCCGCGGCCGCGCCGTCGGCGCTGGCCATCGGTGACGACAGCGGCACCACCTCCGCCAGCGGCAACGGCGCCCAGCAGGCATTCGGTAACTCCTCGACCGACGGCGACATGAGCCCGCAGCTCAGCCTGGTCCAGGGTTCGCTGAACAAGCCCTGTGTCGGTCTGCCGGTCAAGGCGAACATCCAGAACATCGTGGGTCTGGTCAACGTCGGCGTCCAGGACATCCCGATCCTGTCCGCGCCGCAGAACCAGCAGTGTGTCGAGAACTCGACGCAGGCCAAGGGCGACGAGCCGCTGTCGCACATCCTGGACGACATCCCGGTCCTCTCGGCCAACGGTACGCAGAACGGCTGATCAGCCTCCGCGCACCCGGCCCGGGCCGTCCGCATCGTTCTGCTGCGGGCGGCCCGGGCTTTTTATCGGGCGTCCGCCCGTTTCATCGCCCGGTCGGCACAGTTTCCTCGGGCGGTGTCGGCTCGTTTGCCATGCGGAGCGTCCGGCGGGACCAGCGTCCTCCGTTCCGTACGGACCCCTTGAACAACTTCCTCGGTAAAAGGAGAAAACATGTCTGTCAAGAAGAGCGTCACGGTCGTCGCCGGCGCTGTCATGGCCCTCGGTATGGCTGCTCCGGCGTTCGCCGACTCCGGCGCCCAGGGTGCGGCCGTCGGTTCGCCGGGCGTGATCTCCGGCAACAACGTGCAGGCCCCGATCCACATCCCGGTCAACGTCTGCGGCAACACCGTCGACGTCATCGGCCTGCTGAACCCCGCCTTCGGCAACACCTGCGCCAACGACTGACGCAGCGAGCGCAGTTGTCTTCCGGCCGACCCTGGTGCCCTCGGGCCCCGGGGTCGGCTTCGACTTGTAGCGGGAAAGGAAACGCATGAGGCAGGCACTGAGGATCGGCGTAGTGGCGGCCGCGGCGGCGACGGGCTTTCTGTCCGTGCCCGGCGCGGGCGCCGCCGTCATGTCGGGCGCCCAGGAGCAGACGGGCGGCTCGCCCGGGGTGCTGTCGGGCAATTCGGTCGAGGCGCCGGTGTCGGTCCCCGTCAACGTCTGCGGCAACTCCGTCGACGCCGTGGGTGCCCTGAACCCCGCCACCGGCGACCACTGCGCCGCGAAGGACGCCTCCGCCGTCACGTCCCCGGACGGCGGGCACGCGCGGGCGGCGAGCGGGTACGGCGACCCCGATAGCACCACCGCCACCAGCGCCCACGACGGCGACGACGGCAACGGCGACGAGCCCGGCGGGTACGGCGACGACGCCCCCGCGCACCCCACCGAACCGCGCACGCCGCACTCCGCGAGCAGCACGTCGGGTTCGAGCGGCGTGCTGTCGGGCAACTCGGTGCAGGCCCCGGTGGACCTCGGCCTGAACCTGTGCGGCAACACCGTCGACGTGATCGGCGTGGGCAACCCCGTCTTCGGCAACTCCTGCGCGAGCGAGGGCGGATCGACGGCCGGTCCGACGCACCCGCACGGCGAACGGCCCCCGGCCCGGCCCGACGAGCCCGGCACGCCGCCCTCCGACCGGGCCCTGCCCGTCCCGGGCAGCGACAGCCAGGTCGAGGCGGCCGGGCTCCCGCGCTCCGTGCCCGCCGGAGAGGCCGCGGTCGACACCGAGGCGCCGGTGGCGCACGAGCAGCTGGCCTCGACCGGCGTCGACGAGCGGATCCTCGCGGCGGCGGCCACCGGGGCGGGGCTGCTGCTCGGCGGCGGCATCCTCTACCGCAGGTCGGCCACGGCGCGCCGCTGAGTGCCGATCTCCCGGTCCGGGACGGCAAAAGGCCGGGCCGGGAAGAGCTACCAACGCTCTTCCCGGCCCACAGAGGACGGCGCGCACGACGGTTGTCCACCAACGGCACGAAGCCGACGGCTGGGCGGCGGACAACACGGCCGACGCGGACAACACGGCCGGCGTGGCCGGTGCGGCCATTCTCATGACAGCCGTCAGTGCACCACCGAAACGCCGGTCACGACAGGCCCCTTCACCCGTTTGCCCGCCATCTCACCCCAACGGGTCCCCCGGCCGCCAGGCCCCGCGGGGCCTCAGGTGTCGGACGGGACCGCGACGGGGACCCGGGTCTGCCGGCGGCCCACCGGGACGACGGGGCCACCGCGCCGCGGCAGCCGGGCCAGATACCGCTCGACCCCGTCGATCAGGGCGGGCGCGGTGTAGGTCGCGCCGTGGACGAAGCGCATCGCCGGGCCGTAGTCGGGCGTCGTGACCAGGCCGGCGAGGAAGAGGCCGGGGCAGGCCGACTCGAAGCCGCGGCCCACCCGCGGGGTGTCCTCGGGCCGCTCGGCCAGCAGGTGCCGCAACCCGGGGGCCAGCACGGTCATCCGCTCCCGCGTCGCCTGGAACCCGGTGGCGGCGATGACGTGGTCGGTCTCGAACTCCTCGGCGCCCGCGGCGGGACCCGCCGTACGGACGTGCAGGCGGCCCGCCGCCGGGCGCGCGGCCTCGATGGCCCGGCCCAGCCGGATGTCGATGGCGCCGCTGTGCACCCGGTCCCGGATCCACCAGGCGCCCGCGGGGCCGAGCGCGGTCGTGGCGATCGCGGCCCGGGTCCGCTCCGGCAGCCGCCGGAAGGCGCCCGGCCGCTCGGCGTAGAACCAGTTGCGCCAGCCGCTGCCCAGGCCGCTGTGCGGGGCGCGCAGGCTCTGGTGCCAGGGGCGGACCCAGGGCGGCGGGACGGTGTTCCAGTCGAGCCGCGAGGCGCGGGCGACGATCCTGACCCGCGTCCGCTGCTCGGCGAGCAGGGCCGCGATCTCCAGTGCCGCCTGTCCCGCGCCGACGACGGTGACGTCCGCGCCGCGGAACCGGCCGAGGTCGCTGTGCCGGCTGCTGTGCGACACATGAGCGTCCGCCAGCCCGCGCAGGGCTTCCGGGATGTGCTGGTACGGCAGCACCCCGTTGGCCAGGGCCACCGCCCGGCCCTGTACGGACTCGCCGTCCTCGGTCCGGACGGCGAAACCTCCGGGGACCGCGTCGATGTGCTCGATCATCCGCTCGTCGACCGGCGAGAGTGCCTCGCGCGCGAACCACAGGCCGTAGGAGGCGAAGGTCTCCACGGGGATCGGCCGGCCGTGGACGGCGGCGACGCCGATCCGGGCGCAGTACTGGTCGAGGCGGAACCGGTCCCCCGGCGCGGAGAGGTTGGAGGCCCAGGGCTCCGACTTGAGGAACATGCCCTCGGGCATGTGGTCGCGCCAGGACTGCATCGGGCGTCCGAAGACCCGCGTGTCGAGTCCGCGCGCTTGGGCGTGGGCGGCGATGGAGAGGCCGTAAGGGCCGGCGCCCACCACCAACAGGTCGTGCATCAGCAGCTCGCCTTTCGTTCAGCCGTCGTGGTCCGCACGGCGGCCGCGGGTACGGCCGGGCGGTCCGGGGAGGTGCCGGGTGCGCCGGCCGCGGCCGGCCGGGCCCGGCGCAGCAGCCGGTGTGCCGCGTGCCGGGACCACGCGGCGGCCATGGCCCGCGCGGGCGCGGGGTCGTCCTGGGCGTGCCAGGCGAACTCGGGGGGCGGGGTGCCCCGGCGGGCCGCGAGGGCCCGGATCGCGGAGAACGGCGCGTAGTTCTCCACGACGAAGGCGCGCCCGTGCAGGGCGCGGGCCGCGGGCACCGGCCGGTGCGTCAGGTCGAGGTACTGGGCGCGTACGACGTCCAGGCCGCCGCCGTCGGCGAAGAGCCGGAACTGCGCGCCGGGGCGCGGGTTGAAGTCCAGCAGGCAGGGGGTGCCGGTCGTGGCGTCCACCCGGAAGTCGATGTCGAAGATGCCGCGGTAGCCCAGGGCGTCGACGACGCGTCCGACCATGGCGTGCAGGTCGGGGGCGGGGTCCCAGCGGCCGACCGCGGTCAGGCCCGCGCCGCGCGGCCAGGCGTGCTGCTTGGTGCCGGCGCCGCCGCCGTGCAGCGTGCCGTGCCGGTCGGCGTAGCCGTGCACGAACCAGTCGCTGCCGGGGCCCGCGGCGACGTACTTCTGGAGCAGCAGTTCGCTGCCGGTGGCGTGGCCGCGCCGGTAGAGGTCGCTCGCTTCTTCGGGGGAGTTGATCAGTGTGGTGCTGCGCAGGCCGGAGCCCGGGGGCAGCAGCCAGGGCCGGCTCCACTTCGCCACGGCCGGCAGGCCCAGTTCGCGGGCGGCGGTGGCGGCGTGGTGCTCGTCGCGCGGCTGGACGGTGTCCGGGTGGCCGATGCCGAGGGACCGGCAGAGTTCGGGCAGCCGGGCCTTGTCGGCGACGTGCTCGGCGAGGTGCGCGGGCTGTTCGGGCAGCAGGAACGGGCCGGCGAGACTCTCGCGCAGCCGGCCCACCGCGATGGCGCCGGCGTCGTCCATCGGGATCAGCACCGCGGGCCGGGCCACCTGGGCGGCCACCCGGCGCAGCACGGCGGCGACCTCGTCGAGGGACGCGCCCGGGCGCGGGGCGCGGTGGGTGCGGGTGACGAACCGCGAACGGGCCACCGGGCCGCCGTCGCCGCCTTCTTCGCCCGCGGCCACGTGGACCTCCGCACCGCAGCGCCCCAGGGAGCGGGCCGCCCCCAGCGTCCCGTGGTGAAAGGGGTTGGGGTCGATCCGTAGCAGCACGACCGGGACACAGGGGTCGGGCATGTGCCGTCCTTTCGGGGAACTAATCCGTGAGGGTGACGCGGGGCGGCCATCGGCTGTCCCACGAATGGCGCCGGGAGCGTTCATATGACTGTCTGTCAGGAGGGAGCGATCACAGGACGAGGAGACGTAATGGTGACAAAACGCCTACGGCCGTGGCGCAGACGCCGTGCGCTGATCGTGACGGGAGCCCTGATCGCGGCGGCGCTGGTCGCGGGAGGACCGGTCTCCGTCGACCGGGCGGACGCGACCCCGCGCGGCGTGCGGATCGCGTCCGGCGAACCCTCCCCCGAGCCGGCGTCCGCCGCGCCGGCGCAGCAGACACCCGCCGTGCCGCCACAGCCGACACCGGCCGTGACACCACAGCAGACGCCTGCCGTGACACCGCAGCCGACACCTGCCGTGCCGTCGCAGCTCACGCCGTCCGTGACACCGCCCGCCCTCGGCCCAGGTGTGGCTCCGGCGCCCGGGAGCGACGAGTTCCCGGCGTTCGGCGCCTACCTGGACTACGGGCCGCGCGGTGTGACACGGATGACGCAGTTGTCGCAGTGGCTCGGCGGAGCCGATCTGCGCGTGGGGCACACCTATCTTCCCGGTGACAGGTGGAGCAACATCGAGGGCTCCCCGACGTTCCTCGACAGTTGGGCCAAGTGGCGCCGCGAACGCGATGACCGGCTCTTCGTACTGAATGTGCCGATGCTCGAACGCAACGAGGAGGGCGTCTCGGACGGAGACGTCCAGGCGCTGCTCCAGCGCGGCGCCGCGGGCGAGTTCGACCAGCACTTCCGCACCCTCGCCGAACACCTGGTCACGCTCGGCGTGCCGGACACCGTCCTCGTGCTCGGCTGGGAGATGAACGGCGTCACCTACACGCATCGCTGCGGCCCCGACCCCCGGGCGTGGCGCAAGTACTGGACGCGGATCGTCACGACGATGCGGAGCGTGCCCGGGCAGAAGTTCCGCTTCGACTTCACGCCCAGCCGCGGCCGCGACGCCGTGCCGTGGACCCGGTGCTACCCCGGTGACGACGTCGTGGACATCATCGGCATGGACGCCTACGACCAGCCGCGGGGCCTCTCCTTCGACAAGCAGGTCTCCGAGCCCTACGGCCTGGAGCGGCACGTCGGCTTCGCCAAGAAGCACAACAAGCCGGTCTCCTACCCGGAGTGGGGGCTGTTCCGCAACGGCGACAACCCCGAGTACATGCGGCGCATGCTCGCCTGGATGGACGAGCACAAGGCGCTCTACAACACCCTCACGGACTACTGCCCGCACGGGGTGTGGCAGTGCGACAAGAACCCGGAGGCGTCGAAGGTCTACCGGGCGGCGCTGACCGGCCGCGACAAGCCGGTCCTGCCCACTGTGCCCATCACGCCGGTCACTCCGGTCACTCCGGTCACTCCGGTCACTCCGGCCACGCCCGTCACGCCCGTCACGCCGGCCACGCCCACCGGCCCGGCCGCGCCCACCGCGCCGACCGCGCCCACCGCGGCCGCGTCGTGCACCCCCGTCCGGCTGGGCGACTGGGTCGAGCGGTGGATCGGCGGCAGGGTCTGTCTGCGCTTCGGCGGGTGGGGGCAGTACCTCTGACCCGGCTCTGCCGGAGGGTGCGGTGGCGGTCCCGGCGCTAGGCAGGGCCGCCACTTCGCTCCTTCCAGGCCTGCCGGGCCCGCTTGGCCAGGGCCCGGCCCCGGACGTCGGCGAGGAGCGCGCCCAGCAGCGGGGCGGTGCCGCGGCGCGCCAGCAGGAACCGCTGGTTGACCAGTTGCTCGGGGCGCCAGTGCAGCTTGTAGGGCTCGGTGCCGCGCAGCAGGCTCAGCACGCCGTCGCGCGGCCCGCTCTGCAGGTGCTGGGCGCACGAACGCAGCAGCATGGTGGCCACGTCGATCTTCCGCTCCCGCAGCTGCGGATGGGCCCCGTAGAGGTAGCCGCCCGCCAGCCGCGGCGAGAGGAAGGTCAGGTCGGCGGCGACCACCGAGCCCTCCAGGGTGAACTCCGTGACGACGGCGTCGCCGGTCTGCGCCATCGCGGTGACCGAACGGGTCAGGTGCTCGGCGAACCGCGGCCTGACATGTTCCGTCGTCACCTTCCGCTCCTGCCACTGCAGTTGGTGCAGCTCCAGCAGGCGGCGGACCGAGGGGCCGACCTCGGCGGTGGGGACGACCCGCCGCTCGATCCCCATCGCGTCCAGCTTGCGCAGCTTGGCGCGGGCCCGCTGCGCCCGGGGCCGCGGCAGCCGCTGCACCAGGTCGTCCATCGGCAGCGCGGGCAGCTCCAGGCACGGGGAGTCGTCGAGGCGCCGGCTCGGTCCAGGCCAGCGGGCGTGCAGCGCCTCCACCGTGCTGCCCGGCCGCACCTCCCGGAAGTCGATCACGGCGCGCCCGGCCAGCCGCCACAGACCGGCGCCGAGGGCGTCCAGGACGGCGCCGCCCGAACCGTCCTCGACCAGGACGTCACTGAAGTCGGAGATCGCCGTGCCGAGCGGCGTCAGCGTGGGGAAGGGGCTCAGCCGCAGCATGAGCGGGGCCGCGGCCACCAGCCGGCCCTCGTGGCGCACCAGCACGACCCGCAGCCGTCCGGGACGCCCGTAGGAAAGCCACCAGGAGTGCAGCCAGGCGTGGCTCTGGAACGGGGTCGCCGTCGCACACGAGCGGTGCAGGCGGTTCCACTCCTCGCGCAGCGCCCCGAACGCGGCGGCGTCCGTGCAGAGCGTGACCGCGGGGCCGGGCCCGCTCCCCCGCATCAGGCGCCGCCCCGCTGCTCGCCCGCGGCCGGGGCGGGCACGGTCGGCGTCGCGGCCCCGGGCTCCCGGCGCGGACGCAGCAGCAGGGCGAGGCCGCCGAGCAGACCGCCCGCGCACGCGCCGACCAGGGTGGTCAGCGCGGCCGAGGGCGAGGAGGGCGCGGTCGGCTTCACCGCGCGCGTGAACCGCAGGAGTTCGACGCGGGTCTCCTTCTTGGCGTGCTGGGCGTTGGTGGTCAGCGCGCGCGCCACCGCGTCGGCCATCGCCGCCGCCGTGGCGGGCCGGTCCGAGGACGCGGAGATCGCGACCATCGGCGCGTCCGGGGAGGTCTCGGCGCGGACGTCCGAACGCAGCGTGTCCACCGGCACGCCCGCCGCGACCTGCGCGTCGCTCAACACCGCGACCTGCGTGGCCACCTTGCTGTAGGCCTGGGCGAAGCCCGTCGCGGACATCGGGTCGGAGCCCTTCGCGGGGACGGCGATCACGTAACTGGTCGCCGTGTACTGCGGGGTGCTGACCCCGCCGTACACGCCGCCGGCGAGCGCGCCGAGCAGGATCCCGGCCGGCAGGGGCCACCACAGCGGCACCCGGCGCCTGGGGGTGCCGGTGCGGGTGGCCGGCGGGCGGGAGGTGGCCCTCTCCTGGGCGGCTTCGGTCATCGCGTACTCACTCCTGGGGTCGGGGCGCCCATGGCCGACGCGTACACCCGGAGGTGTGCCTCGGCGCTGCGGGCGATGCTGTAGTGGTGGGCGGCCGGTGACGGCGGCCTGTCGTCCGCCCGCCGGTCCCGGACCGCCCGGATCTCCCGGGCGAACGAGGCGGGCGCGCACGGGACACGGACCGCGCGGGCGGCGAGCCCCGCGGGCAGGTCGTCGACGGCCGGGCAGGTCACGTAGAGCACGGGCAGGCCGCCGGCGAGCGCCTCCACGACGGCGAGCCCGAACGCCTCGTCGAGCGAGGGCGAGGCGAGCACGTCCATCGCCGACAGCAGCGCGGGCAGGTCCACGGCGTCCGGGCCCGCGGCGGTGTGCGGGCGCTCCCCGGCGAGGACGACGCGGTCCAGGACCTGGGCGCGCCGCGCCGCCTCCCGCAGCGCGTCCTCCTGCGGTCCGGTGCCGACGAGCAGCAGGCGTACGTCGTCCGGGAGGTCGCGCAGGGCGGCGATCAGGACGTCGAACCGCTTGCCCGGCACGAGGCGGCCCACCCCGCCGACGACGAAGGCGTCCGCGGGCAGCCCGAGCGCGGCCCGCGCACGGGTCCGGGCGCGGGCGTCGAAGGCGAAGCGGTCGACGTCGACGCCGTTCGGGACGACGTGGACGCGGTGCGGGGCCACGCCCCAGCCGTGCAGCCGCTCGGCCACCGCCGGGGAGACCGCGATGGTCGCCCGGCCGAGCCGCTCGCCCGCGAGGTAGAGCGCGCGGACCCCGCGGGTGAGGGGGCGCCCCTCGATCTGTGCGTCGCCCAGGGAGTGTTCCGTCGCGACCACGGCCCGCACCCCGGCCAGCCGCGCCGCCGTGCGCCCGTACAGGCAGGCGCGGTACAGGTGCGTGTGGACCACGTCGTAGCGGCCGCCGCGCACGAGCCGCACCAGGCGGGGCAGGGCGCGGCCGTCCCGGTTGCCCGCCATACCGAGGTGGGCGACGCGGACGCCGTCGCTGACCAGGCCCTCGGCGACCTGGCCCGGGTTGGTCAGGGTCACGACGTCGTGGCCGCCCGGCAGGTGCCGCAGGAGCAGCCGCAACTGCTGCTCCGCGCCGCCCGCGCCCAGGCCGGTGATGACGTGCAGGACCTTCACCGCGTGCCCTCCCCGAGCTGCCAGTCCCGGCGGCGCACCCGGTGGACCCGGCGCTTGAGTTCGAGCCGCCAGGGGGTGTCGCGCTGGCCGACGTAGACCCGCGGCATGGCGTGGACGCTGGTGAGCGGGCCCGGCGAGATGGCGCAGCCGTACCGGTAGCCGGCGGCGCGCACGGCCTCCACCGTCGGCGCGTCGATGGCCCCGTACGGATAGCAGAAGCCGTGCACCTCGTGGCCGGTGAGCTCTTCGAGGCGGACCTTGCTGTGCCGGATCTCGGCGCGGCGCTGTTCGTCGTCCACGCGGGTGAGGTCGACGTGCATGAGTCCGTGCGAGCCGATCTCGATGCCGGCCGCGGCGGCGGTCCTGATGCCCTGCGCGGTCAGCAGCGGCTTGCGCGGGCCCTCGGCGTCCCAGCCGTTCTCGCCGCCGATCCGGCCGGGCAGCACGAAGACGGTGGCCGAGCAGTCGTAGTGGCGCAGCAGCGGCAGCGCGTTCTCGACGAAGTCGCCGTAGCCGTCGTCGAAGGTGAGGGCGACCAGACCGCGGCCGGCGCCGCAGCTGCGGGCGTCGAGGAGTTCGGCGACGCTGACGCCGCGCAGGCCGCGCGAGCGCAGCCAGTGCAGCTGCTGGCGCAGCCGGTCGGGGGTGACCGTGACGTTGTAGGGATCGTCGGGGCAGTCGTCCACCGAGTGGTACATGGCCACCCACGGGGAGCGGCCGGGCAGTCGGTCTCTGGACCGGGTCAGGGGTGGTTCCTGGAGCGCTGTTTCAGCTGACATTGCGAAGCTTTCTGGTCGCGATGCGGACGGCCGGCAGGAACGCCTGCACGTTGAGGGCCCACAGGAGGAGGCCGAAGACGGCCGCGACGGCGAGGGAGGCGAGGGTGAGCGCCGCCAGCGGGTGCGCGGGCACGCCCGCGCACAGCAGGCCCGCGCCCGCGGCGGCCACCGCCGCGAGCAGCGTCTTGGCCAGTTCGAGCAGTACCGCCGGCAGCCGTACGGGGACGCTGCGCCGGTCCATGGCGGTCAGCAGCAGGACGGCGGTGAAGGTGATGCCCAGGGCGTTGGCGGCGGCGATGCCCCCGACGCCCCAGACGGGGACGGCCCAGGTGCCCGCGCCGGCGGTGAGCAGCATGCCGGCGGCCATCGCGCCGACCGGGTACCAGGTGGGCCGCCCGGCGGAGAAGTAGGAGCGGACGAGGGCGCCGACGAGGCAGTGGCCGAGGAGGCCCAGGGAGTAGACGCGCATGATGGAGGCGGTCGCGGCGGTGTCCGCGCCGGTGAAGGCACCGCGCTGGAAGAGCAGCTCGATGATGTCGGGAGCGCAGGCGAAGACCACCGCCGCGCCGAACAGGACGATGCAGGCGGCCAGGGCGATGTCGCGCTCCACCCGCTCCCGCGCCCGCTCCGTGTCGCCGCGGGCCAGCGCCTTGGCGACGACGGGGAAGGTGACGGTGCACAGCATCAGGGACAGCACCATCGGCAACTGCGCGACCTTCTGCGCGTAGTTGAGGTGCGAGATCGCGCCGGACGGCAGGGACGAGGCGAGGAACCGCTCGATGAAGACCTGCGACTGCCGGCAGAGCGCGAAGAGCAGGACGGTCGCGATCAGCGCCAGGTCCATGGACTGCCGCTTCGCCGCCTTCGCGGCCCCGGTCCGGCGGGCGGGCCGCGGGCCCGCGCCGCGCAGCCGCCGGTGCAGGACCGGCGCCTGCACGAGCACCATCAGGCAGCCGCCCACGGCCACGCCCGCGGCGGCGGCCCGCACCCCCCACCGGTCGGCCAGCAGGAGCAGCGTGGCGATGATGCCGGTGTTGTAGGCGACGTAGATGGCGGCCGGGGCGAGGTAGCTGCTGTGGGCGCGCAGGGCCGCGCTGCAGTACCCGGTGAGCCCGAAGGTCAGCAGGCAGGTCGCCGTCAGCCGCGTGCAGTCGACGGCGAGGCGGGGGTCGGGCAGGCCCGGGGCGAGCACCTCGACGAGCTGGGGCGCGCCGATCATCAGGAGCACGGCGGAGGCCAGGAACGCCAGGGTCAGCCGGGGCAGCGAGGACGCCACCAGGGCGCGCACCGGGTCCTGGACCGCCGTCGGCGCGGCCGCGCGGGCGGCGATCGCGGCGCTGAAGGCGGGGACGAGCATGAAGGCGAGGCCGTCCTCGATCAGCAGCGTCGTGGCCACCTCGGGCACGGTCCACGCGACGAGGAAGGCGTCCGTCTCGCTCCCCGCTCCGAACAGGTGCGCGAGCGCCTGGTCCCGGCCGAGGCCGAGCAGCGACCCGGCGGCGGAGAGCACCGCGGTCAGCAGCGCGGCACGGGCGAGGAAGGTCCCGGAACTGCCGTGCTGCTCCGGGCTCTTGTCGCGGACGGGCGGTCCGGCGGTCTGCTGGGCCGGCATGGCGGCGGAGCGCCCGGTCTCTTCGCCGCCGTCGACAGGAAGGGTGGGTTTCATCGTCCGGCCGCCGCTCCGCCGGCGCGGACCGCGGCGGGCGCCAGCGCCCACCAGGCGGCCAGCCCGAACACGACGGCGGTGAGCACCGTGGAGGGACCGCCGATGTCGGCGTAGGCGAAGTCGATCAGCTGCCAGGTCAGCAGCCCACACGCGAGGAGCGCGCAGTCCAGGCCGCGGGCGCTCCGGTGGGCCGCGGCGAGCCGCCGCACCCCGCACACCAGGAGCGCCGCCCAGCTGCCCACGACGGCGCACAGGCCGAGCAGCCCCTGCTCACTGAGGACCAGCAGGTACATGTTGTGCGGCGACAGCAGGGGCTGCCGGCGGAAGGCGGCGCCCGCGCCCGCGACATCGCTGCCGGCGGAGAGCGCGATGGAGGCGTGGCTGTCGCGGTAGGCGGGGAAGTTCTTGAGCCCGACCCCGGTCGCCGGGTGCTCCTGCCACATGCCCACGGCCGCCGCCCACATCGTGTACCGGTCGGTCACCGACTGGTCGGGGGTCGCCGTGACCTGCGTGATGCTGCTCAGCCGTTCCTGGAGCATCGACGTCCCGACCCCGAACCCGCCGACGAGGACGACCGCCACGGCGGCCCCCACGGCGAACAGCCGTGCGGCGCGCCGCAGCCCGGCGAGCACGATCTGCAGCAGGCACGCGACGGCCGTGGCGATCCAGGCGCCCCGGCTGAAGGAGAGCGCCAGGGGCACGAGCAGCCCCAGCGCACAGGCGAGCGCGGTGAGCCGGACGCGCGGTGTCCCGCCGCCCAGCGCGAGCGCCACGGCGCAGATGAGCCCGTACGCGACGACGGTGGACATGCCCATCACGTCGGTGGCGCCGAACGTGCCGACGGCCCGGATGTCCTCCCCCGCGTACGAGGCACCCGTGCCGGTCAGGTACTGGTAGACACCGATCGCGCCCTGCCACAGGCCGAGTCCGACCAAAGCCCAGCCGACGAGCCGGAAGTCGCCGCGGTCGCGCAGCAGCAGCAGGACGGCGGCCGGGACGAGCACGAAGATCTGGTAGTACCGCGCCATGCCCAGCAGGGTGTGCGAGGAGGAGTCCGCGCCGAGGGCGGCCACCGCGACGGCGAGCACGGGCAGCCCGAGCACGACGTAGGCGGTGCGGGTCAGCGGGCGCTGCCGGGCGCGCACGGCCCGGACCGCGCAGAAGACCACCAGGAGGCCGGAGACCGCGTCGGCCGGTGTCAGCCCCCCGCTGTCGCCCTCGGCCCCCGGCCCGAGCGGCAGCGCCAGCATGCTGACCACCAGCACGACGGGGAGCACGGGGCCCGCGCGGCGCACGGCCCGCTGCCAGGCCGCAGCGGGACTGGCGCCCACCTGGGTGAACGCGGGGACGGCTGTCACTTCGTCAACTTCCCGTAGGGCGGAAGAACTCGGTCGCCGTGCGGGCCAGGATGCTGAGGTCCCGCCAGAGCGACCAGCTGTCGATGTAGGCGTTGTCGTACCGGCAGCGGTCCTCGATGGAGGTGTCGCCGCGCAGTCCGTTGATCTGGGCGAGGCCGGTGATGCCGGTCGGCACCCGGTGCCGCTCGCTGTAGCCGGGGTAGGTCTCGCTGAACTTCATGACGAAGTACGGGCGCTCCGGGCGGGGTCCGACCAGGCTCATGTCGCCGCGGAAGACGTTCCACAGCTGGAGCAGCTCGTCCAGCGAGGTCCGGCGCAGGAACCGGCAGAACCACGGCATGTGGTGCTCGTTGGCCACGCTCCAGCGCGTCGCGGCCTCCAGCGGGTCCGCGGGCCGGTGCGTGCGGAACTTCAGCAGGGTGAAGGGGCGGCCGTCCTTGCCGACGCGCTCCTGGCGGAAGACCACCCCGGGCCCCTCGCTGAGGCGCAGCCACAGCGCGCAGACCAGCAGGACCGGGCTGACCAGCGCCAGTAGGGCGGCGGAGACCGCCAGGTCCAGGGCGCGCTTGCCGGGGTGCAGCCGGGTGGCCGCCCCGCTCAGCGGGCGGCAGCGGAACCCGGCCAGGTGGCCGTCGGCCCCGCCGCGCTCGGGCACGTACGCGCAGACGTCCGGGTCCAGCTCCCAGAACTCGCACCGCAGTTCCGCGAGGCCGCGCAGCCAGGGGCGGTAGGCGGGGGAGCCCGCGCTGCCCAGGAGGATCGCGCGCCGCACCCCGTTCTGGATCACGGCACGGCGCACGTCGTCCGCGGTGGTCAGCACCGGCACCGTGGGCTCCTCGCCCGCCGCGGGCGGCTCGGCCGGCTCCCCGCTGACGATGCCGACCAGCCGGATGCCGCTCGGCCGGTGGCGTTGCAGGGCCGCGGCGACCCGGGTCGCGGCGGGTTCGGGTCCCACCAGGAGGGTCGCGCAGGGGCGGCGCAGCAGCGCGGCCCGGTGCCGCCGCAGGACGAGCGCGCGGCCCGCGACGGCGAGCACCACGTGCAGCGCGCATCCGGCGAGCACCGCGCGCAGCGGCAGCGGCCGCAGCAGCGGCAGGCTCGCCGACGCAGCGGTCAGGACGCACCACGCGGTCAGGACGCGTCCGGCGAGGGCGGGGCAGTCGTCGAGGACGTGCCGTCCCTCGGCCGGCCGGTACAGGCCCGCACCGCGGTGCAGGACGAGGACCAGCAGGACGAAGCCGGCCACCAGGAGGGACCTCGGCTGCACGGGCGTCAGCGCGACCGTGCCGAGCAGGGCCGCCGTGGTGTCCGCCGCGAGCAGGAGCGTAGGGGTGGAGTGGCCCCGGGCGGGGCCACCGATCGGGTCGAGCTTGGCGCCGACGGTGGTCCGCTGGGGGACGACGAGGGCGGGGGCAACGGTCTGTTCCGAGGTCACGTCGTGATCGGCTCTCTGTGTGCGGTGGTCTCCTGACCCAGGAGTTCGCCGTAGACCTCCGCGACCGCCGCGGCGGTGCGCCGTACGTCGTGGTGGGCGTGGACGTGGCGGTGGGCGGCGCGGCCGTGGGCGCGGAGCTCTGCGGGCTCACGCAGCAGACGGACGAGTGCGCGGGCCAGCGCCCCGGGGTCCTCCGGGGGGACGAGGCACGCGTCGGCGAGCGGGGCCGGCAGGCTCTCGCGGGCTCCGGCCACGTCCGTGAGGAGCACCGGGCTCCCGCAGGCCATGGCCTCCAGCGGCGCCAGCGCTATGCCTTCCCAGCGGGAGGGCATGACGACCAGGTCCGCCGCGCGGTACCAGGGGACCGGGTCGTCGACGGCCCCGGCGAACCGGACCGAGCCGGGCGCTGCGGCCCGCAGCTCCTGCGCCTGCGGCCCGTCGCCGACCAGCACCAGGCGGGCCCGGGGCAGGTGCCGGAGCACCTCGGGCCAGGCCTCGACCAGGAGGTCCTGGCCCTTCTGGCGGCAGAGCCGGCCCACGCAGACGACCAGCGGCCCGTCGCCGTCCGGGCCGTCGCCGCCGGGAGCGCCGTCGGCCGGGACACCGTCCGGGCCGGCCCGGCCCGCCGGGCAGAAGCGCTCCAGGTCGACCCCGTTCGGGACGAGCCGCCACTCGGCGTCGATGCCCAGGCCGCGGCCGGTGCGCTGCTCGGCGCGGCTGACGCAGACCAGCCGGGCGGCCCAGCGTGCGCCGAGCCGCTCCCAGTGCAGGGCGAGCCGCGCGGGCAGGCCGCGGACGGCCTCGAAGGACCAGGCGTGCGGCTGGAAGACGGTGGGGACGCGGCCCCGGACGACGAGCCGGGTGATCAGGCCCGCCTTGGCGCTGTGCGCGTGGATGAGGTCGGGCCGCGCCCGGGCCACCACGCCGGAGAGGTGTCTTCCCTCCCGCAGCAGCCCCTTCCCCGGGGAGCGGGAGGCCTCCCACGTCAGGACTTCGCAGCCCGAGGAGGACAGGAGCCGGGGGAGGCTGCCGGAGGCGGGGCAGGCCACCGAGACGCTCATCCCGGCGGCGAGCTGCCGCCGGACGAGGTCGGCCACCACGCGCGCGACTCCGCCGTCGACCGGTTGCGTCACATGCAGCACACGTGGCGGCACGGGTGCAGACGTCACAGGCATCGCCTTTTCCTTGGCTGAGGAACGGAGTTCGGCTAGGAACGGACGTCGACGGCGCCGAAGAGCACGCCGGCCCAGGCCCGGTCGGCGGACGAGGCCAGGCGCAGGTCCAGGGCCCGGGCGCCCGGCCGGACGGCCCGGCCCAGCGGGAACACGTCGGAGTCGTAGCCGAGGGTGTTGGCATGGGCGGGCAGCCGCTGTGCGGGGCGGTCGCCGGGTTCGCTGATGGTCGAATTGAGGATGTCCCGCGCCGGGTTGGCCCGGTCGGAGAGCGCCACGGACCCCCGGTGGCCGGTGGCGAGCGTCAGCGCGTCGCCGGTGCTGCCGCGGTCACCGTCGTAGGCGACGAGCCCTACGACGCCACCGGTGCCCGCCGCCGGCGCGGTGCGCTGGTGGAAGGCCTGGCCGGGGCGGCCCCCGCCGAGCGCGTCGAAACCGTCCTGCACGAACACCTGGCGCAGCGGCTCGGACTCCTTCTCGTACGCGACCACGAGCGTCCAGCCGCCCCAGGCCCCGGCGGCGGTGCGCCCCATCGCGACGTTCACCTGGGCCACGGTCCACAGCCCGGACCCGCCGGAGGCCACCAGCGCGGTGACGTCCGCGGAGGCCTGGAAGGCGTCGGCGCCGTGCGCCGTGCGGTGCCCGACCGGGGTGTCGGCCAGCACTTCCTTGTACGCGCCGCCGGGTTCGGCCACGAGCACCCGGCCGTTGTCGCGGGGCGGCTTCTGCTCACCGACCCGCAGGTTCCCGCCCCAGTACAGGCGCGCGTACGTGACCCGCGCGCCCTCGGGGAGACGGACCTCGGCCCGGGTCGAGTTGTAGGTGTTGGGGTCGCTGTCGACGTCCGTGTAGAACATGTCGAAGTCGCCGTTGACCGCGGCCGCGCCCGCCCGCGCGGCGGAGCAGCCGACCTTCTTGGCGGAGTCGGCGCCCCGGCAGGTGATCGCCGCGTTGGCCGCCCGCACGATCCCGCCGTGCTGCACGGCGGCGTACCGCGTGGCGAACGGGATGCGGGTCTTCTCGGGGCCCGGCGCCGTCGCGGTCGCCCGGCCGGGCAGGGCCAGCACCGTCAGGGACAACAGGCACACCGTCGTACGGCGCAGCAAACAGCCTTGGACTTTTCGCACGGCCGACTTCCCTTTCAGGAATGAGCAGGTTCATCGCAGCAACGAGCGACAAATAAGAAAGTCACACCTAATCCGTTGACCTCCGGGTGCATACCGACCCGAACGAGGGACAGCCAACAGTAGTCACGGGGCAGCGAGTTTCACTTGATACACGATGTGTGTTGGAACTGTGAAATTACCGGATGCTTCATGACGCCACTCCGTGACGCACTTCAATGCCCTAACGGCTATTCACCCGTTCGGAGCCGCAACCCCGGGGACCACCACCGCGTTGCACCACGAGCCGGGCGCCTGCCCCGGCCGAACGGAACGACCCCCAAGGAGCATGTTCATGTCGCGTACCGCCAAGGCAGTCGTCTTCTCCGCTGTGGCCGCCGCCGCCCTGGCCGGCAGCGCCGGCATCGCCACCGCCGACAGCGGCGCGCAGGGTGCCGCCACCAACTCGCCCGGCGTCATCTCGGGCAACGTCGTGCAGGTCCCCGTGCACGTGCCGGTCAACGTCTGCGGCAACACCGTCGACGTCATCGGCCTGCTGAACCCGGCCTTCGGCAACACCTGCGCCAACGACTGACGACCAGTCGGCTCTCGGCAGCCGCTCCCCTTCCCGGGGGGCGGCTGCTCTGCGTTGGCCCGTATGAGCGCGGTTCGGTTGCAGGTCGTTGTGGGTCGTTCCACGGTGATCACAAGGTCAACTCACGCTCGAAAGGCGAACTCATGCCCGCACTGCCCGTACGACGCCTCGCGACCTCCGCTCTCTGCGCCTCCCTCCTGATCGGTGCCGCGACGCCCGCGTTCGCCGCGAACTCCGCCGACGTGCAGGACAGTCGTACGTTCGTGTCCCTCGACCCCGCGCCGGGAACGGCCCCGGCCGCCCCCGCCGACCAGGCGAGCCCGCTGGCGGGCGTCACCAGCCTGCTCACCCCGATCACCGGCCTGCTCAACGGCCTCCTCCAGCCGCAGGGCACCAAGATGGCCCCGCAGGAGGTGCAGAAGCACACCGACGCCATCGACAGCGCCCTCGCCAAGGCGGAGAAGGAGCACGCCGCGCGCGAGCCGGAAGCCGCGCGGGACACGGCTCCTGACGCCATGACAGCCGACCGCGCCGAGCCGTCCGACGCCGCCACCGAGCTGCGGTCCGCCATCGACGCCCTGCTCAAGGGGGCCGCGGCGGGCGACATGTCGGCCGCCACCAAGCAGCTGTCGCAGGCCGTGACCGCGCTGGTCAAGGAGCTGGCCACGCCGGTGCAGCAGGCACCGGCCGCGCCCGGCGCCTGAGTTCACCCGGGCGACGGCGGCGACATCCGTCCGGTTGGCATCCGGGTGGGATCCGGGTGGGATCCGCGGATCGGAGGCCACCGGAGTTTCTGACGGCGGGGCCGCTCGTTGTAGCGGTCAGAGACCGATCGTCGTCGAAGGAAGGACCCACCATGAAGGCCCTGAAGGCCGCCGCTGTCGTCGCCGGCTCCCTGGTGATCGCCGGGGCCACCGCCCCCGCCTTTGCCTCGGACATGCCCCCCATGAGCCTGAACGGCGGCCTGAACGACGCGCTGACGACGATCACCAACCAGCCGACCCTTGCGTCGCCGGTCGACACCAACCTGCTCGACCCGAAGCACGAGAAGGGTCTGGTCGGCACGGTCTCCGGGGTGACCAAGGGGCTGGACGCCCACGGCGCCGACGGTGCCGTGGGCGGTCCGGCCAAGCTGCTCGGCGGTCTCCCGCTCGGCCGGTAAAAGGCCCGGAATTACGTTCGAAGGCCGTTCGGGAGATTCGTTTCCCGGACGGCCTCCGGCTTTTTCTCCCCGTAATTCCATCGATCGAGTGAATTCCGAACCGGGCCCGGCCGGGGCCTCGCTAGGCTTGCTCGGTGACTTCTACGTCGAGCATCGAACCCGCATTCCGCCCGGCCGATCTGGGGACTCTGGCCGTCATCGCCTGGAGCGGAGAGAGCGCCGAGGGCGACGGCGACACGCCTTTCCTCCTCGCCTACTCCATGGGCGATTCCCCGGCCGGCCCCGAGGCCACGGAGACGGCGATCAGGACCCTCCTCGGCAACAACGGGCTCACCGTGGGCGGCACCGTCGACAGCGGTGTGCGCCAGCCGAGCTTCCCCGTCACGCTGCTCGTCGAGGCGGGCCAGGCCGTCATCTCCATGGCGCCGCTGAACGCGCAGTGCCCGGCCCCGCCGGAGTGGCTCGCGGCCGCGGAGGAGAAGGGCAGCGCCTACTTCATCTTCACCACCCGGCCCTGGCCCGCCGCGGCCCCCGGCAAGGCCGTCACCGAGGAGGAGCTGAAGGCCTTCGTCGGCGACGAGGCGACCCTGACGGCCGCCGCGCACTGCCTGCTGCCGGTCCGCCGCATCCGCGGCTAGGAGCCACGCGCCGCCGCCACCCACCTGTCCGGGCCGTCAAGGAGCCTCGCGTGAGCACTGACCAACAGCGGGCCACCGCGTCCGTCCCCGCCCAGCTCGGGGGCGCGCCCCGGCCCGCGGGCCCGGCCTCCGCCGACCGGAGCCCGGCCCTCGCGCTGGTCCTCGTCGTCGCGGGCGCCGCCGGGGTGCTCGCGTCCTGGGTCATCACCCTCGACAAGTTCAGGCTGCTGGAGGACCCGGGCTTCCAGCCGGGGTGCAGCCTGAACCCGGTCGTCTCCTGCGGCAACATCATGAAGAGCGAGCAGGCGGCCGTCTTCGGCTTCCCCAACCCGATGCTGGGGCTGGTCGCCTACGGGGTGCTGCTCTGCGTCGGGATGAGCCTGCTGGCCGGTGCGCGTTTCCCGCGCTGGTACTGGCTGACCTGCACCGCGGGCTGCCTCTTCGGCGTCGGGTTCGTCTCCTGGTTGCAGTTCCAGTCGCTGTACCGGATCAACTCGCTGTGCCTGTGGTGCTGTCTGGCCTGGGTGGCGACCATCGTCTCGTTCTGGTCCCTGACCGCGTTCACCGTCCGGCGGGGCCTGCTGCCCGCCCCGGCCGCGGTGCGCGCCTTCTTCACCGAGTTCACCTGGGTGCCGCCCGCCCTGCACGTGGCCGCCGTCGGCATGTTGGTGCTGACGCGCTGGTGGGACTTCTGGACGAGCTGAGACCCACGCAGCTGAGGCCCCGCGTGAGCTGAGGCCCCTCCACCGCGGCGCCGAGGAGGCGGATGTGAGTCCCGAGATGTTGTTGTCCCGCCGGGGCGCGGCCCTGGCCCTGCTGGGCGCGGCCACCACCACCGTGGCGGTGCTCAGGCTCCGCTCCCCCGCCGCGCCGGACCCTCAGCCGCGGGCGCAGGCGGGGCCCGGGACCGCGGCGTTCGACGAGACCTACCTCGGCCGGCGGATCACCGGCGTCCTGCTCCCCGCCGCCGCGCCCGGCGAGGAGGACGTCTGGCAGGTCACCGTCGACGGGCGCCCCCTGCACCTCATGCGCCGCGCCGACGGCACGTACCTGAGCATGGTCGACCACTACGACGCGTATCCCGGCCCGCTGGCCGCGGCGCGGGGCGCCGTCGTGGAGCTCGGCGGCCAGACCCTGCGGGCCCACGAGGGCCGGCCGGTGCCCCTGCGAGACCGGAAGGCGTGAGTGCCGGTGGTCCACACCCGCCAGAACCAGAGCACGCTGAGCAAGAGCCAGAAGAAGCGCTTCGTGGACGCCGTGCTCGCCGTCAAACGCACCGGCCGCTACGACGAGTTCGTCCGCACGCACATCGACTTCTACACCGGCGACGGGGACGGCGGCTTACGCGTGGCGCACATGGCGCCGTCGTTCTTCCCCTGGCACCGCGCCTTCCTGCTGGAGTTCGAGCGGGCCCTGCAGCGGGTGGACCCGTCGGTCACCGTCCCGTACTGGGACTGGACCGTGGACCGGACGCCGGGCGCCTCCTTGTGGGGCGCGGACTTCCTCGGCGGGAACGGCCGCCGCTCCGACCGCCGGGTCACGACCGGCCCCTTCGCGGCCGCGCACGGCGCGTGGACCGTCAAGGAGGCGGTGACGGACGGCGACTTCCTGATGCGGGACTTCGGGCGGCCGCAGGACCCCGTCCAGCTGCCCGGCAAGGACGAGCTCGCCGCCGCGATGCAGGAGCCGGTGTACGACGCGGCGCCGTACAACTCGCTCGCGCCCGCCGGGTTCCGCAACAAGCTGGAGGGCTGGCCCGTCCGGCGGGGCGACCGCACTTGGTACAACCACAACCGGGTCCACCGCTGGGTGAGCGGGCACATGCTCGGCGCCGGTTCCGTCAACGACCCCGTCTTCTGGCTCCACCACGCCTTCGTCGACCTGTGCTGGTCGCGGTGGCGGGAGCGCCATCCGGACGCCGCCCCCTACCTGCCGGCGACCCCGCCCGGGATCGGCGACTCCCAGCGCCACCGGGTCCTCGCCCTGGACGAGACGATGCCGCCCTGGGACACCCCGGTGCGCGCCATGCTCGACCACCGGTCCCTGTACCGGTACGCGTGAGCGGCTCCGGGCAGGCGAAAGCCCCCAGCACCGCCGTGCCGAGGGCCGTCAGGAAAGCGCGGGGCTCAGCTGCCGTAGCCGCCGTGGTCGCCGTTGCCGTTGTCGTCGTGGCCGCCGTGCCCACCGTGGCCGCCGTGGCCGCCGTGGCCGCCGTGACCGTCGTGGTCACCGTGGCCGTCGTTGGCGCACTGGTTGCCGAACGCCGGGTTCAGCAGGCCGATGACGTCCACGGTGTTGCCGCAGACGTTGACCGGGATGTGGACCGGGACCTGGAGCAGGTTGCCCGACAGGACACCCGGGGAGTTGGTGGCAGCACCCTGGGCACCGGCGTCGGCCGCGGCCAGACCGGCTCCGCCGACCACCACGGCACCCGTGCCGAGAGCGACAGCGGCTGCCTTCGCGATGCGCGACATCACGTTCTCCTTTTGCTTGGCAGTGCGGCCGCGGGGTCGCAGCCGTCGGGGTGTTCAACGGCACGACACACGGCCAGTAACGGCCACCACAGGGACACATCCTGAAAGAACCATAGGAACGTCCCGTCGTTTCCCGGTCGAGGCCCCGTGCCGCCGGACCCCTGAGGAGAGGAACCCCCATGAAGGTGCACTGCGTGGGCGGAGGGCCCGCGGCCCTGTACCTGGCGATCCTCCTGAAGTCGCAGGACCCCCGCCACGACATCAGCGTCTTCGAGAAGAACCCCGAAGGAGCGACGTACGGCTGGGGCGTCACCTACTGGCCCGACATGCTCGACACCCTGATGGAGCACGACGCGCCGTCCGCGCGCGGCATCCAGGAGCACTCGGTGCGGTGGAGCGACGGGGTCGCTCACGTGCGCGACCTGACCACCGTCCACCACGGTGACGAGGGCTTCGCCATCGGCCGCCACCGGCTGCTGCGCATCCTGACCGAACGGGCCGCGTCCCTGGGCGTGCAGGTCAACTTCGACCGGGCGGTCGCGCCCGGGGACCCGCTGCTCGACGCCGACCTGGTCGTGGCCGCGGACGGCGCCCGCAGCGCGCTGCGCGAGCGGTACGCGGACCACTTCGGCACCCGGGTCGCGCCGGGGCGCAACCGGTTCGTCTGGCTCGGCACCACGAAGGTCTTCCGCTCCTTCACGTTCGCCTTCGTGGAGACCGGGCACGGGTGGCTCTGGTGCTACGCGTACGGCTTCGACGGGCAGCACAGCACCTGCATCGTCGAGTGCGCGCCGGACACCTGGTCGGGGCTCGGGTTCGACACCCTGGAGCGCGACGACGCCCTGCGGCTCCTTGAGAAGCTGCTGGCCGAGCCGTTGGAGGGGCATCCGCTCATCGGGCGGACCGACGTCGGGGGGCCGGCGCAGTGGCAGCACTTCCGCACGGTCACCAACCGCGTCTGGTCCCGCGGCAACATGGTCCTGCTCGGCGACGCCGCCCACACCACGCACTACTCCATCGGCGCAGGCACCACCCTGGCGATGCAGGACGCCATGGCGCTGGCCCGGGCCCTGCGCGACCCGGCCGGGCTCGCGCCGGCCCTCGGCGAGTACGAGCGCGTCCGCAAGCGCGCCCTGCTGCCGCTGCAGAGCGCGGCGCGGCACAGCGCCGGCTGGTACGAGAACCTGACGCGCTACGTCGATCTGGCGCCGCACCAGATGTTCGCCCTGCTCGGCCAGCGCCACTCGCCGCTGCTCCCCTACGTCCCGCCGCAGCTGTACTACCGGGTCGACCGGGCGATCGACCGGACCCAGAGCCTGCGTTCGTTCAAGCGCTGGCTCGGCCCGCGCATCGCGCGCGTCCTGCAGAACAAGTGACCGGGCCCCGTGACCGGACCCCATGACCGCGAGCCGCACCGGGCGGCGCCGGAGACTCCGATCTACGACGCCCTGGTGCGGCTCTGGCAGGCCCACGGCCGGGCGGTACCGGTGCCGCCGCGGCCCGCCCGGCCCGCCCGCGGCTGGGTGCGGGTGGATCCGGCGGCGGGCCGGAAGAGCTGAATTTCCGGACACGTCCACCAATGGACCAATTCGCCGAGCCGGATCCCGATCAGCGGTGTGATAGTCGAGTCATCCCCTTTTCCCCATCTCTCAGGGAGATTCGATGCGTATTCGCGCATTCGCCACCGCCGCGGTTCTCGCGGGCACCGTCGTCGTCGGCTCCGCCGGCCTGGCCGCCGCTGACGGCCCCGGCAGCGGCGCCAACGCCGTCGGCAACGCCCAGAACAGCCCGGGTGTCCTGTCCGGCAACAACATCCAGGTCCCCGTGCACGTGCCGGTCAACGTCTGCGGCAACTCGATCGACGTGATCGGGCTGCTCAACCCGGCGTTCGGCAACCAGTGCAAGAACGACTGAGTTCGCGCCTGACGTAAGAACCGCCCCCACTCGCGGATGTCCGCGGGTGGGGGCGGTTCTTCATCGGTAGACCCTGTGGGACTCGAACCCACAACCAATGGATTAAAAGTCCACTGCTCTGCCAATTGAGCTAAGGGTCCACGCGCCGGACCTTGCCGACGCACCCCTGAGCATAGCCCGACGCGGCGCGAACGCCGATCGGGTATCGGGATCGCGCGTCAGCGCAGGAACCAGCGGCGGGCCGAGGCCAGCCACCACACTCCGGCGAAGCCGAGGACGACGAGGACCGCGACCGGGGCGTAGTTGAAGGTCTCCCAGGTCACGGGGGAGACCTGCGGCAGCATGAAGAGGACGGTGATCACCGCGACCCAGACCACCGCCACCACGCCGACCACGCCGGACCAGCGGCCCAGGTGCCAGGGCCCCCGTTCGAAGGCGGCGCCCTTGCGCAGCCGCAGGAGCGTCGGGACGGCGTAGGCGAGGTAGAGGCCGATGACCGCGATCGAGGTCACCGCCGTGTACGCCGTCACGTTGATCAGGTACGGCAGGCCGAGCACCAGGGCGCCGCCGGCCGCGAGCCAGACCGCCGCGACGGGGGTGCGGGTGCGCGGGCTGACCGTGTGCCACACCCGGGAGAAGGGCAGGGCCCCGTCGCGCGAGAAGGCGTAGATCATGCGGCTGTTGGCGGTGACGGAGGCCATGCCGCAGAAGAGCTGGGCGCCGATGACGACGAGCAGGAGCAGCTTGCCCGCGGTCGCGCCGAGCGCGTCCAGGAGGATCTGCGCCGGGGGCGCGCCTGTCGGGGAGCCGAGCGCGCCGTCGTAGGAGCGGATGGCGAACGTGAAGCCCAGCAGCAGGACGAAGCCCGCGATCCACGACGTCCAGATCGAGCGGACGATGCCCCGGGGGCCCGCCGTGGCGGCGTCGTGCGTCTCCTCGGTCATGTGGGCCGAGGCGTCGTAGCCGGTGAAGGTGTACTGCGCCATGAGCAGGCCGATGAGGACGACGTACGTGCCGCTGTCCCAGCCGGTGTTGTTGACGAACTCGCCGAAGACGAAGGAGGCCGGCTGGTGGTGGTCGGGGACGAGGGCCAGGGCGCCGACGATGACGGCGACCCCGAGCACGTGCCACCACACGCTGACGCTGTTGAGGACGGCGACGATGCGCACGCCGAAGGTGTTGAGCAGGCCGTGCAGGAGGAGGATGCCCGCGAAGAGGAGGATCGTGCGGCCGGGCGTCACCTCGAAGCCGAACTCCAGGTTCAGGTACGCGCCGAGGAAGGACGCGGCGCCGAAGTCGATGCCGGCGGTCACGGCGACCTGCCCGAGCACGTTGAACCAGCCGGTGAACCAGGCCCAGGCCGCCGCCGACCGCTCCGGCGCCAGCCGGTGCGCCCAGAAGTACAGGCCCGCCGAGGTCGGGTAGGCCGAACAGATCTCGGCCATGGCGAGGCCCACGAAGAGCGTCATCAGGCCGACCGCGACCCAGCCCCAGGTGATGAGGACGGGCCCGCCGGTGTTCATCCCGAACAGGTACATCGTCAGGCAGCCGGAGAGGACCGAGATGATCGTGAAGGAGACGGCGTAGTTGGAGAACCCGGACATGCGGCGGGCCAGGACCTGCGTGTAGCCGAGCTGGGCGAGCCGTTCCTCGTCCGAGCCGGCCCGCCCGGGGGGCGCTTCCCGGTCAGCGGCGTCGTGCGCTTCGCTTGTCATGCCCCCAGCGATTCCCTCGCCGGGGGCGCGCCATGCGGCCGATCATGACCCGGCTTCCCCGTTAGAAGACGCCCTTGTAGGTCCAGCCCGAAGCGATCTTCGTCCGGCCCGAGAACGAGCCGTTCCCCTTGCCGTCGTTGCGGTAGAGGTTGCCGGACGTGTCCCGCTCCACCAGGTCGTTCCTCCCGTCCCCGGTGAGGTCTCCGGCGCCGACGATCGTGCTGTACGAGGAGCCCCACCCGGTGAACACGGCGACCCGGTCCTTCAGCGTCCCGTCGCCCCTGCCGTCGTAGCGGTACAGCGTCCCGTTCTTCTCGCGGGCGAGCACGTCACCGATCCCGTCGCCGGTGAGGTCACCGGCGCCCACGATGTGGTTGTACGCCGTCCAGGCCGACCGGATCTTCTTGCCCGGCAGCAGCTTGCCGTTGCCGCCGTTGGCGAAGACGTAGATGTCGCCGGTGGACGCCTTGCGGGCGAGCAGGTCGGTGCGGCCGTCACCGGTCAGGTCGCCGGGGGCCGTCAGCACGTTGTAGGCGTTCCAGCCGGTGCCCAGCGAGGTGTGGCTGCTGTTCGGGACGTAGGCGCCGCTGCCGCACTTGCCCGCGTACCGGCGCAGCTCGCCGGCCGGCGTGCGCACCAGGAGTTCGGCGCAGCGGTCGCTGCCCATGTCGCCGAAGGGCACGGCCAGCGTCCCGGCGGGCCAGCCCGAGCCGGACTGCTTCCAGTCGAGCGTGCCCTTGCCCTTGGTGTAGTGCAGGGTCAGGCCGCCGGAGGAGTTCAGGGTGACCATCTCGCCGAAGCGGACGCCGCCCAGGTCGTGGTGGCCCTGGAGCCCGCCGGTGAAGTCGATGGCGCCCGTGGTGGTGAAGGTGCCGGTGCCCTCGGCGGCGGTCGCGGTGAGGGTCCAGGAGTAGGCGCCGTTGTAGGCGTAGCCGCCCGCGTCCGTCCTGCCGTCCCACTCGACCCGTGCCGCGGCGCTGCCCCCGCCGCGCAGGGTGCGCACCGTCCTGCCGAGGCTGTCCTTGACGGTGAACGTCCAGGTGGCGGGCTTGTTCAACTGCCAGCTGCTGTTCCAGGCGGTGGAGGCGCCGTTGCGACCCTTGGCGTCGAGCGTGTCGCCGTCGACGTCCGACTCGATCTTCGCCAGGCCCTGCGCCGGCACACCGCTCTGCACGATGTGGACGGCGTCGTCCTGGCCCAGGTACGCGATGTCGCCGCCGAACCGGTCCACGGACCAGGTCTGGCGCCGCTGGTCCGCGGTGGTGCCGGCCGGCAGCTCCGCGATCGCCCGGGGGGCCTGCGCGGTGCCGGTGTGGAAGTCGGTCAGCTTCAGCTGCCCCGCGGTCCTGTCGTGCTGGACGAGGTAGCCGTCGCCGACGAGCGCGGGCCCGGACGGCACGGTGATCTTCTTCTTCGCGGTGCGGTCGTAGACGCCCGCGGCGCCGGTGGGCCCGCAGTTCCAGTACAGCCAGCGCCCGGTCACCTGAAGCTCCTTGACCGTGCACGGGGCCCCGGTGGCCACCGTCTCGACGGTCTTCTTGGTCTTCAGGTCGTACGAGGTGACGACGCCCGCGCCGGATCCCGGGGCCCACAGCCGCGTCCCCCACAGGGACGCGGCGCTCGCGGTGCGGGTCAGCCGGACGTCCGCCCTCCGGTACTGCTGCACCACATCGACGTACTGCTTGCCGGTGGAGGCCGCCGAGTAGGCGAAGAAGCGGCCGCTGACATCGGTGAACCGGCCGCCGGTGACGGCGGGTTCGGTGCCGTGGTACGTGTTCGGGCTCGTCCAGAGCTGCGCCCACTGGGTGCCATCGCTCCTGACGGTGAAGTAGCCCACGTTGCCGTTGCCGGTCGCCCGCAGCGGCACACAGCTGCCCGCGTCGCACGGGACACGCTCGGCGTGCTGCCCGACCGCGTACGTCCCCGCGAACCCGCGCCGCTCCGCCGTTCCGACCGTGGCGCCGTCCGCCGAGACGGTGCGGTTGGTGACCCACTGCTCCCCGTTGGGGGCCCTCTCGACGGTGCTGAGGTAGCCGCCCGCGATGTCGAGCCCCCGGACGCCGTCCGTCGGGACGACGGTCTCGGCGCCGGCCGCGCCCGCGGGCTCCGCGACGGTGAGTGACACGGTACCGAGCGCCATGAGCGCGGCCAACGACACCGGCAGAAGACCCCTACGAGGCAAAGCCCCTCCTTGAACCATGGGTGTGCCATGGAGGGTGTGGGGCCCCTCGGCAGAGAAGTGATGGCCCGTTGCACGGGCCCGTGGAGCTTAGCAGCGCGTACACGACAAAGCGGGCCCACCCCGCGATGGGGTGGGCCCGCCTCGGTGGATCAGCCGGCGTCAGCCGTTGCGCTTCCAGCGCGGCTTGTCGTCGCGGCGGCCGAAGGACGAGCCCGAGCCGGAACCGGCGCGGTCGTCACGGCGGCCGTACGGACGGTGGCCGGTGGCGGGGCGGTCGCCCTGGCGGTCGCGGTTGAACGGGCGGTCGCTGCCGCGGTGGCCGCCGGAGGGACGGTCGTCGCGGCGGAAGCCGCCACCACGGTTGTCGTCCCGGCGCTCGAAGCCGCCACGGCCGCCACGGTCACCGCGGTCGTCGCGGTTGAAGCCGCCACCACGGTTGGCCCGGTCACCGCGGTCGTCGCGGTTGAAGCCGCCACCACGGTTGTCGTCGCGGCGGAAACCGCCACCACGGTTGTCGTCCCGGCGCTCGAAGCCGCCACGGCCGCCACGGTCACCGCGGTCGTCGCGGTTGAAGCCACCGCCACGGTTGGCCCGGTCACCGCGGTCGTCGCGGTTGAAGCCGCCACCACGGTTGTCGTCGCGGCGGAAACCGCCACCACGGTTGTCGTCACGACGCTCGAAAGAACGGCCGCCACGGTCACCGCGGTCGTCGCGGCGGAAGCCGCCACGGTCGTTGTCCCGGCGCTCGAAGCCACCACGGCCGCCCCGGTCGCCACGGTCGTCACGACGGTCGCGGCGCTCGAAGTTGCCCCGCTCGTCGCGGCGCTGACGCGGCTGCTCGTACGAGGAACGCTCCGCCTGCTGCGGCACCTCGGCGGCGACGGCCTCGGCGGCCTGCACGGCGGCGGCCTCCGCGGCGGCGGCGACGGCCGCGGCCACGCCCTCCTCGTCCTCGCCGCGCTCACGGGCGGCGCGGGCGGTGAGGCGGTCGGCCTCCTCGCGCAGCTCGGCCGCGCGGCGGTTCGCCCGCTCCAGCTGCTTGGTCAGCTGGGTGACCTCGCGCTCGGCCTGCTGCGCCGCGTTGCCCGCGGACTCGGCCTGCACCTCGGTCATGGACCGGGCGCCGGTGATCTCCGCGACCTCCGGGTCGAAGGCGGCGCCGCCCTGGATGATGTGACGCCCGGCGTCGACGCCCGCGTCCTCCATCAGGCGGAAGATCTGGCGGCGCTGGTGCGGCAGCGACAGGGAGACGACGGTGCCGGTGCGGCCGGCCCGGGCGGTACGGCCCGCGCGGTGCAGGTAGTCCTTGTGGTCACCGGCCGGGTCCACGTTCAGGACCAGGTCGATGCCGTCGACGTGGATGCCGCGCGCGGCGACGTCGGTCGCGACGAGCGCGTTGACGTAGCCCTTCTTGAAGTCCTCCAGGACGCGGGTGCGCGCACCCTGCGTCATGCCGCCGTGCAGCGCGTCGGCCTTCACGCCCGAGTCGCAGAGCTGCTCGGCGATGCGGTCGGCGCCCAGCTGGGTGCGGACGAAGATGATCGTGCGGCCCTTGCGGGAGGCGATCGCGGCGGTGACCGGCGCCTTGTCCTTGGGCTTCACGATGAGGATGTGGTGGGACATCGTCGTGACGTTGCCCTGCGCGCTGTCGACCTCGTGCGTGACGGGGTTCGTCAGGTAGCGCTTGACCAGCGTGGAGATCTCGTTCTCCATCGTGGCGGAGAAGAGCATCCGCTGGCCGCCGGCCGGGACCTGGTCGAGCAGTTCGGTGACCTCGGGCAGGAAGCCCAGGTCGGACATCTGGTCGGCCTCGTCGAGGACGGCGACCTCGATGTTCTCCAGGGAGCAGGCGCCGCGGTTGATGATGTCGCGCAGCCGGCCCGGGGTGGCGACGAGGATGTCGACGCCGCGCTCCAGGGCGTAGATCTGGTTGCCCATCGAGGTGCCGCCGCAGACGACCTTCATCTTCAGGCCGACCTGGTCGCCGTAGGGCTGCAGCGCGTCCGCGACCTGCATCGCGAGCTCGCGGGTCGGGGTGAGGATGACGGCGCGCGGCTTGTGCTTCTCGGTGCGGCCGCCGGCGAGGCGGGCCAGCACGGGCAGGCCGAAGGAGAGGGTCTTGCCGGAGCCGGTGCGGCCACGGCCGAGGATGTCCTTGCCGGCCAGGGCGTCCGGGATGGTCGCGGCCTGGATCGGGAAGGGGGTCGTCACACCGTTCTGCGCGAGCTTGCGCACGACCGGCTCGGGGAGGCCGAGGTCGGCGAAGGTGAGCGTCGGCTCGGCGTTCTCGGTGCTCTCCGCGCTCTCGGTGGCCTCGGTGCTCTCGTCGACAGCGGTGTCGGCGGTGGTGTCGAGCGTCTCGACGGCCTCGACGGGGGTGTCGACGGCGTCGTCGTTCGGGGTGTTCTCGATGGTCTGGTCAGCAGAAATGGACATGCGAAATGCGAAACCTTCCGGAGTTTCGGCACGCGCCCGTCAACTCCGTGTATTCGCGGTTTCGCAAATCGACCGCCTCAATGCGGTCCAGCCACGGCAAGGGAGAGTACGCGCCACGCGGCGCTCCTGTACGGCGCCGGGCAAATGGGATCAAACGATCTACCACCATACGCACCCACCACCCCCCGAGGCAAACCGTTTACCTGGATTTCCCTGAGACCCCGCTCACACCCGGTGCCGGCCCGGACTCGGCCCCGGCTCACGCCGGGCTCCCGGCCTGCGGCGCCGGCTCGCCCAGCACGCGGTGCGCCGCCGCCTGCTGCTCGTGCGCGGACGAGGACGGCTCCGCGGTCGTCGGGGACGGGTCAGGTGTCGGCGTCGGCGTCTCCTTGGGCGGCGTCGGCGGCGGCGGCGGCGTGGTGCGCGGCGGGGTCGGCCGCACCGTGGGGGTGGACCGGGTGGGCGGCGCCTTCGGGGGGCGCGTCCGCCCGGCCGGGGGCGTGCCGCGCGACCCGGAGGCGGAGGGCGACGCGGAGTCCGTCGCCGCTGCCGAGCCGTCCGCGGTCACCGGCGCCTTGGGGACGCGGGCGCCGACGCGGCCCCCGCCGTCCGAGACCAGCGTGCCCCCGTCGGGCGCGGGACCCGCGCCGCGGTGGGCCGCGGAGTGCGCGGGCGCGGGCGGGCGCGCGTCGTCGGCCACGCTCATGCACCCGGCGGCCGCGGCGACGGCCACCGTCGTCGCGGCCAGGCGACTGAGTCGTAGGGCACAAAGCGGTACGGGCAGCTGGCGCACGGGCGAGCACCTCCGGGCACGTGACGGGGTCACCTCTCCCAACTCCGGCGCCCCGCACAAAGACACGCGCCGCGCGCCCACCGCACAAAGCCCGCACAAAGGAACCCCGCACAAAGGCGCGGGCGCCGCTCAGCCGTAGCCGAGCGCGTGCAGCCGGGCGTCGTCGATCCCGAAGTGGTGCGCGATCTCGTGGACCACGGTGATCTCGGTCTCCGCGACGACGTCCTCCCGGGACTCGCACATCCGCAGCGTCGGCCCGCGGTAGACGGTGATGCGGTCGGGCAGCACCCCGGCGTACCACTCGCCGCGGTCGGTGAGCGGCGTCCCCTCGTAGAGCCCGAGCAGCTCGGGCTCGTCGGCGGGCGGCTCGTCCTCGACGAACACCGCCACGTTGTCCATGAGCCGCGTCAGCTCGGGCGGGATCCGGTCGAGCGCCTCGGCCACCAGTTCCTCGAACTCCTCGCGCGTCATCTCCAGCACCCGGCCATTGTCCGGTACGGCACCGCATATCCACCCGTCCACATGGGCATACGGGAGCAATGGCCCGACCGCCCGCAGTCGCCGTACGCCGTGCCCTGCACCGCATACGGACCGTGCGGACCACCGCGTCGGCCGCCCTGCGGCGCCGCCGCGCCCGCCACCGGCCGCACCCGGCGCTGTTCGCGGACCACCCGTCGCACCCGTTCGTCCGCGCCCTCGGCCTGGTCGCGGTCGTGCTGCTCGGCGCCTGGCTCGGCCTCCTGGTCGTCGGCAGCGTCCGCGCGCCCGTGGGCCCGATGGACACCCGGATGACGCTGCGCCCCTCCGTCTCCGGCGGCACGAAGATCAACGTCTCGCCGCTCGGCGCCCTGGAGCTGGACTCCCACACCGCCCCGATCCGCCTCGACGTCGACGTGGACCGGCTCGACCCGGTGCGCTCCCGCGCCCTGGTCGACCATCCGGAGCGGATCTCGGGGCTCCAGGACGAGGTGGTCCGCGACGTCGAGCACGGCACCCTCGACCTGGCCGTCCGCTCCTGCGTGGCGGTGGTCTCCGGCGCGACGGCGCTCGGCCTCGCGGTCTACCGGCGCCCCCGCCGCGCCCTGGCCGCCGGCGGTCTCGCCCTCGCGCTCCTCGCCGCCTCCGGCGGGACCGCGTACGCGACCTGGAACGCGGACTCGGTCCTGGAGCCGAAGTTCTCCGGGCTGCTCACCTCCGCGCCCTCGGTCGTCGGCAACGCCCGCTCGATCGTCACCGAGTTCGACGTCTACCAGCGGGAGTTGGCCCGGCTGGTCACGAACGTCACCAAGCTCTACGACGCGACGTCCACGCTGCCCGCCTACCGCCCCGACCCCAGCACGATCCGGGTCCTGCACGTCTCCGACATCCACCTCAACCCGGCGGCGTGGAAGATCATCGCCTCGCTGGTCGCGCAGTACCGGATCTCCGTCATCGTCGACACCGGCGACACGATGGACCACGGATCGGCCGCCGAGAACGCCTTCCTCGATCCGGTCAAGGGCCTCGGCGCGCCCTACGTGTGGATCCGCGGCAACCACGACTCCATGACGACCCAGCGCTACCTCGCCGACCGCGGGCGGTTCAGGAACGTCCACGTGCTCGACGAGGGCCGGGCCGTGACGGTCGCGGGCCTGCGCATCGCCGGTACCGGGGACCCGCAGTACACGCCGGACCGCTCCACGCGGGCCCTCGGCGACCCGGCCGAGCACATGGCGGGCATCCGGCTCGCCTCGGCCCTGCGCGACCAGCAGGCGGCGGGCACCCCGGTCGACATCGCGCTGGCCCACAACCCGACGGCCGCGCGCGAGACGGACGGGGCGGTGCCGCTGGTCCTGGCCGGGCACATCCACCACCGCGACACGGAGGTGCTGCCGCTCGGCACCCGGCTGCGCGTCGAGGGCTCGACGGGCGGCAGCGGGCTGCGGGCCGTCGACGACAAGTACCCCGACCCGGTCGAGGCCTCCGTGCTCTACCTGGACAGCACCACCAAGCGCCTGCAGGCCTGGGACGAGATCAGGCTCGGCGGTCTCGGCCTGACGACGGCCGAGGTCAGCCGCCACCTGCCGAAGGAGAACCGGCCGGGCGCCACCCCCTCGCCCACCGGCCCGGGACCGGCCTCCCCGGGACCCCCGTAAACCGTTTTGGCGATAGCTCCCCGCATCCCATATGCTTCTCACGTCCCCGACGCGCTGCGAAGCGCCCAGGCGGGCCGATAGCCCTCATCGTCTAGCGGCCTAGGACGCCGCCCTTTCAAGGCGGTAGCACGGGTTCGAATCCCGTTGGGGGCACGCAAGTCCGTGTGCGACACTGTTGCACACAACAGCAAGGTCCTGTGGAGCAGTTTGGAGTGCTCGCCACCCTGTCAAGGTGGAGGCCGCGGGTTCAAATCCCGTCAGGACCGCTTGCAGTTCACTTCGGTGAACTGCGTGGCTGGGTAGCTCAGTTGGTACGAGCGATCGCCTGAAAAGCGATAGGTCGCCGGTTCGATCCCGGCCCCAGCCACCCCATGGAAGAAGCCCCGGACGTGCCGTCCGGGGCTTCTTCGTCGTCGCGGGGTCAGGCCGGGCGGCCCACGGCGCTCCCGGCCGCGACCGGGTCCAGGCGGCGCAGCGTGGCCAGCAGACAGAGCTGGAGGCGGGAGAGCCCGCAGTGCTTGACCCTCAGGTTGGCCACGTGGAACTTCACGGTACGGGTCGTGATCCCCAGACAGGTGGCGATCTCCGCGTTGGTCGGTCCGCCCCGCAGCAGGCCGAGGATCCTCTCCTCGGTCTCGGTGAGCGGCGGGTCGAGGACGAGCGCGCGCAGGAGTAACTCCGCGGCCGCTCTGCTCCCACCGACCCCGCCCGGCAGGCACTCCTCGTCCGCCGGACCGACGTCCACCTGACCGACGTCCACAGGACCGACGTCCACCTGACCGACGTCCACCTGACCAACAGAACGCATGAATCCCCCCCCAGGGTTCAAGTGCCGCGCGGCCGGCCGGGGCCCGCGCAATCCTGATGCGGCGTGATCGTAACCGATCAGGTCAGCCGTTGAGCCGTGCCGCCAGCCGGAGCCGGTCCTGCGTCTGCTGCTTGAACAGGGCGAGGGTCTCGGCGTGCTCCTCCACCAGAGCCTTCTCGTAGGCGCTCTGCACGGCGTACCGGATGCCGAGGTAGTTGACCTCGGTCTTGCAGGCGACGTCCGCCTTGGCGACGGTGACGGCCTCGGGGCTGGAGAGCCTGCCCTGCTCCAGGCCCAGGTCCGACTGGACGCTGTCGGGGCCGGCCGTGGTGAAGCCGGAACCGGCCATGCACCGCGACCACTTGGCCGTGGCCTTCCTGACCCGGGAGTCCTCCAGCGTCCTGGACTCGGCCTCCCCGCCCAGGTTGAAGACGTAGAGGATGTCGAGGGAGCCGGGCTTGGGGGCGTACAGCTTCAGGGCCGACTCGCGTCCGCAGCCGCCGACGGGCACTTCCTGGCCGTTGACGGTGATGCCGCTGCCCGGTGCCTTCTCCGCCTCGGCCTGCGACATGGGTTCACCGGTGGGCGCGGCCGCCTTGCCCTTCTCCTTCGCCGCGGCCTCGGCGACGGGGTCCACCCCGTTGAGCACCGTCTGGCCGGTCCGGCTGAGCCGGGCCTGCGACTGCCTCGTGGTGGGCGCCGTGGCGGCGCCCCGGTTCGGACTCGCGTAGCCGAACTGGGCCGCGTCCGCCGCGCTGGCCAGGCCGAAGACCCGGGCGTTCGCCTCCTCGTCCGCGCGCGGCGGCGTCGGGGCGGGGAGCGTGTACGCGAAGCCGAAGCGCTTCATGCACTGCTCGATCAGCCGGTTCTGGGCCTTCTTCGACTGGTACTGCTGGTCGGGGGTGACCTCGTAGGCCGCGATCGGGAATTCGAGGCCCTCGGTGCTGGTGAGCTTCTCGATGGTGCCGAGGGCCGGCTCCTTGCCCGCGCCGCCGGCCGCGCTCTCCTCGCCCGCGCAGCCGCCGAGGGTCAGTACGGCGGCGCTCAACAGGCAGGTGGCGGCCAGGAGTCGGGCGGTGAGAGCCATGGCGGGGATCCTCGCGGTCGTCGTGCCGGTAGCGTGAGAGAACCGCTGTCCCGCTTGATATCGGCAAGCGGGACAGCGGGTGGTGAGAGCTCGGGCGCCGGGGCGCCCGGGTCGCTCTAGTACGGGGCGCAGTACTCCACGACCCAGCAGGCCGACTCGATGTTGTTCTTGAAGTTGGCGGTCGCGTTGCCCACGTAGTAGGCGGGGATCTCGCCGTGGTAGGTACCGCCGCTGTTGGGACCGGTGTGCACGTACCAGTCGTCGCCGCTGCGGTTCTTGTAGGAGGCGGTGTTGTTGCCGACGACCTGCCCCTTGCCGTTGCACGAGGCCGAGGTCGGGAAGGCCTTGAAGTAGTCGTTGTTGAAGTTCTGGTCCTTGTCGAACAGGTCGAAGACGCAGCCGGCCTGGTTCGAGTTGTAGTAGAAGCCGATCTCCTCCGGGTCGAGGTAGCCGTCGTAGGCGACCTGCTCGGCTGCCGCTGTGCCGGCCGTGGCCAGACCGAGTCCGCCCAGGGCGGAGACGGCCAGCGCGACGGTGGCCACGCGGCGTATGAGGTGGGTCATGAACAGAACTCCTAGCTACTGATGCGTAGTTGCGTGCGCAGCTGTGAGGGGTGACGCGCTATTACAGATCGTTCGGCAAGCGCCGTCTACTGGCCCCGGGGACAGTAGACGGCGGCTCGCACCCCGTGGTGGGGTCAGTGGCGGCCGGCCGTTCCGCGGCGGACGGCCCGGGGGAAGACGGCTGGGCGTGACGTGCCGCGGAGCAGCCGCGCCGCCCCCTCTCTCAGCAAAAGTGGAGTCACTCATGCTCTCCCCCGCTCGCGTCACGCGATCCCTGTGCACAGCGCTGCTGGCCGCCGCCCTCCTGGCCGGATGCGGCGGCGCGGAGAAGGGCGGGGCGGACGGCGCGGACGGCGGCACCACGGACGGCGCGAAGTCCGCCGCGGACGCGAAGCCGTCCGCCGCGAGCGCGGCGGACCGTGCCTACTACGGGTGCCTGGAGAAGAACGGGGTCACCATCGAGACCACGGCCGACGGTGAACTCCGCGTGGCCAAGACCGGTGGGGACCAGTCGGTGCTGACGAAGGCCGAGGCGAAGTGCGCGGACCTGCTGCCCGCGCACGACACCACCGCGGACGAGGGCGACCCGGCGAAGGCGGACCCGGCCTTCGGCGCCTGCATGAAGGCGGAGGGCTTCACCACGTACGACCGGTCCAAGAGCGGCGACAACGACGCGCTCGTCGCGGCGCTGAAGAAGTGCAGCGCCGGCAAGGGCGCCGACGACGTCGTCGTCGGCGGCTGACCGGGCCGGCAGGACAGGGCGCGGCGGCTCCCGCAGGCGCGACGAGGAAGCGTGACGACGTGAGCGCACATTCGGACGGCGGGGACGAACCCGCGGTACAGACGACGCACGAGGCCGGGGAGGCGCCCGGCGCGGCCCCGGGCCCGGGTGGCGGGCTCGCGCGCAGGCGCCGGTGGATCGCCGCCGTCGCCGGTGGCGCGGTGCTGCTCGCCGCGGCCGGGGTGGTGGCGGCCACGCTGATCAAGTCGCCGTCCCAGGCGGCGGCGGAGGCGCGGCCCCCGGCCCGCTCGGTGCTGACGTCGCCGGTCGAGCACCGGGTGCTGACCTCGTCGGTGATCGTGCGCGGTCAGGTCGTCGCCGGGCAGAGCGTGGACGTGGCGCCGCAGGTGGCGGGCGGGGAGGACGGCGCCGCGCCCGTCGTGACCAAGCTGCCGGTGAAGCAGGGCGACCGGCTGAAGGCCGGGCAGGTGCTGCTGGAGGTCTCCGGGCGCCCGGTGTTCGTGCTGCGCGGCCGGATCCCCGTCTACCGCGACCTGAAGCCCGGCGCGGAGGGCGATGACGTGAAGCAGTTGCAGGAGGCGCTCGGCGAGCTGGGGCACGGCACCGGCGGTGACGCCCCCGGCACCTTCGGGGCCGGCGCCAAGGCCGCCCTCACCGCCTTCTACGCGGCGATCGGGTACGACCCGCTGCCCGCCGTGGACGACGGCGGGAAGGGGCTGAAGGCGGCCGAGGACGCGGTGACGGCGGCGGAGCGGTCGGTGCAGGAGGCCGAGGACACCAAGGGCAAGGGCGCGGCGCGTGCGGTGGAGTACGCGCAGGACGACCTGGCGGAGGCGCGGGACGACCTGGCCGCCGCGCAGGCCGCGTCGGGCCCGCGGCTGCCCGCCGGCGAGGTCGTCTTCCTCCAGGGCTTCCCCGCCCGGGTGGACGCGGTGCCGGGCCGGGTGGGCGCGCCCGTGGACGGCACGATGCTGACGGTGTCCGGCGGCAGGCTCGCGGTCCGGGCCTACCTGCAGGAGCATCAGAAAGGCCTGGTGCGCAAGGGGCAGCGGGTGCAGATCTACTCGGAGCTGACCGGCATCGAGGCGCGGGCGACGGTGGGCGCGCTGGCGGACGCGCTGACGGCGCCCGCCGCCGGCGGTGGGGGCAGCGGCGGCGAGGGTGGCGGCGGTGGCGAGGGCGCGCCGGGCGGCGGGGCGTCGGCGCCGCCGGGACAGAGCGGCTACCTGCTGCGGGTCGATCCGGACAAGGCGCTCGACGCCCAGCTGGCCGGACAGGACGTGCGGCTGACCATCGAGGCGGCCCGCACCGACGGCAAGGCGCTGGTCGTGCCGATCACCGCGCTGACCGCGGGCGCCGACGGCCGGACCACGGTCACGGTGCTCCAGCCGAACGACGAGCAGCGCCGGGTGGAGGTGCGCACCGGCACCGCGGGCGACGGCTTCGTCGCCGTGGAGCCGGTGGGGGCCGCCCGGCTGGCCAAGGGCGAGCAGGTCATCGTCGGGATGAAGAGAGGGGCGGTGGGGCGGTGACCGCGGTCATCGAGTTCCGCCAGGCCGGGCTCACCTATCCGGGGCCGCCGCCCGTCGCCGCCCTCCAGCCGTGCGACCTGCTCGTCGAGCCCGGGGACTTCGTGACCGTCGTCGGGCCCTCGGGCTCGGGCAAGTCCACCTTCCTGAACATCGCCGGGCTGCTGGACGCCCCCACGCACGGCACGTACCTCCTCGACGGCCACGACACCGGGGCGCTCAGCGACGCCGACCGGACCGCGCTGCGCGGCCGCCGCATCGGCTTCGTCTTCCAGGCCTTCCATCTGCTGCCGCACCGCTCCGCGTTGGAGAACGTCGCGCTGGCCATGGTCTACAACGGCGTCCCCCGCGCCGAGCGCGCCCCGCGCGCCCGCGACGCCCTGCTGCGGGTGGGCCTCGGCCACCGGCTCGACTCGCTGCCCACCCGGCTCTCCGGCGGTGAGCGCCAGCGCGTCGCCATCGCCCGGGCGCTGGCCGCGAGCCCCTCGCTGCTGCTGTGCGACGAACCCACCGGCAACCTCGACACCGTCAACGCCGGGGCCGTCCTCGGGCTCCTCGACGAACTGCACGCCGACGGGATGACCATCTTGCTGATCACGCACGACCCGGAAGTGGCCGCACGCGGCGCCCGCACCGTGGCCATCCGCGACGGCGTCCTGCGGGAGCAGCGGGTGGCCGCGTGAGGCCGCGCCTGCGGCGGCGCCGCGCCGCCGGCGGTGTGGTGCCGTCCGCGTTCGCCCCGCGCGACCTGCTCGCCGAGGCCACCGCCGGGATGCTGCAGCGGCCCGCCCGCTCCGCGCTGACCGCGCTCGGCACGGTGCTCGGCGTCGGCACGTTCGTGGCGATCCTCGGGCTGACCGCGACCACCTCGTCCCAGATCGACGCCCGGTTCAACGCGCTGACCGCCACCGAGGTGACCATCGAGGAGGCGGTGGACGACCCCGGCCGGCTCACCGGGCCCGCCTTCCCCGAGGACGCCGACGCGCGGATGCGCCGGGTGAACGGGGTCAGGGCCGCCGGGGTCTACTGGACCGTGCGGGACGACCGGGCGAGCAGCACCCGCTCCGCGCCGGTCGGCGACAACGCCCAGGGGGAGCGGATCGACGTCGTCGCGGCCTCCCCCGGCGTCCTGGAGGCGGCCGTGCCGACCCTGGCCGAGGGGCGGCTCTACGACGACCGGATGGCCCGGACGGGCCGGGTCGCCGTGATCGGCGCGGGCACCGCGAGCCGGCTGGGCATCACCACCCTGGAGACCCATCCCGCGCTGTTCATCGGCGAGGAGTCGTTCACGGTCGTCGGCATCGTCGACGACGTGGAGCGCAAGGCCGACCTGCTGCTCTCCGTCGTCGTGCCGCGCACCACCGCCGAGCAGATCTGGGGGGAGCCGAGCCCCACCGAGTCCGGCATGCTCGTCGCCACCGACCTGGGCGCCGCCCGGCAGGTCGCCACCGAGGCGGCCACGGCGCTCCGCCCCGACCACCCCGAGTACTTCAAGGCCGTCCCGCCGCCGGATCCCCGGACCCTGCGCACGACGGTGGGCTCCGACCTGAGCCAGCTCTTCCTGCTGCTGGCCGGGATCTGCCTGGTCATCGGCGCGGTCGGTATCGCCAACACCACCCTGGTCGCGGTCCTCGAACGCACCGGCGAGATCGGGCTGCGCCGCGCCCTGGGCGCCCGCGCCCGGCACATCACGGCCCAGTTCCTCGCCGAGTCCGGTGCCCTCGGCGCCCTGGGCGGTCTGGTCGGCACCAGCCTGGGCACCGTGACGGTGGTCGCCGTCGCCGTGGCCCGGGACTGGACGCCGGTCGTGCACCCCGCAACGGTCGCCGCCGCGCCGCTGATCGGCCTGGTCACCGGCGTGCTGGCCGGCCTCTACCCGGCCTGGCGGGCCTCCCGCATCCAGCCGGTGGAGGCCCTGCGCCGCTGACCGTCGGAGAACTGGGCGTCCCGCGCGGAGACGTCGTCGGCGACCGTGGAGCCGAACTGTGCCCAGGCGTCCGGGCGCGGCTCACACGGGCGCCGCATGCAGCGGCTGCGTGCCGCGTCCGCCCGGGTGCCGGTGGCGCCAGAACCAGAACAGGCCGCTGGAGACCACCGCCCACCCGGCCAGCACCAGGAACGGGAACGCGTGCTGGTGGCCCTGGAAGTAGACCGCCGTGTGCTGCGCGTTCACCGACGCCCCGGGCGGCAGCCACTGGCCCAGGCGCCCGATCACGGTGGGCAGCAGCGGCGGCGCCACCGCCCCGCCGGAGGCCGGGTTGCCCACCAGGACGAGCAGCCCCCAGGTCGGGATCATCGCCCAGCGGTGGAAGAACGTGTTGAACATCGTGAAGACCATCCCGCAGCTGAACATCGTCAGCGCGAGGATCAGCCAGGACTCGACGAAGGGCAGGTCGAGCGCGCCGAGCCCCCAGTCCACGACCGCCGCCACGGCGAAGCCGCCGCACAGCGCGTAGACGATGGTGAACGCGATCCGCTCGGCCGGGTTCAGCCCCCGCGCGTGCACGCTCAGCTGGATCGCCCCGACGAACCCGATGATCACGGCCGCCAGCGAGATGTAGAAGATCGCGAGGCCGCGCGGGTCGCCCTCCTGGAGCGGGTTCAGGTCCTTCACGGCGACCGGGACGCCGGTCTGCTTGCTGACGACCGGCGCCGCCTGCTGGAAGACCTGGGCCACGGAGACCCCGGACGCGCTGGAGAGGTCGAGTTCGACGCGGGTCCCCTTGTCGCGGACGTCGAGCACGGCGAAGACCCGCTGCTCGTCGATGGCCTCGCGGGCCGCCGCCCGGGTGGCGTAGTGCTTCAGGTCGAGCTGCGCGTCGAGCGCCTTCTCCATCGCGCCGACGAAGGCGCTGCGCCGGGCGGCGTCCCGCTCCCCGGTGACCGCCGTCGGGATGTCGTGCGGCGTGGGGTTGGCCATGGAGTAGGTGTACGACGCCGCGAAGAGCGCCGCCGCCGCGGCCAGGATGACGACGAGCACGCAGGCCGGCAGAAAGGGCGACTTCTTGTACGAGGCCCAGCGCTCGGCCCGGCTCGGCGGGCGGCCGTGCTCCCCGTGCGGTGGATGCGGACGCGGCTCTTCCTGATCGGACAAGGAGGACATAGCTGAAACGCTAAGGCAGACAAAGGGGACGTACATCCGGAAAACCCCCAGCTCGCGGCGGCGGCAAAACCGTTCGCCACGGATTTCCCGGAGGTGAGATCCTGGAGGACGTATGTCTACGCAGCCTGCTCCCGCCGCCGACCAGCTCGCCGCCACCGCGCGGCGCATCTCCGAGCTGTCCCTCCGTGACGCGCACCGCCTGGGCCGCAGGCTCGAAGGCGCGCGCAAGATCCGCAAGCCCGAGGCGCGTGCCGCCGTCGTCGCCGAGATCGACGCCGAGGCCGTCAAGGCCGGGGCGCGCACCGCCGTGCGGCGCGAGCGCCGGGCCGCGCTCGACGTCACGTACCCCGAGCAGCTGCCCGTCAGCCAGAAGAAGGACGAGATCGCCGACGCGATCCGCGACCACCAGGTCGTGATCGTCGCGGGCGAGACCGGCTCCGGCAAGACGACGCAGATCCCGAAGATCTGTCTCGACCTCGGCCGGGGGGTGCGCGGCATGATCGGGCACACCCAGCCCCGCAGGATCGCGGCCCGCACGGTCGCCGAGCGCGTCGCCGAGGAGCTGCGCACGCCGCTGGGCGAGGCGGTCGGCTGGAAGGTGCGCTTCACCGACCAGGTCGACCAGGACGGCACGTTCGTCAAGCTGATGACGGACGGCATCCTGCTGGCCGAGATCCAGACCGACCGCGAGCTGCGCGCGTACGACACGATCATCATCGACGAGGCGCACGAGCGGTCCCTGAACATCGACTTCCTGCTGGGGTACCTGGCCCAGCTGCTGCCCAGGCGCCCGGACCTCAAGGTCGTCATCACCTCGGCGACCATCGACCCGGAGCGGTTCGCGCGGCACTTCGGGGACGCCCCGATCGTCGAGGTCAGCGGCCGTACGTACCCGGTGGAGGTGCGCTACCGCCCGCTCCTGGAAGAGGAATCGGACGACTCCGACCGCGACCAGATCACCGCGATCACGGACGCCGTCGAGGAGCTCCGGCGCGAGGGCGACGGCGACATCCTGGTCTTCCTCTCCGGCGAGCGCGAGATCCGCGACACGGCGGACGCGCTGGAGAAGAAGAAGTACCGGTTCACTGAAGTGCTGCCGCTGTACGCGCGGCTCTCGCACGCCGAGCAGCACCGCGTCTTCCAGCAGCACACGGGAAGACGCATCGTCCTCGCCACGAACGTCGCCGAGACCTCGCTGACCGTCCCGGGCATCAAGTACGTCATCGACCCGGGCACGGCCCGCATCTCGCGCTACAGCCACCGTACGAAGGTGCAGCGGCTGCCCATCGAGGCGGTCAGCCAGGCCAGCGCCAACCAGCGCAAGGGCCGCTGCGGCCGTACCTCCGACGGCATCTGCATCCGGCTGTACTCCGAGGACGACTTCCTGTCCCGCCCCGAGTTCACGGACGCGGAGATCCTGCGCACCAACCTCGCCTCGGTCATCCTCCAGATGACCGCGGCCGGCCTCGGCGACATCGAGAAGTTCCCCTTCATCGACCCGCCGGACCACCGCAACATCCGCGACGGCGTCCAGCTCCTGCAAGAGCTGGGTGCGCTGGACGCGGGCGAGAAGGACGTGCGCAAGCGGCTCACGCAGCAGGGCCGCAAGCTCGCCCAGCTGCCCGTCGACCCGCGCCTGGCCCGCATGGTCCTGGAGGCCGACAAGAACGGCTGCGTGCGCGAGGTCATGGTGATCGCCGCGGCCCTGTCCATCCAGGACCCGCGCGAGCGCCCCTCCGACAAGCAGCAGCAGGCCGACCAGAGCCACGCCCGCTTCAAGGACGAGACCAGCGACTTCCTCGCCTTCCTGAACCTGTGGCGGTACGTGCGCGAGCAGCAGCGGGAGCTGGGCTCCTCGGCCTTCCGCCGGATGTGCAAGCGGGAGTTCCTGAACTTCCTGCGCATCCGCGAGTGGCAGGACATCTACACGCAGCTGCGCACGGTCGCCAAGCAGATGGGCATCCACCTCAACGAGGACGACGCCCCCGGCGACTCCGTGCACGTCTCCCTCCTCGCCGGCCTCCTCTCCCACATCGGGATGAAGGACGTGAAGGAGACCAAGGAGTCCGCGCAGAAGGACCCGAAGCAGGCGGGCCGCGACCGGGGCCGGAACGAGTACGTCGGCGCCCGCAACGCCAAGTTCGCGATCTTCCCCGGCTCGGCCCTCTTCAAGAAGCCGCCGCGGTTCGTGATGTCGGCGGAGCTGGTGGAGACCTCGCGGCTGTGGGCGCGGGTCAACGCGAGGATCGAGCCCGAGTGGGTCGAGCCCCTCGCCGAGCACCTCCTCAAGCGCACGTACAGCGAACCGCACTGGGAGAAGGACCAGGCAGCCGTGATGGCGTACGAGAAGGTGACGCTGTACGGCGTCCCGCTCGTCGCCCAGCGGAAGATCAACTACGGCCGGATCGACCCCGAGACCTCCCGCGAGCTGTTCATCCGCAACGCGCTGGTCGAGGGCGACTGGCGCACCCACCACAAGTTCTTCGCCGCCAACCGCGCGCTGCTCACCGAGGTCGAGGAGCTGGAGCACCGGGCCAGGCGCCGGGACATCGTGGTCGACGACGACACGCTCTACGACTTCTACGACCAGCGGGTGCCCGCCGAGGTCGTCTCCGGCGCGCACTTCGACTCCTGGTGGAAGAAGCGGCAGCGCGAGGAGCCGGAGCTGCTCGACTTCGAGCGCTCCATGCTGATCCGGGAGTCCGCGGAGGCCGTCACCAAGGACGACTACCCGGACGTCTGGCGCCAGCGGAACCTGAAGTTCCGGGTGACGTACCAGTTCGAGCCGGGCGCGGACGCGGACGGCGTCACCGTCCACATCCCGCTCCAGGTCCTCAACCAGGTCACCGACGAGGGCTTCGACTGGCAGATCCCGGGGCTGCGCGAGGACGTGGTGGTCGAGCTGATCCGCTCGCTGCCCAAGCCGATCCGGCGCAACTACGTGCCCGCACCGAACTTCGCGAAGGCGTTCCTCGACCGGGCCGTGCCACTCCAGGAGCCGCTGCCGGTGACGCTCGCACGCGAGTTGCAGCGGATGGTCGGCGTGCCGGTCGCGGCCGACGACTTCGACCTGGGCCGCGTCCCGGACCACCTGAAGATCACCTTCCGGATCGTCGACGAGCGGCGCCGCAAGCTCGCCGAGGACAAGGACCTGGAGGCGCTCAAGCTCCAGCTGCGGCCCAAGGCGCGCCAGGCCATCTCCAAGGCGGCCGCGGCGACGGCCGAGCGCTCGGGCGGCGAGTCCGTCGAGCGCGCGGGCCTCACCGACTGGACGATCGGCACGCTGTCCCGGGTCTTCGAGACGCGGCGGGCCGGGCAGCCGGTCAAGGCCTACCCGGCGCTCGTCGACGACGGACCGAAAACGAACACCGTGTCGGTCCGCCTCTTCGACACGGAGGCCGAGCAGGCACAGGCCATGTGGAAGGGCACGCGGCGGCTCATCCTGCGCAACATCCCGGTCAACCCGGGCAAGTTCGCCTCGGACAAGCTGAGCAACGCCCAGAAGCTCGCCCTGTCCGCGAACCCGCACGGCTCCGTGCAGGCCCTCTTCGACGACTGCGCGATGGCGGCGGCGGACAAGCTGATCGCGGACTTCGGCGGCCCCTCGTGGGACGAGGAGTCGTACCGCAAGCTCTACGACAAGGTCCGCGCGGAGATCGTCGACACGACCGTGCGGACCGTCGGGCAGGTGCAGCAGGTGCTGGCCGCCTGGCAGGCCTGCGAGCGGCGCCTGAAGGCGACCACCAGCCCGACGCTGCTGCCCAACCGGCAGGACGTGCGCACGCAGTTGACGGCCCTGGTGCACCCCGGCTTCGTGACGGACACCGGGCTGCGCCGGCTGCCCGACCTGATGCGCTATCTGGTCGCGGCCGACCGCAGGCTCCAGCAGATGCCGACGAGCGTCCAGCGGGACACCACCCGCATGGAGAAGGTCCACGAGATGCAGGACGAGTACGCCTGGCTGCTCGAACAGCTGCCGCAGGGGCGGCCCGTGCCGCAGGAGGTCCTGGACATCCGCTGGATGATCGAGGAGCTGCGCGTCAGCTACTTCGCGCACGCGCTGGGCACGGCCCACCCCGTCTCGGACAAGCGGATCGTGAAGGCGATCGACGCCGCGGCACCGTGACCGCCCGCGCACCCTGGGTGAGTTCGACCGGCGGGCCTGCACTGCTGTAGAGTCCTGCTCGCAGCGCAACGCGGTAACAGCGCAGCAGAGCAAGGTCCTGTGGAGCAGTTTGGAGTGCTCGCCACCCTGTCAAGGTGGAGGCCGCGGGTTCAAATCCCGTCAGGACCGCAGTAGATGAGAAGCCCGCACCGATCCGGTGCGGGCTTCTTCGTTGTGCGGCCACCCCCGCCCGACCCGCCGGCCCGCCCGCGCCTCATGCGCCTCACGCGCCTCGGGCGGCGCTCTCCGCTCCGCGCTCGCCTCGCCGCCGCGTCGCCTCCCGGATCCCGCCGCAGCGTCCCAGGGGGCGGGCGAGAGCGCCCGGGAGGGCAACGAGGACGAAAGTCCCCGGCAAGGGTGACCAAAGCCGCTCCACGGAGCGCTCGCGCGGTGGGAGTCTGGGAGTGGGCCACCCGCCGGAACCCCTCTAGCGCACGGGCGACACCGGCTTCAAGCGGTGGGCGGTGTGACGGGTGTCACCGAACTAGTTTTGGAAACACCGTTTCTTACACCCTTCCTACAACTGCTCAATTTAATATGTGCAATTGCACCACCCGGACAGCTGACCTCCAGGTACCCCTCAGGACCCGTCCAACCATCACGCGGAGACCGCTCAGGATCCACCACGGACCTGCAGAGACCACCGCCGCACACCACGGACGGCCGGCCCCGGCGCACAAAAAAGATCGCGCTGGACCCGGCGGAGTCCAGCGCGATCGAACGACGCTCCCGTGAGGCTGTGGAGATGACGCTTCATTGGGCGGGGGGCCTGTTGGGGCAGGACCCGCGTCGTGGTGGAGCTAGGGGTGGGCGCGGCACGGGTTGGGGGACCCGGAACGCCCGGTACTGCGGGGTGCTGCGGTGCCTCAGGCCTCGCTGCGCTGCTGCGGAATGCCCGCAAGCAGTGCGCGGACCTCGGCCTCGCGGTAACGACGGTGCCCGCCGAGCGTACGGATCGACGTGAGCTTGCCAGCCTTTGCCCAGCGCGTGACCGTCTTCGGGTCCACGCGGAACATCGTGGCGACCTCGGCGGGGGTCAGCAGCGGCTCGGCATCAGGGGTGCGAGCGGTCATGAGCGGCCTCCTCGGGAGAACCGAACCTTCTCGGTTCTTTCCTTTAAATTCTGCACCTTGACCCGCGTTGCCCGAAATGGCGGACACGGGTCGAGTCGGTTATAGGACGAACGGCTTGTCCTCGGCACTACAACTACACCATCCGTCCAGCCACGTCGGCCAAACCGATGGAATTGCCCTCCCAGGTGTTCATCAGCGACGGAAGCCGATGGACCATGCCATAGCGGACAGTCACGCCACAGTGACGATCAGTCACAGAGCGATCAGGAGTCGTCAGACCCCCCAACGGCAGTGCAATGCTGAGAGATCCGCCCATGCATGCCCTTGATCGGACATAGACGGACGAACAGAGCCCTCCCCGGACTCCTTGTCCTATTTTGGCACGAGGAGGGGCGATGGACGCAAGGGCGCAGTTAGTGCCGTCCGTCACGCTTGAACCAATAGCCCGGATCAGGACGTAGGTCCCGAAGGGCCCCCGGTGTCCGGTCAGTTGGCGTGCCGCCGGTCCCGCACGGCCCGCCACCGCTCCACGAGTCGGCCGTACGCCTCGCTCGCGCCCGCCTCGTCCCCCTGGCGCAACGCCTCGATGCCCGCGGCGACGTCCGCCGCCGAATGATCCTCGTCGAGGAGGCCGGCCGGGAGCGCGTGCACGAGCCCGCCGTAGTCCAGCTCCACGTACGAGCGCGGGTGGAACTCCTCCAGCCAGCGCCCCACGTCGACCAGGCTCTCGGTCAGCGGGCCCTCCTCGATCGTGTCCCGCAGCGCCTTCAGGCCGCGCGCGATCCGCCGCCGTGCCTGCACCATCGGGGTGCGGTAGCGCAGCCTCGGCCCGGCCCCGCCCCCGGCGCTCCCCGCGCCGCTCGTCCCGCCGGTCCCCTCCCTCACGTCCCCCGCGTACTCGCGCTCCTCGTCGGCGACGAGGACGAACCAGTGCAGCGGCACCTGCCAGGTCGAGGTGCGGATCCAGGGCCGGGCGTCCGGGTTGCGCTCCAGCCAGCGCTCGTAGTCGTCGGCGGCCTGCCGGCGCACCACCGGCGGCAGCACCGCGTCCAGGACCGGACCCGGCAGCTGCCCCGGCAGCTCGTCCAGGGCCTGCCAGCCGCGCAGCCGCGTCCGCCACGGGCAGACGCACAGCACCCCCTCCGCCTCGATCACGAACGCGTCGTCGCTCTCGTGCACCGGCACCGGGACCGGCGGGGTGGGCAGCAAGTCGGCCAGCGACCGGCGCAGTTCGTCCTGGTAGGAGGGGCGGTGCTCGCGCTTCGCGTAGCGCTCCCAGTGCCCCCGCTCCGGCTGCGGAAAGGCCGCGAGCGGTTCGTACACGCGCAAGTACGCCGCATACGGGACGGTCACCGACGACACCTTGGGCACGGCTGCCCCCTCCCCCGCCTGACCGGTTCACCAGCACCGCAGATCGTCCCACGGCGGGTTCGTGCGGGACGCGACGGAATTCGACCGTACTTCCGTCGGCCCCGGACGCGAGAGAGTGATCCTCGGCACTGCGGCCGTGGCGGGCCCGCGCACGTTCTAACCTCGTGCCCACCGAACGACGGAAGGCCCGCCACCCGCACGGGATTCCGCCCAACCGCCGCTATGTACTTGGGAGTCACCACAGTGACCGATGTGACCGGCGAACTCGTCACCCGTTCCGGCCCCTCAGCAGCAGCCCCGGACGTCCTGCACACCCTGTTCCACTCGGACCAGGGCGGCCACGAGCAGGTCGTGCTCTGCCAGGACCGCGCGAGCGGCCTCAAGGCCGTCATCGCCCTGCACAGCACCGCCCTGGGCCCGGCCCTCGGCGGCACCCGCTTCTACCCCTACGCGACCGAGGCCGAGGCCGTCGCCGACGCCCTGAACCTGGCCCGCGGCATGTCGTACAAGAACGCCATGGCCGGGCTCGACCACGGCGGCGGCAAGGCCGTGATCATCGGCGACCCCGCCGTGATCAAGAGCGAGGCGCTGCTGCTCGCCTACGGCCGCTTCGTGGCCTCCCTCGGCGGCCGCTACGTGACGGCCTGCGACGTCGGCACGTACGTCGCCGACATGGACGTGGTGGCGCGCGAGTGCCGCTGGACCACCGGGCGCTCCCCGGAGAACGGCGGCGCGGGCGACTCCTCCGTGCTCACCGCCTACGGCGTCTTCCAGGGCATGCGGGCCAGCGCCCAGCACCTGTGGGGCGACCCGACGCTGCGCGGCCGCAAGGTCGGCGTCGCGGGTGTGGGCAAGGTGGGCCACCACCTGGTCGGGCACCTGCTGGCGGACGGCGCCGAGGTCGTGGTGACGGACGTGCGCGCGGAGTCCGTGCGGCGCGTCACCGAGCAGTACCCCGCGGTCGCCGTCGTGGCCGACACCGAGGCGCTGATCCAGGTGGCGGACCTCGACATCTACGCGCCCTGCGCGCTGGGCGGCGCCCTGGACGACCACACCGTGCCCGTCCTCACCGCGCAGGTGGTGTGCGGCGCGGCCAACAACCAGCTCGCGCACCCGGGCGTCGAGAAGGACCTCGCCGACCGCGGCATCCTCTACGCCCCGGACTACGTGGTGAACGCCGGCGGCGTCATCCAGGTCGCCGACGAGCTGCACGGCTTCGACTTCGACCGGTGCAAGGCCAAGGCCGCGAAGATCTTCGACACCACGCTCGCCATCTTCGCGCGCGCAAAGGAGGACGGGATTCCGCCGGCCGCGGCGGCGGACCGGATCGCCGAGCAGCGGATGGCGGAGGCGCGCTCGCGGCACTGATCGCGGCGGGTACGTAACGAGTGTCACGCCGATCGGCGGGTCGTCCGCTCAGAAGAGGTTAAAATCGCAGCTGACCAGCGAGGACGGGGCTCCTTGCTGGTCCTGTGCACACGCGCGTGGTGCGGGCGACGTACCGTATGGGCGTGGGCTCAGGTACCGTGGGAGCCCTACGGACCGGTCTCCTCATGGGGAGTCCGTTCCAGATCATGAACGCGTGTCAAGACTCTGGGGCCACCGAGCCCCGTATCCGAGGGGGTCGAGCCATGGGGCGCGGCCGGGCAAAGGCCAAGCAGACGAAGGTCGCCCGCCAGCTGAAGTACAGCAGCGGCGGGACAGATCTGTCGCGTCTGGCCAATGAGCTGGGCGCATCGACGTCGAACCCAGTATCGAATCAGCCGCCGAACGGCGAGCCTTTCGATGACGACGACGAGGAAGACGACCCGTACGCCCGCTATGCGGATCTGTACGACGAGGGCGAGGACGAGGACTCCGACGAGTCCGGTCCCTCGTCTCAGCGCCGCGGCGCTTGACCTCGTAGCACGGACAGCACGTAACTGATTTCTACTGCCTGATTTCTGCTTACTGCTGCACACGCCCGGTCCGGGGTGGCCTCACGCCGGACCGGGTTTTGTGCTGTCCGCGCCGCCCGCGCTCCGGGCTGTCGGCGCCGGGCCCCGCGGAGCTGCTCCGCGGGACTCTCGGATCCTTTGCTACTTCGCGTACTCACCCGTGAGCTCGGCGCCCGTGGCGTGCGCGCCGCGGTCGGTGATCTCGCCGGCCACCCAGGACTCCACGCCGCGGTCGGCGAGGGTCGTCAGGGCGACGTCGACGGACTCCTGCGGCACGATCGCCATCATGCCGACGCCCATGTTCAGCGTCTTCTCCAGCTCCAGGCGCTCCACCTGACCGGCCTTGCCGACGAGGTCGAAGATCGCGCCCGGGGCCCACGTGGAGCGGTCCACGGTGGCGTGCAGGCCCTCCGGGATCACCCGGGCCAGGTTGGCCGCCAGGCCGCCGCCCGTGATGTGGCTGTAGGCGTGCACCGCGGTGGTGCTGGTGAGCGACAGGCAGTCCAGGGAGTAGATCTTCGTCGGCTCCAGGAGCTCCTCGCCCAGCGTCCGGCCCAGCTCGTCGACCTGCTGCTCCAGCGCCATCCCGGCCCGCTCCAGCAGGACGTGGCGGACGAGCGAGTACCCGTTCGAGTGAAGTCCGGAGGACTCCATCGCGATCACCGCGTCACCCTTACGGATGCGGTCGGGGCCGAGCAGGTTCTCGTACTCCACGACGCCGGTGCCGGCGCCCGCCACGTCGAAGTCGTCCGGGCCGAGCAGGCCGGGGTGCTCCGCCGTCTCGCCGCCGACGAGGGCGCAGCCGGCCAGGACGCAGCCCTCGGCGATGCCCTTCACGATCGCGGCGACGCGCTCCGGGTGGACCTTGCCGACGCAGATGTAGTCCGTCATGAACAGCGGCTCGGCACCGCACACCACGATGTCGTCCATGACCATCGCGACGAGGTCGTGGCCGATGGTGTCGTAGACGCCCAGGCGGCGGGCGATGTCGACCTTCGTGCCGACGCCGTCGGTCGCGGAGGCGAGCAGCGGCCGCTCGTACTTCTTCAGGGCGGAGGCGTCGAAGAGGCCGGCGAAGCCGCCGAGGCCGCCGAGGACCTCGGGGCGCTGCGTCTTCTTCACCCACTCCTTCATCAGCTCGACCGCTCGGTCACCTGCTTCGATGTCCACGCCCGCGGAGGCGTAGCTGGCACCGGTGCCCGGGTGCGGGGCGCGCTCGGAGGACTCAGTAGACATGGGTGATCAGAGCTTTCGTGTCGATGCTGCGGAGGTTACGGACGACGGATCGCGTCGTTCGCGGCCGTGGCCGCCGGGCCCGCTGCCAGTTCCGTCTCCAGGAGCTGCTTGCCGAGCAGCTCGGGGTCGGGAAGGTCCATCGGGTACTCGCCGTCGAAGCAGGCGCGGCAGAGGTTCGGCTTGGCGATGGTGGTCGCCTCGATCATGCCGTCGATGGAGATGTACGAGAGCGAGTCGGCGCCCAGGGACGTACCGATCTCCTCGACGGACATCCCGTTGGCGATCAGCTCCGCGCGGGTCGCGAAGTCGATGCCGAAGAAGCAGGGCCACTTCACGGGCGGGGACGAGATCCGGATGTGGACCTCGGCCGCGCCGGCCTCGCGGAGCATGCGGACCAAGGCGCGCTGCGTGTTGCCGCGGACGATCGAGTCGTCGACGACCACGAGCTTCTTGCCCTTGATCACTTCCTTGAGGGGGTTCAGCTTCAGCCGGATGCCCAGCTGGCGGATGGTCTGGGAGGGCTGGATGAAGGTGCGGCCCACATAGGCGTTCTTCACCAGACCCGCACCGAACGGGATTCCGCTGGCCTCGGCGTAGCCGATCGCGGCCGGAGTGCCGGATTCCGGCGTCGCTATGACGAGGTCGGCCTCGACCGGGGCCTCCTTCGCCAGCTTGCGGCCCATCTCCACCCGGGAGAGGTACACGTTCCGGCCCGCGATGTCGGTGTCCGGGCGCGCCAGGTAGACGTACTCGAAGACACAGCCCTTGGGCTTTGCTTCGGCGAAGCGGGAGGTGCGCAGACCGTTCTCGTCGATCGCGACGAACTCGCCCGGCTCGATCTCGCGCACGTAGGCGGCGCCGCAGATGTCGAGGGCGGCGGACTCGGAGGCGACGACCCAGCCGCGCTCCAGGCGGCCGAGGACCAGCGGGCGGATGCCCTGCGGGTCGCGGGCCGCGTACAGGGTGTTCTCGTTCATGAAGACGAGCGAGAAGGCGCCCTGGACCTGGGGCAGCACCTTGGGGGCCGCCTCCTCGATGGTCAGCGGCTTGCCGTCGTCGTCGACCTGGCCCGCGAGCAGCGCGGTGACCAGGTCGGTGTCGTTCGTCGCGGCGACCTGCGTGGCCCGGCCGCTCTCCTTGGGGAGGTCGGCGACCATCTCGGCGAGCTGCGCCGTGTTGACCAGGTTGCCGTTGTGGCCGAGCGCGATCGAGCCGTGCGCGGTGGCACGGAACGTCGGCTGGGCGTTCTCCCAGACGGAGGCTCCGGTGGTCGAGTAGCGGGCGTGACCGACCGCGATGTGACCTTGCAGGGAGCCGAGGGACGTCTCGTCGAAGACCTGGGAGACCAGTCCCATGTCCTTGAAGACGAGGATCTGGGAACCGTTGCTGACCGCGATTCCCGCGGATTCCTGACCCCGGTGTTGGAGGGCGTAGAGCCCGAAGTAAGTGAGTTTCGCGACCTCTTCACCCGGAGCCCAGACACCGAAGACGCCGCAAGCGTCCTGGGGGCCCTTCTCGCCGGGGAGCAGATCATGACTGAGTCGACCGTCACCACGTGGCACGCCACCGAGTGTAGGCGAGATCGACCACGGGTCCGAATTGGGGACCGTGGCTTCCTACGTCCGCAAAGGCCCCGCGGGCTTGGGCGAAGACACTGGACGCGCGTAGCGCGGAGCGGCGTGCGGGGGGCCACAGGCCCGTGATTGCGGGGCTCCGGCGCTGTTCACGGGGGTGCGGGGTGGGGTGGGCCCGGCCGGGACGGAGCGCGCGATGAGTGTGACCGGACGCACGTCGGGGGTCCGGGGGGTGGACGGGGGGTGAGGGCTTGAGCGCGGCCCTGGCCGCTCGGGCGGGAGCATCCGGGGTGCGGGCCTGGCCGCCTGGGCGGGGACATCCGGGGTGCGTCCTGCGCCGCTCGGGCGGGGGCATCCGGAGTGCGGAACGGCGTTGACAGGGTGGTGCCGGACTGGGCATGGTCCTGGATCATGCAGCCTCTCCGTGGCCACGCGGCCACCCTGGTGAGCCGTCGGCACGTCGACCTCGTCCGTGTCGCCAGCGCCATCTGTCGTTGCGCCTGATTGCTGGGTCCTGCGATCTGCGAGCTGCGAGCTGCGATCTGCGATCTGCATTCTGGGTTCCTGCGTTCTGCATCTGACTCGCACGCATCGATCGTGCGGCTGGCTCGCACGCCTGGATCCTGTGGCTGATTGCCTGCGGCTGATGCACGCGCCCTGAATCCTGCGCCTCGCATCTCGCGACCTGCATCTCGCGACCTGCGTCCCGCGACCTGCACTCCGCGTCCTTCGCCTCGCGTCTCGCGTCCTGCTTCCCGCGTCTCGCGTCTCGCGTCTGATTCCCGGCGCCGCCCGTCGTCGCCGCTGTCGCGGCGGTCGGTGCGGTGTACCCGGGATGTCCCTGTTCCGCTCCTTTGCGCCGGAGGAGCGGGGCGTCCTCCGTTCCTCTCCTTCCAGCTCACCGGGAGCCCCTTCATGTCCTCGCATGCCTCGAACCTGTCCCGGCGCGCCTTCGGCGGGGTGGTCGGCGCCTCGGCGACCGCCGCCGCCCTCGGCGCTGCCGCCGCGCCCGCGGACGCCGCCCCCGGCACGGTGGAACGCCCGTTCCGCGCCGCCCCCGGGCGGACCGCCAAGCGCCCGAACATCCTGTTCATCCTCGGTGACGACCTGGGCTGGGCCGACCTCTCCTCGTACGGCGCCCCGCACATCAAGACCCCGAACCTGGACAGACTGGCCCGGCAGGGCGTCCGCTTCACCGACGCGTACAGCGGTTCCGCGACCTGCTCGCCGACCCGCTTCAGCCTCTACACGGGCCGCTACCCGGGCCGCACGGCGGGCGGGCTCGCCGAGCCGATCGCCGACCGGTCCGTCGGGCTCGACCCGAACCACCCCACACTCGCCTCGCTGCTGCGCGGCGCCGGATACGCCACCGCGCTGATCGGCAAGTGGCACTGCGGCTACCTCCCGGACTACTCGCCGACCAAGTCCGGCTGGGAGGAGTTCTTCGGGAACTTCGGCGGCGCCCTGGAGTACTACTCGAAGCTGGGGCTGGGCGGGGAGTACGACCTGTACGAGGGCGACGTGCGGGAGGGCGACGCCGAGTACAAGGACCTGCGGTACTACACACGCATCCTCACCGAGCGCGCGAGCGAGTACGTACGGCGTGACCACGGCGGCCACCCCTGGCTGCTGAACCTGAACTTCACCACCCCGCACTGGCCCTGGATAGCCGACGGGGACGAGAAGCAGAGCGCCGAGATCGTCCGCAGGATCAAATCCGGGGATCCGAGGGCCTTGTTCCACACCGACGGCGGCTCCGTCGAGAAATACACGGAGATGGTCCAGGACCTCGACCGCTCGGTCGGGCAGGTACTGAAGGCGCTGACGGAGTCCGGCCGGGAGCACGACACCCTCGTCTTCTTCGCCTCCGACAACGGCGGCGAACGCTTCTCCTACAACTGGCCGCTTTCCGGCAACAAGACCTCCCTCCAGGAGGGCGGCATCCGCGTACCGACGATCGTGCGCTGGCCCGCGCGGATCGACGGCGGCCAGGTCAGCCACGAGCCCGTCTTCAGCCCCGACTGGACGGCGACGCTGCTGGAGATCGGCGGGGCCCGGCCGGCTCCGGCCTATCCGCTCGACGGCACCAGCCTCGCCGGGTATCTGCTGCGCGGCGAGGCACCGCCGGCCGAGCGGGAGCTGTTCTGGCGGGTCCGTGGGGAACGGGCCCTGCGGCGCGGCGACTGGAAGTACTACCGCGGCCAGGGCGGCGCCGACCAGTTGTTCGACCTGGCCGCCGACCGGCGCGAGCAGGCGGACCGCGCCGCGGACCGACCGAAGCTGCTCGCCGAACTCAGGTCCGCCTGGGAGAGGACGGACGGGGAGCTGCTGCCTTATCCGGAGAGGTGAGGCCCGTGAGGCGCAGGGCCGGTCAGGGGGTGGGTGTCCGGTTCCACTCCCAGGAGCCCCGGTCGACCCGGGCCCTCACCCCATGATGGGCAGCACCGCGCTCAGGTCGGCCCGCTCGCCGCTCGCTCTGACGCTCGCGTCGTCGACCGCCCGCTCCCACCGCGTCCGGCCGGTCGCCAGCCGGATCCAGGTGAGCGGGTCCGTCTCCACCACGTTCGGCGGGGTGCCGCGGGTGTGCCGGGGGCCCTCGACGCACTGGACGACGGCGAACGGCGGGACCCGCACCTCGGTCGAGGCACCCGGCGCCTTCACGGCGAGCGCGTCGGCCAGCAGCCGGGTGCACGCCGCCAGGGCCTGCCGGTCGAAGGGGACGTCGAGACCGGGCACCGCGTCGTTCAGGTCGTCGGTGTGGACGACGAGCTCGACGGTCCGGGTCACCAGGTAGTCCGCCAAGGACATGGCCCCGGCCCCCATCGGGAGCGGCCGGGCATCGGGCGCGGCGTCCAGGAGCGCGGCGAACCGCTCCTGCGTGCGGTCGAGCAGCGCCACGACGTCCGGGGTCTCCTCGGCCAGGGACCGGACCCGGCCGGCGATGTCCCCGGCGTTCGCGGCCGTCACGAACGGCCAGTCGAGCGCGGCGACCTCCGCCTTGGCCGGTTCCGGCAGCGCGAGGGCCCGGTCGACCGCGCTCAGCGCCATCGAGATGTGGGCCAGCAGCTCCCGCACGCTCCAGTCGCCGAGCCGCGTCGGCCCGGCGAGCTGCTCGGGCGTGAGGGCCCCGGCCGCCTTCCGCACGTGCCCGAACTGGGTCAGGACAGCGGTACGGATCTTGTCTGCGGCGTAGGAACGAGGACGCTTCTTGCCCGCGGCGCCCGGGCCGCCCCTGCTCGGCGGAGGAGTCATGACGGCGACCCTACGCCCGCGCGCGGCCCCGGCTCGGCGCCGCCCGGCCCTGCCCCCGGCCAGGGCTCGGCCCCGGTCCGCCCCGCCCCCGGCCAGACCGGGCGGGCCGCGGTCAGGGCCACCAGCAGTGGGACGACTCTGCCCGCCGGCACCTCGTAGCGGCCCCGGCCCGCGGAGCGCAGCCAGCCGGCGGCGGTCAGCTGGCGCAGGTGGTGGTAGATCTGGCCGCTCGTGCCGACGTCGTCCAGGTCGGCCAGCTCGGTGGCGGACGTGCGGCCGCCCAGCACCTCGCGCAGCAGCCGCAGCCGCAGTCCGTGGCCGAGCGCGGCGAACGCCTCCGCCATCTCCGACCAGTCCGACGCCAGCAACTCGTCGGTGGCGGTGCCGTACTGCCACTCGTACGCCCGCTCCTGCTCGCCGCCCGGCAGGCGCACCGCCCCGGTGAACAGCACGCCACCGCCCGCGACCTCGACGAGCTGCTCCTTCAGCCCTTCGAGCGCCCAGAACGCGCCCGGCGCCACCGTCGGCGCCACCGGTCCGCTCTCCAGGGCGCCCACCCGTCGCTCCAACTCCGCCACCCGCCGCTCAAGCTCCGTCATGCTTCGAGATTACGTAGTTACGTAAAAGCTTCCAATCCCTCGTTCGAGGGAATCCGCTGCCGACGGCTGCCGCTGCCGACGGCTGCCGCCGCCGTCGGCCACCCCGGCCCGCCCCACAACGCACGACGAAGCCCCCCGCCCAGAACGGGCAGGGGGCTTCACGACACCAGTCGACGGCCGGGCCGGCAGTCGGCTCAGGCCAGCAGCGCCGGAATCGTGTTCTCGTGCGCCTCGCGCAGCTCCGCCAGCGACAGGGCGAACTCGCCCTGCACGTCCACCGTCGCCGCCTCGCCCGCGCCGTCCACGACCCCGACCCGGGTCACGGGCAGCCCCCGCGCCCCGCACATGTCGGTGAAGCGGAGCTCCTCGCTGCGCGGGACGGCGACGACCGCGCGGCCCGCCGACTCCGAGAAGAGGAAGGTGAACGCGGAGAGGCCGTCCGGGACGACCAGGCGCGCGCCCTTGCCGCCGAGCAGCGCCGACTCGACCACGGCCTGGATCAGACCGCCGTCGGACAGGTCGTGCGCGGCGTCGATCATGCCGTCGCGGGAGGCCGAGATGAGGATGGACCCGAGCAGCCGCTCGCGCTCCAGGTCGACCTCGGGCGGCAGCCCGCCGAGGTGGTCGTGGACCACCTGCGACCAGGCCGAACCGCCGAACTCCTCACGGGTCTCCCCGAGCAGGTAGAGCAGCTGGCCCTCCTCCCGGAACGCCACCGGGGTGCGCCGCGCCACGTCGTCGATGACGCCGAGCACCGCGACGACCGGCGTCGGGTGGATGGCCGCCTCGCCCGTCTGGTTGTACAGCGAGACGTTGCCCCCGGTCACCGGGGTGCCGAGCTGCAGGCAGCCGTCGGCGAGGCCGCGGACGGCCTCCGCGAACTGCCACATGACGGCCGGGTCCTCGGGCGAGCCGAAGTTCAGGCAGTCGGAGACGGCGAGGGGCTTGGCGCCCGTCGTCGCCACGTTCCGGTAGGCCTCCGCGAGGGCGAGCTGCGCGCCCTTGTACGGGTCGAGCTTGGCGAACCGGCCGTTGCCGTCCGTCGCGATGGCGACGCCGAGGCCGGACTCCTCGTCGATGCGGATCATGCCCGAGTCCTCGGGCTGCGCGAGCACGGTGTTGCCCTGCACGAAGTGGTCGTACTGCGAGGTGATCCACTTCTTGGACGCCTGGTTGGGAGAGGAGACGAGCGCGAGGACCTGGGTCTTCAGCTCGTCGCCCGTCGACGGGCGTGGCAGCGCGTTCGCATCGTCGGCCTGGAGCGCGTCCTGCCACTCGGGGCGCGCGTAGGGGCGCTCGTAGACCGGGCCGTCGTGCGCGACCGTGCGCGGGTCCACGTCCACGATCTTCTCGCCGTGCCAGAAGATCTCCAGCCGGTCGCCGTCGGTCACCTCACCGATGACGGTGGCGATGACGTCCCACTTCTCGCAGATCTCCAGGAAGCGGTCGACCTTCTCCGGCTCCACGACGGCGCACATGCGCTCCTGCGACTCGCTCATGAGGATCTCCTCGGGAGAGAGCGTGGAGTCGCGCAGCGGTACGTCGTCCAGCTCGACGCGCATGCCGCCCGAACCGTTCGACGCCAGCTCGCTGGTCGCACAGGAGATGCCGGCCGCGCCGAGGTCCTGGATGCCGACGACGAGCTTCTCGGCGAACGCCTCCAGGGTGCACTCGATGAGCAGCTTCTCCTGGAAGGGGTCACCGACCTGCACGGCGGGCCGCTTGGAGGGCTTGGCGTCGTCGAAGGTCTCGGAGGCCAGGATGGAGGCGCCGCCGATGCCGTCGCCGCCGGTCCTGGCGCCGTACATGATGACCTTGTTGCCCGCGCCGGACGCCTTCGCGAGGTGGATGTCCTCGTGCCGCATGACACCGATGGCACCGGCGTTGACCAGCGGGTTGCCCTGGTAGCAGGCGTCGAAGACGACCTCGCCGCCGATGTTCGGCAGGCCCAGGCAGTTGCCGTAGCCGCCGATGCCGGCGACGACGCCGGGCAGCACGCGCTTGGTGTCGGGGTGGTCGGCGGCGCCGAAGCGCAGCGGGTCCACCACGGCGACCGGCCGCGCGCCCATCGCGATGATGTCGCGCACGATGCCGCCCACTCCGGTGGCAGCGCCCTGATAGGGCTCTACGTAGGAGGGGTGGTTGTGGGACTCCACCTTGAAGGTGACGGCGTAACCCTGGCCGACGTCCACGACACCGGCGTTCTCCCCGATGCCCACGAGCATGGCGTCGGACTGCGGGGCCTTCTCGCCGAACTGGCGCAGGTGCACCTTGGACGACTTGTAGGAGCAGTGCTCGGACCACATGACCGAGTACATGGCCAGCTCGGCGCCGGTCGGGCGGCGGCCGAGGATCTCGACCACGCGCGCGTACTCGTCCTTCTTGAGGCCGAGCTCGGCCCAGGGCAGCTCGACGTCGGGGGTCTGTGCGGCGTTGTCGACGGTGTCGAGGCTCATGAGGCGGCGACCAGCTTCTTCAGGATCGAGGTGAAGAACGGGAGGCCGTCGGTGCGGCCGCTCCCGACCAGGGGCTCCACGGCGTGCTCCGGGTGCGGCATCAGACCGACGACGTTGCCCGCCTCGTTCGTGATGCCGGCGATGTCGCGCAGCGAGCCGTTCGGATTGACGTCGAGGTACCGGAAGACGACCCGGCCCTCCGCCTCCAGCATGTCGAGCGTGCGCTCGTCGGCGACGTACCGCCCGTCCATGTTCTTCAGCGGGATGTGGATCTCCTGGCCCGCCTCGTAGTCGGCGGTCCAGGCGGTGCCCGCACTCTCCACGCGCAGCTTCTGGTCGCGGCAGATGAAGTGCAGGTGGTCGTTGCCGAGCATCCCGCCGGGCAGCAGGTGGGCCTCGGTGAGGACCTGGAACCCGTTGCAGATGCCGAGGACGGGCAGGCCCGCCTTCGCCTGGTCGATCAGCGTCTCCATGACCGGCGAGAAACGCGAGATGGCGCCCGCGCGCAGGTAATCGCCGTAACTGAATCCGCCCGGCAGGACGACCGCGTCGACCTGCTTCAGGTCCTTGTCCTTGTGCCACAGAGCGACCGGCTCGGCACCGGCGAGGCGGATCGCGCGCTGGGTGTCCCGGTCGTCGAGGGAACCCGGAAAGGTGACGACGCCAATACGAGCGGTCACTTTTCGGCCCCCGCCGCGGACGATACGGGCTCTTCCGCACCCGACGCGTCTTCCACCTTCACGATGAAGTTCTCGATCACCGTGTTGGCGAGGAAGCTTTCCGCGAGCTCGTGGATACGGGCGAGGGCGGCGTCATCCACCGGCCCGTCCACTTCGAGCTCGAATCGCTTTCCCTGGCGAACATCGGAGATGCCATCGAAACCGAGGCGCGGCAGCGCACGCTGCACCGCCTGGCCCTGGGGGTCGAGGATCTCCGGCTTGAGCATGACGTCGACTACGACGCGTGCCACTGGCACTCCCGGTGTGTGGTGCTGAGCAGGTCCGTTCAGCGTACCTGCCCAAATCTTCTACTCGCGTAGACGGTAGGAAGCTACGAGAGCCGCATCACGTTACGGCAACGACATCGGATCCGCACGGAAAATTCCGGGAAAGAGTCCGGATAACCGCCCCGGTGGACACGCGGAGATTATTGACTGGTCTTCCCAGCACATTGCCGGGCAGGGTAAAAAGGAAAAGGCGCATACAGGCAACCGGCCTGAGCCCGGGGAGCGGGATTGCCCGGGCATTGCTCTTTCAGAGCTGGACAGTCGACATCACCGCACGTCAAAGCGGGGGTGCCGGACGAAGGGACCGATATTCGTGGCGCAGCGTGTCGTGGTCACTCTCTTTGACGACATCGACGGCGGAGAAGCGGCGGAAACGGTCGTCTTCGGTCTCGACGGCAGGTCGTACGAGATCGACCTCAATCAAGCCAATGCGAAGAAACTCCGCACGGCCCTGGCCCCGTACCTCCAGGCCGGCCGCAAGCGGTCCGCCGGTACCGGCAGGGCGTACACCCGCACCGATCTGAGCCCGGACCCCGCGGCCGTCCGCGCGTGGGCCCGCTCGCACAGCTTCGACGTCCCGCCGCGCGGCCGGATCCCCAAGCGGGTCTACGAGGCGTTCGCCGCCGCCGACTGAGCGCGCGTCCCGCGCCGTCAGGAGCCCCTCGGAACAACCGACTTGCGCTGCACCCCCAGCGGTCGGCTAGAGTCTGGAGCACGCCGAGGGGCCAGGCCGAAAAAGCCGAAGCCCACGGAGTCACGCGGGTGTAGTTCAGTAGTAGAACATCCCCCTTCCAGGGGGAAGGCGCAGTGTGCAATTCCTGTCACCCGCTCCGCATCGCGTACCGATCGCCCATCCGGGTGCGGTAGGCTGATGCTCGCACCGGTCGGACCACGTTTCCCAGAAGCGTGTCGATCGGAAGCCATGCGAACGTAGCTCAGTTGGTAGAGCGCAACCTTGCCAAGGTTGAGGTCGCCGGTTCGAACCCGGTCGTTCGCTCCAGTTCGAAAGGCCCCGCATCTTCGGATGCGGGGCCTTTCGCGTCCCGGTCATGCCGCTATCAGCCCTGACATTTGTCATACGCGCCGATGACAGCGCGCACTGCCGTACGCCCCGCGCCGCCCCGAGGCTGGAACCATGACCAGCAACGAGCGCGTGATCGACGTCACTGATCTGCGCCGCGTGTACGGGGACGACCGGCGGGGTTCCTTCGAGGCGGTGCGCGGAGTCAGTTTCTCCGTGGGCCGCGGTGAACTCTTCGCCCTCCTCGGCACCAACGGCGCCGGCAAGACCTCCACCCTCGAACTCCTCGAAGGACTCGCCGCGCCCGCCGGCGGCCGGGTCCGGGTCCTCGGGCACGACCCGTACCGCGCACGCGACCAGGTCCGGCCGCGGATCGGCGTGATGCTCCAGGAAGGCGGCTTCCCCGCCGAGCTCGACGTCGCGGAGACCGTGCGGCTGTGGGCCGGCTGCACCAGCGGCGCGCGCCCCGTCGACGAGGCCCTCGACATGGTCGGGCTCGGTGCCCGGCGCCGGGTCCGCGTCAAACAGCTGTCCGGCGGCGAGAAGCGCCGGCTCGACCTCGCGCTCGCCCTGCTGGGCCGGCCCGAGGTGCTCTTCCTCGACGAACCCACCACCGGACTCGACGCCGAAGGGCGCCGCGACACCTGGGAGTTGGTGCGCCGGCTCCGCGACGAGGGCACGACCGTGCTGCTCACCACGCACTACCTGGAAGAGGCGGAGGCGCTCGCCGACCGGCTCGCCATCCTGCACGAAGGACGGATCGCCGCCGAAGGCCGCGTCGACGAGGTCGTCGCCGCCCAGCCCTCGCACATCGCGTTCGAACTGCCCGACGGCTACCACCTCGGCGACCTGCCGCCGCTCGGTCAGCTCGGCGTCAGCGGACACGACATCGCCGGGCGCCTCGTACGGCTGCGCACCGACGAACTCCAGCGGGCCGCCACCGGGCTGCTGGTATGGGCCAGGGACGCGGGCGTGGAGCTGCGCCGGCTCGACGTGCGGGGCGCCTCCCTCGAAGAGGCGTTCCTGCGCATCGCACAGGACGCGAAACGCGGCACGGGACAGCCCGGGGACGACCGGGCGAAGGAGATGGCGGCATGAGCACGGCGACGATGACGACCACCCCCGCCGGGCGGCTGCGGGCGCTCGCCCGGGCCGAACTGACCCTCCTCGGACGGAGCAAGGGCGTGCTGTTCAGCGCCGTGTTCGTCCCCTTGGTGCTGCCGTTCAGCGCCGGCATGGCCCTCGACGAGGAGTCGCTGAAGGGCACCGGCCTGAGCATCGGCGTCGTCGTGCTGTCCGGGGCGATGGGCTTCTCCCTCCTGTTCGCCGTCTACAGCGCGCTGGTCAGCGTGTACGCCGCGCGGCGCGAGGAGCTGGTGCTCAAGCGGCTGCGCACCGGTGAGCTGCGCGACGCCGAGATCCTCACCGGCGCGGCGCTGCCGTCCGTCGCCATCGGGCTGATCCAGTGCGTCGTCCTCGCCGTCGCCTGCACCCTGGTGCTCGACGTGGGCGCGCCCGAAGCGCCGCACTACGCCGTGCTGGGGCTGCTGGCGGGCATCCCGCTCTGTGTCGTGCTGGCCGCGGTGACCACCGTGTTCAGCCGCAGCGTGGAGAGCGCCCAGGTCGCGGCGATGCCGATGCTGCTCGTCTCGATGCTCGGCTCGGGCACGGTCGTGCCGCTGGAGGTCATGCCGGACAAGCTGGCGACCGTCTGCGAGCTGCTGCCGCTCACGCCCGCCCTGACCCTGATCCGCGGCGGCTGGAGCGGCGAGCCGGCCGCCTCGGACGCGCTGGGCGCCCTGGTCACGGCGGTGGCCTGGATCATCCTCGCGGTGTTTGCTGTACGACGGTGGTTCCGGTGGGAACCGCGGCGGTGAAGCGGGCAGGAGCGTAATGGTGCGGATGCGGGGCCGCTGGCGCGAGCGCAGCAAGGTCGAGCGGGTCGAGTGGCAGAGCCGGCTCGTGCTGCGCGCGGTGAACTGGTTCTACTTCGCGGCCTGGTCGGGCCCGGCGCTCCTCGGGTCCCTGCGGCACGACGCGGTCGCGGTCGGCCTGGGCGTGGCGCTGGCCGTGGTGAACATCGCGCAGTGCGCCGTCGCCCACGTCCACGTGCGCAGCGCCCTCGACGAGTACCTCGGGCGCGGCCCCGTGCCGCCCGTGCAGACGCGCGTCGCGGCGGGGCTGACCCTGGCGGCGCTCGGCCTGGTCGCCGCCGTCATCGCGACGGACAGCATGAAGGACGGCCTGATCGCCCTTCCGCTGCTGTTCGTGCCGATGCCGTTCGCCTGCGCCTACGTCCTGACCGTGCCGGTCCGTACGTTCCTGCGGCGCAGTGCCGTGGCGATCGCGGCGGCGCTGGTCCTGTTCGCCGCCGTCGGCGCGAGCCTCGGCAGGCTCGTCGGGCTCGCCGTCGTGCTCGGCGTCAGCGTCCCGCTCGAACTGCTGAGCGCGCGGTGCAGCGGCTGGAGCCTCGCCGTCATGTGGGAGTCCGAGCACGCCCGGGAGGTCGAGGCCCGGCTCGCCGTCGCCGAGGAGCGGCTGCGGTTCGGCCGCGACCTGCACGACGTCATGGGCCGCAACCTCTCGGTGGTCGCCCTCAAGAGCGAGCTGGCGGTCCAGCTGGCCCGCCGCGGCCGCACCGACGACGCGGTCAACCAGATGGTCGAGGTGCAGCGCATCGCCCGGGAGTCGCAGAAAGAGGTACGCGATGTCGTACGGGGCTACCGCGAGGCCGATCTCGGGGCCGAACTGGCCGGAGCCAAGGGCGTGTTGAGCGCCGCCGGGATCGCGTGCACGGTCACCGGCCCGACGGCGGGGCTCCCTCCCGAGGCGCAGTCCGCGCTCGGCTGGGTCGTCCGGGAGGCCACGACGAACGTCCTGCGGCACGGCGACGCGAAGACCTGCCGGATCCACCTCCAAACCACCGCGCACGAGGTGGTCCTGACGGTGGAGAACGACGGGGCGGGGGCGACGGCGACGGCCGGGGCCCGGAACGGGGCGGGCCCGGCCGGCACCGTCGGCCAGGGGTCGGGGCTCGCGGGGTTGCGGGAGCGCTTGGCAGCGGTGGAGGGGACGTTGGAGGCGGGTGTGGTGCGCGAGGGCGTGTTCCGGGTGACGGCATCGGTCCCGGTGACTCCCCCGGGAGAGCGGAGCCCGAAGGCGTCCGGAGCCGCGGGGGCGGAGCGGGGTGTGCCGGGGGGTGGCGTGGGGGGTACGCAGGTCGATTCGGAGCGCGGGCGGGATGAGCGGGGCGTTCCGGAGGGTGGCGTGGGGGATACGCAGGTCATTTCGGAGCGCGGGCGGGATGAGCGGGGCGTTCCGGAGGGTGGCGTGGGGGATACGCAGGTCATTTCGGAGCGCGGGCGGGATGAGCGCCGTGTTCCCGATGGCGGCGTGCGGGATACGCAGGTCGATTCGGAACGCGGGCGCGATGCGCGTGACGCTTCGGACAGCGTGCAGGGCGCTCGGGGCGTTCCGGACAGCGCTCAGGACATGCAGGGCGTTCAGGACAGTGCCCGGGACGGGGAGGCGCGGTGAGTGTGCGGGTGTTGCTGGCCGACGACGAGCATCTGATCCGCGGCGCCCTCGCCGCGCTGCTCGCGCTCGAGGACGACCTGGTCGTCGTCGCCGAAGCCGCCACCGGGCCCGAGGCGCTCGCCATGGCGCGGGCGCACGTGCCCGACGTCGCCGTGCTCGACCTGCAGATGCCGGGCGCGGACGGTGTGAGTGTCGCCACACGGCTCCGCACCGAACTGCCCGGCTGCCGGACCATGATCGTGACGAGCCACGGCCGCCCGGGGCACCTCAAGCGGGCCCTCGCGGCCGGCGTACGGGGCTTCGTACCGAAGACCGTCAGTGCGCAGCGGCTCGCCGAGATCATCCGCACCGTGCACGCCGGAAACCGCTACGTCGACCCGGAGTTGGCGGCCGACGCGATCTCCGCCGGGGACTCTCCGCTGACCGCGCGCGAGGCGGAGGTCCTGGAGTTCGCCGCCGACGGGGCACCGGTCGCGGAGATCGCCGAGCGGGCCGCGCTGTCGCAGGGCACCGTACGGAACTACCTGTCGTCGGCGGTCTCCAAGCTCGGCGCCGAGAACCGGCACGCGGCGGTGCGGATCGCACGCGAGCGAGGTTGGGTATAGTAGGCGTCGCGCTTCGGCGCACGGAGCACCGCGTGAGCGGCGCTTTGCGAACGTAGCTCAGTTGGTAGAGCGCAACCTTGCCAAGGTTGAGGTCGCCGGTTCGAACCCGGTCGTTCGCTCCGCGAAGTCGAGAGCCCCGGTCCCGTGGACCGGGGCTCTCGCCGTTCCGTCCGGGCGGCCCGCTACGACCAGGGCGTCCCGGTCAGCAGCTCGAACGCCTCGATGTACTTGGCGCGCGTCGCGGCCACGACCTCCTCGGGCAGGGCCGGCGGCGGCCGCTCGCTCGTACGGTCCCAGCCGGAGGCGTCGGAGGTCAGCCAGTCCCGCACGAACTGCTTGTCGTAGCTGGGCTGGGCGCGGCCCGGCTGCCACTGGTCGGCCGGCCAGAAGCGCGAGGAGTCCGGGGTGAGCACCTCGTCGCCGATGACCAGCGTGCCCTCCTTGTCGAAGCCGAACTCGAACTTCGTGTCCGCCAGGATGATGCCGCGCTCCCGCGCGATGTCCCGGGCCCGGCCGTAGACGGCCAGGGTCGACTGGCGCAGCTGCGCGGCCGTCTCCGCGCCGACCTGGCGGGCGACCTCCTCGTAGCTCACGTTCTCGTCGTGCTCGCCGACCTCGGCCTTGGTGGCGGGCGTGAAGATCGGCGCGGGCAGCTCCGAGCCGTCCTCCAGGCCGTGGGGGAGGGCGAGGCCGCAGACCGTACGCGTCTCGTTGTACTCCAGCAGGCCCGAGCCGGTGAGGTAGCCGCGGGCCACGCACTCGACCGGCACCATCTCCAGCGACTTGCAGACCAGGGTGCGGCCCGCCCAGTCGGCGGGGGCCCCGGGCGGCGGCTCGGTGGCCAGGACGTGGTGCGGCACCAGGTCCGCGAGCTGGTCGAACCACCACAGCGAGAGCTGGGTGAGGACCCGGCCCTTGTCCGGGACGGGCGTCGGCAGCACCCAGTCGTACGCCGACAGGCGGTCACTGGCGACCATGATCAGATCGCCCGCCTCGTTCTGGTACAGCTCCCGCACCTTGCCGGTGTGGAGGTGAACCAGGCCAGGGACCTGCACTGGCTCGGGCTTTTCGACGAATCCGGACACGGTGCCTCCCGTGGTTCTGTACAAGTGCCTCTGATTCTCCCGTACCGGGGGACGACTTCCGGCCAGGGGTCCGGGTGGTGCGCCCCGTGCGGGAGGGACGGCCTCCGGCCCGGGTCTGGTGGTGCGCCCCCGCGCCGGGGGGCAGCTCCCGCCGAAGGCCCGGTGGTGCGCCACCCCGCCGGGGGGTGGCTCCTGGCCGGAGGGCCGGCGGTGCGCCACCGCCCGGAGGACTGGTCTCCGGCCGGAAGCCCGGCGGTGCGCCACCGCCCGGAGGACTGGCCCCCGGCCGGAAGCCCGGCGGTGCGCCACCGCCCGGAGGACTGGCCCCCGCCCGGAAACCCGGCGGTGAGGCACCATGCCCGGAGAACTGGCCCCCGCCCGGAAACCCGGCGCTGCGCCACCGCGCCCGGAGGACTCGCCCCCGCCCGGAAACCCGGTGGCGGCGCTCGGGGGCACGCACCGCGGTCAGTCCCGCTTGCAGATGCGGTCGAGCAGGTTCGCGGTGGCCCGCTGGACACGCGGGTCCACGTGGCCGGGCCGGTCCAGCGCCGGGGACCAGGCGAACGTCCCCGACGCGAAGACCAGCGCGCCGGACGGCGCCCGGTACAGGGACGTCTCCTGGTGTCGGCGGACCTTCTCGCCGTCACGGTACGGCGAGTGGGCCAGCAGGATGCGGTCCTGGTGGTCGGGGAGCACCGTGCGCGGGAAGTACCGGTCGGCCTCGCCCGCGACCAGCCCCTCGATCTCGTCGCCGTCGTGGGCGCCGGTCGCCTCCCACAGCCAGTGGTCCGCGTTCCGCACGACCAGGGGGTGCGGCTCCGGGACGCGGCCCGCGTACTGGATGCCCAGGAGCTGCTGCTCCGGCCGGTCGATCTCGCGCCACAGCGCCGACCGGCCCGGCCCCCGCCGCTTGCGGCAGGTCAGCAGGCGGTCCGGCACCCCGGACGGCGACGGGCCCAACTCCACCTGCCAGTACATGGTGTTGGCCGACAGGAAGACGAGCGACGTGCCGTTCTCCCGGGCGACCTCGGTGGCCCGGCGCATGTTCGCCGACCAGTACTCGTCGTGGCCGGGGAAGACCAGGCCCCGGTAGCGGGCGGGGTCGATGCGGCCCGCGTGCAGATCGCGGGTGTCGGCGTACGCCAGGTCGTATCCGTACCGCTCGGCCCAGCGGATGAAGTCGTAGGCGTGACCGACGTGCAGGGGCAGGCCCGCGCCCGCGTACGGCCGGTCGAAGGAGACCGTCGTCGCCGCCTCGCTCTCGCCGAGGAGCCGGCCCTCCTCGTCCCAGGCGTGGTAGAGGCTGGCGCCGGTGTGGCCGTCCTCCGGGTAGAGGTTGTACGCCTGCCAGGTGATGTCCGGGAGCAACAGGAGCAGGTCGGCGGGCTGGGAGTCGCGGACCGTGAAGGGGACGTGCGAGCGGTAGCCGTCGGTGGTGGTGAGGACGGCGACGTACGCCCCCACGTTCCAGTACGACGGGATCTGGAGCCGCCAGGACAGCCACCAGTGGTGGCACGAGACCGTGCGGTCGGCGGTCAGCGGGGCGGGCTGGACGATGCCGGACAGGCGCGGGCTCGTGGTGATCTTGCGGGCGCCGTCGCCGCCGTAGTGCCCGATCCGGTAGATGTCCACGCTGAACTGCTGCGGCGGGTCGACCGTGACGTGGAAGTCGATCGCCTCGCCGGGGGCGGCCGCGCCGGTCGAGGTGAACCCCTTGATCTGGCGGTGCACGTCGTCGGCGGTACGGGGGCCGCTGGTGCGCGGCGCCGGCAGGGGGCCGGCCCCGCCTCCCACGGCGGGGTCCACGTACCAGGGGACGACCTGCCCGGTGTCGTCGAAGTAGTTCTCACTGCCGCGCAGCCAGGGCAGCGGCCCCTGCCCGAACGGGTCGCTGACCGCGTGCGCCATCGCGCCGGACTCCCAGCGGCGTGTCCGCGCCCGGGGCGGCACGACGTCCCGGCCCGCCGCGGCTTCCGACTGCCCCGCGCTGTCCGGCCCCATGCCCGCTCCCCTCCCTCGCTCCCCCGAGCTCGTGCTGCACCGCGCTGCGCGGTGTTGTTCCGCGACCGGTCCCAGCACATCACATTACGCACGCACTACGTCACCGTTCGTCGTGAATTGACGAAGGTGGAACGGGTGGCTCCGGATGGGCTGGTACGCGGTTCTGAACATCGTTCCGAGTACGGGCCCGGGCGCCGTCCCGGGTGTGGTCCGGGTACGGGCCCGGGCGCCGATCCGGGTACGGGTCCCGAGGCGCCCCGGGTGCTTACCCCGGGCGCCGTCCCGGACGCCGTCACACCAGCCGTACCGGCTTCTCCGCACGGATCCCCAGGCGGGCGAGCCACCCCTTGAGCGGCTCGGGGTCGCCGTCCTCCACCAGGCTCAGGACGCGGGGCGCGAGGTCCCCGGCGCGCTCCCCGTCGACGAGCAGCGCGGGCCCGTCGAGCCAGTCGAGGCCCGGGGTCGCGCCGGCCGTGTCGACGGCCGCGCAGCACACCATCGCGGTGACGTGGTCGGCCAGCAACTCCCGTCCACTGCGCGGAGGTTGCAGCGGGAACAGGGGCAGCGCGCCCTCGTCCCACAGCGCGTCGTCCGGGCCCTGGCTGGCCGGGGCCGGGGCCACGGGCCGCGCTCTCTCCTCGCGCTCCAGCTCGGCGCTGAGACGGGCGGAGAGGGAGTCGGCCTCGGGCCGGGAGGGCGGGGCGAGCAGCGCGGCCAGTTCGGCGTCGGTGTAGGTCTCCGGGGCGGGGCGGGCCGGGTCCAGGGTGTCTTGAGCGGGGTCCATAGCGGCCTGAGCCGGGTCCTTGGCGGTCGGAGCGGGGTCCGTAGCGCCCGAGGTCGGGGCCGCAGCGCCGGGGGCCGGGGCCGCAGCATCCGAGGCCGGGGCCGCAGCGCCCGAGGCCGGGGCCGCAGCGCCCGAGGCCGGGGCCGCAGCGCCCGAGGCCGGGGCCGCAGCGCCCGAGGCCGGGGCCGTAGCGCCCGGGGTCGGGTCCATGGCGCCCGGGCCGGGTTCCGCGGCGGTCTCCGCCGGGCGGCTCTCCGGGGCCGATGCCAGGTGGTCGAGGACGCGGGCCAGGGTCGGGCCCTCGGGGGCGGGCGAGGAACCGGCGCGCGTGCTGCGTACGCCCAGGGTGTCCAGGACGCGGTGGAGCCGGGCGGCGTCCGTGCGCCACGTACGGTCCACGACCTCGTCCGGGTACTCCTGCCAGTCCACCGGCGCCCAGTCGGGGCCCGACTCCGCGGGGCCGCCGTGGAAGAGCCGGGCGGCGAGCAGGGAGGCCGCCTCGTCCACGGCGCCGGGCTCCTCGAGGAGGTCGCAGGCGGGACGCTCACCGAGCCGGGAGGCGAACCCCTCCGCGAGCCGGTCGCGCCGGGACAGCTCGGTGAGGGCCGCGACCACGCCCACGTCCAGGCGCGAGGGCCAGCGCCCCATGCGCCACGCGGGCAGCGCGACCCGGGTGAGCAGCCGGTCCCAGCCCGCGTACGCAAGGCCGACCTGCTCCTGGGCGACGATCCGCAGGCCGTAGTCGACCGCCTGCGCGCGCTCGGCACCGGCCGCGGCGACGCCGCGCTCCATCTCGGCGGCGTGCACCCGGCAGCCTTGCAGCATCAGCCGCGCGATCCGGCCGACGCCGCCCAGGACGACCCGGGACAACGGGCCCCGCCCGGGCGCCGCGGCGACCGCGACGGCGGCGTCCAGGCCGCGCACGAACCGCCGGGCCGCCGCTATGTCGGGGTGGGCCGAGGGCCCCGTACCGGCGACGACCGGCGCGAGGACGGCCCGCAGCTCCGCCACTCTCATCCACCAAAGGAACGGGGAGCCGATGACGAGGACCGGCGCCACCGGCGCCTTGCCGCCGACGCCCGGCGCGGGTCCCGGCGGGCCGTGCGCCGGATGGGTGCGGTCCTCCAGCCAGCTGTCGCAGTCCGGGGTGAGGGCTATGGCCGAGGGCGCGGGAACGTCCAGCCGGTCGGCCAGGTCCCGCACCAGGCGGTACAGGTCGGGGGCGGTCTCCTCGGCGATCGGGACCGTCGGGCTGAGGGCGGGCCTGGCCCGCGCCACGACCAGCGCGACGACCGCCGCGCCGAGCAGCACGAGCACCGCGACGACCGTCACGACCAGCCGCGCGGTGTCCCAACTCCCGCCCGTCATGTGCCCGGTGGCGCCGCCCGCGAGCAGGATCACCGACGCGGCCGCGGGCAGCAGGGCGAGCGCCGTCGCCCTGCCGCGGATGCGCAGCACGGCGACGGCCCGGGCACGCGCTGCCTGCGCACCCGCTTCCGCACCCATACCGGACACGACCGATGTCACCCCCTGCTGCCTGGACCTCTTGTCCGACCGCGGGCCGAGGCCCGTGGCGGGACACTGGTGGCGTTGCTCACTCCCCCACTGTGGCACCCGCCACCGACATCGCAATGCCGGTGGTCCGTCTGGTTCCGTCCCTTCGGGGGACGGTTCCCGACGGCCGATGGTTCAGTTCCCGGGTGCCGGAACCCCGTGCGCCGCACCCTAGTTGGGCGCGGGGGCATCGTCAGCAGGATGGGCTACCGGTCACTCGATGGAATGGCTTTGGGCAGAGCTGGCTGACATCGGCGGCCTGGCGGGAGAGGGTGACACTCGCCTGGCGGCTTGCGCGGGGCGGTTTTCCGGGGCCCGGGACGGGGCTGAGCGCTGGGCGCAGGGCGCTGGGGAGCGAGGCGGCGGAAGCGTCGGCCCGCGTCCCAGTCCGGGCCGGGTCGGGTCGGGCCATGCCGGGTCGGGTCGGGTCGGGTCGGGAAAAGCGGCGCACGGCGGACGTGCGGGCCCTGGCCGAGGAGGCCGCGCGTATGGGGGAAGCGGGGCGCAGTGACCCGCCCCCCCGGCGGACGGGGACGCGCCCCAGACCGGGCGGCGCGGGGCGCAGTGGCCGGCCCCCCGGCCAGACGGGACGCGCCCCAGGCCCCCGGCGGACGGGACGCCCCTCAGACCGGGCGGCGCGGCCCCTCGGGGCGGGGCGGCGTTCTGACGACGCCGGGCGTCAGCTCTCGGCGGCGGCCTTCGCCGCGATGTCCGTACGGTGCTGGGAGCCGTCGAGACCGATGCGGCCCACCGCGGTGTACGCGCGCTCGCGGGCCTGCGTGAGATCGCTGCCGGTCGCCGTCACGGAGAGCACCCGGCCGCCCGCACTGACGACCGGCCCCTCGGCACCGTCCCGCTTCGTACCGGCGTGCAGCACGTACGCGTACGGGGCGTCCTGCGCGGCCACCGCGTCGAGCCCGGTGATCGGGTCGCCGGTGCGCGGGGTGTCCGGGTAGTTGTGCGAGGCGATGACCACCGTGACCGCCGCCTCGTCGCTCCAGCGCAGCGGCTCCAGGTCGGCCAGCGTGCCGGTCGCGGCGGCGAGCAGGACACCGGCGAGCGGGGTCCGCAGCCGGGCGAGGACGACCTGGGTCTCGGGGTCGCCGAACCGGGCGTTGAACTCGATGACGCGGACGCCCCGGCCGGTGATCGCCAGCCCGGCGTAGAGCAGCCCGGAGAACGTCGTCCCGCGCTTCCTCATCTCGTCGACCGTCGGCTGCAGAACGGTGTCGAGGACCTCCTGCACCAGCTCGGGGTCGGCCCACGGGAGCGGCGAGTAGGCACCCATGCCGCCGGTGTTCGGCCCCGCGTCGCCGTCGAGCGCGCGCTTGAAGTCCTGGGCGGGCTGGAGCGGGACGACCGTGGTGCCGTCGGTGATCGCGAAGAGCGAGACCTCCGGGCCGTCGAGGAACTCCTCGATGACGACGCGCTCGCAGGCGTTCGCGTGGGCGCGCGCGGCGGTGACGTCGTCGGTGACGACGACGCCCTTGCCCGCCGCGAGCCCGTCGTCCTTCACCACGTACGGGGCGCCGAACGCGTCCAGCGCCTCGTCCACCTCGGCCGGGTTCGTGCAGACGTAGGACCGGGCGGTCGGCACCCCGGCGCCCGCCATCACGTCCTTGGCGAAGGCCTTCGACCCTTCGAGCAGGGCCGCCTCACCGGACGGGCCGAAGACGGGGATGCCGGCCGCCCGCACGGCGTCCGCGACGCCCGCGACCAGCGGTGCCTCGGGGCCGACGACGACGAGACCGGCCTCGAGCCGCTGGGCGAGCGCGGTGACCGCGGCGCCGTCGAGCGCGTCGACGGGGTGCAGCTCGGCGACCTCGGCGATGCCTGCGTTGCCGGGGGCGCAGTGCAGGGCGGAGACGGCGGGGTCGAGGGACAGAGAGCGGCACAGGGCGTGTTCGCGGGCGCCGCCGCCGATGACGAGGACCTTCACGCCGGTCAGCCTATCCGTCCGCGTGCCGTGCTCTTGTACGGGCTTCCCAAGGTGGGGCGGGGCGGGGGTTGTGGGTTTCTCCAAGGCGGTGCCCGGCCCGGGGGCGGGTCACCGGGCCGGGCTCCCCTTCTCGTTGACTCGCTACTCGCTACTCGATTACTCGGCTACTCGATTACTCGGCTACTCGTTCGTGAACTCCTCGACGACCGTCGCGCCCAGTTCGCGGACGATCAGGTCATGGCCGGTCAACGCGTTCTCGTCGAGGTCCGGGTCGTCGTCCTCCGGGATGTCGTCCTCGACCGAGACCGGGCGGCGGGCCGGCGGCTGCGCGGGCGCCGGAGCCGGAGCCGGGGTGGGCGCCGGAGCGGCGGCGGGGGCCGGGGACGCGGCGGCCATGGGCTGCGAGGGGGCCGGGGGCGGGGCCGGGGCCGATGCGGGGGGCGGGGTGTAGCCGCCGCCGTAGCCACCGGGGGCGGGCGGCGGGGCCGGGGCACCGCCACCGGCGTCGACCACCGCGTCGATCTTCCAGTGCACGCCGTACTGCTCGGTGAGGGCCGACTTCAGTACGTCCTCGCTGCCGCTGCTCGCGAAGTTGTCCCGCGCGCCCGCGTTCACGAAGCCGAGCTGGAGCGTGGTGCCGTCGAACCCCGTCACCTGCGCGTTCTGGCTGAGCAGGATCCAGGTGAAGCGGCGCTTGTTCTTCACCGCCTCCAGGATGTTCGGCCAGAGGGTGCGGGGGTCGGGGCCGCCTACGGGGGCGGCGGGGGCGGCCGCTGCCGGTTCGGGGTGCTGGGGGGCGGGCGGGGTCGAGGCCGTACCCGGGGCCGGGGCCGGGGGGCGGCCGGTGCCGGCGGAGGCGGCCGTGGGCCAGCCACCGGGGCGCCGCGCGCCACCCGAGCCGCCCGCGCCTGTCGGAGCGGCGGTGGGCCAGGCGCCGGGGGCCTGCGGCGCAGGTGCGGAGTCTGCGACGGGGGCCGGGGTGGGAGCCGGGGCCGGGGGCATCGGAGCCGGTACGGGGGCCGGGGCTGCCGGAGCCTGAGCCACGGGGGCCGGAGCCGCGGGGGCCGGCGCTCCCGCGTCCGGGGCGCCACCACCCCGTACTGCCGCGCGGGCCGCCGCCGGACCACCGCCGGGAGCGACCGGCGCGGCCGGGGCGCCTGGCGCGGCCGGGGCGCCTGGCGCGGCCGGGGCATGGGCGTCGGGCCCAGGAACGTATGCCATGGCAGGCCCGGGGCCCTGGCCGCCCGGCGTGAAGACGCCGCCGCGCTCGATGCGGTCGAGCCGGGCCATGACGGAACGGGCGTCGTCGTACGCGGCGGGCAGCAGCACGCGCGCGCAGATCAGCTCCAGCTGGAGCCGCGGCGAGTTCGCGCCGCGCATCTCGGTCAGGCCCTCGTTGACGATGTCGGCGGCGCGGCTGAGTTCGGCGGCGCCGAACGTCGAGGCCTGCGCCTGCATCCGCTCCACGACGTCGGCCGGGGAGTCGATGAGCCCCTTCTCCATCGCGTCCGGGACCGCGGCCAGGATGACCAGGTCGCGCAGCCGCTCCAGCAGGTCGGTGACGAAGCGGCGCGGGTCGTTGCCCCGCTCGATGACGTGGTTCACCACCTCGAAGGCGGCGGCGCCGTCCCCCGTGGCGAACGCCTCGACGACCGAGTCGAGCAGCGAGGCGTCCGTGTACCCGAGCAGCGCGGTCGCCATGGCATACGTCACACCGTCCTCACCGGCACCGGCGAGCAGCTGGTCCATGACGGACATCGAGTCACGCACGGACCCGGCCCCGGCGCGCACGACGAGCGGCAGCACGCCGTCCTCGACGCGGCTGTCCTCCTTGCCGCACACCTCGCCCAGGTACTCCCGCAGGGTGCCCGGCGGCACGAGCCGGAACGGGTAGTGGTGCGTACGCGAGCGGATCGTCCCGATGACCTTCTCGGGCTCGGTGGTGGCGAAGATGAACTTGAGGTGCTCCGGCGGCTCCTCGACGACCTTCAGCAGCGCGTTGAACCCCGCCGACGTGACCATGTGGGCCTCGTCGATGATGTAGATCTTGTACCGGCTGCTCGCGGGGCCGAAGAACGCCTTCTCGCGCAGGTCGCGGGCGTCGTCCACACCACCGTGCGACGCGGCGTCGATCTCGATGACGTCGATCGAACCCGGCCCGTTCCGCGCGAGGTCCTGGCAGGACTGGCACTCCCCGCACGGCGTCGGAGTGGGACCTTGCTCACAGTTGAGGCAGCGGGCCAGGATGCGCGCGCTGGTCGTCTTGCCGCAGCCGCGCGGACCACTGAACAGGTACGCGTGATTGACCCGGTTGTTCCGCAACGCCTGCTGCAGCGGGTCGGTTACATGCTCCTGCCCGATGACCTCGGCGAACGACTCCGGGCGATAACGGCGGTACAGCGCGAGAGACGACACGCATACGAGGTTATAGGCGACCACTGACAACCAGGCCCGCCCGGCCCGGGGGCCGCTCTGCCCGCTCCAGGACCCCGGCGCCCTCCCGGGAACGCAGACGCCCCCCACGCACCCGCCAGAGCCAACCTACCCTTGCTGCCTTCCGGCCCTGGGGGAGTTCAGTCAGATAGCGCCACGTGAGGGGCTGCGCCCAGAGTACATGCTCCGGGGCCCTGAGAAGTACCCGCTCCGGGTCACGGCGAACGGGTTCGCGAGCACCCTCAAACGTCTTGTATTGTTTGCCGCGGAGGATTCGCCTAGTGGCCTAGGGCGCACGCTTGGAAAGCGTGTTGGGGGCAACCCCTCACGAGTTCGAATCTCGTATCCTCCGCCAGTGCCTCACCGGGCACTAACGTCGAAGGGCCCCCTGGAAACAGGGGGCCCTTCGACGTTGTTCGGCTCGGTTGGCTTCTGGGGCGGCGGGAGGTGGCTCCCCGAAAGCGTCGCCCACTTGCTGCGCGACCTTCACCAGGTCCGGCCGATGACGTGCATGTGCCGACCCCGCATTTGGGGGGCGCCCCCGGGCTCGCATCCAATGATCACGTCGACGACAACATCCGGGACGCCGAGGAGCAGGAGCACGTTCGCGGCGGTGCGACATGAGTCATGCAGTCGGCCGTCTCGTACGCCCGCGCCCTGTGATAGCCGAGCGCTGAAGTCCCCATGCCCTGCCACTTACCGCTGGGAGAGCCAGTGGCAAGGTGAGCGCATGCAGCCGCCTGCCTGGGCGGGGAACGTGGATACTCCGCTGTCCGCGCCCGACGCCTTCGATGTCCCCGTGTTCCTCCGCCGTAGCTCCCCGCTGACCCCAGCGCCGCGGCCCACTCCTGTGCAGGTGGGCTTGGCCCACCAACCCTGGCCCCAGGGCATCGGCATCCCCGCGGACGGCGCCTATCTCGTCGGCACCACGTGGCGGGCACTCCTGGATGCCACGATCGCGGTAGGGCGAGACATCGGCTCCTGGATCACCGCCACGCCCCGTCTTGCACGCCACGAGATCAGGGCACGCCGATACCCCCTCTCCGCCTATCTGGTGCGGACCGGACGCGAAATCGTGCCCAGCGTCGTCTACACCCATGGGACCGAGAGTTCGACTCGTACCGCATTCGGCTACCACGTCGGCATGACGATGGCCCAGTGGGCCTGCCAGACGATGGGGCTCGGCCCCACCACACACGCCGAGAGCGCGATCCCGCCAGGCGCAGCGCCCAGCTGGGACGCAGCGGCTAGTCTGCCGGACCTGTTCGGCACGCACCCAGCCACAACCGAACTCTGGCTCGTCGAGGCGAAGGGGAGTCGCCGACTTGGCCTGGGCCCCAGGATCAAGGGAGCGCAGCAGTTGGACGTCGGCGCCCTCGTCCCTGTCACGCACCAAAAAGTGCTGTGCGGGACCAGTTTGGAGCGGCGCCTGTTCATGATGATCGACGTGCAGGGCGCCCTGCCTCCTGGGGGCCCCGACAACATCTCCGACGAGGAGACGCTGGCGGACGACGAGGCTCTCCTGGAGCTCGCTCGGTCACGCATGTTGACGTATCTTGCCCTGTCGTCGCTGCCCCCTGACGGATTGCGCGTCACGGCAGTCGGCAGGCGCGACGAGGGGGCGGCAACAACGCGATGGGATGCGATCCGGCTATTGGAGAGCGACCGGCCCACGGCCGAACTACGCCGGCGCGTAGCCGCGGATTCCGAGGAAGCGGATATCAGGGAGCAGAACGGCCTGGACATGCTGACGGGACGGGTGCCGGGTACGGATCTCATGCTCGGGATGTCCAGGCGTCTGTTCGGCGCGTGCCGCGAGCTGGCCTACGCGGAGCGTCGCGTCATCGCACAGGTCCGAGAAGAACGACCCGTGTACATGATGGAACTGCCCCGTGAGGTTCAGCGTCCGGAAGACGTAATGGCGCGGCGGCTCGAGCGGGAGATGAGCGATCTCGCGCGTGAGGAACGGGCCGTTGCGGCGCAGGAGTACGTGCGCAGGGTTCGAGCGGAACAGCGGGACGATCAGCTGCGCTCTGTTCGCGCCGGTTTCATGAGGGGGGACAGCGGCTCCTGGATGCACCTCATCGATCTGACTCCGCGTCTCGCGCTCCCCAGCGAGGAAGGTTTTCTGGAGGCAGCGACGTCAGACACCTACCTCGCGGTGGAGGAGGAGACGCTCGACCTGGATATAGAGGTCGAGTAGCAATGGCCGGCCAGCTCTGGTACCCCGACCACCAGCAGCGGTCCGGGCGGGTGTACCAACCACTCGAACGACCACCTCAGCATGGAGACTGATACGCCCTGATCAGGCGCGTTCATCTGGTTGTTCTGGTTGCATTCACCGGCTTACGCCCTCGTTCAGAACCATTGCCGGAACTTACCGAGCCACTGGTCAGGATGTTGCCGTACGCCACAGAGCTCCCAGACGAACGCCTGGAACGCGTGTCGGGGGCGACTGGCTCACGAGTTCGAATTTCGTATCCTCCGCCACTACCTGACCGGGCCCTTCGATATCAGTGGTCTCCCCCGGACCTCCTCGACCGGATCGCGCAGTGGGAGGGCCGTACGGTGACAAACCGCTGCACCAGCTTCACGAGAGGTCGCTGAGCGAGACGTTTGACGGAGACACCATGATCGAGCAGGCGGGCTTCTACAGGGAGCTCGGCGGCGCCGGCGACGGAGCGGCGCCCTCACTTCGGGATGCCGGCCGCAGCACCGGTGAGTGGGACGAGGAACGACTGCTCGCCTACCTCGAAGCCAGCCACGAGATCTACACGGTCATGGGTGCCGAGCGTGACGTCATCGCCGACGACGTCTGGATCACCGGTGCCGGCTCCCTGATCACGGACGGCACCTACGTGTGGCCCACCGAACTCGCCTACTACGTACGGCGACACCATGTCGCGTTGCTCCCCGAGTTCGCCGCCCACATCCGGGCCAGGAATTACGTCAGCCCACCGGTCCCTCGCGAGCAAGCCCTGGCGATCTTCGAAGAGTGCCTCGGCGAAAACGCCAGGGCCGCCGCGGCAGCCGACGCAGCCACGGCCAAGGGCTTCTTCACCTGGTATCGGCCCGCCCTCTCTCGCGTCTCCGCACAGAACCTGCTCGACCAGCTGGCGGCCTCGGACCTCTTCGTCCAACACCCGCTCACAGAGAACCTCTTCGGCTTCCGCGACACGGTCCAGGGCAAGCGAGAGCCACTGGTGGGTGGGGTCCACACCCTCCTGTCAGCGCTGGGCCTCGGACGCGTACCAAAACGTCGAGTTCCAAGCCTGGATGGGGCGTGACGAGTCCCTTGCCGTGAGCGTGCGGCGCCTGCGCGGCAACATCCAGAAACTCGTCTTCCAGATCGGCGACATCCCCGCTCCTGACCGCGAGGACGCAGTCGCCGCCCTGGTTCGCACCCTCGACCGGGAGTCGGATGACTGCCTCGGTTTCGTCATCGACCGCAACGGCGTCTCCGCCGCCGAGGACTGGGACCGCATCCTGACGGGCACCGGAACACAGCTGACCGTGTGGCCCGACACCGTCGGCATGTTGCGCGACCACGTCGACGACCACCCCGAACTGGCCACCGGAAAGCCGACGGCTTACGGGCCGCTCGACGTCTTCCATCGCGCGTGACTGCCGGGCGCTCCTGCGCCCCGGACAGGGCTGCGCCACCCCGCCACCCGGAGGGGGTTAACCCCACCCCAAGACACCGAGCCTCCCCATGGTTCGGGACGGGTCACGGCGCGAGGCTCTGTGTATGACCTCGACGATGCTTCCTCCCACCGCGGAGACCGACCGCTTCACCGACCATGAGACCGGCCGTCAGGCCGTCGCTCACCACGACCCGCGCCGCACCCGCACCCGCACCCGGCCCGGTTTCTGGCGGGCGCCCTTCGCCGCCGCCACCTACCGCGAGGTCGGGTACGTGCTCACCTCGCTGCCGGCGGCGATCGCCGGGTTCGTGCTCGCCGTGACGATGTTCGCCCTGGGGGTGGGCACGCTCGTGATCTGGGTCGGGCTGCCGGTGCTCGTCGCCGCGCTGGCCGGGGCCCGCGGGCTCGGGGCGGCCGAGCGGGGCCGGGCCCGGTCGCTGCTCGGGCTGGACGTGGCGGCGCCCCGGGTCCGGGCGGGCGGCCTGCGTGGACGGCTGGCGGACGCCGCGGGGTGGAAGGCGCTGCTGTTCCAGACCGTGATGTTCCCGTGGCGGGTGCTGTCCTTCGTGCTGTCCGTGACGTTCCTGGTGACCGGCTGGGTGGTCGCGCTGTTCCCGGCGTACTCGTGGGTCTTCCACCGCTACCTGGACTGGCCCGGCTACCGCCTCTACGACTTCACGACCGACGCCGGTGTGCACCACGCCTTCTACATCGAGTCGCCCGCGCAGATCGCCGCGGTCTCGGCGGTCGGCCTGCTGTTCGTCCTCCTCACGCCCCAGCTGGTGCGCGGCCTGACGAACGTCGACCGGCTCGCGGTCCGCTCACTGCTCTCCAAGTGACGTGCCACGCGTGAGCACCGGGCGCAGCGCGTCCAGCACGGTCGCGTCGTCGACGGTCGACGGCACCGGTTCGTCGAGCCCGTCGGCGATGCCGCGCATGGTCCTGCGCAGGATCTTCCCGGACCTGGTCTTCGGGAGCGCGGCGACGACGGCCACGTCCTTCAGCGCGGCGACGGGGCCGATCCGGTCGCGGACGAGCCGCACGAGGTCGGCCTCGACCGCGCCGGGGCCGGCCGCCACCCCCTCCTTCAGGACGACGAGGCCGCGCGGCACCTGCCCCTTGAGCGGGTCCGCCACGCCGATGACGGCGCATTCGGCGACCGCGGGGTGGGAGGCGAGGACCTCCTCCATGCGACCGGTGGAGAGCCGGTGCCCGGCCACGTTGATGACGTCGTCGGTGCGGCCCATCACGAAGACGTAGCCGTCCTCGTCGATGTGCCCGCCGTCGCCGGTCAGGTAGAAGCCGTCGTAGGCGGAGAGGTAGGAGGCGACGAACCGCGCGTCGTCGTTCCAGAGCGTGGACAGCGCCCCGGGCGGCATCGGGAGGCGTACGACGAGCGCGCCGTCCTCCCCGGCGGGCGCCGGGTTCCCGGTCGCGTCGAGCACGCGCACGTCCCAGCCGGGCAGCGGCCGGGTGGGGGAGCCGGGCCGGGCGGGGGCCGCCTCGATGCCCATCGGGTTGGCGACGACGGGCCAGCCGGTCTCGGTCTGCCACCAGTTGTCGACGACGGGGACGCCGAGCAGGTCCCGCGCCCAGTGGTAGGTCTCGGGGTCCAGCCGCTCCCCGGCCAGGAAGAGGTGGGCGAGGCGGCCCAGGTCGTACCCGCGGGCCAGTTCGCCGTCCGGGTCGGCCTTCTTGATCGCCCGGAGCGCGGTCGGCGCGGTGAACAGCGTCCTCGCCCCGTACTCCGCCGCGACCCGCCAGAACTGGCCGGCGTCCGGCGTCCCCACCGGCTTCCCCTCGTACAGGACGGTCGTCGCGCCGGCCAGCAGCGGCCCGTAGACGATGTACGAGTGGCCGACGACCCAGCCCACGTCGGAGGCGGTGAACATCACCTCGCCGGGGCCGACGTCGTACACGTTCTCCATGGTCCAGCGCAGGGCGACGGCATGGCCGCCGCAGTCGCGGACGACGCCCTTCGGCCTCCCGGTCGTGCCGGAGGTGTAGAGGATGTACAGCGGGTCGGTGGCGGCGACGGGCACGGGCGCCGCCGGGCGTGCCGCGCGCACGGCGTCCGCCCAGTCCAGGTCCCGCTCCCCCAACTCGGCGACGCACTGCGGCCGTTGCAGGACGACGCAGGCCCGCGGCCGGTGGGCGGCCAGCTCGACGGCCCGGTCCAGGAGCGGCTTGTACGGGACGACCCGCGCGCCCTCGATCCCGCAGGACGCGGAGACGACGACCTTCGGGGCCGCGTCGTCGATCCGCACGGCCAGCTCGGGCGCCGCGAACCCGCCGAACACCACGGAGTGCACCGCCCCGATCCGCGCGCACGCCAGCATCGCGACGACGGCCTCCGGCACCATCGGCATATAGATGACGACCCGGTCCCCGCGCCCCACCCCGAGCCCGGCGAGCACTCCCGCGAAGGCGGCGACCTCGTCGGTCAACTCCGCGTACGTGTAAGTGTGTTGCTGCCCGGTGACCGGTGAGTCGTGGATGAGGGCCGGTTGCGCGCCGCGGCCCGCCGCCACGTGCCGGTCGAGCGCGTTGTGGCACACGTTCAGCTCGCCGTCCGGGAACCACCGGTAGAAGGGCGCCCGCCCCGCGTCGAGCGCCCGCTGCGGCACCACGTCCCAGTCGATCGCCCGAGCGGCGCCGAGCCAGAACCGCTCGGGGTCGTCGGTACTGGCGCGGAAGACTTCCTCGTACGACGTCATCGGCCCCGCACTCCCTTCACGTAGCGCCCGAAAGACGGGAACACGATCGGGTCAGGCCATCACCGCCGTCAACAGGACCACCGCGTCCGTCAGCGCCAGCAGCCCATGGCGTTCCTGGGGGATCGCGCGGAGTTCGTTCGCGGTGAGGTCCGTGGTGCCGGAGGCGGCGGTGAGGCGGACGCGGCCGCGCAGGACGAGGAGGGTGGCGGCCTGGGGGGTGTTGTGCTCCTCCAGGGCGTTGCCCTCGGTCAGGGCATGACGCTCTGGCGCAGGGGGTCCTCGCGGACGAGGACGTCGGCGCTGCGGCCGTGCGCGTCGCGGTGGGCGGCGGCCAGGTGTTCGTCGGGCAGGGTCGTCAGGTCGTACGTCGTCGTCATGGGCCCAGGGTGGCCCTGGTGGCCGCCGGGCGCGATGTGTGGCGGCCGATCGGTTCAGGGAGCGGCCGGTGGGGGTGGTGCCGCGCGGCCCGGGCAGGTGTGGGCGACCGTGTCCGCGAAGGCGCGGGCCAGCGGGGAGAGCGCGGACCAGCGGCGGACCGCCCAGCCGGCCCGGAGCGGGGGCAGGCAGGGGACCGGGAGCAGGGTGAGGCCGGGGGCCGGGGTGCCGCCGGGGCGGCGCAGGCCCGGCAGGTCGGGGACGAGGGCGTGGCCGAGGCCCAGTTCGGCCAGGTGCACGGCGGTGTCCCAGTCGGCGATGCCGGTGCCGGCGGCGGGGCCGCCCACCAGGCCCAGTTCGGCGAACCGTTCGTCGAGGTGGGCCCGGGACGTGGAGTGCGCGGGCGGCAGGATCAGCTGGGCCGAGGCCCGCAGCTCCTCGGGGCCGGCGTGGGGCCGGGCCGCCAGGGCGTCGTCGTCGCGGACCGCGAGGACCCAGGGCAGCTCGACGACCGGGCGCAGTTCGATGCCGCGTTCGGGCGCCCCCATGGTGATCCAGGCCAGGTCGAGGTCGTGCGCGGCGAGCGCCTCGAAGCAGGCGCGGCTGGAGCTGACCGTCTGGAACTCCAGGCCGACCCGCGGATGCGTGCGCCGGAACGCGACGATCGCCGCCGCCATGAAGTGGCGCACGGACGTGGCGCCCGTCGTCACCCGCACCGAGCCGCTCTCACCGCGCGCCAGGTCGTCGAGGCGGCGCAGCGCCTGGTCGAGGGCGCCGAGTCCGTCGGCGGCCGCGGCGCGCAGGATGCGGCCCGCGGGGGTGGGCACGACGCCGCGCGGACGGCGTTCGAGGAGGCCGACGCCGACCTCTCTCTCCAACCGCTTCACGTGCTGGCTGACCGCGGACTGCGTACAGGACAGCTCGCGTGCGACGGCGCTGAGGCTGCCCGCCCGGCAGACGGCGACGAAGACGCGGAGGTCGTCGAGGGTCACGTGGGCCAAGCTACAGCTTGGGGGTGTGCAAGGGGACCCGAGGATTGACTTGGGGTGCGGCCGGGAGCACGATCAGGCCAGGCCGGCCCAGGGCGGCAACCCGGCGCGGAGGTCGCGAACTCCCGCCGGGTGCCGACCCGTTCCTCGAACGCGGAGTGTCCACGTGGACGTAGTGGAAGCAGTGGCGATCGGCGCCGCGGGGGTCGCCGCGGGCGGGATGAACGCCGTCGTCGGGTCCGGCACCCTGATCACGTTCCCGACGCTGCTCGCCTTCGGGTGTCCGCCGGTCCTCGCCAACGTCTCCAACAACGTCGGCCTGGTGCCGGGGGTGCTGAGCGCCGCCTACGGCTACCGGCGCGAACTGCGCGGCCAGCGCCGCCGGTTGCTCCGGTTCGGCGCCGCCTCCCTGCTCGGCGGGTTCACCGGCGCGGTGCTGCTGCTGCGGCTGCCGGACGCGGCGTTCCGCGCCGTCGTGCCGGTGCTGATCCTGACCGCCTGCCTCCTCGTCCTGCTCCAGCCGCGGCTGAACCGGTGGACGAAGGAGCGGCGGCGGCCCGGCGCCCGCACCGACGGCGGCATCCCGATGTGGCTGGGCGTCCTCGGCACCGGCGTCTACGGCGGCTACTTCGGCGCGGCCCAGGGCGTCCTGCTCATGGGCATGTTCGGCGCCGTGCTCCGCGACGACCTCCAGCGCCTGAACGCCGCCAAGAACGTCCTCGCCTCCCTGGTCAACGGGGTCGCCGCCGTCGTCTTCATCGCCGTCGCCGACATCGACTGGACGGTGGCCGCGCTGATCGCCGCCGGCTCCACGGCGGGCGGCCTGCTCGGCGCCCGGCTCGGCCGCCGCCTGCCGCCGGCCGCGATGCGCGGGGTGATCGTGGTGGTGGGGGTGACGGCTTCGGTGCTGCTGCTCGCACGCGGGTGAGGGGACGTGGCCCGGCGGACGCCCCACCCCCCTTTGCGCACCGGCGGACCCCCCACCCCCTTGTACCCGCCGTCGGCCGACCACCGGCTCCTACCGGCGGCTCCTACCGGCGGTAGAACGCCAACTGCGCCCGCTTCCGCGCCAGATACACCTCGGGCAGGTCGATCTCGGGCAGCACGATCTCGCCCGCCACCTCGAAGCCCGCCCGCTCGAACAGCGCGATCGCCTTGTCGTTGCGGGCGTCCGGCTCGGCGACCAGGCGCTTGCGGCCCAAACCGTCGAGCGCGTACGTGACGAGCACCCGCACCAGCGACTCGGTGAACCCGTGCACCGTGCCGCCCGCCGCGGCGGGGCCGACCAGCAGGTGGACCCCGATGTCGCCCTCCTGGACCTCGTAGCACTCGCTGACCCGGTCCGCCTCGGGCTCGTACGTCTGGAACAGCGCGACGGGGACGCCGTCGAGCCGGACGAGGTGCGCGTGGTGCGTGGTGAGGGTGTCCATGTGCGCGTAGATGCCGCGCACGTCCTCCCGGTCCAGGCCGGTCATCCCCCAGAACCGGGCCCGTTCCTCGCTCACCCACGCGTGCAGGACGTCGATGTCGGGGCCGGCCGGGTCGACGGGCGTGAGCCGGAAGGTGCCGAGGCCGTCGACGGTCTCCTCGTACGTGGGAGGCGTGGGAGGCGTGGGAGGCGTGGCGGGCGTGCCGGACGCACCCGGCGTGGTGGCGTCGGCCGCGTCCGGGCTCGCGGGGGTCCGCACCGTCTCGGGTGTCGCGTCGGGCATGAGGGTCTCCTTCGTGAGGCGGGCGAAGTCGGTGACGACGGCGGCCAGTTCGCCGCGCAGCCACAGCGGGAGCTGGTCGCGGTGGTGGGCGGAGCCGGGTACGCCGCTGGCGCCGAGCGGCACGATCCAGCGGCTGTTCTCGCGGTCGGCGAGGTCCCAGACGTAGCGGGCGGCGGGGCCGCGGGCGCTGAGGTCGGTCAGCCCGGGCACGCTGGACGTGGACAGGACGCAGTCGTGGTCGCCGTCGAGGGGCGGCCGGTCGGCGTCCGGGTCCGGCAGCGCCTGCCAGGGCGCGAGCCGGTGCAGCTCGCCCCAGGTGGTCTCCGGGTCGCCCGCACTCTCCTCGACCGCGGCGCGGACGGCGGCGAGCCGGTCCTCCTCCGGCAGCCGGTCGCCGGCCAGCAGGTGCTCCAGGGCGAACGCGATCCGCGGCACGAGCGCGAGCCACGGCCGGAACACCTCGGGGTAGGCCGGGGTCAGCTCCGCGAGCGGCGCGAACAGGTCGTGCCGGGCCAGCTGCCGTACGACCCGGGAGCGGACCCGCGCGTACGCCGCCGCCCGGCCGCTGCCCGCCGCCATGTGCCGGTCCCAGTCCAGCAGCCGTGCCCGGAGCGCGGCGGCCGCGGGGGAGAGCCCGTCGAGCCGTTCGACCAGGGCCAGCAGGGGCGCGCACGAGGCGAGCGCGGTGTCGGTGTGCACGGCGCCCATGTCCCCCGCGCCCCACTCCTTGCGCTCCTCCAGCAGCGTCCGGATGCGCGCGGCCCGGTGCGGCGGCGCGAACTCGACGCCGAGCGGGGCGGCGAGGGACCGTTCGTTGGCCATGACGGCGATCCCGTCGACCCCGGCGCGCGGCAGCGGCTCGTACCGGCCGCGCCACGCGTACCGCTCCTCCCAGGCGGGCACGGTGCACAGCATGTTCCGCGCGTCGCGCACGGGGACGGTGCCCGCGACCCGGTGCAGCAGCCCGCCCGCGGTGTCGGCGGCCAGCACGACGTTGACCGGCTCGGCCCAGCGGTCGAAGGCGCGGTCGACGTCGGCGACGGTGCGGGCCCGCAGCAGCGCGGGCAGGGCGCTGAAGCCCAGGTCGGCGTGGACGCGGGCGGGTTGGCGCAGGCTGATGCCCTCGCCCTCGTCGGGGCCGCCGATGACGACGACCCCGCGGTCGGTCTCGACGACCTCGACGCCGTCCTCCGTGTGCGCGTGGGCCGGGCGCCACCCGTCGGGGCCGAGGGCCTCCACGCCGCCGCCGGCCGTGCGCCGCAGCCGCTCGCGGTACAGGTCCTGGTAGTCGGCCATGGCGTTGGTGATGGCCCAGGCCACCGACCCGGTGTGGCCGAAGTGGCCGATGCCCGGCACCCCGGGCACGGCGAGCCCCACCACGTCGAACTCCGGGCAGGCGAGCCGTATTTGCTGGTAGACGCCCGGGTCCTCGATGAACCGGTGCGGGTCCCCGGCGATCAGGGCGCCGCCGTCCGCGGCGAGCGCGCCCTCGACGAGCCAGCCGTTGCTGCCCGAGGTGCCGGGCCCGTCGGTGGCGAACAGCGGGACGGCGTCCTCCCCGAGCCGCCGGGCGACCTCGTCCCGCCACAGCTTCGTGGGGAACCCGGCGAACAGGACGTGCGTCGACAGCCACACGCCCAGCGGCGTCCAGGGCTCCCAGCGGCCCGGCGCGGCGTGGGCACGGGCGAACTCGGGTGCGGTGGCGCCGTGCCTGCGGAGCCCGTCGTTGACGCCGTCGACGTAGGCGCCGACCCAGGCCCGGGTCGCCCCGTCCAGGGCGTCGAGGCAGCGCCGCGCGGTGTCCGCGAGCCGGGCCCGCCGGGCGAACTCGTCCCAGCCGCGCGCGGTCGCCCCCAGCAGCCGGGCCGAGGTGCCGAGCATCCGGTGCCGCTCGACCTCCAGCTGCCAGGCGCGGTCGGCGGCCGTCACGCATCCCTGCGCGTACGCGAGGGCCGTCGCGTCGCCCGCCCGCAGATGGGGTATCCCCCAGGCGTCCCGGAAGATCTCGAAGTCCACCGCGCCGGGCACGTTCACGCGTCCCCCACTCCCTCTCCATATTTATTAGGGGAGCCTAACCTAAGACTCGGCGTCCTCTTCAGGTCGGTGCCCTCTTCAGTTCAGGCCCTCTTCAGGCCGGCGCCCTGTCCAGGTCGGCGTCCTCTTCAGGCGGCGCCACCGCGTCACCCCGCCAGGCCCGCCGTAGCCCATGAGGGCGGTTCTGCCCGCCCGGAGGGCACGTCACCGGCGCGGACGTGGGACAAGACGTTCATGAGCGCCGCGCCGCCGACCGTCGCCCCGGGCCACTCCGCCCGGGGCTGGGCCCGCGCGCTCGTCCGTGCCCTCGGCGGCCTCGCCGGCCTCGCCGGCCTCGTCGGCCTCGCCCTGCTGATCGCGCCGCTGGCCGCCGCGCCCGCACAGGCCGCGGCCCCGCCCCCGGCCGCCGTGGCCTCGGCCGAACCGGGCGAGCTCCAGCAGGACGTCCCCGGGGCCGCGCTCCGCCTCCCGACGGGCCACCCCACCCGGCTGCCCACCGGCCCGCGCCGCTGCCGGCCGGTCCCGCCCCGCCCGGAGGCCCCGTCCCGCCGGGACTCCGCCGACCCCGGCGTACGCCAGTCCCACCGCGCCCTGCGCACCGTCGTCCTGCGCTGCTGACAGATCCCGGCCCCGGATCCGTCACGTATCGACGCACGACCTCGGAAGGACGACCCCTCATGCCCAAGGACCCGTACACACTGCTGCGCGCCCTGTTGCGCGCGGAAGCCGCGCGTGACACCCGGGCGGCCAAGGCGGCCGCTCCCCCGGCGAAGGACCCGCGGGGGACCCGGGCCCCGCAGGAGAAGAACGGCCGCTGACGGACGGCGGGCCGACGCCGGAACGGCGGCCGGCCCGCCACCCCCGGCGCCTCTCGTCAACACCGGGCCCCCCTTCCCCCGGACGGGCCGACCGCCTCGCGAGATCCCCCGGCCCCCCGCCCCAGCCGCCACGAAAGTCTTCCCCTTTCATCCGGATTCACGGCAGTATTTCCAGGAGCCGCACTCCGTCTCCATGGCTGCGCCCGGAGAGGCTCGCCCGGTAGGCTTTCCGTGTGATCTTCAAGCGCATCGGAAACGGCCGGCCGTACCCCGACCACGGCCGGGAAAGCACCCGGCAGTGGGCGGACGTCGCGCCGCGCCCGGTCCGCCTCGATCAGCTGGTGACGACCAAGGGCCAGCTCGACCTCGAAACGCTGCTCGCCGAGGACTCCACGTTCTACGGCGACCTCTTCGCGCACGTCGTGAAGTGGCAGGGCGACCTGTACCTGGAGGACGGCCTGCACCGCGCCGTCCGCGCCGCGCTCCAGCAGCGCCAGGTGCTCCACGCCCGCGTGCTCGAACTGGGCTGACGGCGCCCCGGATTGGGCCGACCGGCCTCCGCGTTGGCCCTTTTGGGTGCCCTGTACGCCGTACCGTGATCATTTAATAGGCATCGTCGCCGTGCGGCATTACGCTGCGCTCATGAGCATGCTCACTCCCCCCGGCATGGGCGGCAAGTACCGCATCACGGGGGACAAATACCCCCGGATGCGCCGTGGCCGCCCGCGCGGCCGGATCGTGCTCGCCGCCGTCGCGTCCCTCGCCGTGATCGGTCTGATCGGCTGGGGATCGCTGCAGCTCTTCCACGTCTTCACCGGCGGCGACAAGGCCAGGGCCGCGGGCCCGGCCCCCTGCGCGAAGCGGGCGAGCGCGTCGCCGGCCGCCGCGCGGACGACGAGCGGCAAGCTCCCCGCCCCGGCCCAGATCAAGGTGAACGTCCTCAACGCCACGCCCCGCGGCGGCCTGGCCAAGAAGACCGCCGACGAGCTGAAGAAGCGCGGCTTCACGATCGGGGACGTGGGCAACGCGTCGAAGGCCTACGACAAGAAGGTCAAGGGCGTCGGCATACTCCTGGGCGCGAAGACGGCGGCCCAGGCGGCGCTGCCGGTGCTCGGCACCCAGCTCGCGGACGCCGAACGCAAGACCGACGGCCGGGCCGCCCCCGCCGAGGTCGACCTGATCATCGGCACCAAGTTCACGGCGCTGACGGCCAAGCCCAGCGCGGACAAGGCGCTGGCGACCCTGTCCCGGCCGAAGCCGTCGCCCTCCGCGACACCGGCCTGCACGTAAGGAAGCGGCCGCCGTCCCGCCACGGACGATGACGGCCGTGAGGCCGCTCGCGCGGTCCTGACAGAAAGCCGCGGTGGCTTCCGTTCGAGATCGAACGGAAGCCACCGCGGCTCTGTGCGCTCATGGGACGGGCGGGCCGGCGGACGCCGCCCCGCGCCTGCCCGGCCGCGAAGCTGCTCCGCGCTACTCCGCCGCCCCGTACATCCGGTCGCCCGCGTCGCCGAGACCCGGAACGATGTAGCCGTTCTCGTTCAGCCGCTCGTCGACCGACGCCGTCACCACGGTCACCGGCGTCCCCGCCAGCTCCCGCTCCATGATCTCGACGCCCTCGGGCGCGGCGAGGAGCACCACGGCGGTCACGTCGTCCGCGCCGCGCTTGATGAGCTCCTGGATCGCCGCGACGAGCGTGCCGCCCGTGGCGAGCATCGGGTCCAGGACGTAGACCTGGCGGCCGGAGAGGTCGTCCGGCATGCGGGTCGCGTACGTGGAGGCCTGGAGCGTCTCCTCGTCGCGCACCATGCCGAGGAAGCCCACCTCGGCCGTCGGCAGCAGCCGGACCATGCCGTCCAGCATGCCGAGCCCGGCGCGCAGGATCGGGACCACCAGCGGGCGCGGGTACGACAGCTTCACCCCGGTCGTCCGCGACACCGGGGTGTCGATGTCGACCTGCTCGGTGCGCACGTCCCGGGTCGCCTCGTACGCGAGCAGGGTGACCAGCTCGTCGGCGAGGCGCCGGAAGGTCGGGGAGTCGGTGCGCCGGTCGCGCAGCGTGGTGAGTTTGTGCGCCACCAGCGGGTGGTCGACGACGTGAATCCGCATGTCCTCAACAGTAACCGGGGGCCACGGCCCGGGCTCCCCGCGTGCGGTGGCATCAAGCGGCGCAGCGGGGGGAAAGTGGAGGGAACTCGTCGACAGCGAGGGACAGGGGTGGTGGTGAGGCGATGCCCGACCAGGAGCGTCAGGGGCGGCCCGTCCGGGGGCCGGAGCCCGGCGAGCCCATGGAGTCGGACGCCGAACGCAGGCGCCGGCGCGCCCTGTTCCTGCGCGAGCTGACCGAGGCGCGGGAGCTGCGCGCCCGCGTGCAGCCGCGCCGCGCGCGGGCCGCGCGGATGCGCCGGCAGATGAGGATGCGCACGTTTCGCTGGTGACTCGGCGGTGACATACAGGTGACAGGCCTCACAAGGGACCCTCCCGCCGGGGGCGCGCCGCGAACACAGGGCGCGGAAGACCTCTCTTGGAGCCGTACTTTCTGCCACGATTCCGAGTGGGCGGGGCGTGAACTGCGCTCCCGTCTCCAAGACTCCGCCGGGGGGACCCCCGACCGGCACCTGAGACCAGTGGGAGAGTCACGGTGTACTTCGCCGCACTGCTCGCGCGCACCGAAGACGGGTGGGAAGCGAGCGACACAGAGCTCGACGACGTGGAGACCTTGTCGGACCTGTCCGACCTGGCCCGCGAGGCGTTGGCCGAGGCCGGCGCCGAGGACGACACCGTCCTCGTCTTCATCGAACAGGAGGACGCGTGGTTCGGCGTCGTCCGGGTGGACGGCGAGGACGACCCTCGCATCTACGTCTCGGACGCCGCCGCGGCCGCCCGCAGCAGCTACGGCGAGATCCTGCTCACCGACGAGCTGCTCGGGAAGGATCCGGACGACCTCGACGACGACCTGGACGCCCTCGACCTGGACGGTACGGAGGACGGCGACACGAAGACGGCCGACGACGAGGACGAGGGGAGTGAGGGCGCGGGCGCCGAGATCGTGCCGCCCGGACCGATCGGGGACACCGAGATCCTCGCCGACCTGGGCGTCCCCGAGAAGGAGCTGCTCGCGCTCGACGGCGTGGACGCGCTGAGCGAGATCGCGGACGCGCTGGGCGCCGCGGAGGTGCTCGAGACAGTGCGCTGAGCCGCCCGGGGATAGATTCCGGGGCGTGACACCCCCCGAATCCCCCGGGCCCGCGCCCGGCCCCCGGCCCGCACCGGACCCCGTACCCGATCCCGAGCCCGTGCCCGATTTCGACCCCCGGCCGGACCCCGTACCCGATCCCGACCCCCGGCCGGATCCCGTAACCGGCCCCGACCCCGTACGAGACCCCTGGACGTCCGCCATGCGGCAGGCCCTGGCCGAGGCCGGGCTCGCCGCGGCGGGCGGGGACGTGCCCGTCGGCGCCGTGCTGCTGGCGCCGGACGGGGTGAGCGTGCTCGCCACCGGGCACAACGAACGCGAGCTGACCGGCGACCCCACCGCCCACGCCGAGGTCCTGGCGCTGCGGCGCGCGGCGGCGGCCCTCGGACAGTGGCGGCTGACCGGCTGCACGCTCGTCGTCACGCTGGAGCCCTGCACCATGTGCGCGGGCGCCGCCGTCCAGTCCCGGGTGGACCGCGTCGTCTACGGGGCCCGCGACGAGAAGGCCGGAGCGGCCGGCTCCCTGTGGGACGTGCTCCGCGACCGGCGCCTCAACCACCGGCCCGAAGTCGTCGGCGGAGTCCTCGCCGAGGAGTGCGCGAAACCCCTCACGCGCTTCTTCAGGGATACGGATTTCAGACCACGGCCCACCTTGGGCTAGGATTCCTCTCGGTAGCGTGTCCGAGCGGCCGAAGGAGCTCGCCTCGAAAGCGAGTGTGGGGAAACTCACCGAGGGTTCAAATCCCTCCGCTACCGCAGAGAGAAGGGCCCGGTCCGTTGGACCGGGCCCTTCGTGCTGTCCGCACCGGGTCCGCGGGAGTGAGCGCGAAGGGGTGTGGGTGCGTTGGAGCAGCCGCGGGTGGTCGGGGCCGGGGGCGGTGATTTCGGCACGGCGGGCGGCAGTTCGGGGGGCCTCGTCTGGTACGCGGCGTACGGGTCGAACATGCACCTCGACCGGCTCGCCGTGTACATCCGGGGCGGGTGGCCCGCGGGGGCGGCGCGGGGCCGGCCGCGTGGTCGGGGGTGCCGGGACACCGCGATGCCGGTGCGTTCGGTGCCGGTGGAGCTGCCGGGGCGGGTGTACTTCGCGACGCGGTCCCCGGTGTGGGGCGGCGGGCGCGCGTTCTACGACCCCGGGGCCGCGGGCCGGGTCCTGGCCCGCGCGCACCTGGTGACGGCGGAGCAGTTCGCGGACATCGCGGCGCAGGAGATGTACCGGGAGCCGGGCCGCGACCTCGACCTGTCCGGGGTCCTGGCGGCCGGGCGCGCGGTGCTGGGCCCGGGGCGGTACGAGACGCTGGTTTGCGCCGGGTGGCTGGACGGGGTGCCCGTGCTGACGTTCACCGCTCCCTGGTCGCTGGGCGAGGTCCCGTACGTGGCGCCGGCGCCCGCCTACCGGGAGCTGCTGGCGGCGGGGTTGCGCGCCACGCGCGCGTGGCCGGACGCGGACATCGCGGCGTACCTGGCCGGGTGCCCCGGCGCGGAAGGCGGGGCGGGGGAAGCGGCATCGGGGGGACAAGCCGCTTCCCCCGGTGAGGACGGACTCCCGTAAGCGCACGCCCTGTCGGGGGGAAGCGAGCGGCGCGCGCCCCGCAGTCGGGGCCGTCCCTGCCCGCCGGATTCCTGCCAGATCCGCCGGGCTCACCATCCATCCTGCGCCACTCCCACACGGTGTCGGCACAGCAAAAGACCTGTTGCCACGGGCCGTTGGTCCTGGCGTTCGAGCGAACACGCGGACGAGTAGACTCGCGCCCGGCAACAGGGGCCACATGGGGAACAGAAGTGGCGCGGGCGCGGGCACGGGGAGGCCGAACGTAGTGCAGCCGAAGAAAATTGCTCTGTTCGTCGTGGTCGTCTTCGTGCTCTACGTGGTCATCACCGACCCCGCCAAGGCCGCCGACTACGTCCAGATAGGGTTCGAGGGCGTCTCGTCCGCCGCGCAGTCCATCGGCGACTTCATGACCTGGGTCGCCAACGGCGGCAAGTAGCCCCGAACCCCCGCAGGAGAGCACTGCCGTGATCCGCCACCTGGTCCTGTTCAAGCTGAACGACGGCGTGAGCCGTGACGAACCGCGCGTCGCCGAGGGCGCCGCCGCCTTCCAGGCGCTGGGCGGGCAGATCCCCGAGCTGACGTTCTGGGAGTGCGGCTGGAACATCAGCGACCGGCCCATCGCCCATGACTTCGCGATCAACTCCGCGGTCGAGGACACCGAGGCGCTCAAGCGCTACCTCGAACACCCCGCGCACCAGGCGGGCGTCGCGCAGTGGCGGGAGTTCGCCACGTGGGTGATCGCCGACTACGTGTGCTGACCACGGCCCCGGTCCGGGCTCCCGGAACCCGGGCCGTACGGCCAAACGGCCCCTCCCCGCAAGGGCGAGGGGCTTTTTCAGGTCCCGATCACCATCTGTACCGACTTGCCCGTCAACACGTAGTTATACGGTGCTTGCACACAGTGCACATGTCTTGTGATGCTATGACCGCTTTTGACGGATGAATGGACGGATACAGAGGTGGGGTTGACCGTGCCGGCCAGTACTGCACCTCAGGCACCGCCCGCGAAGACCACGCGCGGTGCTGACACACGGGCCCTCACACAGGTCCTCTTCGCCCAGCTCAAGGACCTGCCGCCGGGCAGCCCGGAGCACTCCCGGGTGCGCGGCGCGCTCATCGAGGCGAACCTGCCCCTCGTGCGGTACGCGGCGGCCCGCTTCCGCAGCCGCAACGAGCCGATGGAGGACGTCGTCCAGGTCGGCACGATCGGGCTGATCAACGCCATCGACCGGTTCGACCCCGAGCGCGGGGTGCAGTTCCCCACCTTCGCCATGCCCACCGTCGTCGGCGAGATCAAGCGCTACTTCCGCGACAACGTGCGGACCGTGCACGTGCCGCGCCGGCTGCACGAGCTGTGGGTGCAGGTGAACGCCGCGAGCGAGGACCTCACCACCGCCTTCGGACGCTCCCCCACCACCGCCGAGATCGCCGAGCGGCTGCGCATCGGCGAGGACGAGGTGCTCTCCTGCATCGAGGCCGGCCGCTCGTACCACGCGACGTCCCTGGAGGCCGCGCAGGAGGGCGACGGGATGCCGGGACTGCTCGACCGGCTCGGCTACGAGGACCCCGAGCTCGACGGCGTCGAACACCGCGACCTGGTCCGCCACCTCCTGGTCCAGCTGCCCGAGCGCGAGCAGCGCATCCTGCTGCTGCGCTACTACAGCAACCTGACCCAGTCGCAGATCAGCGCCGAACTGGGGGTCTCCCAGATGCATGTGTCAAGGCTCCTCGCCCGCAGTTTCGCCAGGCTACGATCCGCAAACAGGATCGAAGCGTAGCTGGAACGGGTAGACCGGCCCCGCGGGGATTTCCCGCCGAAAACCCCGTCCCCACCCGCCACACCCCCTGCGTCCTGCGGCGATACGCCCCTTCCATGTCGACATGTCACTACAGCGTGTTGCCGACATGTGACATTCTGCTGGAACGGCGTTTGGCGCAACCTCACATCCGGTATTCAGGTGGAGGCTGCGCTCTTACCTGACGGGAGCGTCCGCCGCGACCGTCCGCGACCTCAAGGGGGTGGCATGTCCGCAGACCAGGGCAGCTCGAAGGTGCTCACGCTCACGCCCGGCGCGTCCGACGACGCGCATGCGTCCACGACCGCCGCGCTGATCGACTCTCCCGTCCCGGTGTCCCTGCCGGCCCAGGAGCCGGGGACCCCCGAGGCGTCCGGACCGGCGCAGGCCCCCGAGCCGGCCACCTCCTCGGCGGCCATCGACACCCGCACCCTGTCCCGTTCCCTGTTCCTGCGCCTTGCCACGCTCGACGAGCAGTCGGCGACCAGTGCCGAGCGGGCCTACGTCCGCGACACCCTCATCGAGCTGAACCTGCCGCTCGTGCGGTACGCGGCGGCCCGCTTCCGCAGCCGCAACGAGCCGATGGAGGACATCGTCCAGGTCGGCACGATCGGGCTGATCAAGGCGATCGACCGGTTCGACTGCGAGCGCGGCGTCGAGTTCCCGACGTTCGCGATGCCCACCGTGGTGGGCGAGATCAAGCGCTTCTTCCGGGACACGTCCTGGTCGGTGCGGGTGCCCCGGCGCCTCCAGGAGCTGCGGCTGGCCCTGACCAAGGCCTCCGACGAGCTGGCGCAGAAGCTGGACCGCTCGCCCACCGTCCCCGAGCTCGCCGTGGTGCTCGGCGTCTCGGAGGAGGACGTGGTCGACGGCCTGGCGGTGGGGAACGCGTACACGGCGTCCTCGCTGGACTCGCCGACCCCGGAGGACGACGGCGGCGAGGGCTCGCTCGCGGACCGGCTCGGCTACGAGGACACGGCGCTCGAAGGCGTCGAGTACCGGGAGTCCCTGAAGCCGCTGCTGGCCAAGCTGCCGCCGCGCGAGCGCCGGATCATCATGCTCCGCTTCTTCGCGAACATGACGCAGTCGCAGATCGGCGAGGAGGTCGGCATCTCGCAGATGCACGTCTCGCGGCTGCTGACCCGGACGCTGGCCCAGCTCCGGGAAGGCCTGATCGCCGACTGACGCCCGGCCCGCGCCCCGCCAGGACCGCCCCGCACCCGTGCCGGGCGCCGGTCCGCGGGGCGTACGGGGTTCTCAAATGACGGCCCGTCAGACACACTGGCGCGATGCTGCGGACGTGGATACGAGGGCGCCGCGGGGCCGCCGTCGGGGCGGCCCTGGGCGCCACGGTGTGTCTGGGCACGGTCGCCGCCCTCGGCGGGGGCGACGGGCCCGAGGGGTATGTGGCCGTCGGCGCCGCCGGGGGTTCCTCGGGGAGCCCCGGCCAGAGCGCCACGCCCGACGGGAAGGTGCGGCTGCTGCCGCTGGACCCGGCGTCGCCGACACTCTCCGGGCCGCCGTCCGGCACCCCGGGGTCGTCGTCCGGGGCCGCGACGTCGCCCGGGCCCACGGGTGCGGGCGGTGCGGCGGCGGGCTCGGGCGCGGGAAGCGCGACGGGCTCCGCGGGCGGGTCGGCCGGATCGGCCGCCGGTCCTGGCGATGTACCGGCGCGCGGAGCGACGGCCGGTGGGGCGGCGGCCGGCGGGACGACGGCCGGCACGTCCGGCACGTCCGGTACCTCCGGCACCGCTGGGACACCCGGAACGTCCGGGACATCCGGCTCCGGCGAGGGCGGCACGGGCGGCTCCGGCTCCGGCTCCGGCTCCGGCGGCAACCCGACGCCCGGACACGGGAGTTCGGGCTCAGGAAGCTCGGGCGGCGGCACGACGCCCCCGCCCGCGCGCCCGGCCGCGCTCGAGGTGGGCAAGCCCGTCCTCGCCGACGCCGACCGGCGCTGGTGCCAGGCCGTGACGCTGGCGCTGCGCAACTCCGGTGGCAGCGCGGTGCGTTCGGGGACGGTGACGTTCGGGACGCACATCATCGGCGCGCTCGGGGTCGACTGGGCGACCGTGCGGTCCACCGAGAAGCTCCCCGTGCCCCTGGGGGCCGGGGAGGAGAAGAAGAAGACCTGGACCGTGTGTGTCGCGTCCTGGCGTGTCCCGCTCGGGATGCACGTCGAGACCCGCGACGTCTCCGTCGACTGGACGTAGCCGACCGGACGGCGCGGCCGCGAACGGCGGCCGCGCGGGCGCTACTTGAGCGCCAGCCACGCCACCGCGGCGATCACGACGACGGCGACGACGATGCCGATGATCAGACCCGCGCCGGGGCCGGACTTGACCGGAGCCGCCTGCGCGCGCGGAGTGGGAGTGCCGCCCTCGTCGACGAAGGCGCGGAACATCTGGGTGCTGCCCGCGGGGTCGTAGTTGCCTTCGGGGTTCGGGCCCTGGGGGTTGGTTGCCATGGGGCAGGACCCTAGCGAATCGGCGCGACGGGCGCCACAGTCCACCGAAAGCCGACCTGAGCTGCGGCTTTACCTTTGCACACCCTTGCTTTGCCGTGATTTTAGGGTTGAACGCCCCTTTTAGTTTGCCTGCGGCAACCAACTGCTTCTATGGTTGCCGCAAGCAACGAATAAGATATCGGTCAGGAGGTGCTGTGGCCGCACAGCGTCATTACGACGAGCTGGCCCGTCAGCTCAGTGCCTTCGGCGCCGTCAAGAGGGATATGGCGCGCATCCTGCCCCACGACTGCCCGGCCGGCTCCGCCGCGGTCCTCACGCTGCTCAAGCGGTACGGGGACATGCGCATGAGCAGGCTGGCCGAGCTACTCGCGGTCGACATGTCCGTGGCCAGCCGCCACGTGGCCCACACCGCCGACCGCGGCTGGATCGAGCGACGCCCCGACCCCGCTGACAAGCGCTCGCGCATCCTCACCCTCACCGCCGAGGGCCACGAGCGGATGGAGGACCTGAACGTCCGTACGACCGAGCTGCTCGCCGAACGGCTGAGCGACTGGTCCGACGACGAGGTCAACCAGCTGATCGCCCTCATGACGCGGCTGCGCGACAGCTTCGGCGACTGCCGGACGACGACGTCCCGCGGGCAGTTCGCGGTCGCCGCGCAGGACCCGGCTCCCGTTCAGACCACCCGTACACCCGCGTAAACGTAAGAAAAGGAATCCCATGGCAACATCCACACCGTCCGGTGTGCGGGGCAGCCATGCCGCCAAGCACGGAGGCGCCGCCCCCGACGCAGGCGCTCCGATGACGCACCGGCAGATCATGGAGGCGCTGTCCGGGCTGCTGCTCGGCATGTTCGTCGCGATCCTGTCGTCGACGATCGTCACCAACGCCCTCCCGGAGATCGTCGGCGACCTCGGCGGCGGCCAGTCCGCCTACACCTGGGTCGTCACCGCCTCGCTGCTCGCGATGACCGCGACGACGCCCCTGTGGGGCAAGCTCGCCGACATCTTCAGCAAGAAGGCGCTCGTCCAGATAGCCCTGATCGTCTACGTCGGCGGCTCGGTCGTGGCGGGGCTCTCGCAGAGCCCCAGCATGCTGATCGCCTGCCGTGTGGTCCAGGGCATCGGCGTCGGCGGTCTGTCCGCCCTCGCGCAGATCGTGATGGCCGCGATGATCTCCCCGCGCGAGCGGGGCCGCTACTCCGGCTACCTCGGCGCGACCTTCGCCGTCGCGACCGTCGGCGGCCCGCTGCTCGGCGGTGTCATCACCGACACCTCGTGGCTCGGCTGGCGCTGGTGCTTCTACGTCGGCGTGCCCTTCGCGATCATCGCGCTCATCGTGCTCCAGAAGACGCTGAAGCTCCCCACGGTCAAGCGGGACAACGTCAAGGTCGACTGGGCCGGTGCCTTCTTCATCACCGCCGCGGTCTGCACCCTGCTCCTGTGGGTGACCTTCGCCGACGACAAGTACGACTGGATGTCGTGGCAGACCGGCGCGATGGTGGGCGGCGCGGTCGTGCTCGCCCTGATCTTCCTGCTCGTCGAGGCCAAGGCCGCCGAGCCGATCATCCCGCTGCGGCTGTTCCGCAACCGCACCATCACGCTCGCCTCGATCGCCTCGCTCTTCGTGGGTGTCGCGATGTTCACCGGCACCGTGTTCTTCTCGCAGTACTTCCAGCTGGCGCGCGGCAAGTCGCCGACGATGTCCGGTGTCATGACGATCCCGATGATCGGCGGCCTGTTCATCTCGTCGACCGTCGCGGGCCAGATCATCACCAAGACCGGCAAGTGGAAGGCGTGGCTGGTCTCCGGCGGCGTCCTCATCACGGCGGGCCTCGGCCTGCTCGGCACGATCCGCTACGACACCCCGTACTGGCGCGTGGCGATCTTCATGGCCCTGATGGGTCTGGGCATCGGCATGATGATGCAGAACCTCGTGCTCTGCACCCAGAACCAGGTGGCCCCGCAGGACATCGGCTCGGCCAGCTCCACGGTCACCTTCTTCCGCTCCCTGGGCGGTGCGATGGGTGTCTCCGCGCTCGGTTCGATCATGTCCACCCGGATCACGCACTACGTGACGGACGGCCTCGCCGACCTCGGCCCCAAGGGCGCCGCCCTGGGCCACGCCGGCACCGGCGGCGGCGCCATCCCGGACCTGTCGAAGCTCCCCGCGCCGCTGCGCACCATCATGGAGAGCTCCTACGGGCACGGCATCGCCGACGTCTTCCTGATCGCCGCGCCGATCGCGCTGCTCGCCCTCATCGCCACGCTGTTCATCAAGGAGGTTCCGCTGCGTACGTCGGGCGGCCTGGACCAGGCCAAGCAGAACGAGGCGGCCCCCGCCGCCCCCGCCGCCGGGCCCGTGCAGGGCCAGGACGAGCGGGTGCCGAGCCTGGTCGGCGCGGGTGCCCCCGCCGCCGACACACAGACCCAGCCGCTGGCCGCGGTGGCCTCCGCCGGCGGCGACGCCCCGGTGCAGGCCGCGGGCGGCGGCACCCCGGTGCGCGGCTTCGTCCGCGGCGCCGAGTCCGCCCCGGTCCCGCGGGCCGCGGTCACGCTGATCTCCCTCGGCGGACGGCAGCTGGGCCGCGCGGTCGCCCAGGGCGACGGTTCCTACGGAGTGGACGCCCCCGGCGCCGGCTCCTACGTGCTGATCGCCTCGGCCGACGGCTACCAGCCGCAGGCCTCCACGGTCCTGGTCGGCGAGGAGCCGGTCACCTACGACATCCTGCTCAGCGGCACCAGCGGCCTGAGCGGTGTCGTCCGGGCCGCGGAGACCAAGGCCGCCGTCATCGGCGCCATGGTCATCGTGACCGACGTCCGCGGTGACGTCCTGGCGACCGGGCTCTCCGGTCAGGACGGCGAGTTCACCTTCGCCGAGCTGGTGCCGGGACCGGTGACCGTCGCGGTGAACGCCGCGGGCCACCGCCCGCTGGCGCTCCCCGTCGAGGTGGGCGGCACCGGTGTCACCCGCGTCGAGCTGGAGCTGAACTCCGGCTCCCAGGTGCAGGGCACCGTGCGCGCCGCGGGCCGTTCGCTGAACGACGCGCGGGTCACGCTGATCGACGCCGCGGGCAACGTCGTGGCGACGTCCACCACCGGTGAGGACGGCGCGTACGCCTTCACCGACCTGGACGGCGGCGAGTACACGGTCATCGCGACCGGCTACCCGCCGGTGGCCACGCACCTCAGCGTGCAGGGCAGTGGCATCGACGGCCACGACATCGAACTCTCGCACCCCGGCGAGTAGTTCGCGCACGTCCCGGCAGGACCCCGGTCCGGGCGGCTCGCGCTTCGAGCGGAGACGCGAGCCCCCCGGGCCGGTTGTGGGAAAGGGGCCCCGGACCCGGTGGCGTCGTTAACGGCAGGGGACGGCCGAGACGTCACGGGCCGGGGCCCGTTCACGTCCGGGGTCACCCCGATTCCCTTACGTGTGTGAGAACTTGAGCTAGGAGTTGTGTCTGATGGGACTGAGTGCGCGGATCCGTACGCGGGACGGCTGGGCCCTGCCGCACGCCGTCGTCACGGTGACCGACATGACGGGCGCGCAGGTGCTGCGGGCCGAGGCCGACGACGAGGGCGCCGTGCACGACGCGGCCGCCCTGACGCCCGGCCCCTATACGGTGATCGTGACCGCCGTCGGGTACGCCCCCGTGGCCTCCACCGCGCTGGTCACGGCGACCGGCCGGGCCGAGGTGGGCACGGTCGTGCTGGCCCGCCAGGGCGGCGCCGAGCTGCCGCCGCCGGGGCCCTGGACGGTCGACCCGGCGCACTCCACCGTCGCGGCGACCGCGCAGCACCTGGGGATCACCAGCGTGCACGGCCGGTTCACCGACTTCACCGCCCGCGTCGACATCGCGCAGGACGTGGAGAAGTCCCGCGTCGAGGCCGTCATCCGGGCCGCGTCGATCGACACCGGCAACGGCATGCGCGACGGCCACCTGAAGTCGCCGGACTTCCTGGACGTCGAGACGCACCCCGAGATCACCTACCGGTCCACCGGGCTCAGCCCCGCGGGCGCCGACCGCTGGACCGTCCACGGCGAGCTGAGCCTGCACGGCGTGGTCCGCCAGGTCGACCTCGACCTGAGCTACCTGGGCACCGGCGCCGACCCCTGGGGCGGCACCCGTGCGGCCTTCAAGGCGACGGCCGAGCTGAAGCGCGAGGACTTCGCGATGAACTACAACCAGGTCGTCCAGGCCGGTATCGCGGCGATCGGCGCGACGCTGAAGGTGGAGCTCGACATCCAGGCGGTCCAGGGCGACGCCCTGCCGCAGGTCTGAGCCCGTCCGGCGGTCCCGGTCTCAGCCGGGGAGGCGTTCGGTGAACTCCCCCCGGCGCGGCGGCACTCCGCCGACCCGGGTGACCAGCCGGACGCACACCTCGCGCAGCTTCACGTTCTCGTTCTGCGAGCGGCGGCGCAGCAGTTCGAGAGCGGTCCGCGCGTCGCAGCGACGCTGGGTCATCACGATCCCGATGGCCTGGTCGATGACGCCGCGCGAGAGCATCGCGGCCCGCAGGTCGGCGCCGACCTCGCGCTCGCGCTCGATCCGCAGCGCCACGGCCACCGCCCCGGAGGCCTGGGCGGCGAGCCTGCGGGCGCTCTCCCGCCGGTCGTGGAACGCGTCGCGCTCACCGGCGTAGAAGTTCAGGGCGCCGTAGACGCCGTGGTCCAGGGCGAGCGGCAGGGCCAGCATGGACCGCACGCCCCGCTCCCGGGCCGCCGCGGGGAACGGGGCCCAGCGCTCCTCGGCCGCCAGGTCCGGCGCGTGCTGCTCGGTGCATTCGTGGGCCGCCGTCACGCAGGGCCCGGTCTCCGCCTCGTACTGGAGCTGGTCGAGCCCGCTCACCAGGCCCGCGCTCGCCGCGACGGTCCGCAGCCGCCTGGCCCGGTGCAGGGTGACGCTGCACGCCCCGGGCCGCGCCACGTGCGCGGCCCGCTCGGTGAGCTCCTGGAGGAATCCGTCGAGACCGTCGCACTCGGCCAGGGCGCGGTAGAGGGCGCCCGTGTCCAGGGTGTGGGCACAGGGGGAGAGTCCGTGTCCGGCTGGGGTCTCGGCTGGACTGTTCATTCCCTACGGATGTCCCGGAAAAGGTCGCTCACGCGTCGCGCGGCCGCGCCGCGGAGTCCACGTACCGCTGTGCCAGCTCCCTGAGCTTTATGTTCTGCTGCTGCGAGGCCCGGACGAGATGGTCGAACGCCTCGGCCGCGTCGACCCCTTCGCGCGCCATGAGCAGCCCGGTGGCCTGGCCGATGAGGTCCCGGGTGCGCATCGCCTCGGTGAGCTGTTCCTGCACGGTGGCGGAGTCGTGCGCCACGGAGACGTGGGCGGCGAGCATCCGGCCCACGCGCAGGCTCGTCTCGTCGTGGCCGCCGGGCTTGCGCCCGTACAGCACCAGTGCCGTCAGCCGGTTGCGGTCGGTGCGCAGCCGCAGCGCGAGCACGGCGCGCACCCCGAGCACGGACAGGCTCTGCCCCGGGCCGTTCTTCTCGGTGGTGTCCGCGAGGGTGGCGACGGGCGCGGACCACAGCTGCTCCCAGAAGGCCCGGTGGCCCGGCATCCCGGTCAGCGCCTGGGCGCTGCGGGCCACGTCGTCGCTCCAGGCCACGGAGTCGGGCACGAGGTCGCGGCCGACGGTGACGATGCCGGCGTGGTCGACCCCCGGCACCAGGTGCACGGCGAGGCGCACGGCGGTGCGGAGGGTGGCGTGGGGACCGGACTGCTCGTGCAGCTGACGTGCGGCGACGGTCAGCGCTTCCGCCAGCTGGAAACCGGCAGAAGAAAAGGGCACATCGGGAAAACTGGGCGCAACCACCACGAACCTCTTCAGCGAGCGTGCCCAAAACGGACATGCGCGGGGAGAGCTCCGCAGCACATTCCCGACTGCGAGCGCAGGACGTACAAACTCTATCCGTTTCCTTAAGGCGACGTGGATTTGCGGAGGAGGCCCGCGCGGGCCCCGCTTCGGTGGTGGAATGGAACCGGGTCAGGAAGCGGCTCGTCGTCCATCGACCGACCACCAGTACCGGCATGGCAGGTGAGCCCCTGTGCCCGCATCCGTTCAGCTGGCGCCCGTCGACATCGCGGACCGCACGCTGCTGACCTTCCCGGCGGAGATCGACCTCGGCAACGCGCGGTTCCTCCTCGCCGAGGCGTGCGCCCTGGCGGACGAGCGGGCAGGCGAGTGCCGCGCGTTCATCCTCGATCTGACCCGCACCGTCTTCATCGACTCGCAGGGCGTCTGGCTCCTGTGCGAGCTGCGCACCTACCTCCTGAGCCGGTACGGGTCCCTCATGCGGATGGTGGTCCCCGGCGACGGCCTCGTCCGGCGGGTCCTGACGCTCGCGCAGACCCGGCGGGACGTGCCGCTGCACGACAGCGTCGAGGACGCGCTGCGGGCCTGCGAGGAGTGAGCGTCCGCGCGGCGGCGGTGCGGTGCGCCCGCCGCCCGACGGGTGCGGCCTAGGTGTTCTGTCCTGGGAGGTTGTGGACGGTGAGGCAGGTCTCGGCTGAGGGATCTTGAAACAGGTGAGGGCCTTCCGGTTCGGTGTGGATTGCGACG
>NZ_JBITLI010000020.1:0-152766 GCF_044465085.1 Streptomyces sp. NPDC049813 | reverse complement strand
CGGCTGGCTGCACACCTACAATCACCACCGCGGACACACCGCGCTCGCGGGCCAACCACCCGCCAGCCGCGTCCCCAACCTCACGGGTCAGTACACCTAGGGCACCTCGCGCGGCGGACCCGGCTTTGCCGGACCCGACTTACGGGTAACCGAACGATCATGCGAATCAGTGTGGTGGATGTCGGTTCGAACACGGTGCGGCTGGCCATCGCGGACGCGCGGGACGGCGCGCCGCTGCCGGTGCACACGGCCAAGCGCCGACTGCGCCTGTCCGAAGAGGTGGGCGGCGACCGAAGACTCGGGCCGCGGGCGGTGGAGCGGATCGTGGCGGCGGTGGCCGAGGCGTACGCGGAGGCCGAACGGTGGGGCAGTGACGAGCCGTTCGCCTTCGCCACGGCCATCGTGCGCGACGCGCCCAACCGGGACGAGGTGCTGCGCGCCGTCGAGGAGGGCACCGGGGCGCGGCTGCGGGTGCTGCCCGGCGAGGTGGAGGCGGAGCTGACGTTCCTCGCCGCGCGGCGCTGGATGGGCTGGCGGGCCGGGCCGCTCGGGGTCCTCGACATCGGCGGCGGCACGCTGGAAGTCGCCCTCGGCCGGGGCCGGTTGCCCGACTTCGCCGTCTCGCTGCCGCTGGGCGCCCGGCGGCTGACCCGCGAGCACCTGCCCGGCGCGGAGGCACCCACGCAGGCCGCTCTCAAGGAGCTGCGCCGCCATGTGCGCCACCAGCTGCGGGACGTCGCGGCGCGGGTCCGCTGGGAGGGCCCGGTCACCATGGTCGCCACGTCCCGGACGTTCACACAGCTGGCCCGGATGTGCGGGGCGCCGGCCGGCCGGCACGGGCCCTTCGTCGACCGGGAACTCACCCGCAAGGCCCTGCGCCACGCCGTCGGGGAGCTGGCCGCGCTGCCCGCCGCCCGCCGGGCCGAGCTGCCCGGGATCTCGGCGCCGCGCGCGACCCAGTCCCTGGCCGGTGCGCTCGTCGGCCACACGGCGATGCAGCTGATGGACGTCCGCGCGCTGACGGTCTGCCCCTGGGCGATCCGCGAGGGCATCCTGCTGCGGCGCATCGAGGGCGACACGCAGTGGTGGACCGGGGACCCGGCGCCTCTCACCCAACGGGCGGCGGCCACCGCCACGTTGCGGCTCGCGCAGCGGTACGGGGAGGAGATCGGCGGTGCGCACCGGACGCGGCAGCCGGTGGCGGGCCCGGCGTGACGTGACGTTCGCCATGAAGGGCGCGGGCCGGTTGTGAGGACACCGGGCAGCTGATCAGCTGGCACTCCGCACCCTGACGAGCTGGAGGACCCGGTGTTCGCTTCCGTGGACGATGTCACCGCACGGCTGGCCGGGACCGGCTACCTGGCCTCGCCCGCGGTCGCCACCACCGTCTTCCTCGCGGACCGGCTCGGCAAGCCGCTGCTCGTGGAGGGCCCGGCGGGCGTCGGCAAGACGGAGCTGGCCAAGGCGGTCGCCGCGATCGGCGGTGCGCGGCTGATCCGCCTCCAGTGCTACGAGGGCGTCGACGAGTCGCGTGCGCTGTACGAGTGGAACCACGCCAAGCAGCTGCTGCGCATCACGGCGGGCCGGGACGAGACCTGGGACCAGACGCGCACGGACATCTTCAGCGAGGAGTTCCTGCTGGCGCGGCCGCTGCTCGCCGCGATCCGCGGCGACGAGCCGAAGGTCCTGCTCGTCGACGAGATGGACAAGGCGGACGTGGAGGTGGAGGGGCTGCTGCTCGAAGTGCTCTCGGACTTCCAGGTGACCGTGCCGGAGCTGGGCACCATCACCGCCACGCGCCGCCCCTTCACCGTGCTCACCTCGAACGCGAGCCGGGAGCTGTCGGAGGCGCTGCGCCGCCGCTGTCTGTTCCTGCACATCGGGTTCCCCGAGGAGGAGCTGGAGCGGCGGATCGTCGCGCTGAAGGTGCCGGAGCTCGACGCGGTGCTCGCCGAGTCCCTGGTCCGGGTGGTGGGCGCGCTGCGCGCGATGGACCTGCGCAAGGTGCCCTCGGTGGCGGAGACGGTCGACTGGGCGCGCACCCTGCTCGCCCTCGGCGCGGACCGGCTGGACGAGGAGGTCGTCCGGCAGTCGCTCGGCGTCGTCCTCAAGCACCAGGAGGACGTGGAGCGCGCCACGGCCAAGCTCGACCTGGACGCGGTGTGAGCACCCCGTCGGTCGCGGACCGGGTGACGTCCCTGGTCCGCAGCCTGCGCACGCACGGCATCCGGATCGGCACCGGCGAGAGCGTGGACGCCGCGCGGGCCGTGGCCGCGCTCGGTCTCGACCGGCGCGAGCACCTGCGCGAGGGTCTCGCCGCGGCGCTCCTGCACGACCAGGGGCAGCGTGCCGTCTTCGACCCGGTCTTCGACCTGTACTTCCCGCGCGACGTCGGGGCCCCTGGGCAGGACGGGGACGCCTTCGACCGGGACGCGCTGCGCGAGCAGCTCGCCGCGGCGCTGGCCGCGGGCGACCGGACGGCGACGGCACGGCTGGCCGCCGAGGCCGTCGAGGGGCTCGGCCGCTACGACGCGGACGGGTTCTCCTCGATGCAGACCCTGGACCGGCTGCGGCCGCAGACCCTGCTCGCCGGGATCATGGCGGGCGTCCGGGGGGCCGGCGGGGGCGGCTCCGACGCGTTCACCGACCGGATCGAGGCGGACGAGATCCGGCGCCGGATCGAGGAGTTCCGCGAGCAGGTCCGCTCCGAGGCGCGGCGCCGGGTCGCCGAGCGGCGCGGCACGGACGAGATGGCCCGGCGCGTCCCGGTGCGCACCCCCGACCGCACGGTCTTCCTATACGCGAGCAAGGAGCAGCTCGCCGAGGTGCGCCGGACCGTCCACCCGCTGGCCCGCAAGCTGGCGACCCGGCTCGCCGCCCGCAGGCGCCGGGCCGCGCGCGGCCGGATCGACCTGCGGCGCACACTGCGCGGCTCGCTCTCCACGGGCGGGGTCCCGATGCGCCCGGTGCTGCGCAGGCGCCGCCCGGCCCGGCCCGAACTCGTCCTGCTCTGCGACGTGTCGGGCTCGGTGGCGGGGTTCGCGAACTTCACGATGCTGCTGGTGCAGGCGGTGCACGACGAGTTCAGCAAGGTCCGGGTCTTCGCCTTCGTGAACCGGACCGACGAGGTCACCGACCTCATCGCCCGCGGCACCGCCGACCCGGAGGGGCTCGGGGACCGGATCGCCGCCGAGGCGAGCGTCACGGGGTGGCACGGCAGCAGCGACTACGGGTCGGCGCTCGGCGAGTTCGCCGAGCGGTACGCGTCGGCGGTCACCCCGCGGACCTCGGTCTTCGTCCTGGGCGACGCCCGCACCAACCAGCTGGACCCGAACGTGGCGGCGCTGCGCCGTGTCGCCCGCTCGGCCCGCCGCGTGCACTGGCTCAACCCCGAGCCCCGCTCCCAGTGGGACACGGGCGACTCGGCGGCCGGTGCGTACGGCGAGGTCGTGCCGATGTACGAGTGCCGCACCGTACGCCAACTGAGCACGCTGATCGGCCGGTTGCTGCCGGTGTGAGCGGTCGGGCCGAGACGGCGGGCCCCAGCCCGGCCCGGGCTCCGGGCCCTGTTCAGGCCGGGGCGCCGAGCCAGGCGAGGGCCGCGACGACGAGGGCTTCGACGCCGGTGCTGAGCGTCGGCTCGACGAGCGGCGCGAAGTGCGGCGAGTGGTTGCTCGGCAGCGTGTCGAGGCGGCCCTCTTGCAGTGCGCCGAGCACCGTCTGCGTCTCGAGTCCGCCCCAGAACCAGAACACGGTGGGCACGCCGAGCGCCTCGCCGAAGACGCCCACGTCCTCGCTCGCGTTGACCTGCGGCATCGGCAGCAGACGCTCCCGCCCGAAGTGCGCGGCGAACGCCTCCACCGTCCTGGCGGTGGCGTCGGGGTCGCTCACCAGGGCGGGGGCGCTGGGCAGCCACTGGAGGGTGGGCTCGGCGACCGCCGCGCTCGCCTGCGACTCGGCCCGCACGACGCGCTCCACGGCGGCGAGGACCAGCGCCCGCACCTCCGGCGTGTAGGTGCGGATGTTGATGCCCAGCTCGGCGGTGGCCGGGATGATGTTCTCCTTCGTGCCGGCCTGCAGGCGGCCGACGGTGACCACGGCCGTCTCGGCGGCGGGCACCTCCCGGCTGACGACGCCCTGCAACCGGGTCACGACGTTCGCCGCCATCAGGACGGGGTCCACGGCGGCCTCGGGCCGCGAGCCGTGGGCGCCGCGGCCGTGCAGTGTCACGTCGAGCGAGTCCGACGCGGCCATGACCGGACCCGAGCCGTGGCCGATGAACCCGGCGGGCAGCGGGCCGACGTGCTGGCCCAGCACGATGTCGGGCTTCGGGAAGCGCGCGAAGAGGCCGTCCTCGACCATGTCGCGGGCGCCGCGCACCAGTTCCTCGGCGGGCTGGAAGACGGCGAGGAGCGTGCCCGACCACTGGTCGCGGGCCCCGGCCAGCAGGGCGGCGGCGCCGGACAGGCACGCGGCGTGCATGTCGTGCCCGCAGGCGTGCATGACCGGCACGTCGCGGCCCTGGGGGTCGACGCCGCGGACCTGGCTCGCGTAGGGCAGGTCGGTCCGCTCCTCGACGGGCAGCGCGTCGATGTCGGCGCGGACCATGACGACCGGTCCGGCGCCGTTGCGCAGTACGCCCGCCACGCCGGTGCCGCCGATCCGCTCGACGACCTCGTCGAAGCCCGCGTCGCGCAGCCGCCCGGCGAGCAGCGCGGCCGTCCGCGTCTCCTGGAGCGAGAGTTCCGGATGCTGGTGCAGGTCCCGGTAGAGCGCGGCCAGGTCGTCCTTGATCGTGGCCAGCCCGGCGGTCACCGTATGGGTCATATGTCCTGCCTCCTCGCGCGCCGTCGGGGGCACGCTACTCCTGTGATGATCATGTCGCCAACGCTCGGCAAGGGGCCGCTGTGCTCCAGGTGAGGGCCGTCCGGCCCCTGTCGTCACGCGGATGGCATCGCGCATCGTGGAGAAAAGTTCCTGGACGGTGCCATGCCCACGCAACTCACGGTTCTGCTCGTGGACAACCACGAGGAGTCGCTCTTCGCCCTGGAGAGCGCCCTGGCCCCGCTCGGCTGTGCCACGCGGCGGGCGCAGAGCGGCGAGGAGGCCCTGAAGGCGGTGCTGCGGGGCGGGATCGACCTGATCATCCTGGATGTCGTCATGCCGGGCATGACGGGGGTACAGGTGGCCCGGCACCTGCACCGGCTCGACCAGACGGCCCACATCCCGGTGCTCCTGCTGACCGGCCTGTTCCGGCACACGCAACTCGCCGAGGAGGCGTACGAGTTACAGGTGCGGGACATCCTCACCAAGCCGCTCGACCCCTGGCTGCTGCGCGTCAAGGTCGCCTCCCACCTGCGCTACCTGAGCCGCATCGGACGCCTGGAGGCGGAGGTGGCCCGGGGCTCGGCGGCGGCGGGCGGGAACGGTGGGCCGGGCGCCGGGAGCGGCGCTGCCGGGCCGGGGGGCGAGGGCGGCGGGACGGGCGGGCCGTCCGCCCGGCGGGCAGGGCCTCCGCCGCCCCTTTAGGGTGGGGCGGAGCGGACGCCGGAGCGGCCCGACCCGTGTCGTCGCAGGTCAACGGCGTGCGCCCGCCCCACAGAGAGGGAGCCTCCCGTGACCGGTCCAGCCGTGCGGTGGCTGCCGCCGCCGGGGCTCGTGGCGCGGGCCGCCGCGCTCGTCCTGGCCGCGGTGGTGCCGGTGGTGGTGGCGTGGTGGCTGCTGGAGGGCGGCATCGCCCAGTCCGTGTACCTCGGGATGACCTTCATGACGGTCGCGGCCGGCCGGCTGACGCCCGTCGAACAGTGCGCGGCCGGCCTGTGCGCGGGGCTCGCCGCCGCCGCGGGCACGCTGGTCGCCGGGCACACCCCGGCCCTGCTCGTCGCCGTGGCCGCCGCCTGCGCGGCGCAGGCCGCCTTCAACCGGCGCAGCGCGGGCACCGCGGCCCTGCTCCCCTCGAACCTCGTGCTGTACGCGGCCCTGGCCCCGGACCACCCCTGGAGCGTGGCGGCGGCCACCTGGCTCGGCGCGGGCATCGTGATCGTCCTGGCGGCCGTCCTGCGGCTTCGGCTGCCCGCCTCGCCCGCCTCCGCCCGGGAGGTCGCGGTGCACGCCGCCGAACTCACCATCGGCTGCGTGGCGTTGATCCTGCTGAGCGACGCCCTGGACCTGCCCCGGGGAAACTGGGCCGTGCTCACCCTGTGCCTGGTCTTCGTACCGGCCGTGCACGAGACGCGGGCGCGCGTGCTGCACCGCGCCCTGGGCACGGTGCTCGGCGCGGTGGCGGCGGTCGCCGTGGCGGTCGTCGCCCCGTCCGCGCTCTGCTTCGTCCTGGCGGCCCTGTGCGCGGTGCTCACGGTCGCCTACGCGCTCCTCCCCGACGACCTGCTGTACGCCGCGTTCCTCACCCCGACCGTGCTGCTGCTGTTCTCCTCGGGCCGGGCGCACGCGACGGTCGAGGTCGCCGTCGAGCGGGTGGAGATGACCGCGGTCGGCGGCGCCCTCGCTCTCGCCCTGACCTGGGCGGCGGCGTGGTGGCTGCGGCGCGGGCCGGGGCCCGCCGCGCCCTGACCGCGGGTGCGGCTACCGCCCCTGCAGTGCCTTCACGTTGTCGCCGAAGGTCCAGTTCTTCGACCCGTCCCAGTTCATCGACCAGGTCATCAGCCCCTTGAGGCCGCCGCGGTAGGTGTTCCAGGCCTGCGCGACCTGGGCGGGCGTCAGGTGGCCGCCGCCCGCGCCGGGCTGGGCGGGCAGGCCGGGGACCTGCTTGTCGTAGGGGACCTTGATGGTGGTGCCCTGGACGACGAGCCCCTTGTTGAGGCAGTCGGTCTGGGCGGTGAAGCCCTGGACGGTCCCGGCCGCGTAGGAGTCGCCGGAGCAGCCGTACATGCTCCCGTTGTAGTACTGCATGTTCAGCCACCACAGGCGGCCGTTGTCCGCGTACTTCTTGATGACGGGCAGGTACGCGCCCCAGATCGACCCGTACGTGATGCTGCCGCCGGTCACGTACGCGGTCTCGGGCGCCATCGTCAGGCCGAAGCCGGCGGGCATCTTCGCGAGGATGCCGTCGATGATCCGGACCAGGTTGGCCTGGGAGGCGGAGAGCTGTCCGATGGCGCCGCTGCCGGTGAGGCCCGTCTCGATGTCGATGTCGATGCCGTCGAAGTTGTACTTCTTCAGGATCGGGACGATCGTCGCGACGAAGCGGTCGGCGACCGCGGTGGAGTTCAGGTCGATCCCGGCCGCCGCGCCGCCGATCGAGAGCAGGATCGTCTGTCCTGCGCTCTTGGCCTGGCACATCTCGGCCGGGGTCGCGACCTTGACGTTCGTGTCCATGCCGTCCTCCCACAGCGCGGTGCCGTCGGAGCGGATCACCGGGAAGGCGGCGTTGATCACGTTGTAGCCGTGCCGGGCGAGCGCCGGGTCGGTGATCGGGGTCCAGCCGAACGGCGGGTGGACGCCGTTGGCCGCGCCGTCCCAGTTCTCCCAGTAGCCCTGGAGGACCTTGCCCGCGGGCCGGGCCTTGGTCGCGCAGGTGTCGGCGGCGGGCGCCGCGGGGGCCGCGACGAGCACGGTGGACAGGGCGGCGGCGGCCGCGAGGGCGGCGCCGAGAAGACGGGAGGTGCGAGTGCGACCGGACATGGGGGCCTCCGCGGGATCGCCGGTGGGGTGAGGCGCGCGCACTGACGTGAACACGACGCACGGTAGGGAGGTCCAGACCTTTCGTCAATGGGTCTGGACCAATCACCACCGCTCCCGCACCTGCCCGCGCCGACACCGCAGCGGGGACCGGTACCGGTACAGGTACAGGTCCCCGCATTAGTCATGCGCGATCCGGCGGGCGCCGGCCTACGGGGTCGTGTGGATCGGCCCCCGGGCCTCGGTGAGCGGCGCTCCGCTGCCGCCACGCCGCACGGCGACGATCTCGGCGCCGATCGACACCGCCGTCTCCTCCGGGGTACGGCCGCCGAGGTCGAGGCCGATCGGCGAGCGCAGCCGCGCCAGTTCGGGCTCCGTGAGCCCGGCCTCCCGCAGCCGGGCGAGCCGGTCCTCGTGCGTGCGGCGCGAGCCCATCGCGCCGACGTAGGCCGCGGGCAGCCGCAGCGCCACCTCCAGCAGCGGCACGTCGAACTTGGCGTCGTGCGTGAGCACGCACAGCACCGTCCGCTCGTCCGTGTCCGTGGCCCGCAGATAGCGGTCCGGCCACTCCACGACCACCTCGTCCGCCTCCGGGAAGCGCGTCGGGGTCGCGAACACGCCCCGCGCGTCGCAGAGCGTCACGTGGAAGCCGAGCAGCTTGCCGACCCGCACCAGGGCGCCCGCGAAGTCGACCGCGCCGAAGACGATCATCCGGGCGGGCGGCACGCTCGACTCGACGAACAGGGCGACGTCGCCGCCGCACCGCGCCGAGCTCTCCGGCACCGCGCGGACGCCGGTCCTGCCGAGGTCCAGCAGGGCCCGGGTCTGCGCGGCGAGCCCCGGGTCGTCGCCGGAACCGAGCCCGCTCTCGTACGAGCCGTCGGAGCGGACCAGCAGCAGGCCGCCGCCGTCCGCGAGGGCGCCGGGCCCGTCGAGGACCCGCGCGAGCGCCACCGCCTCGCCGCGGGCCGCCGCACCGAGCGCCGCCTCCACCACGGGCCGGGACGGCGCGTCCGCGCGGACCGGGACGACGTGCACCTCCACGGCGCCGCCGCAGGTCAGCCCGACCGCGAACGCGTCGTCGTCGCTGTAGCCGAACTCCTCGCGCCGGACCGTCCCGTCCCGCAGGGCCTCGACGCACAGCTCGTAGACCGCGCCTTCGACGCAGCCCCCGGAGACGGAACCGATGACCTCGCCCGCGGCGTCGACGGCGAGGGCCGCGCCGGGCGGCCGGGGTGCGCTGCCGCTCACCGCGACGACGGTGGCGACGGCGAACTCCCGGCCCTGCGCGGCCCACGCGCTCAGCTCGGCGGCGAGATCAAGCATGCGTCCCGTCCCGCCGCGCCTCACCGAGCAGCACCCGGTCGGGGCGGATCGGCAGGTCGCGGTGGCGGACACCGGTCGCGTGCCACACCGCGTTGGCGATCGCGGCGGCCGTGCCGACGATGCCGATCTCGCCGATGCCCTTGATCCCGACGGGGTCGTCGGGGTCCAGGTCCTCGATCCACTCGGCCTGGATCTCCGGGATGTCGGCGTTCGCGGCGACGTGGTACCCGGCGAAGTCGGCGCCGACGTGCCCGCCGGTCGCCTCGTCCCGGACCGCTTCCTCGTGCAGCGCCATGGAGACGCCCCAGGTCATACCGCCGGTGAACTGGCTGCGCGCGGTGAGCGGGTTGATGATCCGGCCGGCCGCGAAGACGCCCAGCAGCCGTCGCACCCGCACCTCGCCGCTGGCCACGTCCACCGCGACCTCGGCGAACTGCGCGCCGTAGGAGTACCGCTCCTTCTGCGCGAGCTGGGCGATCAGCTCCGCGGTGTCCGTCCGGACGGTGAGGCCCTCCGGCGGGATCTCGCCGGGGGCGAGCGGCAGCCGTTCGCGCAGTTCGCGGGCGGCGGCCATGACGGCCCACCCCCACGACCGCGTGCCCATCGAGCCGCCCGCGACCCAGGCGGGCCCGAAGTCACTGTCGGCGATCAGCACGGTGACCCGCTCCGGCGCCACGTCCAGCGCGTCGGCGGCGATGAGCGTGAGGGCCGTACGGGCGCCGGTGCCGACGTCGGACGCGGTGATGCGGACGGTGAAGGTGCCGTCCGCCTCGGCGGTCGCGGACGCCGTGGACGGGAGGGCGCCCGAGGGGAACGTGGACGCGGCGGTGCCCGTGCCGAGCAGCCAGCGGCCCTCGCGGCGCATGCGCGGACGCGGGTCGCGCTCCGCCCAGCCGAACCGGCGCGCGCCCTCCTCGAAACAGCCGAGGAGGTTGCGGCTGCTGAACGGCAGCCCCGAGACCGGGCCCACCGTGGGCTCGTTGCGGGCGCGCAGCGCGATCGGGTCCATGCCGAGCCGCTCCGCGAGCTCGTCGAGCGCCGACTCCACGCCGAACGAGCCCGGGGCCTCGCCCGGCGCCCGCATCCAGGTGGGCGTCGCCACGTCCACCGGCACGACCCGGTTGACGGTGTGGTGCGCGACGGCGTCGTACATGCTGCGCCCGAACCCGGCCCCGCCCTCGACGAACTCGCGCAGGTTCGAGGTGAGGTTGAGGTGCTCGTGCCCGAAGGCGCGCAGCCGGCCGTCCGGGTCCGCGCCGAGCCGCACGCGCTGCGCGGTGGGGCTGCGGTAGCCGGTGGTCGCGAAGACCTGACGGCGCGTCAGCACCACGCGCACCGGCCGGTGCAGCTCGGTGGCGGCCATCACCGCGGCCACGTGGTGCGCGCGCAGGCCCTTGGAGCCGAAGGCGCCGCCGACGTGCTCGGAGCGGACGCGGACCGCCGACAGGTCGAGCGAGAACAGGTTGGCGAGGTCGTCGGCGATCCACTTGCTGCCCTGGTTGGAGTCGAACAGCTCCAGGCGCCCGCCCTCCCAGCGCACCGTCACCGCGTGCGGTTCCATGGCGCCGTGGTGCTGCTCGGGCGTGGTGTAGGAGGCGTCGAGCACCACCGCGGACGCCGCGAGTTCGGCCTCCAGGTCGCCCTTGGACGCCGCCGACTCCTCGGGGGTGTAGACGCCCGGCCGGTCCGCGTGGAAGGCGACGTCGTGCGGTTCCTCGTCGTACGCGACGACGAGCGCCTCGGCGGCCTCCCTCGCCTGCTCGGAGGTCTCGGCGACCACGAGGGCGACGGGCCAGCCCGCGTGCGGGACCCGGTCGTGCTGGAAGACCTCGACGATCGGGTCCGGGCGGCCGAGGGCACCGACGACGTCGTCGTTGACCCGCGGCGCGTTCCCGTGGTGCAGGACCGTCAGGACGCCGGGCAGGGCGCGGACCGCCGCGTCGTCGATCGAGCGGATCCGGCCGCGCGCCACGGTCGACAGGACCAGCCAGCCGTGGGCCAGCTCGGCGAAGGGGACCTCGGCCGCGTACCGGGCGGCGCCGGTGACCTTCGCGACCCCTTCGATGCGGGTGCGCGCGACCCCGACGGCGTCCTTCCTCGCGGCAGCGTCCCGCGTCTGCGTCGTCTGTGTCTGTGTCTGTGTCTGTGTCTGTGTCGTCACCGGGTGGCCTCCTGCGAGAGTTCGGTCAGCTGCGCCACCACGAGGTTGCGCATCAACGCCACCTTGTACGCGTTCTGCGCCAGGGGCTCCGCGGCCGCCAGCTCCGCGTCGGCGGCGGCGGCGAACGCCTCCGCGTCGGCGGGCGAACCGATCAGCGCGCGCTCCGCCGCGCGGGCCCGCCACGGCCGGGAGGCGACCGCGCCGAAGGCCAGGCGCACGTCGTGCACGACCCCGTCGCGCACGTCGAGGGCGGCGGCGAGCGACCCGATCGCGAAGGCGTACGAGGCGCGCTCGCGGACCTTGCGGTAGCGGGAGCGGGCCGCGACCGGCGCGGGCGGCAGGGTGACCGCCGTGATGAGCGCACCGGCCGGCAGCGCGGTCTCCAGGTGCGGGGTGGTGCCGACGGGCAGGTAGAAGTCGGTGAGCGCCAACTCCCCCGCGCCCTCGGCCGTCTCGTAGTGCACGACCGCGTCGAAGGCGGCGAGCGCGACGCCCATGTCGGAGGGGTGCACGGCCACGCAGGCCTCGCTGGCGCCGAGGATCGCGTGGTTGCGGTGCTCGCCGGTGATCGCGGGGCAGCCGCTGCCGGGCACCCGCTTGTTGCACGCCTTGGTGACGTCGGTGAAGTAGCCGCAGCGGGTGCGCTGGAGCAGATTGCCGCCGACGGTCGCCATGTTGCGCAGTTGTCCGGAGGCACCGGCGAGGACGGCCTGCATCAGCGCCGGGTAGCGGCTCCGTATGTCGGGGTGCGCGGCCAGGTCGCTGTTGGTGACGGTGGCGCCGATGCGCACGCCGCCGTCCGCGGTGGACTCGACGCCCCCCAGAGGCAGTTCGCGGACGTCGACCAGGCGTGCGGGGCGCTCCACCCCTGCCTTCATGAGGTCGACGAGGTTGGTGCCGCCGCCGAGGAAACGCGCCTCGGGGTCGGCGCCGAGCACCGCCACGGCGCCCGGGACGTCCAGCGCCCTTTCGTACCCGAACTCCTTCACGCCACCGGCTCCTTCGTGGTCTCGGCGGCCCGGGCGACGGCTTGCACGATCGACACGTACGCCCCGCAGCGGCACAGGTTCCCGCTCATCCGCTCCCTGATCTCCTCGGGCGTCAGGGGTGGCGGTCCCGCCTCGGGCCGGACGTCCTCGGTCGCGGCGCTCGGCCAGCCGTCCGCGTGCTCCTGCAGGACGCCGAGGGCCGAACAGATCTGGCCGGGGGTGCAGTAGCCGCACTGGAAACCGTCCAGCTCGACGAAGGCCTGCTGCACGGGGTGGAGTTCGTCGCCGTCGGCGACGCCTTCGATGGTGGTGATCTCGCGCCCTTCGGCGGCGACCGCGAGGGTCAGGCAGGACACGGCGCGACGCCCCTCGACGAGCACGGTGCAGGCGCCGCACTGGCCCTGGTCGCAGCCCTTCTTCGTGCCGGTCAGGTCGAGCCGCTCGCGCAGGGCGTCGAGCAGGGTGGTGCGGTGGTCGACGGGCAGCGTGTACTTCTCTCCGTTGACGTGCAAGGTGATCGAGCTGGACGTAGAGATGCCCGCTGGGGCCATGAGCAGCCTTCTTTCGCGTATCCGGTGCGAGGAGAATTCAGCGCTGTACAGGAGAATGGGCGAGGGTTCGGCGTCGGCATCGGCCGCGGTCGCCGCTATGGTGGGGGCGGCACGAAGCGGACACCTGTCCACTCTGTGGTCACGACCGTAGTGGACAACTGTCCGCCCAGCAAGGACCTTTCCCCGCCACGACCCGAGGAGGAGCCGTGCACCCTCCGAAGAAGCAGTCGGCGCTGCGCTCCGACGCGCAGCGCAACCGCGAGCGCATCCTCGCGGTGGCGCTGGCCGAGCTGACGCGCTCGGCGGACGCCCCGCTGAGCACCATCGCGCGCAAGGCGTGCGTCGGGCAGGGCACCTTCTACCGCAACTTCCCGAGCCGGGAGGCGCTCGTCCTGGAGGTGTACCGGTACGAGGTCCAGCAGGTCGCCGAGACGGCGGGCCAGCTGCTGTGCACCCGGCCGCCGGAGGCGGCGCTGCGCGAGTGGATGGACCGGCTCGCCCAGTACGCGATGGCCAAGGCGGGCCTGGCGGACGCGTTGCGCGAGGCCACGACGGCGCGCGGCACCTTCAAGACCCTGGCGCACGGGCCGCTCACCGAGGCGGTCACGCTGCTGCTCGCGGCGAACACCCGGGCGGGCACGATCCGGCCCGGCGTCACCCCGGACGACTTCATGCTGGCGATCGCGGGTCTGTGGCAGGTCGACCCGCACAGCGACTGGCAGTCACGGGCGGGCCGGCTGCTGGACCTGGTGATGGACGGGCTGCGGGCGGGCGCGCCGGGCCCCCCGCCGGACGCGTAGCGCGCCGCGCGCCGGACGCGTAACGTGCCGCGCGCGGTACGGCTGCCTACGAGCGCTTACGGGGCCTGCCGCGCTTGGCTCCCTGCTTGGTGCCCTTGGTGCCCTTGGTGCCGGGCTTGGGGCGGCCCGCGCCCCGGGCCGGGGCCGCCTTGCGGGCAGCGGCCGGTTTCTTCTTCTCCTGTGCCTTCGCCTGCGGGTCCGGTGCCTGGGCCCGGCCGCGGGAGCTGTTCACCGTGCGGCCGCGCACGATCCCCACGAAGTCCTCGACCTGATCGGTGGTGCGCTCCTGCGGCCAGGCGAGCGCCACGTCCGAGCCGGGCGCGTCCACGACCGGCCGGTAGGTGAGGTCCCGGCGGTGGTGGAGCCGGGCCAGCGACTGCGGAACGACGAGCAGGCCGACGCCCGCCGCGACCAGCTCGACGGCGTCGGCGGTGGTGGCGGGGCGCTCGAACGCGGGCTGCCCGGGCGGCCGCTCCCAGCCCATGACGTCGTCCAGGGGATGCTGCACGATCTCCTCGGCGAGATCGGCCAGGGTGACCTCCTCCACCGCGGAGACGACGTGGTCCTTGGGGACCAGTACGACGGTGGTCTCGGTGTAGAGCGGGATCGCGCTGAAGAACGTACGGTCCACCGGCAGCCGCACCAGACCGGCGTCGGCGTCACCGCGGCGCAGCACGTCCGGCGCCTCGCCCGCGTCCACCGGGACGAGGACGAGCGGGGTGCCGGGCAGCCGCTCGTTCCAGATCCGCACCCACTTGGCGGGGGTCGCTCCGGGGACGTACGCGAGCCGGAACGAAGGGGTCGCCGCGGGGTTCTTTTCCGTGCCTGTCACTCCGCAAGGCTACCCGGCGCCGTCCCGCGTGGTCGGGCGCGCGCCCCGCGCTCGATACCCTTGACCTCATGAGTTCGCATCAGAGCACCCAGACCATGAAGCCCGCCACGGCGGCGAAGAAGCTGGGTGTGTACCTCGAGGCCACGCCCGCCGAGTTCCGTGAGGGTGTCGTCTCCCGCAGTGAGCTGAGCGCGCTGCAGACCGAGCCGCCGCAGTGGCTGGTCGACCTGCGGGCGAACGGCCCGCACCCGCGCCCGGTGGTCGCGGAGAAGCTCGGCGTCTCCATCGCGGGCCTGGCCCGCGGCGGTGTCACCGAGCCGCTCACCACCGAGCAGATCGCCGCCCTGAAGGACGAGAATCCCGAGTGGTTGCAGAAGGAGCGGGCCACGCAGGCGGAGGTCCGCAAGGAGAACGTCCGCGTCAAGAAGCTGCACGCGGAGCAGGCGGAGAAGCGGGCCCGGCGCTCCGAGAGCTGAGCCACCGCGCACCTGACCGGCCGGGACGTCCGCGTCCCGGCCGTCGCGCGTCGCGGGGCCGCTCGTCCCGCGGGTCGCGGCGCAGGGCCAGCACCCCGGCGAGCAGCAGCGCGGCGAGCACCGCGCCGGACGCGGCCGGCCAGCCGCCGGACGCGATGAGCGGGGCGGCGAGCGCGGAGCCGACGACCCCGGCCAGGAAGTAGAGCAGCAGGTAGACGCCGCTGAGGCTGCCGCCGCGGCGGGGGTCGACGCCGAGGATGCGCGTCTGGTTGGCGGCCTGCGCGGTGAAGCAGCCCGCGTCGACCAGGGCGAGGCCCGCCGCGGTGACGGCCGGGCGGTCGAGGCCGGTGCAGAGCAGCGCGGCTCCGGCGACGGCCGTGGCCATGCTCGCGCAGATCACCCGGCGCGGCCCGAACCGGTCGCCGAGCCGCCCCGCCACCGGCAGCACGGCGAAGCCGAGCGCCCCGGCGAGGCTGTAGAGGCCGATCGCGGCGGCGTCGAGCGCGTACGGCGGCTCCGCGAGGCGCACGGTGAGCGCGACCCAGACGAGGCTGAAGGCGAAGTACCAGAGGCTGCCGGTGAGCACGGCCCGGCGCAGCACCGGGTGGCGGCGCAGGAGGCCGGGCAGCGCCGTCAGCGTGGCGAGGTAGCTGCCGGTGGGCGCGGGCCGCCCGGCCGGCAGCCGCAGCCACGCCCCGGCCGCGCAGGCCAGCACGAGCCCGGCGAAGGCGAGCAGCATGCCGCGCCAGCCGAGGGCGTCGGCGAGCGCCCCGCCGACGAGGCGGCTGAGCAGGATCCCCGCGGACATCCCGGCGGCCACCAGCGCGACGGCCGCGCCGCGCCGGGCCGGGGGCACCCCGCGTCCGGCGATCGTCGAGGCGCACGCGCTGACGCTCGCGCCCGCGCCGATGACCACGTACGCGACGAGCAGCACGCCGAGCCCGGGGGCGGCCGCCGCGAGGCCGAGCCCGGCGGCGAGCAGGAGGAGCTGGCCCGTGACGAGGCGGCGGGGTGCCGTGCGGTCGGCGAGCGGCAACAGGAAGGCGAACCCGGCGATGCAGCCGGCCAGCGCGGCGGTGGTGACCAGGCCGATCGCGGCGGCGGAGGTGCCGGTGGAGCGGGCGACGTCGCCGAGGGCGGGCTGCACGGCGTAGTTGTTGGCGAGGGCGATCCCGGCGCTGCAGGCGAGCAGCCCGACGGCGCCGCGCCGCAGAGCCGGGAGGTCGCTCATGGGGCGTCCCCGCGGACCAGGACGACGGCGTACCGGCACTCCTGCTCCGTTTCGTTGGCGAAGGCGCACGGCTGGGGCGGGCCCAGTTCGACGGTGTCCCCGGCGGCCAGCTCGTGCACCGTGGCGCCCTCGTGGAAGGTGAGGCGGCCGTCGACGACCCAGATGATCTGCCGGTGGAAGGCGAACGCGGCGGCGGGGTAGGGGACATGGGCCCCGGCGGGCAGCCGGATCTCCGCCACCTCGGCCGGGAAGCCGGGCCCGGAGAGCTGCCGCCGGACGTACCCGGTCTCCGGATCGTGCCACCGCGGGGCCGCGTCCGCGCGGTGGACCCGGTCCGGGACCTCCTCCGGGTCGAGCAGCGTGGCGATGCTGAGCCGGAGCGCCGCGGACAGCTTGCCCAGGACGACCGCGCTCGGGCTGGACTCACCGCGCTCGATCCGGTGGATCATCGCCCGCGACACCCCGGACTCCTGGGCCAGCTCCGACAGCGTCCAGCGGCGCCGGTCCCGCTCGGCCCGGACGCGCGCCCCGATCCGCTCGACGAGGGGGTCTACGATGTTGGACATGAATCCACCATACGAGACGGGGGCTCGGGCGGTGACCGTCCGGCCGGCCCGTCCCGAGGACCTCGACGCGGTGCTCGGGATCCGCAACCACGCCATCGAGCACGGCACGGCGCTGTGGACGGACACGCCGCAGTCCCGTACGCAGGGCGGGGCCTGGCTCGGGGCGCACCTGGAGCGGGGTTCCGCGTACGTCGCCGAGCACGCCGGTGCCGTCGTCGGGTTCGGGGTCTACGGCCCGTGGAAGGACTACTCGGGCTTCCGGCACACGGTCGAGAACTCCGTGTACGTGGCCGACGGCCACCACGGCAAGGGCATCGGCTCCACGCTGCTCGGCACGCTCGTCACCTCCGCCCGCGCGGCGGGTCTGCACGTGATGATCGCCGGGATCGAGGCGGGCAACACGGCGTCGGTGCGGCTGCACCAGCGCCACGGCTTCGAGCACGCGGGCACGGTGCGCGAGGTGGGCCGGAAGTTCGACCGCTGGCTCGATCTGACCCTGATGCGGCTGCAGTTGAGCTGAGGGGCGCGACGGCCCCGCGCGTCAGGACACCTGGTGGCAGCGGGTCAACGCCGAGTCCAGCGCGTGGCGCACGGAAGCGGACAGCTGCCCGCCGTTCGCCCACGCCACCACCTGCCCCGCGACCTCGCGGAGCTTGGTGTCGGTGTGCTGCGAGACGTCCTTGAGCACGTTCCAGCCCTGTTCGGGCGCGAGGCGGCCGAGCACGATGACGACCCCGATCGCCTGGTCGACGACGATGTGCGAGGCGATGGCCTGGCGCAACTGGCGTGCCTCGGCCCGCATCAGGGCGAGGGAGCCGATCCGGTCGCCGTCCCGCTCGTCATCGGTCACCACCGGTCGCCACCTCCCGCCTCTCCCCTGCCGTCAGCCGACCGTCCGACGATGCCGGGAACGGTGCGGGCCCGCGACACCGGGAACGAACACTCCCGCGCGCCGCTGTCCAGAAAACGAACCCCACCGGGCGAAGTCTCCGCCCCGGCACGCCGACGCGTTTCCCGGAAGTCGTGCGCTCTGGGACGAGAGCAGGCGCGGTAGGCACGAGGTGGAGGCGGCATGGAAACCCTGCGCTTCGACAGCACCGACATCGAGGCGACCGAGGAGTTCCTCAGCCAGGCCTACGCGCAGATGCGCATCGGCAACGGCACCACGGACTCCAGCCGGGCACGGATCCGGCGCGACGCCATGGCGGGCGACGTCACGCCGCTCGGCCGGATCTGCCTCTGCGTCGTCCACGACGGCACCATCCAGGACCACGGGTTCGCCGGGGTCGAGGACGCCTTCGGCCCCGGGGACGTGGTCTCGTTCGCCCCGCCCGAACTGCCGTACCAGAACCGGATCTGCGGCGCCCGCTACAACATCACGATGCTGGACCCGGCGCTGCTCAACCAGGTCGCCGCCACCGCACCGCACGCGGCGGCAGGGCCGGTCCGGCTGACCGGGCACCGGCCCACGTCCGAGGGCGCCGCCCAGCACCTGCGGCGCACCATCGTCCACGTACGCGAACACGTCCTGCACGTTCCGGAGGTGGCGGCGCAGCCGCTGGCGGCGGCCACCGCGGCGCAGTACCTGGCCGGCGCCGTCCTGGCCGCGTTCCCCCACACCGCGCTCACCGAGCCGACGGCGAGCGACCGCCGGGACGCGCGGCCCGCGTCGCTGCGCCCCGCGGTCGCCTACATGGAGGAGCACGCTGCCGAGCCGCTGACCGTGGCGGGGATCGCGGCCGCGGCCCATGTCACGGTCCGCGGCCTGCAGTACGCGTTCCGCTGCCACCTGGACACGACGCCGCTCGCGTACCTGCGCCGCGTCCGGCTCTCGCTGGCCCATCAGGACCTGGTCGGCGCCGACCCGTCGCGGGGCGCCACCGTCACGTCTGTCGCGGCTGCCTGGGGTTTCTACCATCCCGGCAGGTTCGCGGCCCATTACCGGGCGGCTTATGGGTACTCGCCGCACCGCACCCTCGCCGGCCGCTGACCCGGCCGGCCCTACCCGCCCTCGTCCGTTCTGTCCGTTCCTGTCCGTCCCCTCTCCCGAGCCCCCGGAGAAGTCCTTGACGCCTCATCACCTGCTCCCGACCCCGGACGAGCCCGCGTCCGCGGCCCAGGAGAGGGCGGAGCTGGAAGCACAGATCACCCACCTCAGGCAGGTGGTGCACGGCCGCGCCGTCATGGACCAGGCCGTCGGAGTCCTTCTCGCCCTGGGCCGCTTCACCCCCGCCGCAGGGCAGGAGGTCCTGCACGCGATGTCCGCCCGGACCGGCCTTGCGCCCCGGCAGGTCGCCCGCCACCTCGTCACGTACGCGAGCTCGGGCGAACTCCCCGCTCCGCTCCGCGAAGAACTGGAACGCCACATCGCCGCGGCCCGCTCGGCGGGCGGGGCGCAGGGGCATCCGCCGCTGTGACAGGGGTGTGACGCAGGAGCGTTGCAGGATGCGGGGCGGCTGCGGATGATGGTCGGCATGGCTGAGCACGGGGGTGCGGCGGATGAGCCGCGACAGGTACCGAGGCTGCGTCGCGCCGACGGCGCGGGGACGACCGCGGCGGGGCCGGTTGGGGCCGGCCTGTGACGGGCGGTGGCGGCGGTGCCGGGGGCAAGGACCTCCAGGCGGACGGCCTGGGCCTGGTCGCCAAGGGTCTGACCGAGGCGCTGGCGGAGCTGAAGGAACTCGGCATGGTCGGCGAGGCAGGCGCCGGGCGCGGCTTCGGTGACATCGCGCTGTCCGGCCTGGAGCTGGGCCATGAGGGCCTGACGGGCGACTTCAAGAGCTTCTGCGAGCGGTGGGAGTGGGGAGTGCGCTCGCTGGTCAACGAGGGCAACGCGTTCGCGGTCAAGACCGGCCTGTCGGCGGGCACCTACTACGAGACCGAGCAGTACGTCGAGGGTTCGCTGAAGGTCGTCACGAACGCCGCGATCGGCAACCCGTACGCCTCCGAGGACGAGGTCACCCAGCAGGGCTGGGGCGACATCGCGAAATCGGGTGCGTACGGCGGCGTGGACTACAGCAAGGAGTCCTTCGACCAGGCCCTGGCCAACAGTGAGCAGGGCTGGAAGGACGCCGGCCGCGACGTCATGACCTCGCACACCGTCGGCCCGATGGGGCTCAACCCGGAGAACCTGCACGGCGCCGCGGGCATGTCCGACGCCGAGTACGACAAGTGGCTCGACGACACCTTCGGCCCCTCCCCCGAGGCGCGGGCCAAGGCCGCCGAACAGCAGCAGGGCGGGGGTCAGTAGCCATGGGTCTTCTCGGTGACATCGGCAACGGTCTGAAGGACGCGGGCGGGGCTCTCAAGGACGGGGTCAACGACGGGGTCGACGACGGGCTCGGCAAGCCATCCGCGAGTCCGCTCACGTTCGCCTACGACGCCGACGCACGGGAGGTCCGGCGCCCCGGCGCGCGCTCGAGCTGGACGCCATCGGCCGGGTGACCGCCGTGACCGCCGACCACTGGACGGGATAGCTCCGCCTACGACTCCGCCGGCAGCCAGACCCGGGCGCAGTGGCCGTCCACATCCGGGCCATGAGGCCACCGGCAAGCGCGAATACGCGGGAACCAACGGCGTTCCCGGTCGGCGGCACGGTCGATGCCGAGTCGACGGCGCGTCCGTTGCGGTTCACCCCGCGCCTCGACCTGCCTGGGCAGCAACTGATCGTGGCCGGCTACACCGACGCCCGCGAGCGGGATGAGCAGGTGGCCGACACCTTCGGCAGCGTGCAGTGGCTGTGGTCGGAGAACGACTTCTTCCGGTTCGACAAGGACCGCTTGGAGCTGTGCAGCGCCACGTTCTACCTGCCCCCGCGGGCCGCCCCCCACGGCGCGAAACTGTGCCGGGAAGCACCCGTGCCGAGCAGTGCCCCAGCGGGGCTCCGCGCGGGTGAGCCGACGGATTTCGAGCTGCCGCAGGCGACCGTGTTCCGCTGCGCCTCGGACGGCGCCGAGCTGGTGTGTCTGCGCACCCCGGGCCTGCTCGCCAGGCAGCCGTACGCAGTCATCGGCATCGCCCCCGACGTCGACCTGCTGATCCACGACGGCGCCCTGACCGGATGGCGCCTGTCCGACCCGGCCCGCTGGCTCACGGACGGCTTCGCCCGCCCGTTCCCGCCCTCTGACGCGATCCCTGCCCCGTCGGCACGGACCCGGCACCACCTCGCCGAGTGCCTGCGCCTCACCTCCGCCCCGGTCGTCGACGCCGTCCTGGACCAGGACCCGGCCGCCTGGCGCGACCTCCTCGCGCTCCAGCGCGCCGTACACGCTCAGGCCGAGGACCGGGCCCGCGCGGACGTCCTGCAGTCCGTGCTGGACCGGCTGGTGGAGGACAACGGGGAGTGACATTGCGTCGACGGCGGAGTCGTCGCGGCCGTATCTGGTCCACCGTCCCGTCGGCGCCGACGGGACGACGCGCCCGCGCTCAGGAGCCAAGGAACGACAACCGGACCTGCCGCTCCGGATTGTCCTTATTGGTATCGACCAGGCACACCGACTGCCACGTGCCCAGTTCCAGCGCCCCGCCGACCACCGGCAACGTCGCGTGCGGTGGCACGAACGCCGGGAGTACGTGGTCGCGGCCGTGGCCGGGGCTGCCGTGGCGGTGCTGCCAGCGGTCGTCCGCGGGGAGCAAAGTGTGCAGGGAGGCGAGCAGGTCGTCGTCGCTGCCGGCGCCCGTCTCGATGATCGCGATGCCGGCGGTGGCGTGCGGCACGAAGAGGTTGAGGAGGCCGTCGCGGCCTCCGGACGCCTCGCGCAGGAAGGTCTCGCACTCCCGGGTCAGGTCGATGACCTGCTCGGAGGAGCCGGTGGTGACGTTCAGGACTCGGGTCGTGAAGGTGTCGGACATGGCTCCATTGTCGCCCGGACCCGCCCGTGGCCGCGGCACGGCGCGGCCGCCCCGGGCACGGCGTGCGGACCGCCACCGACCGTCAGTCGATACTGCTGGTCCGTACGGTGAGACAGGGTATTGACCGGCTGTCGACGAACTGGCTACGTTCTGCCGCATGTCGCGTTCAGTCCTGCTCACCACGCGCGGTCACATCGACCTGCTGCGAGTGACCTCCGCCGCGTGTCGCCGCGGTCACTGACGCCCTCGCGAACCTCCCCTCTTTTCCTTTTCCGCCGCCCCGGTCTCTTCTCCGCGCCGGCGCGCCGTTGACGCGCGCCCGCTGACGCCGGGGCGCGCCCTCCCCTGCCGTGGAGTGCCATGAGCATCAGCCATGCCCCGCCCGGGCCCGCAGCGACCGACATATCCGTCTCTCCGGATACGTGCCTCCCGTCGCCGGAGCTCGAAGCCCTCGTCCCCTCCTCCGCCCGCCGCGCCCGCGTCCCCCGCTGGCTGCGCCGTACCTCCGGACCGCTCCTCCTGCTGCTGGCGTGGCAACTGCTCAGCTCCACAGGGGCGTTGACCCCGGAGGTGCTGGCCTCGCCGGGCACGATCGCCCGGGTCGGCCGGGATCTCGTCGCCGATGGTTCCCTGACGCACGCGATGGGTGTCTCCCTGCGCCGCGTCGCACTGGGGCTGCTGTTCGGCGTCGTCGTCGGCATCGGGCTCGCCCTGGTGTCCGGCCTCTTCCGCGTCGGCGAGGACCTCGTCGACGCGGGGGTGCAGATGCTGCGGACCGTGCCGTTCGTCGGGCTCATCCCGCTGTTCATCATCTGGTTCGGGATCGGCGAGGCGCCGAAGATCGCCATCATCACCCTCGGCGTCTCCTTCCCGCTGTATCTGAACGTGTACGCGGGCATCCGCGGTGTCGACTCCCAACTCGTCGAGGCGGGCGAGTCGTTGGGCCTGAGCCGCTGGGGCCTCGTCCGCCACGTCGTCCTGCCGGGCGCGCTGCCGGGCGCGATGACCGGGCTGCGCTACTCGCTCGGCATCGCCTGGCTCGCCCTGGTCTTCGCCGAGCAGATCAACGCGGACTCCGGGATCGGCTTCCTGATGGTGCAGGCGCGGGACTTCCTGCGCACCGACGTCATCGTCGTCTGCCTGATCGTCTACGCCTTCCTCGGCCTCCTCGCCGACTTCGTCGTCCGTTCCCTCGAAAGGCTGCTGCTGCAATGGCGACCGACGTTCACCGGCCGGTGACCCACCGGGCCGACTGGTCCGCTGTCCGCGTGGCGGGGCTCACTCGCTCCTTCGACGGGCGCGCCGTCATCGAAGATCTCGAACTGGACGTCCGCCCGGGCGAGTTCGTGGCCCTGCTGGGTCGCAGCGGCTGCGGGAAGTCCACGCTCCTGCGCATTCTCGCCGGTCTCGACCGCGACATCGAGGGCACGGTCCTGGTGCCGCGCCGCAGGGCCGTCGCGTTCCAGGCGCCGCGGCTGATGCCGTGGAAGCGGGTCTGGCGCAACGTCGTGCTCGGACTGTCCGGCAAGCCCGAACGGGCTCTGGCGGACGCGGTGTTGGAGGAGGTGGGCCTCGGCCACCGGGCCGGGGCCTGGCCGAAGACGCTGTCCGGTGGCGAGGCCCAGCGTGCCTCGCTCGCGCGGGCCCTGGTGCGGGAGCCCGACCTGCTGCTGCTCGACGAGCCGTTCGGCGCCCTCGACGCGCTGACCCGGATCAAGGCGCAGCGGCTGGTCGCCGAGGTGTGGCAGCGGCGGGGCTGCGCCGTCCTGCTGGTCACGCACGACGTCGAGGAGGCGGTTCTGCTGGCGGACCGGGTGCTGGTCATGGACGCCGGTGTCATCGCCTACGAGACCCCCGTCGATCTGGGCCGGCCGCGCGACATCACCGATCCCCGCTTCGCCGCGCTCCGGGCCGAGTTGTTGAGCCGGCTCGGCGTCGACCATGACGCGCCGGGCGGCGGCGGTCGCCCCGGCGGGACGGGCGGGGACCGGGGGGACGCCACCGGCCTCGCCGGCTCTGCGAACCCTGCCGACTCCGCCGGCCCTGCGGACCCCACGGACCTCGCCGACCCTACGGACCCTGCTGACGTCGCCGGCTCTGCGAACCCTGCTGACTCCGCCGGCCCTGCGGGCCCTGCTCACCGGTCCGACCCGCCCGCCCCCGTCGAGAAGCGCACCGAGACGCACCTCACCGTCTGAGCCCGCCACCCGTCTGAGCCCGCCACCACCCCGAACGGAATCCTCATGCGACGCCTCCTCACCCCACCCACCCCCGCCCTGCCCGTTCTGCTGGTACCGCTCGCCCTGCTCCTGACCGCCTGCTCCACCGCCTCATCCGCCGGCACCTCGTCGGTGGGGTCCGGCGGCGGGACCGACGGGAAGGGCACGACGACCCTCAACGTCGGTGACCAGAGGGGCGGTTCGGAGGCGATCCTGCGCGCCGCCGGCGAACTCGACGACCTGCACTACAAGATCCGCTGGTCCACGTTCACTTCGGGGCCGCCCCTCCTCGAAGCCGTCAACGCCAAGGCCGTGGACATCGGCGCGGTCGGCAACACACCGCCCGTCGTCGCGGCCGGCGCCCACTCGAAGATCAAGATCGTGGCGGCGAGCCACGGCGCCGCGAAGGGCGACACCCTTCTCGTCCCGAACGACTCGCCGCTGAAGAGTCCGGCAGAGCTGAAGGGCCGGGCGATCGCGGTGGCGCAGGGCTCGTCAGCGCACTACCAACTCGTCGCCTCACTGCGGAAGGTGGGCCTCGGCCTCACGGACGTCAAGGTCAAGTACCTCCAGCCGGCCGACGCCCTGGCCGCGTTCACCAGCGGAAAGGTCGACGCCTGGGCCGTCTGGGACCCGTACACCTCGCAGGTCCTGCGCGGCAAGAAGGGGCGCGTGCTGACCGACGGCGACGGACTGACCAACGGCCTCGCCTTCCAGGTCGCCTCCCCCACCGCCCTCGCCGACCAGAAGAAGTCCGCCGTCATCAAGGACTACCTCGACCGGCTGCGACGCGCCCAGGACTGGGTCTACAAGCACCCCGAACAGTGGGCCAAGGTCTGGGCGAAGGACACCGGCCTCCCCTACGAGGTCGCGCTGGACGCCGTGAAGCGTACGAACGGCACCCGGGTGACCGTCGCCGTCGACAAGAACGCCATCGCCTCCGAGCAGCAGATCGCCGACGTCTTCGCCCGGCTGAAGCTCATCCCGGGCTCGGTGGACTTCGCGTCGTTCGTCGACCCCCGCTTCAACGGGAAGCTGCCGGCTTCCACCACCGCCCCCCGCACCTACGGCAAGGAGTCCTGACGTCATGACCGTTCATCTGCACTGGTTCCTGCCGACCGGCGGCGACGGCCGCACCCTCGTGGACCGGCACGCCTTCAGCCAGGGCGCGCTCCAGCGCACTCCGGGCCGGGCCGTCGCCGGGGTCCGGCCACCCGACCTCGACTACCTCGTCCAGATCGCCAAGGCCGCGGAACAGCTGGGCTTCGAAGCGGTCCTCACACCCACCGGCACCTGGTGCGAGGACGCCTGGCTGACGACCGTCGCCCTCGCCCAGCACACCCAGCGCCTGAAGTTCCTCGTGGCGTTCCGGCCCGGCGTCATCTCCCCCGTGCTCGCCGCCCAGATGGCCTCGACCTACCAGCGCCTGACGCGGGGGCGGCTGCTGCTCAACGTCGTCACCGGCGGCGACTCGGCCGAGCAGCGTCGCTACGGCGACCACCTCGACCACGACCGCCGCTACGCCCGTACCGACGAGTTCCTCTCCGTGGTGCGCGGGGTGTGGGGCGGCACGCCGTACGACTTCGCGGGCGAGCACTACGACGTGGACGGCGGGTTCACCGCGCTGCCGCCGGATCCGCTGCCGCAGATCTTCTTCGGCGGTTCGTCGGCCGCCGCGGGGCCGGTCGCGGCGCGGCACACGGATGTCTATCTGACCTGGGGCGAACCGCCCGAGCAGGTGAAGGAGAAGATCGACTGGATCCGGGCGCTCGCCGAGCAGGAGGGGCGCACCGTGCGGTTCGGCATCCGGCTGCACACGATCTCGCGCGACTCCGCCCGTGACGCCTGGTCCGCGGCCGACCGCCTCCTCGACGATCTCACTCCCGAGACCGTCGCCGCCGCGCAGGCCGCGCTGGGCCGCAGCGAGTCCGTGGGCCAGCAGCGGATGCTCGCCCTGCACGGCGGGTCCCGTGAAGGACTGGAGATCTCCCCGAACCTGTGGGCCGGGGTGGGCCTCGTGCGCGGCGGCGCGGGCACCGCGCTCGTGGGCAGCCACGCGGAGGTCGCCGACCGGATCGAGGAGTACCACGCGCTCGGCATCGAGCACTTCGTGTTCTCCGGCTACCCGCATCTGGAGGAGGCGTACTGGTTCGGGGAGGGTGTCATCCCCGACCTCGCCGCACGCGGGTTGCTGCCCGCCGGAGCCCCGGTCACGCGGAGTGCACCGCTCCTGGTGGCGGGCGGGCGCTGAGCCCCTGGCCGGGCCCTGCCGGGGGGGCGTTCGCTCGGGCCGGGCAGGCGGGGCGCCGCGCAGGCGGGAAGATCTCGGAACGTGGGTGAGTTGGTAGAAGCGTGAATGAGATCGGGGCAGCCGGAGGAGCCGGGGCCGCAGCGGCCGCCGGCGGTATCACGTCCGCGCGGGCCGTGCCGGGGCCCGAGGGCGGGGCTCGGGGCGACGTCGGGACTCCGGGACGCCCGGGTTCCGGCCTGGCCGGCGCCCGGCCGGTCGACGTCGTGGTGATCGGCGCCGGGCAGGCCGGCCTGTCGGCCGCTCACCATCTCCGGCGGGTCGGACTCCACCCGGACCGGGACTTCGTCGTCCTGGACCACGCACCCCGCCCGGGTGGCGCCTGGCAGTTCCGCTGGCCCTCGCTCACGTACGGCAAAGTGCACGGCATGCACGCCCTGCCCGGCATGGAACTGACCGGCGCCGACCCGGCGCGCCCCTCCTCCGAAGTGATCGGCGCCTACTTCGCGGCGTACGAGCAGCGGTACGACCTGCGGGTCCGGCGCCCGGTCGAGGTGCGGCGGGTCAGCGAGGGCGAGGGCGGCCGGTTGCTCGTCGAGACCTCGGACGGGGCGTGGGCGCCGCGCGCCCTCATCAACGCGACGGGCACGTGGGACCGGCCATTCTGGCCGCGCTACCCCGGCCAGGAGACGTTCCGGGGGCGGCAGCTGCACACCGCCCAGTACCCGGGGCCCGAGGAGTTCGCGGGGCAGCGGGTCGTGGTGGTGGGCGGCGGTGCCTCGGGCACCCAGCACCTCATGGAGATCGCCCCGTACGCCGCCGCCACGACCTGGGTGACACGCCGCCCGCCGGTCTTCCGTGAGGGCCCGTTCGACGAGAACCGGGGGCGGGCCGCCGTGGCGATGGTCGAGGAACGGGTACGCCAGGGGCTCGCCCCCTTGAGCGTCGTCTCGGTGACGGGGCTGCCGGTGAACGACGCCGTCCGCGCAGCCCGCGCCGACGGCGTCCTCGACCGCCTCCCGATGTTCGACCGGATCACGCCCACGGGGGTCGCCTGGGACGACGGGCGGGAGGTCGAGGCCGATGTGATCCTCTGGGCCACCGGGTTCCGAGCCGCGATCGAGCACCTGGCCCCGCTGAAGCTGCGCGAACCCGGCGGCGGCATCCGGCTGGAGGGAACCCGCGCGGCCCGCGATCCCCGGGTGCATCTCGTCGGATACGGACCGTCGGCCAGCACGATCGGGGCGAACCGGGCCGGGCGGGCCGCCGTCCGCGACATCCAGCACCTGCTGACGAACGGCGTGCCTGCGGCGGCGTGAACCCGGCGCCCACCTCGGCGGCCGCAGGCACTCAACCGCTCTTCTTCCGCTCTTCCTGAATCTTGTTGAACTCCGCCACGTTCCTCCGCTGTTCCGCGTAGTCAGCGGTGAAGCGGGTGTCGCCCGGCTTCACCGTCACGAAGTACAGCCAGTCACCCCGCGTCGGCTCGACCGCCGCTTTCAGCGCCGCCTCCCCCGGGTTCCCGATCGGCGAGGGCGGCAGCCCCTTGCGCGCATACGTGTTGTACGGGTTGTCCAGCTCGGTGTCCTTGGCGCTGGTGTCGAGCGTGGACCGGTCGAGCGCGTAGTTGATGGTGGAGTCCATCTGCAACGGCATGCCCTGTTCGATCCGGTTGTAGATGACGCGGGCGACCTTGCCCATGTCCTCGCCGTTGTCGGCCTCCGCCTGGACAATGCTCGCGACGGTGATCGTCTGGTAGCTGTTCACGGCGGCCCGGTCCGCGCCCGCGGCGGGCCGGCTGCCACCGAACTTCTGGGTCGCCGTGTTGACCATGTACGACAGCAGGGACTGCGGAGTCGACTTGTCGTCCACGGGGTAGGTCGCGGGGAAGAGGTACCCCTCGGGGTTCCCGTCGGCTTCGCCCGGCAGCTTGAGGTGCGCCTTGGGTACGGCCTTCTCGGTGGTACCGGCTGGGAGTTCGAGCGCCTTGTCGACCGCGGCGTAGACCTGCCCCGAACGCCAACCCTCCGGCACGGTCACCGTGTCCGGCCGTCCCCCGTCGTCCTCGGGAAGCATCAGCGGCACGGCCACGGCGGCGGCCGCCGCGGCGAGGATCCCGGCCACGATCAGGGTGACGCGCCCTCTGTGGGTGAGTCGGGAGGAGCTCCGGCGTGGCGCCTCGTGCGGTGTCTCGTCAGGCATATGAGCACGATAACCCGCAGATCATGACAGACCGCTCTCATCCCCGCCTCCCCCGGCAGGGTCCGTCCCGGTCTCCTCCTAGTCTGCCTGCGGCGTCCCGGCACGGGTCACGCCGCTGTCTCCAACTGCGCGTCCCGCCGGACCAGAGCCGCGTACCGGCCCGCGCTGTCGAGCAGTTCCTCGTGCGTGCCGCGCTCGGCTATCCGGCCACCGTCCAGGACCACGATCTGGTCGGCGGCGCGGATCGTGGAGAGGCGGTGGGCGATGGTGAGGGTGGTGCGGTCGGCCGACAGCGCGTCGATGGCTTCCTGCACCGCGTGCTCGGTGCGGGTGTCCAGGGCGCTGGTCGCTTCGTCCAGGATGAGGATCGGCGGGTCGCGCAGGATGGTGCGGGCGATGGCCAGGCGCTGCTTCTCACCGCCGGAGAAGCGGTGGCCGCGCTCGCCGACCACTGTGTCGTAGCCGTCGGGCAGGGCGGCGATGTGGTCATGGATCTGGGCGGCCGCGGCGGCCGCGTACAGCTCCTCGTCCGTGGCGTCCGGCTTGGCGAACCGGAGGTTGTCGGCGACGGTGGCGTGGAAGAGGTACGTCTCCTGCGAGACCACGCCGACCGCGCGGGCGAGGGTGTCGAAGTCCAGGTCGCGGACGTCGTGCCCGTCGATGGTGACCCGGCCGCCGGTGACGTCGTACAGGCGTGGGACGAGGTGGCTCAGCGTGGACTTGCCGGAGCCGGTGGGGCCCACGACGGCGAGGCTGCCGCCGGCCGGGACGGTGACGTCGATGCCGTCCAGGATCGGGCCCTGCCGGTCGTCGGTGTCGTAGCGGAACTGGACGTCCTCGAAGCGGATCTCGCCCTTGACCGCGTCCAGATGGACCGGGTCCGCGCGCTCGGTGATGTCGACGGGCAGGTCGAGGTATTCGAAGATGCGCTGGAACAGGGCGAGCGAGGTCTGGATCTGCACACCCGTCTGCAACAGGCTGACCGTCGGCCGGAACAGTCCCTGCTGGAGCGAGACGAACGCGACGAGCGTGCCGATGGAGACGCTGGGCCCGCCGAGCTGGAACGCGATGCCCGCCGCCCAGTAGATGACCGCGGGCATGGCGGCCATGACGATGCCGATGACGGCCATGCGCCAGCGCCCCGCCATGTTCGACCGGACCTCCAGGTCCACCAGCTGGTCCGACTCGTCGGCGAAGGACTTCGTGAGGGAGTCGGCGCGGCCCATCGTGCGGCCGAGCAGGATGCCGCTGACGGAGAGCGACTCGGTGACGGTCGCGGCCATGGCGGCCATCTGCTTCTGCCGCTGGGTGGCGATCTTCTTGCGCTCGCGGCCGACCCGCCGCGCTATCCACACGAAGACCGGCAGCAGGAGAAGGGAGACGATCGTGAGGCGCCAGTCGAGGGCGATCATGGCGACGATCGTGGCGATGACGCTCGTCAGGTTCGAGACGAGGGACGTCGCGGTGGAGGTCACGGTCGCCTGCATGCCGCCGATGTCGTTGGCGATGCGGGACTGGACCTCGCCGGTGCGGGTCTTGGTGAAGAAGGCGAGCGACATGCTCTGCAAGCGTCCGTAGACGGCCGTGCGCAGGTCGTGCATGACGCGCTGGCCGACGGTCGTCGAGATGAGGGTCTGCAGGACACCGAAGACGCTGGTGACGACGGCGCTGAGGATCATGCCGAGCGCGAGCAGGCTGAGCAGCCCGGTGCGGCCCTGCGGGATCGCGACGTCGAGGATCTCCTTCAGCAGGAACGGCGACGCGACCGTGACGAGCGAGGCCGCTGCCACGAGCAGGCCGACGAGGGCGAGCCGGGCGCGGTAGGGACGGAAGAGGGACAGGATGCGGCGGATCTGCCGCGGCTGGTCCGATGACCGGGCATCGGGCGGCGGCGACCAGGTGATGACGTCGCGGGGCATGGGCCTCCTAGGGGCGGGGAGACCTCGGCGGACAGCAGCCGAGATCGATTTCGACTTTCAGGAGCATAGCTCATTGTTACCTATACTCACAATGCACAAAGTCCTGGTAATGTTCCCGCCATGAGTACCCCGGACGCCGACGGCTTCCTCGCCGAGCAGCTACTGCGGCTCACCCGCCGCCTGCACCGGATCCAGAAGCGCCAGCTGGAGCCGGTCGGGATCACGCCCGCGCAGTCCAGGCTGCTGCGCACGCTGGTGCATTACGAGACGCCGCCGCGGATGGCCGATCTGGCCGCGCGGCTTGAGGTCGTCCCGCGTGCCGTGACCAGCGTCGTGGACGGTCTCGAGGCCGGGGATCTGGTGCGTCGGGTGCCCGACCCCGCCAACCGCCGGGTCATCCGGATCGAGCTGACCGGCAAGGGGCGCGCCGCCCTGTGGGAGCTGCGCAGCGCGCGCCGGGCGGCCGCGGAGGAGATCCTGGCCCCATTGGACACCCAGCAGCGGGCCCAGCTGACGGTTCTGCTGAACGCGCTGTTCGAAGCCCCGCCCGACCTCAGAACCGAATGCCCGCGCGAACACGAGAACTGACCGGCCCGCCGGTGCACGCGCACTGACGGGACACCCGTACAACCGCTGCCGGACCGCACGTCGTCCGGCAGCACGAGGAAAGGCGAGAGCCCATGCCGCTGCTGGAGCCGAAGCCGGAAGCCCTGCGTCCCGGGGCCCGTTCCTCGGGCCCCGCGCCCGACCGGGTCGCGGACGGCCAGGCGGGCGGCACCCCGGAGCCGCTGCGCTCGGAGCTGGAGCGCCTGCTCGGCGCGGAGAAGGTGCTCTCGAAGATCTCGGACCTGGTGCGCTACGCCTCGGACGCGAGCCCGTACCGGTTCGTGCCCCAGGTCGTGGTGGTCGCCGAGGACGTCGACGACGTGTCGGCCGTCCTGTCGTACGCGCACGGCAAGGGCCGCGAGGTCGTCTTCCGTGCCGCGGGCACCTCGCTGAACGGACAGGCGCAGGGCGAGGACATCCTGGTCGACGTCCGGAAGTTCTGGTCGGGCGTCGAGGTCATCGGTGACGGCTCGCGGGCGCGCATCGGGCCGGGCACCACCGTCGTCCGGGCCAACGCGACGCTGGCCCGGCACGGCCGTGTGCTCGGCCCGGACCCCGCCAGCGCCATCGCGTGCACCCTCGGCGGCGTCGTCGCGAACAACGCGTCGGGGATGACGGCCGGCACCACCCGGAACTCGTACCGGACGCTCGCCTCGCTCACCTTCGTCCTGCCGTCCGGCACGGTCGTGGACACCGCCGACCCCGCGGCCGACGCGCAGCTCGCGCTGGCCGAGCCCGAGCTGTGCGAGAACCTGCTGGCCATCAAGCGGGAGATCGAGGCGGACGCGGAGCTGACGCGCCGGATCCGCGCCAAGTACGAGATCAAGAACACGAACGGCTACCGCCTGGACGCCTTCCTCGACGGTTCGACCCCGGTCGAGATCCTGCGCGGTCTCATGGTCGGTTCGGAGGGCACCTTCGGGTTCATCTCGGAGGTCGTCTTCGACACGCTGCCGCTGGACCGGCGCGTGTCGACGGCGCTGCTCTTCTTCCCGTCGCTGCCGGCCGCGGCCGCGGCCGTGCCCGCCTTCAACGAGGCGGGGGCGCTGGCCGTGGAGCTGATGGACGGCAACACACTGCGGGCGTCGGTCAGCGTGCAGGGCGTACCGCAGGACTGGGCGGAGCTGCCGCGGGAGACGACGGCGCTGCTCGTGGAGTTCCGGGCGCCCGACGAGGAGCGCCAGGCCGCTTACGAGGCCGCGGCCGAGAAGGCGCTCGAAGGGCTGGAGCTGGTCACGCCCGTCGCCTCGGTGACCAATGTCTTCACCCGCGACCCGAAGACCATCGGCGGTTACTGGAAGGCGCGTAAGGCGTTCGTGACGGCGGTCGGCGGCGCGCGACCTTCGGGCACCACGCTCATCACCGAGGACTTCGCGGTGCCGCCGTCGCGGCTCGCGGAGGCCTGCGAGGCCCTGCTGGAGCTGCAGACGCGGCACGGTTTCGACGCCGCGGTGGCCGGCCACGCCGCCCACGGCAACCTGCACTTCCTGCTGGCCTTCGACGCGGCCCTGCCGGCGGACGTGGACCGGTACGCGGCGTTCATGGACGAGTTCTGCCGCCTGACGGTGGAGCGGTTCGACGGCAGCCTGAAGGCCGAGCACGCCACGGGACGCAACATCGCGCCTTTCCTGGAGCTCGAATGGGGGCCGCGGGCCACGGAGTTGATGTGGCGGACGAAGCAGGTCATCGACCCGGACGGCGTCCTCGCGCCCCGGATCGTCCTCGACCGCGACCCCCGGGCCCATCTGCGGGGACTCAAAACGATCCCCAAGGTGGAGCTGATCGCCGACCCGTGCATCGAATGCGGGTTCTGCGAGGACACCTGCCCGAGCGAGGACGTGACGACCACACCCCGTCAGCGCATCGTCCTGCGCCGCGAGATGATGCGCCAGTCCCCCGGCTCCCCGGTCGAGGACGCGCTGATCGACGCCTACGGGTACGACGCGGTGGACACCTGCGCCGGGGACTCCACCTGCAAGCTGGCCTGCCCGGTCGGGATCGACACCGGTGCCTTCATGAAGGGTTTCCGGCACGCGCGTCACTCGCCGCGCGAGGAGAGGATCGCCGCGCTCACCGCCAAGAACTTCAAGGCCGTGGAGGCGTCGGCACGGCTCGCGGTGGCCGCCGCCGACAAGATCGGCGACCGGCTGCTCACGGCCGTGACGAAGACCGCCCGCCGGGCGGTCCGCCCGGACCTGGTGCCGGAGTGGCTGCCGGAGATCCCCAAGGCCGCGGCACGGAAGCTGCCCCGCACCACGCGCGCGGGCGCCGCCGCCGTCTACTACCCGGCCTGTGTGAACCGTATCTTCGGCACCCCGGGCGAGCTGTCGCTGCCGCAGGCCGTCGTCGCGGTCTCCGCGCGCGCGGGCCGCCCGGTGTGGATCCCGTCCGACGTCACGGGCACGTGCTGCGCCACGATCTGGCACTCCAAGGGATACGACGAGGGCAACACCGTCATGGCGAACCGGATCGTCGAGGCCGCCTGGGGCTGGACCGCGGGCGGCCGCCTCCCGCTCGTCGTCGACGCGTCGTCCTGCACGCTCGGCATCGCCCACGAAGTGGTCCCGTACCTCACCGACGACAACCGGCAGTTGCACGCGGAGCTGACCATCGTCGACTCGCTCGTGTGGGCGGCCGATGAGCTGCTGCCGCGTCTCACGGTCGAGCGCACCATCGGTTCGGCCGTGCTGCACCCCACCTGTTCCATGGAGCACCTCGGCGACGTGGCTCAGCTGAAGGCGGTCGCCGAGGCCTGCGCCGACGAAGTGGTGATCCCGGACGACGCCGGGTGCTGCGCCTTCGCGGGCGACCGAGGCATGCTCCACAGGGAGTTGACCGAGACCGCCACCCGCAAGGAGGCCGCGGAGGTGACGTCCCGGGCCTACGACGCGCATCTGTCGGCGAACCGGATGTGCGAGGTGGGCATGGACCACGCCACGGGCCGCTCGTACCACTCCGTGTTGATGGAGCTGGAGCGGGCGACACGGCCGGCGGGCCGCGCCTGAGCAGGGTGCCGCGGATCGCGCCCGGCCCTGGCCCTGGGCCCCGTGCCCCGTGCCCCGGCGAGGAGTGACCCGGCCGGCGCGACGTCTCGACCGCTCCCCGTGCCGCCGGTACGCTCCCGGCGCACCGGGGGAAGGCGGGGGACATGGCCGAAGCACTCGCGCCGGCGACGCAGGGTGCGGCGCCGCTCGCACCGGTGGCCTGGCGGCCGCTGCTGTGCGTCGTCGCCGGGTACGCGGCACTGCTCACCCTGGTCTCGGCCCGGTACGGCTACCACCGCGACGAGTTGTACTTCGTCGCCGCGGGCCGCCGACTGGCCTGGGGGTATGTGGACCAGCCGCCGCTCACCCCCGCGCTGGCCCGTGTCTGCACCAGCGTCTTCGGGGACCATCCGGCCGGGCTGCGGGCGGCGGCGACACTGGCCGCGTCGGCGACCGTGCTCGTCGTGGCGCTGGTGGCACGGGAGTGGGGCAGCGGGCGCGGTGCCCAACTCCTCGCGGGCGTGCTCGCGGCGCTCGGCGCACAGGTCCTGGCCGTCGGGCACATGGTCTCCACCGCCACGTTCGATCTGCTGGTGTGGGCGGCGCTGAGCCTGTACGTCCTGCGGGTGCTGCGGACCGGCGACGCCCGATGGTGGCTCGCGGCGGGTGCGGTCACGGGGATCGGCGTGCAGAACAAGTACGTGGTCGTACTGCTGGTGGCCGTGCTGCTGGTGTCGGTCGGCTGGGTGGGCCCGCGCGCCGTGCTGCGCAGTGGCTGGTTCCTGGGCGGCTGTGCGGTGGCGCTCGCGCTGGCCGCGCCGACTCTGGGGTGGCAGGCGGCCCACGGCTGGCCGCAGTGGACCGTCGCCCGGGGCATCAGCGAGGACGACGGGGCGGAGAACCGCGCCCTGCTCGTCCCGCAGCAACTCATCTACCTGTCCCCGCTGTTCGTGCCGGTGTGGGTGGCCGGCTGGCTGCGGCTGTGGCGCGCCGCGGACCTGCGGTGGGCGCGCTCGTTCGCGGTCGCGTACCCGCTGCTGTGCGCCGTGGTGCTCATCCTCGGCGGCAAGGGCTACTACCCTGTGCCGCTGCTCGTGGTGCTGCTCGCCGCGGGGTGCGAGCCCACCCTTCGCTGGGTGCGGGCGGGGCGGGCCCGGCGCGCGCTGCTGCTGGGCGCCGTGGCCGTCTCCGCCGCGCTGAACGCCGTGATCACGCTGCCTGTGCTGCCGCCCTCCGCACTGGCCGTGCCGCTGGCCCTCAACAAGGAGCAGGGTGAGCAGCTCGGCTGGCCCGAACTCGCCGACGCGGTCCAGGGAGGCTGGGAGCGGATCCCGGCGCGGGAGCGGCGCCGGGCCGTGCTGTTCACCGGCAACTACGGCGAAGCGGGCGCCCTGGAGCACTACAGTCCCGCGCGCGGGCTGCCCGCCCCCTACTCCGGCCATATGAGCTACGCCGACTGGGGTCCGCCGCCCGACACGGCGAACGGTCCTGTCCTCCTCGTCCGGCTGGCCGATGCCTCCGGTATCGAGCGGCATTTCACCGGATGCCGGACGGTCGCCCACGTCGACAACGGTCACGGAGTCGACAACGGTCACGGAGTCGACAACGAGGAACAGGGTGCCGCCGTCGTCCTGTGCCAGCGGCCGGCACGGCCGTGGTCGCAGCTGTGGCCCTCGCTGCGCCACGCCTACTGACGAAGGAGCCCTCCGCCTACGGGCGCCACGGGGCCTGCCTCACGCCTTCAGCTCGGCCTTGTCCCCCATGACGACGACCGGGTGCTGCTGCGGGTCGAGCGTCTTGAGCAGGTACTCCATGTCGCCCTTCGACTGGCTCACGCAGGCCGACGTCCCGCTGCCGTGGTCCATGTGCAGCCAGATGCTCCCGCCCTTGGTCTGGCCCTGGGGGCGGGTCGGGTCGTTGGGCGGGGTGCCCTTGACGCGGTTGTAGTCGATGGCGATGACGTAGTCGAAGTCGTGCCAGTGCGACTTCGACCAGTAGTGCGGGGCCTGGATCGACGCGGTCTGCGTGTAGGGCAGCTTCGCGCCCGGGTCGGCGAGGACGCCCCCGGCGTCGCTGAGGGTGAACACGCCCACCGGGCTGCGCTTGTCGTTCTCCTTGTGCTGCGTCGTCCAGCCCTTCTTGCCGTTGTGCCCGGACCAGGCGCGCTCCTTCTTCCAGGTGTCACCGGCCTTGGTGAACAGGGCGATCGTCGCGTCCGCGGAGTCCTTGCCGTCGCCGTAGACGGCGACGACCTGCCGGGAGTCCGCCGGGATCTGCTTCTGGTAGCGGTCGCCGACGTCGGGGATGCGCTTGAGGTCGGCGGAGCTGGCCTCGTCACTGCGCGCGCCGCCCGCGGAGTCCTGCCCGCTCGACGCGCTCTTGCCGCCGTCCTCATCGGCCCCGCACGCCGCCAGCGTCGTCAGTAGGACCCCACTCGCCGCCAGCGCGACACCCGCTCGAACCGCTCCCGCATTACGCATGCGCTCCATGGTCGCACCACGCTCCACGGGCTCAGCGGATGGGCCGGGAGCCGCCGTTGATCCGGGCCGAATCTTTGCTCGGCACCGGAAAACCGTTTGCCTCCGGTCACTGTGAGACGCGAACCTTTCACGGTTTGTTCCGCCGCCGCAGAAATCCCGCCCCACCGAGCCCCGGGTCCCGTCTCCCACCGTCCGACCTGTCCCGCCCGCCTCATCTGCCCGCCACCTCTCCTCGCCCTCCGTCTCCTCTCCTCTTTCCTCTCCTCTTCTCCCTCCTCTCTTTCTCCTTCCGGTGTGTCGCTCGCCGGATCCCCTTTCGAGCTCTGGGACGTCATGCAGATCTCCGACCTTCCGTATCCCGACCCGGGCGTACCCGACGCGCGCTCCGGCCCCCGCTTCCTGCTCTGGCTCGGCCGCAACCAACTCGGCGGCCAGCTCAAGTCCCTCGCCTGGGGTCTGCTCCACTTCACGGCGGTCGCCGGCCTCCCGTACGGCGTCGGCTACGCCGTCCAGGCCGTCGTCGACGGCTCCGGTGCCCGCCTCGCCGCGGCGGGCGGGCTCATCGTGCTGCTCGGCGCCGCCATCGCCTGCGGCGACACGATGCTGCACCGCACGGCGGTGACGAACTGGATCACCGCCGCCGCCCGCGTCCAGCAACTGCTCGCCCGCAGGACCGCCGCGCTCGGCGCCGCGCTGACCCGGCGGGTCGCCGCGGGCGAGGTCGTCGCCGTCTCCACCGGCGACGTGGAGAAGATCGGCTGGTTCGTCGAGGCCCTCTCCCGCTTCGCGGCGGCCGCCCTCACCGTCGTGCTGGTCAGCGTCGGCCTGGTCGTCTACCAGCCCGCCCTCGGCACCGTCGTCGCGATCGGCATGCCGGTGCTCGCCCTCGCCGTGCTGCCGCTGCTGCCCCGCGCCACCCGGCGCGCGGACCACCAGCGCGAGAAGGCGGGCCGGGCCACCGAACTCGCCTCGGACACCGTCGCCGGGCTGCGCGTCCTGCGCGGGATCGGCGGCGAGGAACTCTTCCTCGACCGCTACCGCCGCGCCTCGCAGGAGGTCCGCGAGGCTGCCGTGCGCAGCGCCCGCATGTGGTCGCTGATCTCCTCGGTCCAGGTGCTCCTCCCGGGTCTGCTGCTGATCGTGGTCGTCTGGTACGGCGTCCACCTCGCGCGGGAGGGCCGGATCACCGTCGGTGAACTGGTGACCGTGTACAGCGCCGTGATGATGCTGAACTACCCGCTGCGGCACTTCGAGGAGATCGCGATGGCGTACTCCTTCTCCCGCCCGTCGGCGCAGCGCGCGGCCCGGGTGCTGGCGCTGGAGCGCGTCATCGAGCCGTCCGGCGCTCCGCGCGGCGCCACCGCCCCGTCCGGCGACCTGTACGACCCGGCGACGGGTCTGCTGGCCCCCGCCGGCCTGCTCACCGCCGTGGTGTGCGGCGACCCCGACCTGGCCGGCCGCCTCGCCGAGCGGCTCGGTGGCCACGCGACCAGCGACGACGCCGACCGGGACGGTCGCGACGGCCGGCGCGCGACGACGCCGTCCGCGCTGCTGGGCGGGGTGCCGCTCGACGAACTGCCGCTCGATGTGGCGCGGACTGCGGTGCTCGTCCAGGACAAGGACCCGGTGCTGCTCTCCGGCACGCTGAGCGAACTGCTCGACGTGCCGTCCGCCGGGTCCGTCCGGCCGGACGAGGCGCTCGCCGCGGCGCAGTGCTCCGACGTCCTCGACGCGCTCACCCAGGCGTCCCTGGACGACGATCCCCTGAACGCCCGGATCACCGAGCGCGGCCGGTCCCTCTCCGGTGGCCAGCGCCAGCGCCTTGCCCTGGCCCGCTCCCTCGTCACCGATCCGGAGGCGCTGGTCCTGGACGAACCGACGTCCGCCGTGGACTCGCACACCGAGGCCCGTATCGCCCAGGGTGTCCGCGCGCTGCGCCGGGGGCGTACGACGGTGGTCCTCAGCTCGTCGCCGCTGCTGCTCGACCGTGCCGACCGTGTCGTGTTCGTGCACGACGGCGAGGTCGCCGGGGTCGGCACCCACCGCGAGCTGCTGCACGCGGAGCCCCGGTACCGGGCCGTGGTCACCCGCGAGACCGACGAGGAGACGGCCGCCGTCCGGGCAGGGTCCGCCGCGCTCGCCGCGCCCGGCACCGGCCCGGCGTCCGACCTGGAGATCGACATCGAGGAGACGGCATGATCGGCGTAGCGCCTCCGACGCACGACCCGGCGGCCCCCACCACGGCGAACACGTTGCCGGTGGGCGCCCCGGCCACGGTCCGCGCCTATGTGGTCGAGCTGTACCGGCGCCACCGGCGCGCCTTCTTGCTGCTCATCGGCGTGAACACGATCTCCGTGGTCGCTTCGATGGCCGGCCCGTACCTGCTGGGGGACGTCGTCCAGAGCGTCGCCGACACCGGCGACGGCGTCCGCTCGCTGCGCGACCTGCACCTGGAACGCACCATCGGGCTGTTCGCGCTCGCTCTGGTGATCCAGGCGATCTTCGTCCGGCAGGTGCGGCTGCGCGGGGCGATGCTGGGCGAGCGCATGCTGGCGGACCTGCGGGAGGACTTCCTGGTGCGCTCCGTGGGGCTGCCGCCGGGTGTCCTGGAACGGGCCGGCACCGGCGATCTGCTGTCCCGGATCACCACCGACATCGACCGCCTGGCGAACGCGATGCGCGAGGCCGTGCCGCAGCTGTCCATCGGCGTCGTCTGGGCGGCGCTGCTGATCGGCGGTCTCGCCGTCACGGCGCCGCCGCTGGCCCCGGCGATCCTGGTCGCCGTGCCGGTGCTGGTGATCGGCTGCCGCTGGTACTTCAAGCGGGCCCCGGCGGCGTACCGCTCGGAGGCGGCCGGGTACGCGGCCGTGGCGGCGGCGCTCGCGGAGACCGTGGACGCGGGGCGCACCATCGAGGCGCACCGGCTCGGCGACCGGCGCGTGGAGCTGTCCGAGCGCCGCGTCAAGGAGTGGACGGCCTGGGAGCGCTACACCCTGTACCTGCGCTCCGTCCTCTTCCCGGTGATCAACGCCGTGCACGTCCTGGTGCTGCTCTCCGTCCTGCTGATCGGCGGGGTCTTCGTCCTCCAGGGCTGGATCACGGTGGGGCAGCTGACCACGAGCGCGTTGATCGCGCAGATGCTGGTGGATCCGGTGGGCCTGATCCTGCGCTGGTACGACGAGCTCCAGGTCGCCCAGGTGTCCCTGGCCCGCCTGGTCGGCGTCCGCGACATCGAACCGGACGCGGGCGACGCCTCCGTGCGGCCCGACGGCCGCGACGTCCAGGCCGACCAGGTGCACTTCGGGTACCGCGAGGGCGTCGACGTGCTGCGCGAGGTGACCCTCGACGTCGCTCCTGGCACCCGGCTCGCCCTGGTCGGGCCGTCCGGCGCGGGCAAGTCCACGCTCGGCCGGCTGCTCGCCGGGATCTACGCGCCCCGCGCCGGGCAGGTCACGCTCGGCGGCGCGGAGCTCTCCCGGATGCGGGCCGAGCGGGTCCGGGCGCACGTCGCCCTGGTCAACCAGGAGCACCACGTCTTCGTGGGATCGCTGCGGGACAATCTGCGGCTGGCCAGGACCGGCGCCGAGGACAGCGAGCTGTGGGCGGCGCTGGGCGCGGTCGACGCCGACGGCTGGGCGCGCGGCCTGGCCGACGGTCTGGACACGGAGGTCGGCTCCGGCGGGGCCGGGCTCACCCCCGCGCAGGCGCAGCAGATCGCGCTGGCCCGTCTGGTCCTGGCCGATCCGCACACGCTGGTCCTGGACGAGGCGACGTCGCTGCTCGACCCGCGCGCCGCCCGCAACCTGGAGCGCTCGCTGAGCCGGGTCCTCGACGGGCGCACCGTCGTGGCCATCGCGCACCGGCTGCACACCGCCCACGACGCGGACGTCATCGCCGTGGTCGAGGACGGCCGGATCCGGGAGCTGGGCAGCCACGACGAACTGGTCACGGCCGGTGGGGCGTACGCGGCCCTGTGGCGCTCCTGGCACGGGTAGCCCCGGGCCGGGGCGGGGCGCGGCCGGGCTCAGATGAAGTTGAGCGCGGCCGCGCAGCCCACCCCGCCGAGCAGCATGAACGCCGGCATGAGCACCTTCAGCTCGATCCAGCTGCCGGCCCGGAACCGCATCACCTTGGGCGGCCCGAGCGGGTACCAGCGCTTGCGGCCTATCGGGATGGGCCACAGGATCGGGCAGCCCGAGACGGTCAGCGCGTCCCCGATGTCGTGCACCAGCGCACCGAGCACGATGGGCAGGCCCAGCCACAGATACTCCTGGCCCGGCGCGGTGAACAGCCAGTCCGCTCCATTGCCCGGCTTGTCGAGGATGCCGGCGAGGATCCAGGCGCTGGTCGCCGCGAGCAGCCACACCAGGACATCGCTGCTGGAGCCTCGTGCCGCCCGCCACAGCAGGCCTTCGATGGCGAGCACCATGTGCACGAACAGGATGGCGAGGACGGCCCAGCGGCCGCCGGTGATCGCCGCGACGGAAGCGCCCGCGCCTATCAGGACCGCCCACAGCCACGTATGGGTGAGGGTGCGGTGGCCGCCGGAACGGCGCGGGTCGCCCTGCTTGCGGGTGGCCTTGTAGACGGCGTACGAAAGCTTGTCGACGATGCCGCAGATCGCTTTGGAGATCGGCCCGAACGCGCGCGAGATGGTGGCCGACTTGTGGTCGAGGTCGGGGGCGAGTGCGGCTCCCGCGCAGATCAGCGCTCCGACGAGGAGCACGGGCCAGGGCATCGGGTGACCGGTGGCGGCCGCGGCCGCGCCCACCCCCAGCCAGGCCGCCGCTCCTGACAGCGAGTGTGCCGGTCCCATCATGGTGGTGTTCCGCCCCGTTCCTTCGATGCCGACGCCCAGGTGCCCCCGTCGGGTGGGGCGTGTCCTGACGCCCCGTCGGCGACTCAGCGTAGCGTTCGTGATCTTCGTACGGGCATCCGATTCCCGGATCGGGACGGAAGCCAGGCAAGATGGTGACGTGACCCTCATCGATCAGCTCCCGAAGACCGCCGACCCGGACGCCCTCTATGACGCCTTCGAGTCGTGGGTCGTGGAGCGCGGCCTGACCCTCTATCCGCACCAGGAGGAGGCGCTGATCGAGGCGGTGTCGGGGGCGAACGTGATCGTCTCGACGCCCACCGGCTCCGGCAAGAGCATGATCGCGGCCGGGGCGCACTTCGCGGCGCTCGCCCGCGACGAGGTCACCTTCTACACGGCGCCCATCAAGGCGCTGGTCTCCGAGAAGTTCTTCGAGCTGTGCAAGCTGTTCGGCACGGAGAACGTCGGCATGCTGACCGGTGACGCGTCCGTGAACGCGGACGCGCCCGTCATCTGCTGCACGGCGGAGGTCCTCGCGTCGATCGCGCTGCGGGACGGCGCGCGGGCCGACATCGGCCAGGTCGTCATGGACGAGTTCCACTTCTACGCGGAGGCCGACCGCGGCTGGGCCTGGCAGATCCCGCTGCTCGAACTGCCGCAGGCCCAGTTCGTGCTGATGTCGGCGACGCTCGGCGACGTCGCGATGTTCGAGAAGGACCTGACGCGCCGCACCGGCCGCCCGACCTCGGTGGTGCGCTCCGCGACACGCCCGGTCCCCCTCTCCTACGAGTACCGGCTCAGCCCGCTCACCGAGACCCTGACCGAGCTGTTGGAGACCCGGCAGGCGCCGGTCTACATCGTGCACTTCACGCAGGCGCAGGCCGTCGAGCGCGCGCAGGCGCTGATGAGCATCAACATGTGCACGCGCGAGGAGAAGGACAGGATCGCCGAGCTGATCGGGAACTTCCGCTTCACCACCAAGTTCGGCCGCAACCTCTCCCGCTACGTGCGCCACGGCATCGGTGTCCACCACGCCGGCATGCTGCCCAAGTACCGGCGGCTGGTCGAGAAGCTCGCCCAGGCGGGCCTGCTGAAGGTCATCTGCGGCACCGACACGCTCGGCGTGGGCGTCAACGTCCCCATCCGCACGGTGCTGTTCACCGCCCTGACCAAGTACGACGGCACCCGGGTCCGCACGCTGCGCGCCCGCGAGTTCCACCAGATCGCGGGGCGCGCCGGGCGGGCCGGCTTCGACACCGCCGGTTTCGTCGTGGCTCAGGCCCCGGAGCACGTGGTGGAGAACGAGAAGGCACTCGCGAAGGCCGGTGACGATCCGAAGAAGCGTCGCAAGGTGGTGCGCAAGAAGGCGCCCGAGGGCTTCGTGGGCTGGACGGAGAGCACCTTCGAGAAGCTGATCGCCTCCGATCCCGAGCCGCTGACCTCGCGTTTCCGTGTCACCCACACCATGCTGCTGTCGGTCATCGCCCGCCCCGGGAACGCCTTCGAGGCGATGCGCACGCTGCTGGAGGACAACCACGAGCCGCGCAAGGCGCAGCTGCGGCACATCCGCCGCGCCATCGCGATCTACCGCTCGCTGCTCGACGGCGGCATCGTCGAGAAGCTGGACCGGCCGGACCCGACGGGCCGCATCGTGCGGCTCACCGTCGACCTGCAGCAGGACTTCGCGCTGAACCAGCCGCTGTCGACGTTCGCCCTCGCCTCCTTCGACCTGCTCGACCAGGAGTCGCCGTCGTACGCGCTCGACATGGTGTCGGTCGTGGAGTCCACGCTCGACGACCCGCGGCAGATCCTGCACGCCCAGCAGAACAAGGCGCGCGGCGAGGCGGTCGCCCTCATGAAGGCGGACGGGGTCGAGTACGAGGAGCGCATGGAGCGCCTCCAGGACATCTCGTATCCCAAGCCGCTCGAAGAGCTGCTCTTCCACGCCTACAACACGTACCGCACGAGCCACCCGTGGGTCGGTGACCACCCGCTGTCGCCGAAGTCCGTCATCCGCGACATGTACGAACGGGCGATGACGTTCACGGAGTTCGTCTCCCACTACGAGCTGGCCCGCACCGAGGGCATCGTCCTGCGGTACCTGGCGAGCGCGTACAAGACGCTCGACCACACCGTGCCCGACGACCTGAAGTCGGAGGACCTGGAGGACCTGATCGCCTGGCTCGGCGAGATGGTGCGCCAGGTCGACTCCAGCCTCCTGGACGAGTGGGAGCAGCTCGCCAACCCCGAGGTGATGAGCGCCGAGGAGGCGCAGGAGAAGGCTGACCAGGTCAAGCCGGTCACGGCGAACGCCCGGGCCTTCCGCGTGCTCGTCCGCAACGCCATGTTCCGCCGGGTCGAGCTCGCCGCGCTCGACGACGTGGCCGAGCTGGGCGAGATGGACGGCGAGTCGGGCTGGGACGAGGACGCCTGGGGCGAGGCCATGGACGCTTACTGGGACGAGTACGAGGACCTCGGAACGGGTCCCGACGCCCGCGGCCCCAAGCTCCTCATGATCGAGGAGGACCCCGGGCACGGGCTGTGGAAGGTCCGGCAGACGTTCGCCGATCCCAACGGCGACCACGACTGGGGCATCAGCGCCGAAGTCGACCTCGCGGCCTCCGACGCCGAGGGCCGTGCCGTCGTCCGGGTCACGGACGTCGGCCAGTTGTAGATCCCGGGCCGCGGGGACCGTCGTGTCCCCGCGCGTCCACGCGCCGGAGCGGTCCGGCCGCACACACGAGAGAGAACCACGCATGACGAATCCTGCGGAGCGGCTCGTCGACCTGCTCGACCTGGAGCAGATCGAGGTCAACATCTTCCGCGGACGCAGCCCGCAGGAGTCCCTGCAGCGGGTCTTCGGCGGCCAGGTGGCCGGCCAGGCCCTGGTCGCAGCCGGCCGCACCACGGACGGCGACCGGCCCGTGCACTCGCTGCACGCGTACTTCCTGCGTCCGGGCCGCCCGGGCGTCCCCATCGTGTACCAGGTCGAACGGGTCCGCGACGGCCGCTCGTTCACCACCCGCCGGGTCACCGGCGTGCAGCAGGGTCGCACGATCTTCAATCTCACCGCCTCCTTTCACAAGCCCGAAGAAGGAGCCTTCGAGCATCAGTTGCCGCCGGCCCGGCAGGTGCCGGACCCGGAGTCGCTGCCGACGATCGCCGACGAGATCCGGGGGCATCTGGGCGCGCTGCCCGAGGCCCTGGAGCGCATGGCGCGCCGCCAGCCCTTCGACATCCGCTACGTCGACGGGCTGCGCTGGACCCCCGAAGAGGTCGAGTCCGCCGAACCGCGCAGCGCCGTATGGATGCGCGCCGTGGGCCCGCTGGGCGACGACCCCCTCGTGCACACCTGCGCGCTGACCTACGCGAGTGACATGACGCTGCTCGACGCGGTGCGTCTGCCGATCGAGCCGCTGTGGGGCCCGCGGGGCTTCGACATGGCCTCGCTCGACCACGCCATGTGGTTCCACCGTCCTTTCCGCGCAGATGAATGGTTCTTGTACGACCAGGAGTCGCCGATCGCGACGGGGGGCCGGGGTCTCGCCCGCGGCCGCATCTACGACGTGGAGGGACGGCTGCTGGTCTCCGTGGTGCAGGAGGGTCTGTTCCGGAAGCTCCCGGCGTGACGGGCCGGCCGGACGACGTCGGCGTCCTGCTCGCGCAGGCCGTACGGCTACGGGAAGCGGGCCGCCCGGAGGAGGCGCGGGCGCGCCTGCTCGAGCTCCGCGACCGGTTCCCCGACGACGCGCAGGTCGCCTACCAGACGGCCTGGGTGCACGACACGCTCGGCCTGGAAGCGCAGGCCGTGCCGCACTACGTCGACGCGCTGGCCCTCCCCGGTCCGGGCCCCGGTCCCGGTCACGGCCCTGGTCTCGATGCGGACGACCGCAAGGGGGCCATGCTCGGTCTCGGCAGCACCTACCGCACGCTGGGTCGCTACGCGGAGGCGGTGGCGACACTGAGCGAGGCGACCGCCGCGTTCCCCGCCGACAACGCCCTCAAGACGTTCCTGGCGATGGCGCTGTACAACGCGGGCCACGCGCATGACGCGATGCGGGTGCTGCTCACGGTGCTGGCCGCGACCAGCGCCGACCCGGACATCGCCGGATACCGGAGAGCGATCGAGCACTACGCCCAGGACCTGGACGCCGTCGAGGGCGCCACCTAGGCCGGCGGCTCGGCGCGACCGTCGGCGGCTCGGCGTGACGGTCGTCTGGTGAACAGCCGCCGCCACCGTCCGGGTGCCGGAGCCGCGGTCTCCGGCGCAGGTCCGCCTGGGTGCGGTCCCGGCGGGCGTGACTCCGGTGCTGCCGGTACCGGTGCTGCCGGTACCGGGGCGGCGGGTCCCGGGATGGCGGGCCCCGGCGTGTGCGCCGCCGCAGGGGTGGGTTTCGCCACTGCTGCGCGTGCGGCCGGCTCCTCCCGTGTCGCGGGCCGTGGCGCGGGCCGTCGGAGCCGTGCTTCGGCCAGACTGAGCAGCAAGTTCGCCCTCAGCCAGCTGATCTCGTCCGGGTCGTCGGCGATCAGGATGCGCTCGACGACCCGCGCCGTCGGCGACTCGGGCACCCCGTACCAGGTCTCCTCGGGGCGCAGCTGCCGCAAGTAGGCGCGCTCGTAGGGGTTCTCGACCAGGTCGACGAGGTGGGTCGGGTCGAGGAGCGTCGCCATCGCCGCGGCCCGCTCCCAGGGGTCGCTGGACTGTCCCAGCAGATACCCCGCATGCCGCCCCCGCCACCTGCGCGGACGCAGATCCTCACCGGCCGACAGCCGGGCCCGCATCGTGTCCGGCGCGCGGCCGGTCAGCAGCGGCGCGTGGAGCGGGGAGTCGGCGAACTCCCGCAGCTCTTCGGCCAGATAGAGCCACACCACTGTCCGGTAACGGTTCAGGTAGAACTTGGCCGGGGTCAGCAGTCCGGCGCGGGCGAGCCGAGTGAAACGGGTCGGCGGGACGCCCATGAGCTGGGCGCCCTCCGCGGTCCCGACCACCCTGACCTGCCGCCGCAGCGTCTCGGGGAACCCCTCGCCCTCGCGGATCCGCTCGATCTCCTCCCGCGGGACGCGACGGCGGCCGCCGTCCGGCGCCGCGACGGTCCGAATGCGGCCGAGACGTACCGCGAGGTCGAACTCGCCTCGTTTCAGTCCCAGTTCGCGGGCGGCGCTGCCCTGGGGCCTGGTCATGGTCGTGATGGAGCTGTGCACGATGGTTCTCCCCCGTCGGTCGACGACCCTCGGTCACGCTCTGTGACCGCTCGGGAAAACCGTAGCCCGCCGCCGAGATCCGCGTCGGAGCCTGTGGACAACTCCGCCGCGCCCCGTCCCAGTGACGGTCATCTGCGCAGCTCAGGGCTGAATGTAAGAAGTATGACCGGGGTGCCGGGCGTCGACGGCCAGGTGCTCCCCCACCCGGTTCACCAGCAGGGTCATCTCGTACGCGACCTGACCGATGTCGGCCTCGGCGGAGCTGAGGACGCACAGGCAGCTGCCGTCACCCGCCGCGGTGACGAAGAGCACCGCGTCGTCGAACTCGATCATCGTCTGGCGCACGCTCCCGGCGCCGAAGTGCCGGCCGGAGCCCTTGGCGAGGCTGTGCAGCCCGGACGAGACCGCGGCGAGATGCTCGGCGTCCTCGCGGCGCAGGCCCGTACTGGCTCCGGTCACGAGGCCGTCGTTGGACAGCACCAGAGCGTGCTGCACGTGCTCGACACGCTGCGTCAGATCGTCCAGCAGCCACCCGAGTCCCGCGTTCTGCGCCATGTCCCTGTCTCCCCGCTTCCTCTGGCTCCCCGTGCCCCGGTGGGGACCGCTCCCCTGACCGGAGGATCTCTTTCGCCAGCCTTCCCCACGGCCGACGTCCGGGCAAGCAGGATGGACGCATGGCACACAAGATGACCGATGAGGAATGGCACGCCTTCGTCTCCGAGGGCACCCGCACCGCCAAGCTGTCCACCGTGCGGGCCGACGGCAGCCCGCACATCGCCCCTGTCTGGTTCGTCCTCGACGGCGACGACATCGTCTTCAACACCGGTAAGGACACGGTCAAAGGCCGCAATCTGGCACGGGACGGGCGGGTGGCGCTGTGCGTCGACGACGAGCGGCCTCCGTTCTCCTTCGTGACGGTCCAGGGCCGCGCCGAACTCAGCGAGGACCCGGCCGCGTTGCTGGATTCGGCCACCCGGATCGGCGGCCGATACATGGGTGAGGAGCGCGCCGAGGAGTTCGGCCGCCGCAACGCCGTCCCCGGTGAACTGGTCGTGCGGGTGCGGGTCGAGAAGGTGGTGGCCATGGGCGACGTCGCCGACTGACCCGGCCGGCCGGTCCGTCCCGCCGTGACGGGCTGCGGCGGGCTGCGGCGGGCTGCGGCGGGCTGCGGCGGGCTGCGGCGGGCTGCGCCATCATGGATCACATGAGCGATGACCCCACACAGGTGCAGGAGTTCTTCGCGGCCCGGGCCGCCGGCTGGGACTCCCGCTTCCCGGACGACGGCCCCGCCTATGCCGCGGCGGTCGCCGCGCTGGGTCTGCGTCCTGGCAGCCGGGTGCTGGACGCGGGGTGCGGCACCGGCCGCGCGCTGCCGCCGCTGCGCGCGGCCGTGGGCCCCACGGGCGCGGTGCTCGGCGCCGACCTGACCGCCGCCATGCTGGCGGCAGCCGTGCGGGCGGGCCGGGACCTTGCGGGGCAGTTGCTCCGCACGGACGTGACACGGCTGCCCGTGCGGACGGGTGCGCTGGACGCGGTGTTCGGCGCCGGGCTCATCTCGCATCTGCCCCGTCCCGCCGACGATCTGTGCGAGTTGGCCCGCGTGGTGCGGCCCGGCGGCCTGCTCGCACTCTTCCACCCCCTCGGCCGGGAGGCTCTCGCCGCACGCCGGGGACGCCGCCTGACCCCCGATGACCTGCGCGCGGAGTCCAACCTGCGCCCGCTGCTCGCCGCTTCGGGCTGGCGCCTGACCTCCTACGTGGACAAGGACGCGCGCTTCCTTGCGCTGGCCGTGCGCGAGGCGTGATCGTGATCCACGGCCGGACCAGGGCGGGCGGACGCGGTCCCGCGAGGCTGCCTACCCCCGGACAGCCGCCACGAAGGCGCCCGGGTTGTCGAACATGACGTTGTGCCCGGCGCCCGGGACCTCCAGTTCGGAACCGTGCCGGTCGGCCTCCTCGTGACGTGAAGCTCCGGCGCCCGGTCCGACACCGGAGCCACACGAAGTGCGCACAGGAACGGGACATGCCGTCGCCGGCGGCGCGAGCGACCGGGGTGACCATGGATTTTCCTGGTCATCGCCCCTGTACGACATCGTCCGCGACTGACTAAGGTCACGCCGACGGACAGAAGCTCAGGGGAGGCTGGCATGGCCGGGACGGACGACGCGGTCGTCACCGAGGACGACGCGCTGTACGTGCTCACGGCAGTGTTGCTCACGCCGGCGAAGTTCCCCAGCGTGCTGGGTGACGACTACCCCGAAGCGTGTGCCGCGCTGGGACTCGCGCCGCTCGCCGACGGCTACGGCCTCGTCCTCGGCCAGGACGCGGACGGGGCGCGCTGGACGGTCGTCGTCGACGACGTGTCCCTCGTGGCCGTCGCCATCGCCTCCTGGGACTGCGGCATGGAGTACGAGCTCTCGCCCGACGAGGACAGCATGGTCGACGCGCTGCCCGGCTGGCCGCTCGCGCTGGCGGTGGCGGCCCCGGACGTCCCGGCGCCGCACGATCCCGAACCGGACCCCGGGACGGTCGACATGCCGCCTCTCTGCCCGCCTGACACGACGACGTGGGGTCCGGCGCAACGGCGTCTGGGCGCGGACGAGATAGCCCTCCAGTGGGCCGCGTGGCGGGGCCAGATCGACGACGCGCAGTTCGCCTCGGACGCTACGGGGGAGAACGCCGGCGAAGGTGCCGGGGCGGACGGCGAGAAGGCCGCGCCGGGCAGCGCGCACCAGGGGATTCGGCGGGTCCTGGCCGAGGCGCGGGCCTACGTGGACGCTCCTCCCCCGCTCGGGCGGGTGCGGTCCGCGTTCGCGTCGGGGGACGCCCGCACCCTGCGTGCCGACGGGCCCGGCTGGTCGATGGTGGCGCGCACGGACGACATCGCTTTCATCCTGCTCGACGAGGAGCCGGGCGAGGTGCTGCCGGTCGGCCGCGGCGCGGAGCTGCCCAGCCTGCTGGACGCGCTCGACAAGATGGCGGTGCGGCCGGCCTGACCGCCGGTCACCGCCATTGCGCGGCAGGCGTCGTACGCGGGCCCACAAGCACCATCGCCGGGCGCAGGCCCGTACCGCACCGCATCCCACAGGGCCCGCCCGCACCCCACAGGGCGCGCCCGCCGTATGTGGTCCCGCCCCATGGATGCGCGCGGGCCGCCCCCCGACGATGGGCCTCTTCCCGCCACTTCGAGGAGGCCCCCGCGATGCGCACGTCCAGAGCCGTTCCCTTGTTGGCCACCACACTCTTGGCGTTGGCCGCCTCCGGTCCGCAGGCCGCGCATGCGGCCTCCCCTCAGGAGGCTCAATCGCGGCACGGAGCCCACTGTGCGGGTCAGACGCACACGCGCGTACCGGGTGCCCGGTTCCAGCAGCGCACCTGTCTGGACGATCTGACGACCACCGGTCTCGCGGGCACCCCCTACACGGACACGGCCGACCAGGCCGGCCTGACGGCCACGGGGACCCACCGCCCGTCCGGCGTCCCCGGCGTGCAGATCGACGGCTACTTCGCGGACGGCTCCCGGACGAACACGACGCACGGCTGGAACCACGACGCCCAGTTCGTGATCCGGCTCCCCGACCGCTGGAACGGCGGACTGGTGGTGACCGCCTCCCCCGGCAACCGCAAGCAGTACGCGACCGACGCGGCGCTCTCCGACCGCGCCCTGGCCCAGGGGTACGCGTACGCGGCGACCGACAAGGGCAACACCGGACCCGACTTCTACCGGGACGGCACGCGGCCCGGGGACGCCGTCGCCGAATGGAACGCCCGCACGACACAGCTGACTCGCGCCGCCAAGAGGACGGTCGCCCTGCGCTACGGCACCGCGCCGCGCCACACGTTCATGACGGGCATCTCCAACGCCGGTTACCTCACGCGCTGGCAGTTGGAGAACCATCCCGAGCTGTACGACGGAGGCGTCGACTGGGAGGGCGTCCTGTGGACGGCGGACGACGCGCCCCTGCTGACGTCCCTGCCCACGGCCGTGGCCTACGGGCAGGGAAAGGCCGATGCGGACGACATGTATGCGGCCGGTTTCGCGCGGGGCTCGGAGTTCCTGTGGCCGTATCACCAGAAGGCGTACTGGGGGCTCACGCAGAAGGTGTACCGGGCGGAGTTCGACCCCGCCTACGACCCCGGCTGCCCTGGCGACTCCGCCGGTTCGACGACGGGGGAGCTGCTCGCCCCGTGCGCGTCCGACGCCGTCTACGCCTACGCGGCGCGCCCGGCGTCGGTGCGCCGCGCCGTCGCGCGCGTGGCCCTCACCGGACGCGTCGGGAAGCCCTTGCTCACCCTCCAGGGCGATCTGGACACCTTGCTGCCGATCTCCACGGACGCCGCGGTGTACGCGCGCATGGTCGACCGGCAGGGGCGCGGCCCGCTGCACCGCACGTACACCATCGAGGGCGGCACGCACACGGACGGGCTGTACGACAGCTATCCGGACCGGCTGCGGCCGATCCTGCCGTGCTACCAGGATGCCTTCGACACGCTGGTCCGGTGGACCCGGGACGGGACGCGGCCGCCCGCGGACCGGTCCGTCGGACGGCCCACGGGCGCTGACGTCGTCAACTCCTGCTCGGTGCGGACTTCTTAGCGGCCGTCGCGCGAGGGGCGGGGCTGGTCCGGCCCGGGACGGGACGCCAGGGCCCGCCTAGCGGCCGATCTCCCTGCGGGAGACGCGGCGGAGCCTGCGCCGCTGCGAGGGGTCGAGCATCAGGTACGCCGCGGTGGGCACGCCGAGCACGATGAGCAGGGCCGCCCACCACGGCAGCCAGATCAGCAGGATGAGCCCGGCGGCCACGCCGCCCGCGGCGATCTTCGCGTTCCTCGACATCTGTGTGGCCTCCTTCGGAGCGGCTCGCCCTCGGCTGAGTGGGGCGAACTCGTCTCTGTTGTGAGAAACGGGCCGGTGACCTCCGTGGTTCCGGTGTCCGACCCTGATACGACCCTGATCCCGCACCCTGGAAGGCGTCCCGGGGCGGTGCCTCAGATGTCGGCGCGCAGCGGCTCTCCCACTTCATACATGTGGCGCAGGGCCTGGCGGTAGGAGTCGACGAGCCCGGTCTCCACGAACGGGATGCTGAGGTCGCGGCAGTGCGCCTTCACCATGGGCTGCGCGAGGCACAGGTGGGGCCGGGGCATGCTCGGGAAGAGATGGTGCTCTATCTGGTAGTTGAGGCCGCCGAGGAACCAGTCCGTCAGGATGCCGCCCTTGATGTTGCGGGACGTGAGGACCTGGCGCCGCAGGTGACCCCACTTGTCGCCCTGCGGGTCGGGCATCTCCATGCCCTTGTGGTTGGGTGCGAAGGCCATCCCCAGGTGGAGGCCGAAGAGGGCCTGGTGCAGGGCTGCGAAGGCGAGAGCGTGGCCGAGGGGCATGGTGACCGAGAGCAGGGTCACGTAACCGACGACGTGGGCGAGCAGGAGGCCGCCCTCGACGAGGCGCTCCCGTCCGGTCTGCCGGCGCAGATCCCGGAAACCCGACACCTTCAGAGCGAGGCCTTCGAGCAGGGTGAGCGGGAAGAAGAGCCACGCCTGATGACGGGTGAGCCAGCCCCGGAAGCCCACCCGGGTCGCCGCCTGTCCACTGGTGAAGACCAGGACGTCGGCGGCGACGTCGGGGTCCTTGTCGATGTGGTTCGGGTTGGCGTGGTGCCGGTTGTGCTTGTCGTTCCACCACGCGTAGCTCATGCCCAGCAGGAGGTTGCCGTGGATCAGGCCGATGACCCGGCTCACGGAGCGGTTGCCGGTGATCTGCGAGTGCCCCGCGTCGTGGCCGATGAAGGCCGTGCGGGCGCCCAGGACGGCCAGGAGCGGAGCCAGGGCGAGGACCCACCAGGAAGCGCCGAGGAACGCCATGCCGGTCACGACGGCGGCCAGGGTGAGGGCGTTGACCGCGATGGTACGTACGTACCAGCCGGTGCGCCGGTCGAGCAGACCCTGTCCCTTGACGTCGCGCAGCAGCGGGGTGAATTCGCTGCCCCCTTCGGGTGGCCGGCGCCGCGGCGCGGCTTCTTGGGCGTCTTCCGGCAGGGTTCCGAGGGCCAGGGCCATGGCTGTTCTCCGGTCTGTGGCGGGCGAGGTCGAGGCGACGGGCTACGCGTCGGCCCGGCCTGGAAAACCTACGAATCGCCGGCCTCATGGAGCCATGGCGCCACCACCCGGCCTCGACAGGGGCCAGCCCTGCTGCGGAAGGGGGGTTAACCACACCCTTAAGGGGCGCGTGACCCAGATCACTCCCTGAGGAAGTCCTTCCGTGGAGTCCGCCGTGTACCCTCACCGACTCCAGGGTGAGTAGTCAAAATTGAGGAATACGAGGAAGCCGCCATTCCCGCGTACACACATGCCGCACCCACCTCCACCGAGACCACCGAACTCGCCCGTTGCTCCGCGGTGTTCACACCCGGTGATCCGGCCCGCACCTCCACCGTCGCCTTCTGGCGGCCCGACGGCGGCGAACCGCCGCTCCTGGAGGCGGGCGCCCGGACCGAACTGTCCCTGGCGCTGCCCGGCGAGGAGGGCGGCGTCGAACTGGTGACAGTGGCCGCGGTCGCCCTTCCTGTGCGGGCCGCGCTGCCGGTCCTCACCCGCGCGCGTGGCGCCGCGCACGCGGACGCCACGACGGCGTTCTGGGGCGCGGCCGCGCTGCTCGCCCTCCAACTGGCCGCGCGCGGCCTCCTCCTGCCCGGCCTGAGCGCCGACGACCACGACGCCTGGCGGGCAGGTCCCCTCCGCCCCCAGGACGTGGAGCGGCTGCGCGAGCTGGCCGCTGCGATGCCTCCCGAGGCGCACGCGGTGCCCTTGGAAGGCCACGAGCCGCCCCGGCTGCACCTTCCCGAGCGGCTGCTGCGCGCCTTCCTTGACGCCGTGGCCGACACGCTGCCCCGCTCCCCCGCCGCCGCGCTCGCGGCGGGCGGCCCGGCGTTCGCCGCACGGGCTCCGCACAGAGCGCCGCAGTTGCGCGCGTGGGCGGGTGACGTGGCGGCCGGGCACGACGCCGGGGTGCGCGTCTCGCTGCGGGTCGAGGTGCCCGGCCTCGCCGAACCCGTCGACGTCACGGCCGCCACCGACGCCGCCCACGGAGCGGACCGCCCGGTCTTCCGCGCCGTGTTGCAGATGCACAGTGTCAGCGACCCCGGCGTGGTCGCGGACGCGACCGAGGTCTGGGCCGGGGCCGGCGCGTCGGACGCCGCGTTCGGGGCACGGGCCCGGATGGACGCGCTCCTGGCACTGCGCCGCGCGGCGCGCGCGTGGGCGCCCCTGACGCCGTTGCTGTCGGCCTCCGTGCCCGATGCGGTCGAACTCGCCGACGACGACGTGACCGACCTGCTGGGCCCGGGGGCCCGCGCCCTCGCGGCGGCCGGGGTCGACGTGCACTGGCCCAAGGAGATGGCCCGCACGCTGACGGCCCGTGCGGTGATCGGCCCGCCCCAGGGCGACCGGGACGCGTCGGCGGCGCAGACGCCGTCGTTCCTGTCGGCGGACGCCCTCCTGGGCTTCGACTGGTCGTTCGCCATCGGGGACCAGGAAGCGAGCCGTGCGGAACTGGACCGGCTCGCCGAGGCCAACCATCCCGTGGTGCGGCTGCGCGACCAGTGGGTGCTGATCGATCCGGAACAGGCCCGGCGCGTCCGCGCCCACCAGGACCGCAAGGTGACCCCGGTCGACGCGCTGAGCGCCGTCCTGACGGGCTCCACCGAGGTCGAGGGGGACCGCGTCGAGGTGCGGCCCTCCGGCTGGCTGGCCGAGCTCAGGGACCGCCTCGCGGACCCCGAGGCGATGGACCCCGTCGGTCAGCCGGCCGCGCTCGCCGCCGACCTGCGCGACTACCAACTGCGCGGCCTGAACTGGCTCGCCCGCATGACCTCGCTCGGCCTGGGCGCCTGCCTCGCCGACGACATGGGCCTCGGCAAGACGATCACGCTGATCGCCCTGCACCTGCACCGGCAGCAAGCACCGGAGACCGCGGGCCCCACCCTGGTGATCTGTCCGACGTCCCTCATGGGCAACTGGCAGCGCGAGATCGAGAAGTTCGCCCCCGGCACGGCCGTACGGCGCTTCCACGGCGGGCGCCGCTCCCTGGAGGACCTCGACCGCGGCGAGTTCGTGCTCACCACCTACGGCACCATGCGCCTCGACGCGGCCCACCTGGCGGGCACCGGCTGGGGCATGGTGGTCGTCGACGAGGCCCAGCACGTGAAGAACCCGCACTCGGCCACCGCCAAGGAGCTGCGCACCATCGGCGCCCGCGCGCGCGTGGCGCTCACCGGCACCCCGGTGGAGAACAACCTCTCCGAGCTGTGGGCGATCCTCGACTGGACCACACCCGGTCTGCTGGGCCGGCTCGGCACCTTCCGCACCCGCTACGCCAACGCCGTCGAGGGCGGCAAGGACCCGGCCGCCGCCGAACGGCTGGCGCGACTCGTCCGCCCCTTCCTGCTGCGGCGCCGCAAGGCGGACCCGGGCATCGCCCCGGAACTGCCGCCCAAGACCGAGACCGACCGGGCCGTGTCGCTCACCACGGAGCAGGCGGGCCTCTACGAAGCCGTGGTACGGGAGACGCTCGCGGAGATCTCCGGCGCGGACGGCTTCGAACGGCGCGGTCTGATCGTCAAGTTGCTGACCGGCCTCAAGCAGATCTGCAACCACCCGGCGCAGTACCTGAAGGAGGACGAGCCGCGGATCGTCGGCCGCTCCGGGAAACTGGAGCTTCTCGACGAGCTGTTGGACACCATCCTCGCCGAGGACGCCGGCGTTCTCGTCTTCACCCAGTACGTGCGGATGGCGCGCCTGATCGAGCGGCACCTCGCCCACCGGGGCGTCCCGTCGCAGTTCCTCCACGGAGGCACCCCGGTCGCGGGACGCGAAGCGATGGTGCGCCGTTTCCAGGACGGCGAGGTGCCCGTCTTCCTGCTCTCCTTGAAGGCCGCCGGCACCGGGCTCAACCTCACGCGCGCGGAGCACGTGGTGCACTACGACCGCTGGTGGAACCCGGCGGTGGAGGCACAGGCCACCGACCGTGCGTACCGCATCGGCCAGACCCGGCCGGTCCAGGTGCACCGGCTGATCACCGAGGGCACCATCGAGGACCGCATCGCCGACATGCTGTTGCGCAAGCGGGCGTTGGCGGACGCCGTCCTCGGCGCGGGCGAGTCGGCCCTGACCGAACTGACCGATGCCGAACTGGCCGACCTGGTCGAGCTGCGAGGGGGCGCCCGATGAGTGACCTGCATGACGAGCACGACGAGCACGACGAGCCGTTCTCGTCCGGGGAGCCGGGCCCGGGGGCGCGTGCGGACCTGGATGCACGTACGTTCGCCGCGTTGCCGGCCACGCACGGCCGCGGCTTCGCGCAGACCTGGTGGGGACAGACGTGGCTGAAGGCCCTGGAGGACACGGCCCTTGACCTCGCACAGCTCAAGGCGGGCCGGCGCCTCGCGCGTGCCGGGGCGGTCGGCGCCGTGTCGGTGCGGCCCGGGCGCATCACCGCCCTCGTCACGGACCGCGGAGGCGCCCAGCACCGTGCGGACGTGCTGTGGCAGCGGCTCGGCGAGGAGGACTGGGACCGCTTCCTCGGCATGGCCGCCGAGCGGGCCGGGCACATCGCCGCCCTCCTGGACCGCGACATGCCACCGCACCTGGTGGAGGACGCCGCCGCGGCCGGCGTGGACCTCCTGCCCGGCATCGGCGACCTGGAGCCGCGCTGCGACTGCGAGGCCTGGGACCACTGCGCGCACACGGCGGCGCTGAGCTACCAGGTGGCGCGGCTGCTCGACCAGGATCCGTTCGTGCTGCTCCTGTTGCGCGGGCGGGGCGAGCGGGCCCTGCTCGACGCCCTTCAGGTGCGCACCGCCGCCCGCGCCGAACCGCGGGCCACGCCCGTACCGGAGACCGAGGGCGTGGACGCGGCGGAGGCGTACGCGTCGGCGTTCTTGCTGCCCCCGCTGCCGCTGCCACCGGAGCTGCCGCCCGAGCCCGGTCTGCCGCCCTCCCTGGACACGGAGGCGCCGCCGCCCGCGGGCGCAGACGTCGCCGCGTGGGCGTTCCTGGGCGCCCAGGCCGCCGTCGAGGCGCACCGGTTGCTCGCGGACGCCCTCGCCGCGGGACACGGGCAGCGGAGTCCGGCGCCGGAGCCAGGGGTGGCGCAGGATGCCGTGCGGCTGGCCGCCGCCGGGCCGGAGCGGCACATCGCCGAGCGGCTCGCCGCGGGCTCGGGCCGGGACCGCGCGGGACTCGCGCTGGCCGTGCGGGCCTGGGGGCACGGAGGCGCGGCCGCACTCGCCGTCCTGGAGGAGGAGTGGGTTCCGGGCGCGGAAGAGGCGGCACGCGCGCGTGCGGCGCTCGCGGCGGCCTGGGAGCCGGGCGAGCAGCCCGCGCTCGAAGCCGCCCGCGGCCGCTGGACCGTCCGCGGCACCGGCCTCCAGTTGCGGCTGGGACGCGACGGGCGCTGGTGGCCCTACCGCAAGGAACGGGGCCGCTGGGCCCCGGCCGGCCCCGCCGCCACCGATCCGGCGTCGGCACTGGCCACGGCGGTGGAGAGCGGCGAGGAGCGGCGCGAGCGGTGACCGGGCCCGCACGGTGACGTGTGGTCCCGTGCGGGACCGGTGCCGCACGATGACGCCCCGCCTCGCCCGGGCCCGGGCCCGCGCGACGACGCCCCGTCCCGCGCGGGCCGCCGACCACCGGCCACCGGCCACCGGCAGGCCGTGCCCTAGCGGATCGGCATCCCCGAGAGTGTGCGGGCGATGACCAGGCGCTGGATCTCGCTCGTGCCCTCGAAGATCGTGTAGATCGCCGCGTCACGGTGCATGCGCTCCACGGGGTACTCCCGCGTGTAGCCGTTGCCGCCCAGGATCTGGATGGCCTGCGCCGTGACCTTCTTGGCGGTCTCGCTCGCGAACAGCTTCGACATGGAGCCCTCGGCGTTCTCGAACTTCTTGCCGGTCGTCCCCATCCAGGAGGCGCGCCACACCAGGAGCCGTGCGGCGTCGATCTGCGTCCGCATGTCGGCAAGTTGGAAGGCGACACCCTGGTTGTCGATGATCGGGCGGCCGAACTGCTCGCGCGTCTTCGCGTACTCCAGCGCTTCCTCGTAGGCGGCGCGGGCGGTGCCGACCGCCATGGCGCCGACGGCGGGGCGCGAGGCCTCGAAGGTCGCCATCGCGGCGTTCTTCACGCGCTCGCCGCCCTTCCTGGCCTTCTCGCGCGCGCGGGCCAGCCGCTCGTCGAGCTTCTCCTTGCCGCCGAGCAGGCAGGAGCCGGGCACCCGGACGTTCTCCAGGACGACCTCGGCGGTGTGCGAGGCGCGGATGCCGTGCTTCTTGAACTTCTGCCCCTGGGACAGCCCCGGCGTGTTCGGCGGGACGATGAAGGAGGCGTGCCCCTTGGAGCCGAGTTCGGGGTCGATGGAGGCGACCACCACGTGGACGTTGGCGATGCCGCCGTTCGTCGCCCACGTCTTGGTGCCGTTCAGGACCCACTCGTCCTTGGCCTCGTCGTAGACGGCGCGGGTGCGCATGGACGCCACGTCGGAGCCCGCGTCCGGCTCGGAGGAGCAGAAGGCGGCCACCTTGACGTCGTTGACGTCGCCGTACATCTGCGGGATCCAGGTGCCGATCTGCTCCTCGGTGCCGTTGGCGAGCACGCCCACCGCGGCCAGGCCCGTGCCGACGATCGACAGGGCGATGCCCGCGTCGCCCCAGAACAGCTCCTCCATGGTCATCGGGATGCCGAGACCGGTCGGGTCGAAGAACTGCTGCGCGTAGAAGTCGAGGGAGTAGATTCCCAGCTTGGACGCTTCCTGGATGACGGGCCAGGGGGTCTCCTCGCGCTCGTCCCACTCGGCGGCCGCGGGGCGGATCACATCGGCGGCGAAGCCGTGAAGCCAGTCACGGACCTCCTTCTGCTCGTCGTTGAGATCCATCGTGAACTCGGCCATGACCCCTCCAGGACTGCGTACACTGCATGTGTTACTTACGGTAACAGGAGTCTGTTACCGACCAGTAGCCCCTGTCAACCTCCGAGTACGCGTTCGATATCGGTCGGCGGGCGGGTGTTACCTTTCGCGTGCGTCAAGCAATCGCACGGGCGGGGAGACCTCATGGAGACCACACAGCGGACCGACCAGCGCGCGGAGCAGCAGTCCGCCGCCGAGCGTCGGCGGCGCGAGCTGCTCGAGGCCGCGGACCGTGTGGTGCTCCGGGACGGCCCGGGTGCCTCGATGAACGCGATCGCGGCGGAGGCCGGGATCACCAAGCCGATCCTCTACCGGCACTTCGGCGACAAGGGAGGGCTGTACGCGGCCCTCGCCACGCGGCACACGGACGCCCTGCTCGCCTCCTTGCGCGCCGCCCTGGACGCGCCCGCCCGGCGCCGTGAGCGCGTGGAGGCGACGCTGGACACCTACTTGGCGGCGATCGAGGCCAGGCCCCAGGTCTACCGGTTCCTGATGCACCCGGCGGAGGGCTCCCCCGGCGACTCCGGCTTCGACGTGGGGCGCCACTCCGCTCCCCTGCTGCGCCGGATGGGCGAGGAGCTGGCGGAGGTCATCGAGGAGCGGGTCGACCTCGGTCCGGCCGGTCAGCAGCTCGCCCGTGTCTGGGGCCACGGCATTGTCGGCATGATGCACGCCGCCGGCGACTGGTGGCTGGGCGAACGGCCGTGCACGCGCGCCGCGTTGGTCAACGCCCTTGCGGACCTGCTGTGGGGGCGGCTCGCCGCCGCGGGCGACAAGGCGGGCGGCCCGGGCTTCTGAGGCCCGTCCGAAAGCGCGGAAAGCCCGCCTCTAAAGCGGAACGAGCGCCCGGAAGGCCCCGCCCAGGAGGCCGCGGAAAGCCCGCCTAGGAAGCCGCGTTCCGCGCCCAGGGCGCCCGCGCCGCCTGCCGCAGCACCTTGCGGCGCCGCCAGCCCGTGACCCGGTCCGTGTACGTGCGGCCCGCCAAGTGGTCGCATTCATGCTGGAGGCACCGCGCGAACCACCCCGTGCCGTCGACGACCACCGGAGCGCCCGTCACATCGACCCCCTCCACGCGCGCGTGGTCGCAGCGCGGCGTGCCCGCTTCGAGGCCGGGCAGCGACAGGCAGCCCTCGGGCCCCCGCACGACGACGCCGTCCGCCGCCACCAGGCGCGGGTTCACCACATGGCCCACGTGGCGCACGTCGTCGTCGTCCTCACAGTCGTAGACGAAGACCCGCAGCGCCTGTCCCACCTGATTGGCGGCGAGGCCCACGCCCTGGGCCGCGTACATCGTGGCGAACATGTCCTGCACCAGCCGCCCGAGCGCGGGACCGAAGTCCGTGACGTCCGCGCAGGGTTGGTGCAGCACGGGGTCGCCGAGCAGGGTCAGGGGTCGTACGCGCCCGGAGGCGCCCGGGATCGAGCCGTGTCGCATGGCCGTAAGGGTACGGTCCGAGGAGCACCCCGATCCGCTGGTGGTGCCGCGGTTCGGGCTTGTCAGAGGATCTCGATAGGCTGAGGCCGGAAGCGATGCCCGGGGCAGGCGCGGCGCCGTACGCAAGGAGGACCCAACAATGTCAGGCAACTCGGAGTCGATGACTCCGCGGGCCAAGCTGGCCGTGACGGCCGGAAAGGCCGCGGCCGCGGTGTCGCGGGCGGCGGGCCGCGGCAGCGGGTCGGTGATCGGCGGCAAGGTCGCGCTCAAGTTCGACCCCGAGCTGCTCGGACGGCTCGCGCAACACCTCGACGTGGTGCTCGTCTCGGCCACGAACGGCAAGACCACGACCACCCGCCTGATCGCCGAGGCCCTGCGCGCCAGCGGCCCGGTCGTCTCGAACGCGCTGGGCGCGAACATGCCGGCGGGCATCACCTCCGCCCTGGCCGGCGGCTCCGACGCCAAGTTCGGCGTCATCGAGGTCGACGAGAAGTACCTGGCCGGGGTGGCCCGGGACACCGCTCCCAAGGCGATCGCCCTGCTGAATCTCTCGCGCGACCAGCTCGACCGCGCCGCCGAGACCCGCATGCTCGCCGAGAAGTGGCGCGAGGGACTCGCCGGCTCGAAGGCCATCGTCATCGCCAACGCGGACGACCCGCTCGTGGTGTGGGCCGCCTCCTCCTCGCCGAACGTGGTGTGGGTCGCCGCCGGCCAGGAGTGGAAGGACGACGCCTGGTCCTGCCCGGCGTGCGGCGGCGTGATGCAGCGCCCCGGCGACGACTGGTTCTGCGGCGAGTGCGGCTTCCGGCGCCCCACCGCGAGCTGGGCCCTCCAGGGCGACTACGTCCTGGACCCGCACGGTTCCGCCTGGCCGATCCACCTCCAGCTGCCCGGCCGCGCCAACAAGGCGAACGCCGCCTCCTCGGCCGCCGTCGCCGCCTGCTTCGGAGTGCCGCCGCAGGTCGCCCTGGAGCGCATGTACCAGGTGCAGGCCGTGGCCGGCCGGTACGACGTCGTACGGTTCCAGGACCGGGACCTGCGGCTGCTGCTCGCGAAGAACCCGGCGGGCTGGCTGGAGACGTTCACCCTGATCGACCCGCCGCCCACCCCGGTGATCCTCTCGGTGAACGCGCGCGGCGCCGACGGCACCGACACCTCCTGGCTCTGGGACGTCGACTACACGCGTCTGGCCGGCCACCCGATCTGCGTCATCGGCGACCGCAAGCTCGACCTCGCGGTCCGCCTGGAGGTCGCGAACCTCGACTTCCGGGTCTGCGAGACGCTCGACGAAGCCGTGCAGATGTCCCCGCAGGGACGGATCGAGCTCATCGCCAACTACACCGCGTTCCAGGACGTCCGCCGCCGCGTGGGCAACTGACCGGATCCGCACGAGGACCAGCTAAGGATCATGAGCATGAGCGACAACAGCCTGCGTCTGGTGTGGGTCTACCCCGACCTGCTGAGCACCTACGGCGACCAGGGCAACGCCCTTGTGGTGGAGCGCCGCGCCCGGCAGCGCCGCCTCCAGGTCGAGCGCTACGACGTGCGCAGCGACCAGCCGGTTCCCACCTCCGGCGACATCTACCTGATCGGCGGCGGCGAGGACCGGCCGCAGCGGCTCGCGGCCGAGCGGCTGCGCCGCGACGGCGGCCTGCAGCGCGCCGTGGGCAACGGGGCGATCGTCTTCTCGGTGTGCGCCGGGTACCAGATCCTCGGCCACGAGTTCATCAACGACCTGGGTGAGCGCGAGCCGGGCCTGGGCCTGCTCGACGTGGTCTCCACCCGCGGCGAGGGCGAGCGGTGCGTCGGTGACGTACTGGGCGACATCGACCCGCAGCTGGGACTGCCGCCGCTGACCGGGTTCGAGAACCACCAGGGCGTGACCCACCTCGGGCCGTCGGCGCGGCCGTTCGCCCGCACCCGGATCGGCAAGGGCAACGGCACCGGAGACGGCACCGAGGGCGCCTTCAACGACACGGTGTTCGGTACGTACATGCACGGTCCCGTCCTCGCGCGCAACCCGCTCATCGCCGACCTGCTGCTGAAGCTGGCGCTCGACGTGAACGCGCTGCCGCCGGTGGACGACCGGTGGTACGAGGCGCTGCGCAACGAGCGGATCGCCGCCGCCACGGCCCAGCCCGCCTGACCGCCCCTCCGCGGCCCCTAAAGGGCGCTTCCTCGCCCATCTGAGCGGGACTGTCCATCTGTCGGACGGCCCTTACGGAGGGGGCCCCGGGCGCCGATAAGGTACGGAGAATCCAGCCGGACGACGTGGTCCGGTCACCGGCCCACTTTGCAAAGGTATTCCGGGCTTATGCGTATTGGTGTCCTCACCTCCGGCGGTGACTGTCCCGGTCTGAACGCCGTGATCCGTTCGGTCGTCCACCGTGCCGTCGTCGACCACGGCGACGAGGTCATCGGCTTCCACGACGGGTGGAAGGGCCTGCTCGAATGTGACTACCGCAAGCTGGACCTGGACGCGGTGGGCGGCATCCTCGCCCGGGGCGGCACCATCCTCGGCTCCTCCCGGGTACAGCCGGCGCACCTGCGGGACGGTGTGGAGCGGGCCAAGGGGCACCTCGCCGACCTCGGCCTGGACGCGGTCATCCCGATCGGCGGCGAGGGCACGCTGAAGGCGGCCCGGCTGCTGTCCGACGGCGGGCTGCCGATCGTCGGCGTACCTAAGACCATCGACAACGACATCGCTGTCACCGACGTGACATTCGGCTTCGACACGGCCGTCGGGGTCGCGACCGAGGCCCTCGACCGGCTGAAGACGACCGCCGAGTCGCACCAGCGCGTCCTGATCGTCGAGGTCATGGGGCGGCACACCGGCTGGATCGCGCTCCACTCCGGGATGGCCGCGGGCGCGCACGCGGTCGTCGTGCCCGAGCGTCCGTTCGACATCGAGGAGCTGACCCGCAAGGTCGGCGAGCGGTTCGAGGCGGGCAAGAAGTTCGCCATCGTCGTCGTCGCGGAGGGCGCCAAGCCCCGGGCCGGCTCGATGGAGTACGACGAGGGCGGCAAGGACGTCTACGGCCACGAGCGCTTCGCGGGGATCGCCCGCCAGCTCTCCATCGAGCTGGAGCACCGCCTCGGCAAGGAGGCGCGCCCGGTGATCCTCGGCCACGTGCAGCGCGGCGGCACGCCCACCGCCTACGACCGGGTCCTCGCGACGCGGTTCGGCTGGCACGCCGTGGAGGCCGTGCACCGCGGCGAGTTCGGCAAGATGACCGCGCTGCGGGGCACCGACATCGTGATGGTGCCGCTCGCCGAGGCCGTCGAGACCCTGAAGACCGTGCCGGCCGAGCGCTACGCCGAGGCCGAGTGCGTGCTGTGAGCCACTGACCACGACGGTTGCGTCCGTTCCCCGCACAGAGCTGCCCCCGGCCTCCACCCCGGCCGGGGGCAGCTCTACGCTGGTCCAGCACAATCCGTACGAAACGAGCAACAGGAGCCGGCGGATGGATCACAGCGGGCACGGCATGAACATGGATCTGCCGCCGTTCACGCTGGGGCGCGGCCTCGAGTGGTCGGCCGACCCCTTCTTCCTCGTCGGCTGCCTCCTGGCGCTCGCCCTCTACGGCTGGGGCGTGGTACGGCTCGGCCGCCGCGGTGACTCCTGGCCGGTGGCGCGGACCCTCGCCTTCGTCGTGGGCGTCCTGACCATCGGCCTGGTGATGTGCACCAAGCTGAACGACTACGGCATGGTCATGTTCAGCGTGCACATGGTGCAGCACATGGTCATCAGCATGCTGTCGCCGATCCTGCTGCTCATGGGCGCTCCGATCACGCTGGCGCTGCGCGCCCTGCCGGTGGCGGCACGGCGCGGCAGCAAGGGGCCGCGGGAGCTGCTCCTGATGCTGCTGCACAGCCGCTACATGCGGATCATCACGCACCCCGCGTTCACGATCCCACTGTTCATCGCGAGCCTGTACGCGCTCTACTTCACGCCGCTGTTCGACTTCCTCATGGGGTCGAAGGTCGGGCACATCGCGATGATGGTGCACTTCCTCGCGGTCGGTGTGGTCTTCTTCTGGCCGATCATGGGTGTGGACCCGGGGCCGCACCGCCCCGGGTACGTGATGCGGATGCTGGAGCTGTTCGCCGGCATGCCGTTCCACGCCTTCTTCGGGATCGCGCTGATGATGGCGAGCACGTCGATGGTCGGCACGTTCGACAACCCGCCCGCCTCGCTCGGCATCGATCCGCTCGCCGACCAGACGGCGGCGGGCGGCATCGCGTGGGCCTTCAGCGAGGTGCCGTCGGTCCTCGTGCTGCTCGCGCTGCTCTTCCAGTGGAAGAAGTCCGAGGACCGCCAGGCCCGCCGCAAGGACCGGGCCGCGGACCGGGACGGCGACCAGGAGCTGGCGGCGTACAACGCCTATCTCGCCTCTCTGAACGCGCGCGGACAGTAGCGCCACCACCCCCTCACGGGTGACTATGGCCTTCTGGCCGCGGTTCGGGCGCCGCACGTCGCGTACGCCGTCCGGGCTGCCGGGAGGAGCGTGCGTGATGCCCGGATCGACGAAGACGATGGGTGTGTTCACCGTCGGCGGCCTGGTGGCCGTCACCGCCTACACGGTGGCGCTCGGCAGCAACGGCTGGCTGTGGTTCGGCTGGGTGGTGCTGGGACTGATCACGGTCGCGATGGTGGCTTCGCGCAGCGCCTGACGCGTCCGGACCGATGCGTGGGGGAAGGCGACCGGCATGTTCTACCGTCTGCTCAAGTACGTGATCCTCGGGCCGCTGCTGCGCCTGATGTTCCGGCCGCGGATCGAGGGCCTTGAGCACATCCCGGAATCGGGGGCGGCGATCATCGCGGGCAACCACCTGTCGTTCGCCGATCACTTCCTGATGCCCGCGATCATCAAGCGGCGGATCACGTTCTTGGCGAAGGCCGAGTACTTCACCGGGCCGGGCGTCAAGGGACGGCTGACCGCCGCGTTCTTCCGCAGCGCGGGTCAGATCCCGGTGGACCGCTCGGGCAAGGAGGCCGGGCAGGCCGCGATCCGGGAGGGGCTCGGGGTGCTGCGCCGCGACGAACTGCTCGGCATCTATCCGGAGGGCACCCGGTCGCACGACGGGCGCCTCTACAAGGGCAAGGTCGGCGTCGCCGCGATGGCGTTGCAGGCCCAGGCCCCGGTGGTCCCCTGCGCGATGATCGGCACCTTCGAGGCGCAGCCCCCGGGACGGAAGATCCCCAGGATGCGGCGGGTAACGATCCGGTTCGGCGCCCCGCTGGAGTTCTCGCGGTACGCGGGGATGGAGGGCGAGAAGACCGTCCTGCGTGCGGTCACGGACGAGATCATGTACGCGATCCTCGACCTGTCCGGGCAGGAGTACGTCGACAAGTACGCGGCGCTGGTGAAGGCGGAGGCCGAGGAAGCCAAGGCGCGCAGGTTCCCGCGGATGCCGCTGAGCTGATCACTCTGCGCTGAGCAGAATCCGCCGGGCCCGGCCCGCGCGGCGACGTACGGTCCGCTCATGAAGACGGCATTGGTGATCGGTGGAGCGGGACAGATCGGGCGCCCCGCGGTGCGGGCGCTGGCGCGGGACGGCTGGGCGGTGACGGCGGCCTCCCGGGGCGCGCGGCGGGACGCGGCCTGGCCCGAGGAGGTGCGGTCGGTGGCGCTCGACCGGGACGACGACGAGGCGCTCGCCGCGCTGGTCGGGGACGGCGTCGACCTGGTCGTGGACCTGGTGGCGTTCGAGCGGCGGCACGGGCGCCAGCTGGCGGCGCTGGCCGGCCGCGTCGGCTCGGCGGTCGTGATCTCCAGCGGCGCGGTGTACGAGGACGAGCGGGGACGCAGCTTCGACACCCAGGACGAGCCGGACGGACAGCCGCGCTTCCCCGTGCCGGTGACGGAGGACGGCCGGACGGTCGCGGCGGGCGACGCCACGTACGGGACGCGGAAGGTGCAGCTGGAAGGGGACCTGCTGGCCCTCGGGGAGAAGCTGCCGACGACGCTGCTGCGGGCGAGCGCGGTCTACGGGCCGCACTGCCGCACACCGCGCGAGCTGTACTTCGTGAAGCGCAATCTCGACGGGCGGCGCACGCGAGTGCTCAGCTATGCCGGGCGCAGCCGCTTCCACCCGGTGAGCGTGCACAACCTGGCGGAGCTGGTGCGCCTGGCCGCGGCCCGTCCCGGCTCGCGGGTGCTCAACGGCGCGGACCCGGGCTGCCCGACGGTCGCGGAGATCGGCACCATGATCGACGCCCTGATGGGCGTGGAGACCGAGACGGTGCTGGTCGAGGGGGCGCCTCCGGCGCCGACGGTCGGGGACACGCCCTGGTCCCTGGCGCACCCGTTCGTCTTCTCCATGGCGGCCGCCGAGAAGGAGCTGGGCTACCGGCCCGTCACGGCGTACGCCGACGCGCTGCCGGAGACGGTGGAGTGGCTCGCGGCGCGGTTGCGGGAGCGGGACTGGGTGGACGGCTTCCCGACGATGGCGGCGAACTACACGACGGGGATCTTCGACTACGCGGCCGAGGACGCGTGGCTGGCGGCGCGGGGCTGACGCCCCGCACGCGGCCCGGCCCCCGCCGGTGCGGCGGGGGCCGGGCCTGTGGTGCTCCGGACGCTCAGGCTGCCGTCAGGGCTTCGGGGTGGCGTGCGGCGCGCACGTCACGTCCTTGCTGTCGGTCTTGCCGGTGAGCAGGTAGGTGTCGACCCGGTCGTTGATGCAGGGGTTGGTCAGACCGGTGACGCCGTGGGAGCCCGCGTCCTTCTCGGTGATCAGGCGGGAGCCCTCGAAGCGCTTGTGCAGCTCGACGGCGCCCTCGTACGGGGTGGCGGCGTCCCGCGTGGACTGCACGATCAGGACCGGCGGCAGGCCCTTGCCGGTCTTGACGTCGACCGGCGTCTGCTGCTTGGTCTTCCACGTGGCGCAGGGCAGGTTCATCCACGCGTTGGCCCACGTCATGAAGGGGTAGTCCTTGTGGAGCCGCGTGTTGTCCTTGTCCCACTTCTGCCAGCTGGTGGGCCACTTGGCGTCGGCGCACTCGACGGCGGTGTAGACCGCGTTGCTGTTCTCCGACGCGGCGTTGCCCGCGGTGTCCGACAGGTCGGGGGCGATGGCGTCGACCAGGGCCTGCGTGTCACCGGCGACGTACTTGCTCCACGTCTGGGCGACCGGCACCCAGGACGAGTCGTAGTACGGCGCGCTCTGGAAGAAGCCGATCAGCTCGGCCGGGCCGACGACCCCGCCCAGCGGGCTCTTCTTCGCGGCGGCGCGCAGCGTCAGCCACTGCTGCTGCACCTCGGCACGCGTGTCGCCGAGGTGGAAGGTGGCGTCGTTCTTGGCGACCCAGTCCTGCCAGTCCTTCCAGCGGCCCTCGAAGGCGATGTCCTGGTTGAGGTTGGCCTCGTACCAGATGTTCGACTTGGCCGGGTTGACGACGCTGTCCACGATCATGCGGCGGACGTGGCCCGGGAAGAGCGTGCCGTAGACGGCGCCCAGGTAGGTGCCGTAGGAGACGCCCAGGTAGTTGAGCTTCTTGTCGCCGAGGGCGGCGCGGATGACGTCGAGGTCGCGCGCGGTGTTCGGCGTCGTCATGTGCGGCAGCATCTCGCCGCTGCGCTCGTAGCAGCCGTCCGCGTACTCCGCGGCGAGCTTGCGCTGGGCGCGCTTGTCGGCCTCGTCGTCGGGGACCGGGTCGGCCTTGGGGGCCTTCACGAACTCCTGCGGGTCGATGCAGGAGATGGGCGCCGAGTGGCCCACGCCGCGCGGGTCGAAGCCGACGAAGTCGTACGCCTTCGCCATCTTCGCGTAGATCGGGTTCTTGGTGGTCACGCGGGTCGGGAAGCGCAGGCCGGAGCCGCCGGGGCCGCCCGGGTTGTAGACGAGCGAGCCCTGGCGCTCGCCCTTGGTGCCGGTGGAGCCGACGCGGTCGACGGCCAGCTTGATCTGCTTGCCGTTCGGCTTGGCGTAGTCGAGGGGCACGGTGACCCAGCCGCACTGGATCGGCTTGGCGAAGCCCCAGTCGGCGGGGCAGTCCTGCCAGTCGACGCCCTTGTGGCCGGCGCGGGCGGCGGCGATGACGGCGCCCACCGCCTCACGGACCTGGCCGTGGTCGCCGTTCGGACGCTGCTCGGCGTTGGCCGCGGGGGCGGCGACCGCTCCCGCTATCAGCGCCGCGGCGGCGAACGCGCTCGCGGAACCGACCACCGCCTTCCGGCTGCCGCGACTCGTGCGTCGAGTCTGTCTCACGTGAGGCCTCCGCACATCGATTCGATCGTTACGTCGATCGTGTTGCCGATCGGTACGCGGATCCTGTCGTGTGGAGGGTCCCTGACAACAGAGAAGGAGGGGGTTCTTTACCAATCCGATAAACGGTATGACCCGTCCCGGTGAGCGGTCAGAGCAATCGGCCCAGTGCGGCGTCCAGGGTGCGACGCAGCCGCAATGCGTCGGTGGCGACCGCGGTGACCAGCACCGCGGGCCCCGGGAGCGGGGAGAGCACGGCGGTGCCGTCCGCGTCGAGAACCGTAGCGGACGGTTGTTCCCTCGCGAACTCGGGTCGCACGACCACGAGTTGTCCTAGGGCGCGGTGCCCGGCCAGCACCGCGGGGCCGTCCCAGCCGCCGGGTGCGCCGGGGCCGCAGGCGAGTTCCTGGTCGAGCAGCGGGCGGCCGGCGTGATGGAGCGTCAGGCGGCTGGTGAGGCGGCCGGGCCGCTCGCCGACGCGGCCGAGGACCTGCTCCTCCCGGAACACGAGATGCGCCTCGGGGGCGAGGTCGACGCGGGTGGTGACCCGCAGATCGCTGTCGGCCGCCGAGATCAGCTGTTCCGGCAGCCAGTCGAGGCGGGCGCCGTCGGCGACGGTGAGCCGGACGTCGTACCGGGCCTCCTCCGTCGCCTGCCCCGGCAGGGCGAGGGTGGCCGCGACCGAGCCGAGGCGCAGGTGGGCGCTGTGGTCCGCGTGGGCCTCGACGGTGATGTGGTCGCCGCCGAGCGGGCCGCTCATGGCGCCGACCAGCACGACGCGCGCCTCGGCGCCGGCGGCGCGGACCCGGCGCAGGGCGAGCGAGCCCTCGCTCTCCAGCACGGGCAGCGCGGTGCCGCCGCGGCCGTCGGCGCGGGCGGTGACCCGGGCGGTGGAGCGGACGCCCGCACGCGAGCCGCCGGGCCCGCTCCCCTGCTCCCTGCCCGGGACGGGCCGGACTGCGGGCTCCGCGCCGCGGACAGCGGGCCGGACCGCGCCCGTGCGCACGCTCACGCGGTCCACGCGGCGAACCGGCCGCGCACCCAGGCCGCGACGTCGTCGACGCCGGTCTGCGAACGCAACGACTGGAGCACGACGGGCAGTTCGCCCCGCGCCTCCTTGGCGTCGGCGGCCATCCGGGCGAGGTCCGAGCCGACGTAGGGGGCGAGGTCGGTCTTGTTGATGACGAGCAGGTCGGCGGTGGTGACGCCGGGGCCGCCCTTGCGTGGGATGTCGTCGCCGCCCGCGACGTCGATGACGAAGACCTGGGCGTCGACGAGGCCCTTGGAGAAGGTGGCGGTCAGGTTGTCGCCGCCGGACTCGACGAGGATCAGGTCGAGGGGGCCCGCGCGCCCGGCGAGGTCGGTCTCCAGGTCCTCGACGGCTTCGAGGTTGGCGGAGATGTCGTCGCGGATCGCCGTGTGCGGGCAGGCCCCGGTCTCCACCGCGGTGATCCGCTCGGGCGGCAGCACCGCCTCGCGCAGCAGGAACTCGGCGTCCTCGCGCGTGTAGATGTCGTTGGTGACGACGGCGAGGGAGAGTTCGTCGCGCAGGGCGCGGCACAGGGCCGCGACGGTGGCGGTCTTGCCGGACCCGACGGGCCCGCCGAGCCCGATGCGCAGCGCGCGGCGGGTCCCGTCGGGCCGGTGGGCGTCGGCGGAGACGGCGGCGGGACCGTCGTGGGAGTGGTCGAGGTGCATGGTCTACGGCTCCGGTTTCGTGAGGGTCATGAGCCGGGCGGCCGGCCCGGCGGCACTGCGGGTCCGTCGCGCGACTGCCTCCGCGGGCCGGGGCGGAGCGGGCTCCGGCGTGACCCGCGAGGGCGTAACGGTGGTACTAGGACGCGAAGAGGCGGACCGGCCAGGCGGCGTGCGCCTCCGCCCCGATGTCGAGCAGGGGCGCCGAGCAGGCGGGCAGCGCGTCCGGCCCCTCGTCGCGGGCCCGTCTCGCCGCGTCCACGGCCTGCCGGGCGACGAGGTCGAGTTCGGGCGCGAGCCGCGCGAGGGCCCCGGTCGCGTCGAACGGATCGAGGCTGAGCAGCCGTACGACGGCCGTCGCGGGCCCGCTGACCCCCTCGTACGCCGAGCAGTACGCGGCGTCCTCGGGGCCGAGCCCCGCCGCGCGGGCGGTCAGGCCCAGCACGACCGGCTGGTGTGCCCCCTTGGGGAACTGCCGCGCCAAGGCGTCGAGTTCGGGGCCCGGCCAGGTGGCACGGGCGGCTCGGGTCAGCTGCCGGCCGAGCTTGCGCGCGGTCGTGCGCAGGGCGGCCGACGGCGTACGGGCGTCGGCCGCCGCGTCCAGGGCGACGGGGTCGACGCCCAGGGCCGCCGCGGCGGCGAGGGCGGCCGCGACGAGGCCGCTGGTGTGCAGGCGGCCGCGGCAGAACTCCTCCAGGCTCGCCGCGTCGGTGACGCGGCCCGCCCTGACCGCGGCCTCCGCGCCGCCGGAGTGGGCGTGCCCACCGGCGGGGAAGCGGCCGTCGGCCAGGACGAGCAGGGCTGCGCGTGTCATGACGTGGCGGCTCAGAACAAGAAGTACCGCTGGGCCAGCGGCAGTTCGGCGGCGGGGGCGGGTTCGACGAGTTCGCCGTCGATGGTCACGGCGAACGAGTCGGGGGCGACCTCCACGCGCGGCAGGGCGTCGTTGTTGCGCATGTCGGCCTTGGTGCGGCCGCGGGTCGAGAGGATCGGGACGAACGCCCGCCCCAGGCCGAGCCGCTCGGGCAGACCGTCCTCCAGGGCCCATTCGCTGGTGAAGTTGACCGAGTTGGCGGCGGGAGCCCGACCGTGCGCGCCGAACATCGGGCGCGGCAGCACGGGCTGGGGCGTCGGGATGGAGGCGTTGGCGTCGCCCATCTGCGCGTAGGCGATCTGCCCGCCCTTGATGACGAGTTGCGGTTTCACCCCGAAGAACTGCGGGTCCCACAGCACCAGGTCGGCGAGCTTGCCGGTCTCGACGGAGCCGACCTCGCGCTCGATGCCCTGGGCGATCGCCGCGTTGATCGTGTACTTGGCGACGTAGCGGCGGGCGCGCTGGTTGTCGGCGCGGGTGTCGCCGGGCAGGAAGCCGCGACGGCGCTTCATGACGTGGGCGGTCTGCCAGGTCCGCATGATGACTTCGCCGATACGACCCATGGCCTGCGAGTCCGAGGACATGATCGAGATGGCGCCCATGTCGTGCAGGATGTCCTCGGCCGCGATGGTGGTGGGCCGGATGCGGGACTCGGCGAAGGCGAGGTCCTCGGGGACGGCGGGGTTGAGGTGGTGGCAGACCATCAGCATGTCGAGGTGTTCCTCGACGGTGTTGACGGTGTGCGGCCGGGTCGGATTGGTGGAGCTGGGCAGCATGTTGGGCAGCTGCACGGCGGTGATCATGTCGGGCGCGTGGCCGCCGCCCGCCCCCTCGACGTGGAAGGCGTGCAGGGTACGGCCGCCGACCGCGTCGAAGGTGTCCTGGACGAAACCGCTCTCGTTCAACGTGTCGCTGTGGACCGCCAGTTGGGCTCCGGACTCCTCGCACACGTCGAGGCAGGCGGAGATCACGGCGGGGGTGGCGCCCCAGTCCTCGTGGATCTTGAAGCCGAGGACGCCCGCGCGCAGCTGGTCGCGCATCGACTCCTTCGACATGGTGTTGCCCTTGCCGAGGAACCCGATGTTGACGGGGCTGTCCTCCAGCGCCGCGAACATCCGGGCGAGGTGCCAGGAACCGGGGGTGATGGTGGTGGCCTTGGACCCCTCGGCGGGTCCCGTGCCGCCGCCGATGAGGGTGGTGACGCCGGAGGCGAGGGCCTCGTCGACGATGGTCGGCGAGATGAAGTGGATGTGCGTGTCGATGCCGCCGGCCGTGACGATCTTGCCGTTGCCCGCGAGGATCTCCGTCTCCGGGCCGATCACGAGGTCGGGGTGGACGCCGTCCATGGTGTCGGGGTTGCCGGCCTTGCCGATGCCGGTGATCCGGCCGTCGCGGACGCCGATGTCGGCCTTGACGATGCCCCAGTGGTCGATGATCAGGGCGCCGGTGATGACGGTGTCGGGGGTGCCTTCGGCGCGGGTGGCCCGCGACTGGCCCATGGATTCGCGGATGACCTTGCCGCCGCCGAAGACGGCCTCGTCGCCGGAGCGGCCGGGGCCGCCGGAGCGGTCCTCCTCGATCTCGACGAAGAGGTCGGTGTCGGCGAGGCGGACGCGGTCGCCGGTGGTGGGGCCGAACAGGTCGGCGTAGGCGGCGCGGGACAGGCTAGGCATCGAGGGGTCCTCCGGTCTCGCCGCGCAGTCCGGGGACGATCCGGCGTCCGCCGAGGGGGACGAGGTCGACGTCGACGGGGATGCCGGGCTCGAAGCGGACGGCCGTGCCGGCGGGGATGTCGAGCCGGTGGCCGCGGGCGGCGGCACGGTCGAGGTCGAGGCCGGGGTTGGCCTCGGCGAAGTGGTAGTGGGACCCGACCTGGATGGGCCGGTCCGCGGCGTTGAGCACCGTCATACGTATGACGTCGCGGCCTTCGTTGAAGACGACCGGCTCGTCGGCGAAGAGGATCTCTCCGGGAATCATGGCTGCCGCTTCCCCGTCAGACGATCGGCTCGTGGACGGTGACGAGTTTGGTGCCGTCCGGGAAGGTCGCCTCGACCTGGACGTCGTGGATCATCTCGGGGATGCCCTCCATGACGTCGGCCCGGGCGAGCACCGCCCGTCCGGAGGACATGAGTTCGGCGACGGTGCGGCCGTCGCGTGCGCCTTCGAGTACGTGCGAGGTGATCAGCGCGACCGCCTCGGGGTGGTTGAGCTTCACACCCCGGGACCGTCGCTTCTCAGCCACGTCGGCGGCCACATGGATCAGGAGTCTCTCCTGCTCGTGCGGGGTCAGTTGCACGCGTCCCACCTCACAGTCTCGCTCCGGACCGTGCGGGGCCCGGCTGCCGCGGCCACCGCGACGGGTATAGATGTAACACACAAGAATGGCGCGCGACGGCGCGCACCCCGGTTACCAAAACCCCTGGTGGCGTGCGGTGCAGGCTAGTTGGGCGGAGTTTCAACGACGTTAACCGTTGCTTGACCACCGCATTGCTGTCAGCTGACCTCACTCATACCCATCAGCCCCCGCAGCCCGATCTGCAACGTCTCGACCGGCACCTCGCCGAAGAGGGCCTGCTGGGTGAGGAATCCCTGCGCCGCGGAGATCATCGTGCGCGCGACCGCCTCCGGATCGACGTCCGGGCGCATCATTCCGGCCGCCTGATAGCCCTGGACGATCGCGATCCAGACCGCGCGCACCTGGTCGAACCCGTCCCGGATCACGGCGGCCAGCTCTTCGTTGCGCAAGGTCTCCGTCCACACCTGCACCACCAGGCGCGGGAAGTAGGACGTCCCGTCGACGCGCAGCCCCGGCCGCTCGCGCAGCACCTCGGTCATCACCGTGCCGATCAGCTCGTACGGGGGCGGGGGCGGCACCTGGCGGCCGGCCGCCTCGAAGGCGGACCGCACGTCGTCGAGGACCTCCGTGACGATTGCACGGATCAGCTCGTCCTTGCCGCGGAAGTACCGGTAGACCGCGCCCGCCGAGAGGTCCACCTCCTTCAGGACGTCCTGCATCGACGTGGCGTGGAAGCCGTTGCGGGCGAAGCAGAGCGCGGCGCCGTCCAGGATCTGGCGGCGGCGGGCGTCGAGGTGCTCTTGGGATACGCGGGCCATGGGGTTGAACGTAAAACGAACATTCCTTCTTGACAAGTCGCCACGGCACGCCGACAGTGAAGGCGTCACGTAAAACGAACGATCCTTCGCTTTGGCTGCCCCGCTGGAGATCCCATGCCCTCCCCCACCCCCGTCTCGCCCTCCGCGCACGGCCGCACCATGGTCGCCGTCATGGTGCTCGTGCCGCTCGTCGCCGCGCTGGCCCTCTGGGCGTTCGCCTGGCCCGCGGCCCGGACGGCGCCGCGCGATCTGCCGCTCGGCGTCGCGGGGCCCGCGGCCGCGGCGGCCCCGCTCGACCGCCAACTGCGCGCGCAAGAAGGGGCGTTCGAGGTACACCGGTATGCGGACGAGGCCGCGGCGCGCGCGGCGATCGAGGGCCGTGTCGTCTACGGGGCCGTGGTGGCGGCGCCGGACGGACCGCGGCTGCTGACGGCGTCGGCGGCGAGCCCGGTCGTCGCGCAGCTCTTGCAGCAGGCGGTGGCGGCCCAGGCGCCCGCGGGGACGAAGGTGACGACGGTGGACGTGGTGCCGACGCCCGCGGCCGATCCCCGTGGCGCGACGCTGAGTTCGAGCGTGCTGCCGCTGGCTCTCGCGGGGGTCGCCGGGGGTGCGATCGTGACGCTGCTGCGGCTGCGCGGGGTCCGGGCCGTCCTGACCCTGCTGGTGGCCGCGGCCGCCGTGGGGGTCGTGGCCGCCGCGCTGGCGCACAGCTGGCTCGGCGCGCTGACCGGTGACTGGTGGGCGGAGGCCGGGGTGCTGGGCCTGTCGACGCTCGCGGTGGGGGCGACGGTGGCGGGCCTCGGGGCGCTGCTCGGCCCGGCGGGCATCGGGGTCGGCGCGATGGCGATGGTGCTGCTCGGCAACCCGTTCTCCGGGGTGGCGTCGGCGCCCCAGCTGCTGCCCGCGCCGGTCGGCGCCCTCGGCCAGCTGCTGCCGCCGGGCGCCGGCGGGACGCTGCTGCGCTCGGTCTCCTACTTCGACGGGGCGCGGGCGGCGGGCCCGGCGTGGACGCTGGCCGTCTGGGCCCTGCTCGGCCTGGTGGCGGTGGTGCTCGGGTCGCTGCGCGGGCGGCGGGCGGAGGCGGCGGCACGGACGGCGCCGCCCGCACGGACCCCGCTCCCGGTCGGCTGAGCGGGCCGACCGGGGGCGGGGTCCCGCTGTGGCCCACCGACCGACGGCGCGTCCTCGCCGTTGCGGGCCGGCGGACCGACCGCACCTTCCCACGCAGACCAGCCGGCCTGCTGACCGCGCATCTCCGCCCCGGCGGACGACCCGAACGACCGTGCACCCCCGCCGTAGCGGACCGGGGTGCACGGTCTTCTTTGTCTCCGCCACGGGCCGGGGCGGCCGCGCCTCAGCCGCGACCTACCGGATTTCCGGCCCTCGGTGCTCCGCCGCGATGCCGAACCGCTGTCGTTCGCCCGGAGCGAATGGCGAGGAGTCGACCCGGGAGACGGACGTGGCCACCGGCTCCTCCCCCGGGCCCCCCGTGGCCCCCGCCGCGGCCGCGAGCGCTTCGAGTCGCTCCAGGTCAGCGGCCGAGACGAGACCGACGAGCGGCTTGCCGTGCCGGGTGACGACGACGCGCTCCCCGCCGTACACGACACGGTTGATCAGTTCGGCGAGTTCAGCCCTGGCTTGCGTCACCGGAATCTCGTAGGCCATGCTCCTCATCGTACGTGATGTACGTCCTGTACATTTTTTACGGACGGGCCTCCGCGGGCGATCCGCCACACGAGAGGTCCGTGACGAGCAGTGGAGGTACGCGCACCATGAACCGTGACCGGCCGTCCGGCCGCCATGTCCTGCCCGAGTTCACCGAGCGCTCCGCCTCGGGCCACCGCACGCTCGACCCCTACTCCAAGCTCCTTGAGGAGCGCATCGTCTTTCTCGGCACGCCCGTCGACGACACGTCCGCCAACGACGTGATGGCCCAGTTCATGCACCTCGAACACGCGGCGCCCGACCAGGACATCTCGCTCTACATCAACTCCCCCGGCGGCTCGTTCACCGCGATGACGGCGCTCTACGACACGATGCGGTACGTCAGTTGCGAGGTGGAGACGGTCTGCCTGGGGCAGGCCGCGTCCGTCGCGGCCGTACTGCTCGCGGCCGGGGCGCCGGGCAAGCGGATGATGCTGCCGGGCGCGCGGATCGTGCTCGACCAGCCCGCGCTGCCCGAGCCGGCCCGGGGGCACCCCACCGACCTGGAGATCCAGGCGCGCGAGGTGGCGCGGACGCGCGAGCTGCTGGAGGAGCTGCTCGCCCGGCACTCCGGCCGGACGGCGGAGCAGGTCGGCCGGGACATCGAGCGGGACACCGTGCTGGACGCGCGGCAGGCCGTGGCGTACGGGCTCGTGGACCGGATCGTGCAGAGCCGCCGGGCCGGGCTCGGCATGCCGGGCGCGAGGTGAGGGGCCGGTGCTCCCACCTGAACTGCCGCCGCTGCCCGCGCTGACCCGGGCCGAGTGCGCGTTCGTGGACAGCTATCTGGCAGTGGTCGATCTGCTCGCGCGCATCAACCCGGCGCGGGCCGACGACACCTATCGCGGGGTGCGGGCGGCGCAGGCCCTCGTCGCGCAGGCCACGGCGCTGCGCGACGCGCTGGAACTGATGCACCGGCGCGGCGAGAGCGAGGTGCACGCGGCCACGCTGACACGCGCCCTGCGCGTCCTTGACGGAGAGAAACGGACACAGAGGGTCACACTGCCGCCAGAAACGGTCAGTTGACGTCGCGGTGTGGGCGCGGCGTCCGCGCCCGCGCCGAAACGGTCCAGATGGTGTACCACCAGATGGCGTAGACATCGCTCCCGCGACGGGACCGCTGCGGTTGCGCTCCAGCGGTACGCGGAGACCGGATTCAGGTGTTCCGCCGCTGGTACGCGCGTGGTCGGGGGAAGTGGCCGGTCCCCGAACGGCGCATTGTCCACCTGAACGGGTCAAGCGTGACGAGCCTCACTTACCGCCGGTTCGACTCGGTTTCCGCTGCGGATCTGGGTCAAGATCCCTCCGACGACAAGCCCCCGCCGCCGCGGCGGGGCGGTCCGTGCGGACGCCGAGTCCTGCCGCCGTGCGGATGCCAGGTCGACAGGATGTGCATCGGCAGGAGTGGAGGACCCAGCACGACGGGCCGCCGGCCCACCTCGACGGAGGTGGTCACCGAGGGGCCCTTGGGGTGAAGCCGCACCACGCGGCCGGGCATCTTCGCCTGCCCGAACCCGACAGGTCACCCTTCACAGGCGGTTGACGAAGGGTTGCGCATGACTGCGCTCAATCGTGTTCCCTCGCTGCTGACCCGGGCCGGAACCGCTTCGGCCCTCACCCTCGCCGTCGCCGGTGCCGGGCTCATGGTCCCCGGCACCGCGACCGAGGCGTCGGCGGCCGTGGCCTCGACCAAGGCACTGAAAGTCGCGGCCTCCAAGAAGGGAGCGCCGTACAAGTGGGGTGCGACGGGTCCGCACCGGTTCGACTGCTCGGGCCTGACGCTCTACTCGTTCAAGCGGGCGGGCAAGAAGCTGCCGCGCACCGCGGCCCAGCAGTACAACAAGACCCGCCACGTCGCCGCGTCCCACCGCAGGACCGGCGACCTCGTCTTCTTCCACTCGGGCCGGAGCGTCTACCACGTCGGCATCTATGCCGGTAAGGGACGGATTTGGCACTCCCCGAAGACCGGGGCGGTGGTGCGGCTGGAGAAGATCTGGACGCGGAGCGTCTGGTACGGGCGGGTGCGCTGACGCGGGCGCCGCGCGAAGCGGTCCGCGGGGGCGGCCGGGGGCCCGGCCGTCCCCGTGCGGCACCGCACGGCATCCGGCAGGGCGGAGCCCGCGGGCATCACCAGACCGCGTCCGGGCGGGTGTGGTGCCCGGTCACGGGCGCGACCCAGGGCAGGGAGATCCACACGGTCTTGCCGCCTTCCGCGGTGGGCGCCACCGAGAGCCGGCCGCCGCACTCCGCGGCGAGGCAGCGGATGATGACCATGCCGCGGCCGTTGTCCTGCTGGACCGCGGCGGGCAGCCGCTTGGGGTAGCGCGGGTGGCTGTCGGTCACGCCGATGCGCAGCCGCTCGTCGCGCTCCAGCTCCAGGTCGACGGTGAAGGTGGGCGACAGGCCCAGGGTGTGCTGCACCGCGTTCGTGGCGAGCTCCGAGACGATCAGGCGCACGCTGTCGGCCAGGTCGGCGTCCCCGGGCAGGCCCCACTCCGCCAGCACGTGGCATACGTACCGGCGGGCCGCGGAGACCGAGGCGGGATCGCTCGGCAGCGTGAGGGATGCTTCCTGGTGGTCTGCCATGGCGACGTCGTCCCTTTCCACCGGGTTTCCACCGGGTCCGCACCCGCGACACTCACGCGTCGCCGGGGTGCGGCCTCCGACTTCTGCTTCGCGCCAGCGTGCCACTTCGATGTCCGCCCGTGGTGCCGATCCCCCAAGATATGCATATATCTGTCGCTCGAAGCGGTGAACTCTGCGACGGCCGACCGTATTTGGGCGGGCGCCCGCGGGTTCCTCTACCGTCTGCTCAGAGGTCATGCCGCACGGGCCAGGAAAGGAGCCCGGCCGCGCGGCCCGAGGTACTGAGGAGTCGGCATGAGGTACGGTCCCGCGGTCCGGCGCCGCAAGCTCGGCGCGGAACTGCGCGCGCTGCGTATACAGGCCGGTCTGACGAGCGGTGAGGCGGCCCGCCGGGTCGGCTGGCACCAGTCGAAGGTGAGCCGGATCGAGACAGGCCGCAGTGGCGTGAAGGCGTCGGACGTCCTGCGGCTGCTCGACGCGTTCGAGACAGCCGACCCGCGGCAGCGCGAGCTCGTGGTGGCGCTCGCGGGAGCGGAGGAGGCGGGCGGGCACAACTGGTGGCACGCCTATCGCGGCCTGTTGCCGCCGTCCTACCGCGACTTCATCAGCCTGGAGTCACAGGCGTCCCGCATCCGGACGCTGGAGACGAGCGTCGTGCCGGGGCTGTTGCAGACGCCCGAGTACGCGCGGGCGGTGACGCGGTCGGTGCTGGCAGGGACGCCGGAGCGGCACATCGAGGCGCTGGTCGAGGTGCGGCTCGCGCGCCAGGACGTGCTGCGGGCGCGGCCGCCGCTCGAGCTGAGCGCGGTGCTCGACGAGGGGGTGTTCCGGCGCGAGGTGGGCGGCCCCGGCGTGCTGCGGCGACAAGTGGCACATCTGGCCGAGGTGGCGCAACTCCCCCATGTCCGAATTCAGGTGCTCCCTTTCTCCGCGGGTGGCCACATCGGCCTCACCGGCCCTTTCGTTGTGTTCTCATTTCCGAACACTTCTGATCTGGATGTGGTTGTTCTCGACCATTTGACGAGTAGCCTCTACCTCGAACGGAAAGAAGACCTCATGGCGTACACCGAAGCCTTCGATGCTCTTCTGCTCCGTGCTTTGTCGCCCGAGGACTCGTTGGAATTCATCGCACAGATCGCCGGATGACCGAGCGGACGAGGACGCCGACGCCTCGCCCCCGGCCGGCACCGCGTAAGGGGGCACCATGACCGCACTGCCTCGGTACGTTCCGACCGTTCCCTCAAGCTCGTCGCTGACCGGCGCCCGGTGGCGGCGCAGCAGCCGCAGCACCGGCGCGAACAACTGCGTCGAGACAGCCGCCCTGACCTCGGGGCCCGCGTGCGGGCTGCGAGGTGTCCGTGATTCGAAGGACACCGCGGGGCCCGCCCTGCTGTTCACCCCAAGCGCCTGGGAGGCGTTCGTCAACTCCCTGCGCTGACAGCACCGTTGGGCGCCAGGCGGCTGATCACCTCCACCGCCTCGCCGATCTGCGGGTCGGTGAGGTCGGCGCGGGCGGTCAGCCGCAGCCGCGAGATCCCGTCGGGTACGGACGGCGGGCGGAAGCATCCCACCGAGAGGCCGGCCGCACGGCAGTCCGCGGCCCAGCGGACCGCCTCGTCGGGCGAGGGCGCGCGCACCGAGACCACCGCCGCGTCCGGCCGCGCGACGCTCAGACCGGCCGCGGACAGGCGCCGGTGGAGCAGCGCGGCGACCTCGCGGGCCCGGCCGGCGCGCTCGGGTTCGCGGCGCAGCAGCCGCAGGGCGGCCAGCGCGGCACCGGCCGCCGCCGGGGCGAGCCCGGTGTCGAAGATGAAGGTGCGCGCCGCGTTGACGAGGTGTTCGATGACCGGGGCCGGGCCGAGCACCGCGCCGCCCTGGCTGCCGAAGGACTTGGAGAGCGTCACGGTGACGACGGTGTCGGGCGCGCCGGAGAGCCCCGCCGCGTCGGCGGCGCCGCGGCCGCCGGAGCCGAGCACGCCGAGCCCGTGCGCGTCGTCGACGAGCAGCCCGGCGGCGGACTCCCGGCAGACGGCGGCCAGTTGCTCCAGTGGCGCCCGGTCCCCGTCGACGGAGAAGACGGTGTCCGAGACGACGACGGCCGGTCCGTCGTGCGTCGCCAGGGTCTTGCGGACCGCGTCCGGGTCGGCGTGCGGCACGACCCGGGTGGCGCCGCGGGCCAGCCGGCAACCGTCGATCAGGGACGCGTGGTTGGCCGCGTCGGACACGATCAGCGATCCGTGCGGGGCGAGCGCGGTGACGGCCGCGAGGTTGGCGGCGTATCCGGAGGAGAGGACGAGCGCGGCCTCGAACCCGCAGAACTCCGCGAGTTCGCGCTCCAGCCGGGCGTGCAGTTCGGTGGTGCCGGTGACCAGACGGGAGCCGGTGGCGCCGCCGCCCCAGGTCCGCGCGGCCCCGGCGGCTCCCGCGACGACCTCGGGGTGGCGGGACAGGCCGAGGTAGTCGTTGCTCGCGAGGTCGAGAAGCGGGGAGTCGGCCGGGCGGGGGCGCAGGGTGCGCACGAGTCCGGCGGCTTCGCGGCTGCGGCGCGCGTCGTCGAGCCAGCCGAACGCACGGGTGGAGGTCGGGGCCATGACTCCCTCTGTTTGTAGGTAACGCACAGACCTTAGTCGTCCCGCCACCGGGCCACGGTGTGGCAATACCCACACGTCGAACACCGTCCTTTGTCCGAAGTCTCCTTTCGCGGGAGCGCTTCGATAGGCAAGGATCAGGCGCCATGGACCTGCTGAACACGCTGGTGGACAAGGGGCTGCGGCGCGAACTGCCGAGCCGTGAAGAGGCGCTCGCCGTGCTGGCGACGTCGGACGACGAGCTGCTGGACGTGGTGGCCGCGGCGGGCCGGGTGCGCCGCACGTGGTTCGGCCGCCGGGTCAAGCTGAACTACCTGGTGAACCTCAAGTCGGGGCTCTGCCCGGAGGACTGCTCGTACTGTTCGCAGCGGCTCGGGTCGAAGGCCGAGATCCTCAAGTACACCTGGCTCAAGCCCGACGAGGCCGGGAAGGCCGCGGCGGCCGGTGTCGCGGGCGGCGCCAAGCGGGTCTGTCTGGTGGCGAGCGGGCGCGGCCCCACCGACAAGGACGTGGACCGGGTCGCGCGGACCATCGACGCGATCAAGGCGGAGAACGAGGACGTCGAGGTGTGCGCCTGCCTCGGACTCCTCTCCGACGGGCAGGCCGAGCGGCTGCGTGCGGCGGGCGCGGACGCGTACAACCACAACCTGAACACGTCCGAGGCCACGTACGGCGACATCACGACGACGCACACCTACGCGGACCGGGTGGACACCGTCCGCAAGGCGCACGGGGCCGGCCTCTCGGCCTGCTCCGGGCTGATCGCCGGGATGGGCGAGAGCGACGAGGACCTCGTCGACGTGGTGTTCGGGCTGCGGGAGCTGGACCCGGACTCGGTGCCGGTGAACTTCCTGATCCCCTTCGAGGGGACGCCGCTGGCCAAGGAGTGGAACCTGACGCCGCAGCGCTGCCTGCGGATCCTCGCCATGGTCCGCTTCGTCTGCCCGGACGTGGAGGTGCGGATCGCGGGCGGGCGCGAGGTGCACCTGCGCTCGATGCAGCCGCTCGCCCTGCACATCGCCAACTCCATCTTCCTGGGCGACTACTTGACCAGTGAGGGGCAGGCCGGCAAGGCGGATCTGGAGATGATCGCGGACGCCGGTTTCGAGGTGGAGGGCGCCGGTGAGGTGACGCTGCCCGAACACCGGGGCGGTGGGTGCGGTGCGGTGTGCGCCCCGGACGCGACCGCCGCCGTGGAAGCGGTGGACAGTGCACCGGACGCGGTGCCCGGCCCGCGGACCGACCTGGTGGCCGTGCGCCGCCGGGGCGCGGGGACGGACGTCGCGCCCAATGCCTGATCCGCACGAGGGCGTCCTGCGCGGCGAGGAGCTGCTGGCGCTCGACCGGCAGCACGTGTGGCATCCGTACGGACCCATGCCGGGCCGGCAGGAGCCCCTGGTCGTCGAGGAGGCGGCCGGGGTGCGGCTGCGGGTCACCGGCCACGGCGAGCTGGTCGACGGCATGGCGTCGTGGTGGTCGGCGATCCACGGCTACAACCACCCGGTGCTGAACGAGGCGGCGCGCGGGCAGTTGGAGCGCATGAGCCACGTGATGTTCGGCGGGCTCACGCACGAGCCCGCCGTCCGGCTCGCGAAGCGGCTGGTCGACATCGCGCCCGACGGTCTGGAGCACGTGTTCCTCGCCGACTCCGGTTCGGTCTCGGTCGAGGTCGCGCTCAAGATGTGCCTGCAGTACTGGCGCTCGCTCGGCCGGCCCGGGAAGCGCCGGATGCTGACCTGGCGCGGCGGGTACCACGGCGACACCTGGCAGCCGATGTCCGTGTGCGACCCGGAGGGCGGGATGCACGGGCTGTGGGCGGGTGTCCTGCCGCAGCAGATCTTCGCGGACGCGCCGCCGAGCACGTACGAGGAGACGTACGCGGAGCAGCTGCGGGAGCTGATCGGGCGGCACGCGCACGAGGTCGCGGCCGTCGTGGTCGAGCCGGTGGTGCAGGGCGCGGGCGGGATGCGGTTCCACTCCCCCGCGTATCTGCGGGTGCTGCGGGAGGCGTGCGACGCGCACGACGTGCTGCTCGTGTTCGACGAGATCGCCACCGGGTTCGGGCGGACGGGCTCGCTGTTCGCGGCCGGGCACGCGGCGGTGATACCGGATGTGATGTGTGTCGGCAAGGCGCTGACCGGCGGCTATCTGACCCTGGCGGCGACGCTGTGCACGCCGCGGGTGGCCGAGGGGATCTCCCGGGGCGAGGTGCCGGTGCTCGCGCACGGCCCGACGTTCATGGGCAATCCGCTGGCCGCCGCGGTGGCCTGCGCCTCGATCGACCTGCTGCTGGGCCAGGACTGGCAGGCGGAGGTCGAGCGGATCGAGAGCGGACTGCGTGACGCCCTGTCAGAGGCCGTCGATCTGCCGGGTGTTCAGGACGTACGGGTCTTCGGCGCCATCGGGGTCGTGCAGCTGGACCACGAGGTGGACATGGCGGCGGCGACCCGGGCGGCGGTCGCGGAGGGGGTCTGGCTGCGGCCGTTCCGGGACCTCGTCTACACGATGCCGCCGTACATCACCGGCGACGAGGACCTGGCACGGATCGGGCGCGCGGTGTGCGCGGCCGCGCGGGAGGGCTGAGGGGTATGACGCGTTCGAAGGTGCTCGTCGTCACGGGGACCGGGACCGAGATCGGCAAGACGGTGACGACGGCGGCGGTGGCCGCCGCCGCGGTGCGGGCCGGGCGGTCGGTGGCCGTGCTCAAGCCGGCGCAGACCGGGGTGGCGCCGGGTGAGCCCGGGGACGCCGACGAGGTGGTGCGGCTGGCGGGCGGCGCGGTGACCCCGGTCGAGCTTGGCCGGTACCCGGAGCCGCTGGCCCCCGGTACGGCGGCGCGGCGGGCCGGGCTCGCGCCGGTGCGGCCCGGGCAGATCGCCGAGGCGGCCGAGAAGCTGGCGGCCTCGCACGATCTGGTGCTGGTCGAGGGCGCCGGCGGGCTGCTGGTGCACTTCGACGCCGAGGGGGCGACGCTGGCCGACGCGGCGCGGCTGCTGTCGGCACCGGTCCTGGTCGTCGCGCGGGCCGGGCTCGGCACGCTGAACTCGGTGCAGCTGACGGCCGAGGCGCTGCGCGCCCGGGGACTGGCGCAGGCGGGGGTCGTCATCGGCAGCTGGCCCCGGCGGCCGGGGCTCGCCGAGCGGTGCAACGTCGGGGATCTGCCCGGGGTCGCGGGAGCCCCGCTGCTGGGGGCGGTGCCGGAGGGGGCCGGGGGGCTGGACGCGCAGGCGTTCCGGACCCGGGCCGCACAGTGGCTCGCGCCCGGCCTCGGCGGGTCGTGGGACGCGGCGGAGTTCGCGCGGCAGGAGGGGTGAGGCGAGGGGGCCGAAGGTCCCGGGTTCGCGGGCCCGGGGCCGGGAGGCCGTTCGGCAGGGGCACGGCGCGGGAAGGATCGGCGTAGCGCAGTCGGCCCGAGGAGGGTCCCATGGTGGACCGCATACCGCCCCCCGGTGGGGAAGCGGCGCGGCAGGCGTCGCGTGACGTGGTGAGCCATCCCGTCTTCGCGCGGTACTACGCCCGCTTCAGCGAACGCGCCGAGCCGTTCCTGGCGCCGCTGCGCACGGAGTTGCTCGCGGGGCTCTCGGGGCGGGTCGTCGAGATCGGCGCGGGCAACGGGCTGAACTTCGCGTACTACCCCGGCACGGTCGCCGAGGTCGTCGCCGTCGAACCGGAGCGCTCGCTGCGGGACGCGGCCGTGGAGGCGGCGCGGCGCGCCGGGATGCCGGTCGACGTGGTGCCGGGGGCGGCGGAGGCGCTGCCGGTGAAGAGCGAGGGGTTCGACGCGGCCGTGCTCTCCCTCGTGCTGTGCAGCGTGCGGGACGCGGCCCGGGCGCTCGCCGAGGTGCACCGGGTGGTGCGGCCCGGCGGCGAGGTGCGGTTCTTCGAGCACGTACGGGCGCCGGGGCGCGGCATGCGGGGTGTGCAGGCGGCGCTGGACCGGACGGTGTGGCCGCGGCTGTTCGGCGGCTGCCATGTGGGGCGGGACGCGGTGGGGGCGCTGCGGGAGGCCGGATTCGCCTGTGCGGGGGACGCGTACCGTGAGGTGCTGGTGCCGGAGCGCGGGCTGCGGCTGCCCACCTCGTACTGCGTGCTGGGTACGGCGCGGCGGGCTGGGCGCGGCGGGCCGTAGCGGTCCGCCGTCGCGTGGACCCACCGGGCGGTCCGGCGCCCGGTGTGCGAAGGCGGCCCAGCGGCCCGGCGCCCGGCGTGCGAAAGCGGCCCAGCGGGCCAACGCCCGGTGTGCGAAAGCGGCCCGGCGTCCGCCCCGTGAAAAAGGCAGCGCGCGGCGCCGGGCCGGTGGTTGGATCGCGGCATGAGTGATCTTCGTATCCGGTCCGCGTCCCCCGCCGATCTCGACGCCGTGCTGGCGTTCTGGAAGACGGCCGCCGAGGGCGCGAGCATCAGCGACGACCGGGCCGGGGTGGAGCGCCTCGTCGCCCGGGACCCGGCGGCGCTGCTGCTCGCCGAGCGCGGCGGGGAGCTGGTGGGCACGGTCATCGCCGGGTTCGACGGCTGGCGCTGCCACCTGTACCGGCTGGCGGTGCGGCCGGACGCGCGCCGGCAGGGCATCGGCTCCGCGCTGCTGGCCGCGGCCGAGGAGCGGTTCGTGGCGCTCGGCGGGCGGCGCGGCGACGCGATGGTGCTGGACCGCAACGAGCGGGCGCACACCGCATGGCAGGCGGCCGGCTACGCGCGCCAGCCGCAGTGGTCGCGGTGGGTGAAGCCGCTGGTAGAGGGCTGATCACCGCCGATCACCCGCAACACGCCACCTCGCTTTGCTGATCCTTTACCATGGTGGGGTCATTCGAACTCCTGCGAGAGGTGTGAGCGTCCGCCCATGGGCGAGCCCCCCAGTACCCGGTCCATCCCCCCGCGCGGTCCGCACGAGCGCGCGCCCCTCCCGTCTCTGGCCGATTATGGGACGGAGGTGACCCGATGACCGAAGTGCTCCTGCTCACCGCCGCCGTCCTGCTCTCCTTGGCCTGTGGCGCCTTCGTGGCCGCGGAGTTCTCGCTCACGACCGTGCAGCGCGGCGATCTGGAACTCGCCGCCGAGCGCGGTGAGCGGGGCGCCGCCGGTGCCCTCAAGGCGGTCCGGAACCTGACCTTCCAGCTGTCCGGCGCCCAGCTCGGCATCACCGTCACCAATCTGGTCGTCGGCATGCTCGCCGAGTCCTCCATCGCCAAGCTCATCGCCGGTCCGCTCGAAGCGGTCGGCATCCCGGCCTCGGCGTCGACCTCGGTCGCGCTGGTGATCGGCACCGCCCTGTCGACCGTCTTCCTGATGGTCGTCGGCGAGCTGGTGCCGAAGAACTGGGCGATCTCCTCGCCGCTGGCCGTGGCGAAGCGGGTGGCGACGCCGCAGCGCTGGTTCAGCGCGGCGTTCCGCCCGTTCATCACGCATCTGAACAACACCGCGAACCGGCTGGTGCGCCGCTTCGGCATCGAACCGACCGAGGAGCTGGCCTCCGCGCGCGGCCCCCAGGAGCTGATGGCGCTCGCCCGGCACTCCGCCAAGGAGGGCGCCCTGGAGGCGGACACCGCGGAGCTGTTCGTCCGTACGCTGAACCTGGCGGACCTGACCGCGGAGAACGTGATGACGCCCCGCGTCCAGGTCATCGCACTCGACATGCAGGCCACCTGCGAGGACGTGGCCAACGCGACCCGGGCCACCGGACTGTCCCGCTTCCCCGTCTACCGCGGCAGCCTCGACTCCGTCGTCGGCGTCGCGCACATCAAGGACGTCCTGGCCGTCCCCGCCGAGCAGCGGCACCGCAAACGCGTCTCCGAGCTGCTGCGCGAGCCGCTGCTCGTCCCGGAGTCGCTGACCGTGGACCGGCTGCTCGACCGGCTGTCGGGCAGGCGCACCATGGCCGTCGTCATCGACGAGTACGGCGGCACCGCCGGGGTCGCCACGCTGGAGGACATCGTCGAGGAGGTCGTCGGCGAGGTCCGTGACGAGCACGATCCGCACGAGACGCCCGACATCGCCCCCGCGGGCACCGACGACGAGGGCCGCGCCCTGTACTCGGCGGACGGCGCCGCCCGCACCGACCAGCTCGCCCGAGTGGGCCTGCGGGTGCCGGACGGCCCGTACGAGACGCTGGCCGGTCTGGTCGCCGCCGAGCTGGGGCGCATCCCCGACGTCGGCGACAGCGTCGAGGTCACCGGATGGCGGCTCGACGTCGTGGACGCGCACGGCCACCGCGCCGCCCGCGTCCTGCTGCACACGCCGCTCGCCGGCACGCCCGCCGAGGAGGAGGTCCGATGACCGCGGTCCAGTTGCTGATCGGGCTCGCGACGCTGGTCGTCAACGCCTTCTTCGTCGGTGGTGAGTTCGCGCTGATCTCGGTGCGGCGCAGCCAGATCGAACCCTACGCCGAGAACGGCGACCGGCGGGCCCGCAGCGTCCTGTGGGGGCTGCAGCACGTGTCGGCGCTGCTGGCCGCGGCGCAGCTCGGCATCACACTGTGCACGCTGGTGCTCGGCATCGTCGCCGAACCGGCCATCGCGCACCTGCTGGAGCCGCTCTTCGACGCGGTCGGGGTGCCGCACGGCCTGGTCCACCCGATCTCGTTCGTGATCGCGCTGACCGTGGCGACGTACCTGCACATGCTGCTGGGCGAGATGGTGCCGAAGAACATCGCGCTCGCCGAGCCGGTGCGCTCCGCGCTGCTGCTCGGCCCGCCGCTGGTGGCGCTGGCGCGGGCCCTGCGCCCGGTCATCTTCACGGTGAACGCCTTCGCGAACACGCTGCTCAAACTGTTGCGCGTGGAGGTTAAGGACGAGGTCACGGCCGTGTTCTCGGACGACGAGCTGGCCCGGATGGTCAAGGACTCCTCCGAGGCGGGGCTGATCGACGACCGGGCGCAGGAGCGGCTGCACGACGCGCTGGAGCTGGGCAGGCGCCCCATCAAGGACGTCGTCCTGCCGTTGGAGAAGGTGGTCTACGCGCGCGTGGGCGTCACCCCGGAACAGCTGGAGCAGTTGTCGGCGGAGTCCGGGTTCTCCCGGTTCCCCGTCGTGGACGAGGGCCGGCGCATCGTCGGCTACCTGCACGTGAAGGACGCGCTGGACGCGATGCCGCGCGATCTGCCGTTCCGGGTGCCGGACATGCGCTCCATCGCGCGCGTCCGGGAGACGACGCCGCTGGACGACGTCCTGACGGCGATGCGCGGCAGTCGCACGCACGTGGCGGCGGTGCTCGGCGCGGACGGCCGGCTCGCCGGCATGGTGACCATGGAGGACGTGCTGCGCGAGCTGTTCGGGCAGCCCGTGTAGAGCCGACACGGTCTGGGCAGGGCCGCCGTCGGGGGGCCGCTGCCCAGACCTGCCGTGTGCGCGCCGGACGGCCGGGATACGATTTCTGGCGCCATGGAGATGAATGTCGAATACACCAGTCTCGTCGCGGTCGGCGACTCGTTCACCGAGGGCATGTCGGACCTGATGCCCGACGGCTCCTACCGCGGCTGGGCCGACCTGCTGGCCGCCCGCATGGCGGCGCGGACCCCCGGTTTCCGGTACGCGAACCTCGCCGTGCGCGGCAAGCTGATCCAGCAGATCGTCGACGAGCAGGTCGACGTGGCCGCCGCCATGAAGGCCGACGTGGTGACCCTGGTGGGCGGGCTCAACGACACCTTGCGGCCCAAGTGCGACATGGTCCGGGTCCGTGACCTGCTCACCGAGGCGGTCGAGCGGCTCGCGCCGTCGTGCCGGCGCCTCGTCCTGATGCGCAGCCCCGGGCGCAACGGTCCGGTGATGGAGCGTTTCCGGCCGCGGATGGAGGAGCTGTACGTGTGCATCGACGAGCTGGCGGCGCGGCACGACGCCCTGGTCGTCGATCTGTACGGGGTGCCCGTCCTCGGCGACCAGCGGATGTGGGACGTGGACCGGCTGCACCCGACGGCGGAGGGCCACGAGCGGATCGCCGAGGCGGTCTGGCAGGCCCTCGGGCACGACGCGGAGTCGGACTGGCGCACGCCGCTGGCGGCCGCGGTGCCGGCGGGCTGGGTCTCGCGGCGCGTGGCCGACGCCCGGTTCGCCAAGCAGCACCTGGTGCCCTGGATCGGCCGCCGGCTGACCGGCCGCTCCTCCGGCGACGGCCGCCCCCCGAAGCGCCCCGAGCTGGCGCCCTGGGAGCGGGACTGAGCGACGGCACGACGGACGCCCGGCACCGGCCTGGCCCACCGTGCGCTCTCAGGTCACATGCGGTGCGCCGACAGGCAATTCGCCGGGCTCCCGCGCCTCTAGCGTGACGGCATCGCCCACGGGACGGCCCGTGGGCGGCCGAGCGCTGAGGAGCAGTTCATGTCGGATGGTGTCCTTCGGATCGAGCCCGTCGTGCCCGTACTGGAACCGGCGGCGGCCGCGTTCGCGGAGGCGACGGCCACTCCCCCGTTCCTGTTCGAGCTGGCGCCCGCGGACGGCCGCAAGGCCGTCGACGAGGTGCAGTCGGGCCCGGTGGAGCTGCCGGAGGTGGACGAGGAGTGGGTGACCGTCACCGGCGGCCCGACGGGCCGGGTACGGGCCCGCGTCGTGCGGCCCGCCGGGGTCTCCGGGACGCTCCCGGTCATCTTCTACATCCACGGCGCGGGCTGGGTCTTCGGCAACGCGCACACCCATGACCGGCTGGTGCGCGAGCTCGCGGTGGGCGTGGGCGCCGCCGTCGTCTTCCCCGAGTACGACCTCTCGCCGGAGGCCCGCTACCCCGTCGCGATCGAGCAGAACTACGCGGTGGCCCGCTGGGTCGTCGCCGAGGGCGCCGCGCACGGCCTGGACGGGCAGCGCGTCGCGGTGGCCGGGGACTCGGTGGGCGGCAACATGAGCGCCGCGCTGACGCTCATGGCCAAGGAGCGCGGGGACGTCCCGCTCCTGGGCCAGGTGCTGTTCTACCCGGTCACCGACGCGCGCTTCGACACCGGCTCCTACCGCCAGTTCGCGGAGGGGTACTTCCTGCGCCGCGACGGCATGGAGTGGTTCTGGGACCAGTACACGACCGACGAGGACGAGCGCGCGCAGATCACCGCGTCGCCGCTGCGGGCCACCACCGAGCAGCTGGCCGGGCTGCCGCCGGCCCTCGTCATCACGGGCGAGGCGGACGTGCTGCGCGACGAGGGCGAGGCGTACGCCAACAAGCTGCGCGCGGCCGGGGTCCCGGTCACCGCGGTCCGCTTCCAGGGCGTCATCCACGACTTCGTGATGCTCAACGCGCTGCGGGACACGCATGCCGCCGAGGCGGCCATCGCGCTGGCCGTCTCCACGCTGCGGACGACCTTCGACGCGCGCTGACCCGCCCGCTCCCTTCCCGTTCACGACGTTCCACGACTCCCCGAGGAAGTGCCCCATGGCCTCCAGCACCCCGCCCGGTAATCCGCCCACCGTCGTCCTCGTGCACGGCGCCTTCGCCGACGCCGCCAGCTGGTCCGGCGTCATCGCCGAACTGCGCGAGCACGGCATAGCGGTGCTCGCACCGCCCAACCCGCTGCGCGGCCTCGCCGCGGACGCCGCGTACATCGCCTCCGTCGCCGCGCAGATCGACGGGCCCGTGATCCTCGTCGGTCACTCCTACGGCGGCGCGCTCATCACCGTCGCCGGCACCGCGGAGAACGTGGTCGGTCTCGTCTATGTCGCCGCCTACGTCCTCGAAGAGGGCGAGAGCCTGGGCGAGTTGCAGGGCCGCTTCCCGCTCTCGCCGCTCGTCAGCAACCTGAAGCAGGCCACGTACCCGGTGGCCGGCGCGGCGCCGGCCACCGAGGTGACGATCGTCCCGGAGGCGTTCCCGGAGATCTTCGCCGCGGACGTGCCCGCCGCGACCACCCAGGTCCTGGCCCTGGCCCAACGGCCGCTGGCCGCTGCCGCGTTCGAGGAGAAGGCGGCAGCGGCGGCCTGGCACACCACGCCGGCCTGGGCCCTCGTCGCCGGCGCCGACCGGGCCATCAACCCCGAGGTCGAACGCTTCGGCGCCGAGCGCGCCGGCGCGACCGTCGTCGAACTCGACGGCGCCTCGCACGCGGTGGCCGTCTCCCGGCCCAAGGACGTCGCGGGGCTGATCCTCGACGCCGTCCGCGCCATCGCCTGACGTTCCTGCCGCGCGGGCCCGCCCTTCGCCGGGCGGGCCCGCGCTCACGTCACGGCAGTGGTGCGCGCGCTGCGCCACTCGCGGGGCGAGATTCCGTAAGCGCCCCGGAACGCGCGGCTGAAGTGCGCGGGGCTGGCGAACCCCCAGCGCTGCGCCACCGACGCCACGGACGGCGGGTTCCGTCCGCCGCGAGCCAGTTCCCGGGCGCACTCCTCCAGGCGGCGGCGCTGGACCAGCCGGCCGACGGTGAGCTCCTCGTCCTCGAAGAGCCGGTGGAGGTAGCGCACGGAGATGTGGTGGGCCCGGGCGATGGCCTCCGGCGTCAGCTCCGGGTCCCCCAGGTTCCGGTCGATGTGGTCGCGGATCCGGGCCACCAGGTGAGGGCGGGCGTTCTCCTCCCCGGCGCCCGCGCCCCGGGCCTGCTCCGCCACCAGGACGGCGACGAGATCGACGACGCTGGAGGCCAGCCGGCCCGCGAGCCCGGGGGCGTACGCGGCGGCGGAGTCGACCAGCGACGACAGGAAGGGGCCCAGGACCGCGCCGCAGCCCCGCTCGGTGCCGATGGCGGTGCCGGTGACGCGGCGCAGGTCCTCGGCGGGCAGGCCGAGGGTGCGGTGCGGGATGTGGACGAGGCGGGCGGTGAAGGGGCCGGGGTGTGCCCAGTGGCAGGGGCGCGCCGTGTCGTTGACGAAGAGGTCGCCGGGGCCCACGTCGGCCCGCCGGCCGTCCTGGGTCAGGGCGGTGCGGCCCGACACCTGGACGCCGACCACGACACAGGGGTCGGCGGAGCGCGCGACGTGCGACGCCGTCCGGCTGACCCGGTGCGCGTCCGCCTCGACGGTGCTGACCCGCAGGAAGCCCACCTGCGCGGTGGTGAGCCGGCCGGTGAACGGGCCGTCCCCGCTCCGTGTGACGGCCGCGGGCACCCGGACCCGGGCGAGCGCGGCCCGCCAGTGGTCGAGTCCCTCGGGCCCGGACACCGCGTCCGTGGTCAGCACCGGGTTCATCCGGCTCTCCTCTCCCTGCACAGCAAGGGCGGAGCGTTCGGCTCCTCGGCGCACAGGGATGCGGTGCGCCGGGGGCGGCGCCTGGTCCTGCGCGGAGGTCCGGCGGCGACGTCGACGCCCGGTTTCTCCGCCATGTCCAGACAATCAGGGCCCTGTCGCGTTCTCCAGGCAGAAAGCAGGCAGAAACCGTGCCGGGGGCCGGGGCTACGGTGTCCGGTCCAGCTCCGTGAGGTGGCGGCGGGCGTCGGTGCGAGCCTGCGGGGCGGCGTCCGGGCCGAGGTCGAGGCAGCGGGTGAAGGCCTCGCGCGCTCGGGCCGCCCGGCCCGCGGTCAGCAGGAGCAGGCCGAGACGGACCAGTTCGCTGCTCTCCTGCGTGGTGTTGCCGGAGTCGTGCCAAAGGTCCACCGCGATCCGCCGGTGCGCGACGGCGTCGTCCCACCGCTCCAGGTCGGCGAGGCCGTGGGGCATCCCGGAGTGCAGTCCGGAGCGCACGTTGACGGCGATGTGCGGGGCGATGCCGTCGCCGGCCTCGTCCAGGAAGGCGAGCGCCGACTCGAAGGCCCGCAGGGACGCCTCGGCCCGGTGCTCCTCCGCGAGGATGAGGGCGTGGCCGTGCCGGGCGTTCAGACTGCCGTACAGGTCGTCGGCGGCGGCGAAGAGGCGGCCCGCGCGTTCCATGTGCGTGCCGGCCGACGCGTACTCGTGGAGTTTGCGCAGGGCCCAGGCGCTGTAGAAGTCGGCCCAGGCCTCCTGGGTGACGTCGGCCGCGCGGACGGCGGCGGCGCGGGCCGCGGCGGACCGGCCGAGGCTGTCGCGGAAGCGGCCCTCGCACAGCAGGAGCGCCCAGGCGTGGTAGTTGAGGTGCGTCGCTTCGAGGGACGGGTCGTCCAGGGCGCGGGCGGCGCGCGCGGCCGCGGCGAAGACCTCGGGCCAGTGCCCCCAGAAGATCCACTGGTCGGAGAACCAGTGCAGTGCCTCGGCGACCTCGACCACGGTGGCGTGCTCACCGGCCGCGGCGGCGGCGCGCAGGGCCGCGAGCCAGTTGGCGCCCTCGGCCTTGAGCCAGTGCCGGGCGTGGTCGGCGTGGGACAGGTCGACCTCGCCCTGCCACTGCGCGGGGGGTGCGCCGTGGCCGGGTTCGAACCAGCGGCCCGCCACCACGGTCGTCTCCAGGAGCCAGCGGTGCAGCTCCGCGCGGACCCGGTGGACGGTCTCGGTGTCCTCCTCGGCGGCAAGCCGGGCCCGGGCGAAGAGGCAGACCAGGTCGTGCAGGCGGTAGCGGTCCCCGTCGCTGCCGAGCAGACCGGCCTCGACCAGCTCCTCCAGGGTGTCCTCGGCGTCGTGGAGCCGCCGGCCGGTCAGCCGGGCGGCGGCCGGGGCGCCGGTGTCCGGGCCGGGGACCAGGGACAGACGCCTAAACAGGCGGGCGGCCGCCGGTGTGAGCTGCCGGTAGGACAGCTCGAAGGCGGCGGAGACCCGCAGGTCGCCGGCGGCCAGGACGTCGAGCCGCCGCTCGTCGGCCGCCAGCCGGTCGGCGAGGCGGCGCACGGACCAGCCGGTACGCGTGGCCAGCCAGTTGCCCGCCACGCGCAGGGCCAGCGGGAGGTGGCCGCAGCGGGACGCGACGTCGGCGAGGGCCGCCGGGTCGGCCGCGGCCCGCTCGGCCCCGACGAGCGCGGTCAGGAACGCGGCGGCCTCCCCGGGGCTCAGTTCGCCGAGCGGCAGCCGGTGCACGCTCTCCAGGCCGGTGAGCATGCGCCGGCTCGTCACGACGACCAGGCCCGCGCCGGCGCCCGGCAGCAGCGGGCGCACCTGCGCCTCGTCGCGGGCGTTGTCCAGGACCAGCAGGACGCGGTGGTCGGCCAGGGTCTGCCGGTACAGGGCGGCATGTCCCCGCGGTCCGGCCTTCGTGAGGTCCCGGTCGGCCACGTGGAGCGCCTTGAGCACGGTGAGCATCAGTTCGGCGGGCCCGGGCGGCTCGTCGTCCAGGCCGCGCAGGTCGAGGACGAGCTGGCCGTCGGGGAACCGGCCGGCGAGCGCGCGGGCGGCGTGCAGCGCCAGCGTCGTCTTGCCGGTGCCCGGCGGGCCGGAGACCGCGACCGTCACCGGGTGCCCCGGCGGGACGCCGTCCTCGCCGGGGCCGGCGGCGGTGGCCCGCTCCGCGAGGGCACGCAGCCGCGCCAGCTCGGGCCCCCGGCCGACGAAGTCGTCGACGCCGCGGGGGAAGGTGCCCACCCCGGCCGGCCGGTACGCGCCGCCGCGGCCGCTGCGGGCGACGGCGAGCAGCCGCTCCCGCTCCGCCTCGTTCAGGCCCAGTCCGTCCGCGAGGGCGGCCACCGTGCGGCGCTGCGGCGCCGCCCGTCGTCCGCGCTCCAGGTCCCCGATGCCGCGCACGCTGACGCCCGAGGCCTCCGCCAGTCCTTCCAGGGTCAGTGACGCCGCGAGCCGCAGTTCCCGCAGCGCGGCCCCGAACGCTCCGCGTCCCCCGCCCACCTGCTCGTCCCTCCCGGCACGCCCTTGTCCGTCCCCCGGCGCGCACCCCTGGATCTTAGGAGAGCGCCGGGGCGCCTGCGGCGCCGGGCCGCGCCCGTGGACCATCGAGGACCTGGCCGACTTCCCAGGCCCGTACGGTGTGGCGTCCGTCACCTCTCAAGCGGCGCTGACCTGTACGTTCCTCCATTCCGTCCGCGGTTCGGAGCCTGTAGGGACGCCCGGTAAACTCCGTCCACGTGACTGCGCCTGCCAAGCCCCGTATCCCGAACGTTCTCGCCGGACGCTATGCCTCCGCCGAGCTCGCCACCCTCTGGTCGCCGGAGGAGAAGGTGAAGCTGGAGCGCCGCCTCTGGCTCGCCGTGCTGAAGGCACAGAAGGACCTCGGGATCGAGGTGCCCGACGCCGCGATCGCCGACTACGAGCGGGTGCTCGACCAGGTCGACCTCGCCTCCATCGCCGAGCGCGAGAAGGTCACCCGGCACGACGTGAAGGCCCGTATCGAGGAGTTCAACGCGCTCGCCGGGCACGAGCAGGTCCACAAGGGGATGACCTCCCGCGACCTGACGGAGAACGTCGAGCAGTTGCAGATCCGGCTCTCGCTCGAGCTGGTGCGCGACCGGACCGTCGCCGTCCTCGCCCGGCTGGCCAGGCTCGCCGGTGAGTACGGCGAGCTGGTCATGGCGGGCCGCTCGCACAACGTCGCCGCGCAGGCCACCACGCTCGGCAAGCGGTTCGCGACCGCCACGGACGAACTGCTCGTCGCCCACGGCCGCGTCGAGGAGCTGCTGACCCGCTACCCGCTGCGCGGCATCAAGGGCCCGGTCGGCACCGCGCAGGACATGCTCGACCTGCTGGGCGGGGACGACGCGAAGCTCGCGGAGCTGGAGGAGCGGATCGCCGGGCACCTGGGCTTCGCGCAGGCGTTCACGTCGGTGGGCCAGGTCTACCCGCGCTCGCTCGACTACGAGGTCGTCACCGCGCTGGTGCAGCTCGCCGCGGCGCCCTCCTCGACGGCGAAGACGATCCGGCTGATGGCCGGGCACGAGCTGGTGACCGAGGGCTTCAAGCCGGGTCAGGTCGGCTCCTCGGCGATGCCGCACAAGATGAACACCCGCTCCTGCGAGCGCGTCAACGGCCTCATGGTGATCCTGCGCGGCTACGCGTCGATGACCGGCGAGCTGGCCGGCGACCAGTGGAACGAGGGCGACGTGTCCTGCTCGGTGGTGCGCCGGGTCGCACTGCCGGACGCGTTCTTCGCGCTGGACGGCCTGCTGGAGACGTTCTTGACGGTGCTCGACGAGTTCGGCGCGTTCCCCGCGGTCGTCGCCCGCGAGCTCGACCGCTACCTGCCGTTCCTGGCCACCACGAAGGTGCTCATGGCGTCGGTGCGGGCGGGCGTGGGCCGCGAGGAGGCCCACGAGGCCATCAAGGAGAACGCGGTGGCCGCCGCGCTCGCCATGCGCGAGCAGGGCGCGGAGCGCAACGAGCTGCTCGACACGCTGGCCGCGGACCCCCGCATCCCGCTGGACCGGGCGGGCCTGGACGCACTGATGGCGGACAAGCTGTCGTTCACGGGCGCCGCCGCCGGTCAGGTGGCGCAGGTCGTGGCGCGCGTCGAGGAGATCGTGAAGCGGTACCCGGAGGCCGCCGGTTACGCGCCCGGGGCGATCCTCTGACCCGGCCGACCCCCGCGGAGCTGGAGGCCGCCCGTGACCGTCCGGTGCCGGACATCGTCGCGAGCGGCCTCTCCGTGCTCTTCTGCGGGATCAACCCGGGGCTGATGACGGCGGTGACCGGGCACCACTTCGCGCGGCCGGGCAACCGCTTCTGGCCGGTGCTGCACCTGTCCGGCTTCACGCCCCGCCTCCTGCTCCCCGCCGAGCAGGAGGAACTCCTGTCGTACGGGCTCGGCATCACGAACGTCGTCGCGCGGCCGACCGCGCGGGCCGACGAACTGAGCCCCGCGGAGTACCTGGAGGGCGGCCGACTGCTGGAGGAGAAGGTCGCGCGGCTGCGGCCCGCATGGCTCGCGGGCGTCGGCGTGACGGCGTACCGCTCGGCCTTCCAGGATCCCAAGGCCCGTATCGGCCCCCAGGAGCGCACGATCGGTGGCGCCCGGGTGTGGGCGCTGCCCAATCCCAGCGGGCTGAACGCGCATTGGACGAAGGAGACGATGGCGGAGGAGTTCGCGCGGCTGCGGGTCGCCGCGGCGGCGTCCTAGCGGCGAGCCGCGGCCCGGGGCGCGACGGCTACGGTTTGCGGGCCACCGCCCGGGGCGCGGCGGCTACGGCTTGCGGGCCACCGCTCCGAACTGGGCGACCAGCGGGCCCTCCTCGGTCCCCTCGGTGCGCCAGCGGGCGCAGGAGACGAGGCCGGGCGCGACCAGCTCCAGGCCGTCGAGGAAGGCCGAGACCTCCGCGCCGGTGCGGGCGGTGATCGGCGGTGTCGCGTTCTCGTTCCAGAACTTCATCGCCGCCTCGTTGCCCTCCCCGCCCAGCTCCAGCGTCGGGTGGGTCAGGACGACGTAACTGCCCGACGGGATCGCGTCGACGAGGCGGCGCACGATGGACGTGGCCTTCTCGGTGTCGACGACGAAGTTCAGGATGCCGAGCAGCATGACGGCGACGGGCCGCTCGAAGTCGAGGGTGCCCGAGGCGGCCGCGACGATCGCGTCCGGGTCGTGCGCGTCCGCGTCCACGTACTGGGTGGCGCCCTCGGCGGAGCTGGTGAGCAGCGCGCGGGCGTGCGTGAGGACGATCGGGTCGTTGTCGACGTAGACGATGCGGGCGTCGGGCGCGACGCGCTGGGCGACCTCGTGCGTGTTCTCGGCCGTCGGCAGGCCCGTACCGATGTCGAGGAACTGCCGGATGCCCGCCTCACCGGCGAGGAAGCCGACGGCGCGGCCGAGGAAGGCGCGGTCGGCGCGGGCGACCTCCCCGATGCTCGGGTACATGGACGTGATCATGGAGCCGACCTGCTCGTCGACCTCGTAGTGGTCCTTGCCGCCCAGCCAGTAGTTCCACACACGGGCGTTGTGCGCGATGTGGGCGGCGATCCGGTCCCCCGGCTGCTGCTGCGGCGCGCTGTCGTCGCTCATGTGCTCTCCTTCGTGCGGTGTACGGCGGGTGCGGGGCACGGACGCGGCCCGGGCCGACACCGGCCGGGCTCAAGATCCCATGGTGGCACGGGAGTTCCCGCGGCGCGCGGCGCGCGCGGGCTACGGCGGGGCGACATCGGTGACCACGGCGAGGAGTTGGCAGGGCTGCTCGTCGCCCTGCCGGGCGACGGCGAGAGCCACCCAGCGCTCCCCGACGCTCCACAGGTGCAGATCCTGGGCGCAGGCACTGAGCCAGCCCCAGGGCTCGGGTATGGACTCGCCGTGCTCCAGGGCGCGGGTGTGCAGGCTCCACAGGCTCAACCGGTACGGGTCCCCCCAGCGCGCGGCGAGCAGCTCGGTCAGGCCGTCGCGGTCGGCGTCCGCCTGCGCCTCCGCCAGCTCGCGGACACCGCCGCGCTCGGTCAACTCGGCCATGGTGAACCCGGGTCCGCCCCAGCCCGCGGGCGATCTGCCGTGGGCGGGCGGGAAGGGGCCGGTCCACAGCACGTCGATCGTCGCGAGTTGCTCCGCGATGTTCATGGCTCCAGTAAAGCGGCCGCCACTGACAACGGCCCGACCCACCGTCAGGCGTCCCTGCGGCGCACCGTCCACGCCCCGGCGAACAGAGCGAGCCCGGCCCACGCCCCGGACACCGCGAGCCCGCTCCAGGGGCCCAGACTGCCCACGGGGTGCTGGCGCAGGACCTGTTGGCCGGCGCGGTCGGGCAGGAGGTCGGCGGCGGTCACGGCGAGATCGCCGACGACGAACGACACGAGCAGCAGGAACGGGACGAGCAGGCTCAGGACGGCGACCGCGCTGCGCAGCACGGCGGTGAGTCCGGCCGCGAACAGTGCCATCAGCGCCAGGTACACGCCCCCGCCCAGGCAGGCGCGCAGCGCGCCCGGGTCGCCGAGGCCCAGTCCGCCGGAATCCAGCAGCGCCTGGCCCAGGAGGAAGGTGGTGAAGGTGGTGGCGGTCCCGGCGACGAGGGCGCAGCCGCCGATGACCGTCATCTTCGCTCCGTAGAAGAGCGTCCGGTCGGGCACGGCGGCCAGGGAGACCCGCAGCGCGCCGTCGGCGTACTCGGCGGAGACGGCGGTGGCGCCGAAGGCGAGGGCCGCGATCTGGCCGAAGTTCAGCGCGAAGAAGGCGCCGTACAGCGGGTCGTCACCGGGGCCGGTCCCGGTGCGGCCGACGGTGGCGGAGACGAGCGCCGTGAGAGCGACGGTGCTCGCGAAGACGGCGAGGAGGGTCCCGAGGCGGCCCCGCAGCGACCTGACCTTGATCCATTCGGAGTGCAGCACGGCGGCGGTCGACACGGTCAGGCCTCCTGGGCAGGGGTGGTGGTGTGCTGCGTGTACTCCACGTGCTGCGTGTACTCCGTGTCGGCCGCGGTCAGAGCCAGATAGGCCTGCTCCAGGGACGCGTGCGTGTCGCCGAGTTCGAGGACGGGGATGCCGGCCTCGGCGGCGAGGGCTCCGACGGCGGCTGCGGGGGCGCCTACAAGGGTGCGGTCGCCGTCGCCGGAGACGGTGTACGTGTGTCCCGCGCGCGCGAGAGCTTCGTGCAGGCGCGGTTGTTCGGTGGTGCGCACCTGGGCGCCGGGGCTGCTGTAGGCGGCGATGAAGTCGGTGAGCGAGGTGTCGGCGAGGAGCCGCCCGCGGCCGAGGACGACAAGGTGGTCGGCGAGGGACGCCGTCTCGTTCATGAGGTGGCTGGAGACGAACACGGTGCGGCCCGCCCGCGCGAGGTCGCGCAGCAACTCCCGCATCCAGACGATGCCTTCGGGGTCGAGGCCGTTGGCCGGCTCGTCGAGCAGGACGACCGCCGGGTCGCCGAGCAGGGCCGCCGCGACCCCGAGGCGCTGGCGCATGCCGAGCGAGTACGTCCGCACGCGGCGCCGGGCGACGGCGGCGAGGCCTACCTGAGCGAGCACCTCGTCGACCCGGCGTACGGGGATGCGGTTGGCGGCCGCGAGCATGCGCAGGTGCGCGTGCGCGGTGCGGGCGCCGTGGGCGGCTTGCGGGTCGAGCAACGCACCTACTTGGCGCAGCGGCTCGTCGTAGGAGGCGTAGGGGCGGCCGCCGATGAGCACGCGTCCGGAGGTGGGCCGGCTCAGGCCGAGGGCGAGGCGCATGGTGGTGGACTTCCCGGCGCCGTTCGGACCGAGGAAGCCGGTGACGCGGCCCGGTTCCACCCGGAAGGCAAGTCGGTCCACGGCGCGCCTCCCGCCGTATTCCTTGCTGAGGTTCTGGACGTCGATGCTGGTCATGGGAGTCAGCGTGGCTCGCCTCCGCGGGCCCGGGCCTCCCCCGCGGGCGGGGAACGCCTCCCTCGCACGGGGGAGCCGTCGCGAGGAGCGCGGCTGGCACGATGACCGCATGCCCCGCTTCCTGCGACCGCTGACGCGTACGGTCACGTACACCCGCTGGCTGCACCTGCTGGTCGCCTCGGTGTTCGCCTTCGTGTGCGGCGCGGTCTACCCGGGGCTGTCGGCTCCTTCCGTACGGGACTGGGTGCTCGTCTACGTTCTTCCGCTGCCGCTGCTCGTGCTGCTGGCGACGGTGCCGGGGGTCCGGCGCGCGGAGGGGTTGCAGGCGCGGTTGATGCTGTTTCCCGGCGGGCACGCGCGCGTGGCGGGCGGCGGTGCGGAGGCAGGGGTGTCGGTGGCCCCGTCGGCGTCGTGGCGCGACCGGGGCAGGACGGCGGTGTGGCTCGTGCTGCGGCTGCTCCTGGGGCTCTCGGTGGCGCTGGTGTCGGCCCAGCTGATGGCGGCCGTCCTGGAGTTGGCCGGGGCCACGGCGGGCCGGCCGGTGGCCACGGTGTCGCCTCTGCCGCTGCCCGCGCCGGGTTGGTGGTGCGGGCCGCTCGTCCCTGTCCCGCTGCTCGTCCTGTGGTGCGTGGTGGAGGGTGCGGGCCGGGCGACGGCGTGGGCCGCCCTCGTGCTGCTCGGCCCGTCCGCGGCCGAGCGGGTCGCCGTCCTGGAGGAGCGGACCGAGCGGCTGTTGGAGCGCACGCGGATCGCGCGGGAGCTGCACGACTCCCTCGGGCACGCGCTGACGGTCGTGGTGGTGCAGGCGGGCGCGGCGCGAGCGGCGGGCGACGCGGCGTTCACCGAGCGGGCGCTCGACGCCATCGAGGAGACGGGGAGGGCGGCGCTGGAGGATCTGGAGCGGGTCCTGCTGGTGCTGCGGGAGGCGGAGCAGCCGGTGAGCGCCCGGCCCTCGTTGCGGGACGCGGAACGGCTGTTCGGTGCGGCGCGCGCCTCGGGCGCCACGGTGGACGTGACGGTGCGGGGCCCGCTGGAGTCGCTGCCGGGGCCCGTCTCCCGGGAGGGATACCGCATTCTGCAGGAAGGGCTGACGAACGTGCTGCGGCACTGCGGGGCCGTCCCGGTCCGGGTGGCCCTGACCGTCGCGGCGGGGCGGTTGCACCTGGAGGTGCGCAATGAACTGCCTACAGGGGCGCCCAATGAGCCGCCTACAGGGATGAGCGACGAGCTGCCTGCAGGAGCGGCGTTCGTGACGGCCGGCGCGGGAAGCGGGCTCCGCGGGGTGCGGGAGCGGGCCGCCCTGCTCGGTGGCCAGGCACGCAGTGGCCGGATCGGCGATGAGTGGCAGGTCCATGTCGAGCTGCCGGTGGCCTGACCTACGCTGTCCCGATGCCGCTCACCGTGCTCCTCGTCGACGACGAACCGCTGGTCCGCGCCGGTCTGCGGGCCGTCCTCGAAGCCCAGCCGGACATCGAGGTGGTGGGCGAGGCGGCCGACGGCGCGGCGGCGATCCCGCTGGTGCGGGCGGTGCGCCCCGACGTCGTCGCCATGGACGTCCGGATGCCGCTGCTGGACGGGATCGAGGCCACGCGCGCGGTGCTGCGCGCCGTGCCACGGCCCCCGAAGATCCTTGTCATCACCACGTTCGAGAACGACGAGTACGTCTACGGGGCGCTGCGCGCGGGCGCCGACGGGTTCCTGTTGAAGCGGGCGCGGCCCGCCGAGATCGTCCACGCGGTGCGGCTCGTGGCTGCGGGTGAGTCCCTCCTCTTCCCGGCCGCGCTGCGCCGGCTGGCCGCCGCATACGGCAACGCGGCGGCGCGCGCCGCGCTGGAGCGGGCCGGGCTGACCGAGCGAGAGAGGGCGGTGCTGCGGCTCATGGCGCGGGGGCTGTCCAACGCGGAGATCGCCGCCGAGCTCGTCGTCGGCACGGAGACGGTGAAGTCGCACGTCAGTGCCGTGCTCGCCAAGCTCGGGGTCCGGGACCGGACCCAGGCGGTGATCGCCGCGTACGAATCCGGTTTCGTCGCGCCGGGCTGACAGGCCCTCTCACGCGCCCCAGGGCCCTCGCGGCACCCGGTGGGCCGTCGGGGGCGCCGCCGGGCCCCCGCGGCTGGCGCCCGAGTGAGCGGCGGTCGCCACATCGGTGCACCCGACTCTCGCCGGTGGGGGCCGCGGCGAGTACCATCCGGCGAACACGCGCAACTGCTGGGAGGACGGACGTTGGGGCAGCTGACCGGCGGAGATCCCTCTCTGCTCAGGCGGATCAACAGTGCTGTGGTGCTGCACGCGCTGCGCTCCGCGGATTTCGCGACACTCACCGAGATCACCCGGGTGACGGGGCTGTCGCGGCCCACCGTCGAGGGGGTCGTCGAGGGGCTCATCGAGGCCGGGCTCGTCGTGGAGACCGCCGTCGAGGAACCGGGGGCGCGGCGGCAGGGGCGGCCCGCGCGGAAGTTCCGCTTCCGGGCCGAGGCGGGGCATCTGCTCGGCCTGGAGATCGGCCCGCACCGGGTCGCCGCGGTGCTCTCGGCGCTCGACGGCAGGGTCCTCGGCTCGGCGTCCAAGGACGTCGACGAGGCCGCCCCGGCGGAGGAGCGCATCGAGCGGCTGCGCGGCACCGTCGCGGACCTGCTGCGGCGGGCCGGGGTGGCCCGTAGTTCACTGCGCGCGGTCGGCGTGGGCAGCCCGGGCATCGTGGAGGCCGACGGCACGGTGCGGCTCGGCACGGCGCTGCCGGGGTGGACGGGGCTGCCGCTCGGCGAGCGGCTGCGGCGCTCCTTCAAGTGCCCGGTGATCGTGGAGAACGACGCCAACGTGGCGGCCGTCGCCGAGCACTGGAAGGGCGCCGGGGTCGACTCGGACGACATGGTGTTCGTGATGGCGGGGCTGAGCCCCGGGGCCGGGGCGCTGATCGGCGGCAGGCTGCACCGGGGGTTCGGGGGCGCCGCCGGGGAGATCGGGGCGCTGCACCTGCTGGGCCGCGAGGTGCGGCCGGAGACGCTGTTGTCGACGACGGGCGAGCCGCTGCACCCGCTGGACGAACCGGCCGTGGCGAAGGTGTTCGCACTCGCCCGGCAGGGCGACGAGCGGGCCGGGGCCGCGATGGAGCGGTTCATCCAGCGGCTCGTGCACGACGTCGCCGCGCTGGTGCTGGCGCTCGATCCGGAGCTGGTCGTGGTCGGCGGATGGGCCGCGGGGCTCGACGGCGTCCTCGACCCGCTGCGGCACGAGCTGGAACGGTACTGTCTGCGGCCACCCCGGGTCGCCCTGTCGCTGCTCGGGGAGGCCACGGTCTCCACGGGGGCGTTGCGGCTGGCCCTGGATCATGTGGAGGGGCAGTTGTTCGCCACGGAGGGGACGGTGTCGGCTCCCCGGTGACGCGCCTGCGGCGGCACGGCAGCGTCGGGCGGGGCCCGGGTCACGAAAGCCGTGCGGGGGGCGGCCGGCTCATGGGGCTGGGCGACGCGCCCGCGGCGGCACGGCACCGTCGGGCGGGGCCCGGGTCACGAAAGCCGTGCGGGGGGCGGCCGGCTCATGCGACCGGGTGCCCCTGACGGAACGTCTTCGAAGGGCCGGTCACGGATGACCGACCCTTGCGTGACGGAAGACGCCGCCCCGCCCCGGAGGGGGCACGGGCTCAGCAGGCCCGGGACTGCGGGGTGTGGTGGATCTCCACGCCGGGGGTGTCGCCGAAGGTCAGACGGCAGGTGTCGGCGCGGTAGGTGGCCATGGAGACCGCCGCGGTGTCGCCGTCGCTGAAGTAGCGGGTGGTGACGACGAGGACGGGGGCGCCGGGCAGGCGGTCCAGCTCCCTGGCGTCCTCGGCGCGGGCCGAGCCCAGTTCGACCGCGCGGTCCTGGCCGTCGAGGCCGAAGCGCTGCAGCTCGCGCAGGACGGCACGCGCGCGTGCGGCGCCCGACGGTGCGTCTATGGCCGTCAGGTCCGGCACCGAGGCCGAGGGTACGTAGAGCAGTTCGGCCGCGACGGGCTGGCCGTGCGAGACGCGGGTGCGGCGCAGCACGTGGACGGTCTCCTCCGGCGCGGTGCCGAGCATCGCGGCGACCGCGGCCGGCGGGACGTCCGGGGTGCAGTCGACGGCCTGCCACGCGTCCCCGCTGGCGCCCGGCCAGTCCTGGTCGGTGGAGTTGACGGCGACGCCGACCCGGGGCGGCGCGACGGTGGTGCCGACGCCGCGCCTGCGCTGGAGGCGTCCTTCGAGTTCGAGCTGTTCCAGGGCCTGGCGGAGCGTCGCCCTCGCCACGCCGAACCGGGCCGCGAGGTCGCGCTCGTTCGGCAGGATCTCCCCGACGGCGAACTCGGAGTCGAGCGCGTCGCTGAGCACGGTCTTCAGATGCCAGTACTTCGGCTCCGGTGCCGCTTCCAACTGCGTGGTCCCCACCCTGTCCTCCGCAACAGCCGTGCCCCGGCGGCTTTTTAGCGCCCTTGTTTATTAAAGGTTCCTGCACTAACACTGCGAGAGTAGGCCCGCCTCGAGACTTGGTCAAGACCAATCCTCGACGGGTTGGCGCCCGCGCGGGGGCCGGGCCGCGAGACGTTCATGGCGGGCCGCGCTCCGTTCATGTGGTGTTCGCAGGGCGCGCGGGCGGGCCCGCCGGTCGCGGACGCGTACGGCGGGCCCCTGTGGTGCGGTGACTACCGCAGCGTCCGGAGTTTGTCGGGGTTGCGCACGATGTAGACGGACTGGATCCTGCCGTCGCGGACGCCGAGCTGGACGACGGAGTCGACCCGGCCGTCGGCGAGGACGAGCAGCGCCGGGGCGCCGTTGATCTCCGCGGTGCGGAACGCGTACGTCTGTGCGCTCCCGCGGCCCGCGGCGCCCGCCACGAACCGGCCCACCTTGTCGGCGCTCTCGATGACGCGCACGGGCGCCTTCGACTTGCCGCCGCTGTCGCCGACGAGGCGCACGTCCGGGGCGAGCAGCGACATGAGGCCGTCGAGGTCCCCCTCGGTCGCGGCGGCGAGGAAGCGCTCGGTGAGGTCGCGCTGCTGGGCCGGGTCGACGTCGAACCGGGGCCGCCGCTCCTCCACGTGCCTGCGAGCCCGGGCGGCGAGCTGGCGGACCGCGGGCTCGCCGCGCTCCAGCGCCGCCGCGATCTCCGCGAAGGGCAGCCCGAAGGCCTCGCGCAGGACGAACACGGCGCGCTCCAGCGGGGAGAGCGACTCCAGGACGACGAGGACGGCGAGCGACACGGAGTCGGCGAGCACGGCGCGCTCGGCGGTGTCGGGGACGGTGGGGCCGAAGTCGGTGACGAGCGGTTCGGGCAGCCACGGGCCCACATAGGACTCGCGCCTCGCCTGGCTCTGGCGCAGCCGGTCGATGGCGAGGCGGGTGGTGATGCGCACCAAGTAGGCCCGCGGTTCGCGCACCTCGTCCTGGCCGGCCCGGGACCAGCGCAGCCAGGCGTCCTGGACCACGTCCTCGGCGTCGGCGACGCGGCCCAGCATGCGGTAGGCCACGCCCATCAGGACGGGGCGGTGCTCTTCGAAGACGTCGATCCCGGTGTCGGTGGCCACGCCCCCATCCCAGCCGACGGGGCCGGGCGCTGTCCAGGCGGACCCGCCCCCGGAGCGCGTCCGGCCTCTTGAACTGGCGGCTACCGGACGGTAATTGTTGCTGACAAGGTGTCTAAGGAACCGCCGAGGCGTGGCGGGGACAGGGAGCGAACGACATGGCGGCACAGGCGTCCTTCAGCATCGACGGCCCCGCCGGGCCGCGCCCGGTGACCCTCGCGTACGAGCGGACGGGCACCGGGGAGCCCCTGCTCCTGCTGCACGGCATAGGCCACCACTGGCAGGCGTGGGAGCCCGTGCTGCAGATCCTGGCGGCCGAGCGCGACGTGATCGCGGTGGATCTCCCGGGCTTCGGGACGTCGCCCGCGCTGCCCGAGGGGCTCACCTACGGGCTGTCGAGCGTGGTGCCGGTCCTGGACGCGTTCTGCCGCGCCCTGGGGGTCGAGCGGCCGCACGTGGCGGGCAACTCGCTGGGCGGGCTGCTCGCCCTGGAGCTGGGCCGCGAGAAGCGCGTCCGGTCCGTGACGGCGCTGTCGCCCGCGGGCTTCTGGACCCAGGCCGAGCGGCGCTACGCCTTCGGGACGCTGCTCGCGATGCGGCAGGGCGCCCGGCGGCTGCCGCTGCCCCTGGTCGAGCGGCTGTCGCGGTCGGCCGCCGGGCGGGCCGCGCTCACCGGCACCATCTACGCGCGGCCGGGGCGCCGGTCACCGGAGGCCGTCGTCGCCGAGACGCTGGCGCTGCGCCACGCGACCGGCTTCCGCGAGACGCTCGACGCGGGCCGCTCGGTGCTCTTCCGCGACGACGTCCCCGAGATCCCCGTCACCGTCGCCTGGGGGACGCGGGACCGCATCCTCGTCCGCCGCCAGGGGATCCGCGCCAAGGGCGTCCTGCCGGGCGCGCGCCTGGTCCGCCTCCCCGGCTGCGGCCACGTGCCGATGAACGACGACCCGGCGCTTGTGGCCCGCGTCATCCTCGACACCAGCCGCTGACCGGCGGCGGAACGCCCCCGAGCCCAGGGTCACCCCGGCGCCCACCAGGGCGCTTCCCGCGCCCTGGGCGAGGCCGTAGGAGCCCGAGCCGACCAGCGGCGCCGTACAGGCGGCGGCGACCGGGATCAGCCCGGAGAACAGCGTGGCGCGCTCCGCGCCGATCCGCTGCATGCCCATGTACCAGCAGACGAAGCCGACCACGGTGACGACCACGGCCTGCCACAGCAGGGCGAGGCTCTCGGCACCGTCCGGCACCCGCACCCAGGACGCCCCGTCGGCGACCAGACCCACGACGGCCGCCTCCAGCGCGGCGAGCGCGCAGACGACGCACGACAGGAGGCGGGGGCCCAGCGGGCGCAGGACGGGGACGGCGAGGACCGCGAAGCCGACCTCTCCGGCGAGGGCGCCCACCGAGAAGGCGAGGCCGACGGCGTCGGTGTGCCCCCAGCCCTGGACGACGAAGGCCCCGGCGGCCACGCACACGGCTCCGTGGAGCACGGTCCGCTGCGGGCGCCGCCCGGCCGACAGGGGGACCAGGACGGCGACGAGGACGGGAGCGCAGCCGACGAAGACGCCGGGCACCGCGGGTTCGGCGGTGCGTTCCGCGGCGAGGACGGCGAGGTTGAAGCCGACCATGCCGACGGCGGCGAGGAGGGCGAGGCGGCCCCACTGCCGCGGCCGCAGCCGGCGCAGCGGGGCGGCACCGCCCCGGCCGACCAGCGGGACGAGCAGCAGGAAGGCGATCCCGTAGCGCAGGAACTGGCCGCCCGCGTACGGGTAGTCGCCCAGGACGCTGTTGGCGGTGAAGGAGCAGCCCACCAGGACGCAGGCGAGGGCGGCGAGGAAGGTGCCGCGCAAGGAGGTGGCGTTCATGGCGTCGACGCTAGGAGGGTGACTGGTCCCATACGAGGACCACTTGTGGGCCGCTATGAAGGACCAATCACGCCTCTCTGTACGACGCCCCCACCCGACTGCCCGTGCCCACCTCCGTAAGACGCCCGCACCCAACCTTCCGTGCCCACCTCCGTAAGACGCCCGCGCCCGACTCGGTAGGTCGCCCGCATTACGCTCCCTGCGTATGACGTCCGCGCCGAACTCCGGCTCTCCGTCCGCCGCGTGGGAGCTGCTGGTGCCCGCCGTCGCCGTCCCGGCACGCGCGCGTGGTCGCTCGTTGCAGGCGGCGCTGCGTGCGGCGGTGCGCTCGGGGCGGCTCGCGCCGGGGACCCGGCTGCCCTCCAGCCGGGATCTGGCGGGCGACCTCGGGGTCTCGCGCGGCCTGGTCACCGAGGCGTACGAGCAGCTGACCGCCGAGGGCTACCTGCGCAGCGGGCGGGGCGCGGGGACCTGGGTGGGCGAGGCCGTGCGGGCCCCGGCCCCGGGCGCGCGGGACCTCGCCCCCGGCCCGGCCCCCGACGTCCGCGCCGACTTCGTGGCGGGCGGCCCGGACCTGTCGCTCTTCCCCCGCTCCGCGTGGGCGGCGGCCCAGCGCGAGGTGCTCGCCGCGGTGCCGCACGCGGCCCTCGGCTACCCCGATCCGCGCGGCCTCCCCCGCCTGCGCACCGCGCTGGCGGAACTGCTGGCCCGGCGCCGGGGCGTGGTGACGGACCCGGAGCGGATCATCGTCTGCTCCGGGGTGACGCAGGCGGTGACGCTGCTCGGCGTGGTGCTCCACGCGCGCGGTGAGACGGCCGTCGGGGTGGAGGGGCCGGGCAGCCCCCAGTACGAGGAGCTGTTCGCGACGGCGGGGCCGCGCGCGGTGCGGGTGCCGCTGGACGAGGAGGGCCTGTCGATGGAGGCGCTGCGCGCGTCCGGGGTGCGGACGGTGGTCACGACCCCGTCGCACCACTTCCCGTCGGGCATCGCCTACTCGGCGCGGCGCAGGGCCCAACTCCTCGACTGGGCGCGGCAGATGGACGGACTCGTCGTCGAGGACGACTACGACGGCGACTTCCGCTACGACCGCGCGCCCGTCGGCGCCCTCCAGGGACTCGACCCGGACCGCGTCGCCTACACGGGCTCGGTGAGCAAGTCGCTGATGCCGGGGCTCCGGCTCGGCTGGCTGGTCGTGCCGGACACCCTGGCCGACGAGGTCGTCGCGCGCAAGCGGTACATGGACCTCGGCAATCCGGCGCTGGACCAGGCGGTGCTGGCCCGCTTCGTCGAGCGGGGCGACCACGACCGGCAGCTGCGGCGCTGCCAGCGCGCCTACAAGGAGCGGCGGGACACTTTGGTGGCGGCCCTGGACGCGTACCTGCCCGGTACGGAGGTGGCGGGGATCGCCGCGGGTCTGCACGCCATCGCCACCCTTCCCGCCCGCTGCGGTCCGCAGCGGACCCTCCTGCCTCGCCTGGCGGCGGCCGGCGTGGCGGTGCGGCCGCTGAGCGACTACGGCGGCGCCGCGGACGGCGACCGGGTCTGCCTGGTGCTGGGCTACGCGCACCTGACGCCGGTCCGCATCACCGAGGGCGTACGGCTGCTGGCGCGCGCCGCCGGGGCGACGCGGGCCGGCTGACGCGGGGCGTGCCCCGCGCGCCCGGTTCCCCCGGGGCCGGAGCCGGTTGTTCACTTGGGGTTCGTGTGCACGCCGTGGGAGGACAGTTGGCTGGGGTCCGCGGCGTCGCGCACGGCGCGCGCACCGCGCTCGTGCCGTCGCACCGTCCTCGGAACCGTCACTGGAGGCGCTCATGTCCCACCGCCCGCCGAGTTCCCTGCCCGGCCGCCGTGGCGTGCTGCGGGGCTCCCTCGCCGCGTCGGCGGCCCTCGCGCTGCCGACGGCGGGCGGTCTCGCCGCGCCCGCGTTCGCCCGGTCGGGGCGGCCCGAGGCGGCCTGGGGCGTGCAGAGCGGCGACGTCACCGCGCACGCGGGCCTGGTCTGGGCCCGATCGGACCGGCCCGCACGGATGGTCGTGGAGACCTCGGCCACCGAGTCGTTCCGGCGGCCGACCCGGTGGCACGGTCCGCTGCTGGGCCCGGGCACCGACTTCACGGGCACGACCCGGCTGCGGGGCCTGCCGGCCGGCGAGCAGATCCACTACCGGGTGCTGCTCGCCGACCCGGACGATCCGCGCCGCACCGGCGCCCCGGTCACCGGCACGTTCCGTACCGCCCCCGCAGGGCGCCGGGACGGGGTGCGGTTCCTGTGGTCCGGGGACATCGCGGGCCAGGGCTGGGGCATCAACCCGGACCGGGGCGGCAACCGCGTCTACGAGGACATGCGCGCCCTGGACCCGGACTTCTTCCTGTGCAGCGGCGACAACATCTACGCGGACGGCCCGATCCTGCCCAGCGTGACGCTGCCCGACGGGCGGGTGTGGCGCAACGTGACGACGGCGGAGAAGTCCAAGGTCGCCGAGACGCTCGCGGAGTTCCGCGGAGCGTTCCGCTACAACCTGCTCGACGAGCACGCCCGCCGGTTCAACGCCCAGGTCCCCACCATCACGCAGTGGGACGACCACGAGGTGCACAACAACTGGTACCCGGGCCAGATCCTGGACGACGACCGCTACACCGAGAAGAGCACGGACGTGCTGGCGGCCCGGTCGCTGCGCGCGTTCAGCGAGTACTTCCCCCTCTCGACGCTGCCGCCGGGCGACCCGGACGGGCGGGTGTACCGGGTGCTTCACCAGGGCCCGCTGCTCGACGTGTTCGTCCTGGACATGCGCACGTACCGCGACGCGAACTCGCCGAACAAGCAGCCCGACGACACCACCGGCATCCTGGGCGCCCGGCAACTGGAGTGGCTCAAGCGCGAGTTGTCGCGGTCCCGCGCGGTGTGGAAGGTGATCGCCTCCGACATGCCGCTGGGGCTCGTGGTCGCGGACGGGGCGGTGGACTTCGAGGCCGTCGCGCAGGGCGACCCGGGCGCGCCGCTGGGCCGGGAGTTGCAGATCGCCGAGTTGCTGCGGCACATCAAGCACCGCGGGATCACCGGCACGCTGTGGCTGACGGCCGACGTGCACTACACCTCGGCGCAGCACTACGAGCCGGAGCGCGCGGCGTTCCAGGACTTCGCGCCGTTCTGGGAGTTCGTGTCGGGGCCGCTGGCCGCGGGCGGGTTCCCGGCGGCGAAGCTGGACGGGACGTTCGGTCCGCGCCAGGTGTTCGTCAAGGCCCCGGACCGGGCCAACACCTCCCCGGCGGAGACCCCGCCGTACTTCGGTGAGGTCGCCATCGACGGTGACAGCGGGGAGCTGACCGTGCGGCTGCGGCAGGAGGGCGGCGACGTGCTCTTCGCCCGGACGCTGCATCCCGGACGCGTCGGGCAGTGACTCCGCCGGACAGCGACTCAAAACGGGCATTGGTGCTCTTTACCCATCGGTCACAGACCGTTCGCGGCCGCGCAACACCGCTCCTTCACAGTGGACGCATGAGTCGATTCCTGCCTGCCGCGCCGCACACGACGAACGAGCAGCACGAGAGCACCGCCCGCCGGGGACGCGGCGCCCTGCTGGCCCGGGCCACCCAATGGTGGTCACGCCGCCAGGGGCACGCTCCCCCGGCGCCGGACGGCACCGGCGCGCCGCTGGACCCGGCGGGCAGCGCCCTGTGGCGGATGCGTACGACCGTGCGCGACGAGCCGGGTTCGCTGGCCGCGCTGTGCACGTCCCTGGCCCACCACCGGGTGGACATCCTGAGCCTGCAGACGCATCCGCTGGCCGACGGCACGGTGGACGAGTTCCTGCTGCGCGCCCCGCAGGAGCTGCCCGCGGCCGAGCTGGTCCGGGCCGCGACGGACGCCGGTGGCAGCGACACCTGGACCGAGCGGGCCGACGCGCACGACCTGGTGGACGCACCCACCCGCATCCTGGGCCTGGCCACGCGCACGGCCCTGGACGCGGCCGAACTGCCGCTGGCACTGCGCCAGTTGCTGGGCCGCTGCACGATCAGGTCGCTGCCCGCGCAGGCCGCGGCGCGCGACGGCGCCCCGGCCGGCTTCGAGGACGGCGTGATGCGGCTGCGGACGCCCGAGGGCGGACTGATCACGGTGGAGCGGCCGTACCTGCCGTTCACCCCGACCGAGTTCGCCCGGGCCCGCGCCCTGGTGGAGCTGGACGCGCGCCTGGGCCCCCGGGTGCCGCGCCGGCAGGACGTCCTGACGCTGCCCGAGGGCAACGAGATCACGGTGCGCCGCGCCCACCCCGCCGACCTCGCCGCGGCCCGCGCGCTGCACGAGCGGTGCTCCCGGCGGACGCTGCGGATGCGCTACCACGGACCCGTCGGTGACGCGGACCGCTACCTCGACCACCTGCTCAGCCCGCGCTACGGCCGCACGCTCGCCGCCCGTACCGCCTCCGGGCGGATCGTCGCCCTCGGCCACCTGCTGTGGGACGGCGACGAGACGGAGATCGCGCTGCTCGTCGAAGACGACTGGCAGCGCCGCGGCATCGGTTCCGAGCTGCTGCGCCGCCTGGTCGCCTCGGCCCGCGAGGCGCGCTGCGCGAGCGTGTACGCCGTCACCCAGGCGTCCAACACGGGGATGGTCGCGGCGATGCGGGGCCTGGACCTGCCGCTCGACTACCAGGTCGAGGAGGGCACGCTGGTGATCACCGCCCGGCTCGACGCGGCACCGGCGCCGTCCCCGCTCCCTCGCGAAGAGGCCGAACAGCGCTGAGGGCGGGCCGCCCCGGGCCCAGCGCGCGGTCGAGGTCGGCCCACAGGTCCTCGACGTCCTCCAGGCCGACCGACAGGCGCAGCAGCCGGTCGCCGACGCCCGCCGCCCTGCGGTCGTCGGCGGCCACGACGCGGTGGCTGATCGAGGCGGGGTGCTGGATGAGCGAATCGACGCTGCCGAGGCTGACCGCCGGGGTGATGAGCCGGACGCCGGCGATCACCTCGTGCGGGTCCCCCGCCACCTCGAAGGCCACCATGGCGCCGCCGATCCGGGGGTAGTGCAGGCGGGTGACGCGGGGGTCGCCGGTGAGCCGCCGGACCAGTTCCGCCGCGGTCGCCGAGGCCGCCCGGACCCGGACCGGCAGGGTCGACAGCCCGCGCAGCAGCAGGTAACCGGCGAGCGGGTGCAGCACACCGCCGGTCGCGAAGCGGACCTTGCGCAGTTCCCGTGCGAACAGTTCGTCGCAGGCCACCACGCCGCCCAGCACGTCGCCGTGGCCGCCGAGGAACTTGGTCGCGCTGTGCAGCACGAGCCGCGCGCCGCTGTCCAGGGGCCGTTGCAGCACGGGCGTGGCGAAGGTGTTGTCGACGAGCAGCGGCACGGCGCCGCAGGCGTGCGCGACGGCCCGCAGGTCGACCTCGGCCAGCGTCGGGTTGGCGGGCGACTCCACCAGGACCAGGCCGGTGTCGGGCCGGACCGCGTCCGCGATGCCCGCCGCGTCGACCCAGGTCACCTCGGAGCCGAGCGCGCCGGCGGTGAGCAGGTGATCGCTGCAGCCGTAGAGCGGGCGGACCGCGACGACGTGCCGCAGACCCGCGCCGAGACGCGCGAGGAGGACGGCGGTGAGCGCCGCCATGCCGCTGGCGAACGCGACGGCGGTGTCGGTCCCTTCGAGGCGGGCGAGGGCCGTCTCGAAGCGGGCGACGGTCGGGTTGCCGAGCCGGCCGTAGACCGGCGGCCCGTCGTCGAGGACGCCGTGGGCGGCGAACGCGTCGAGGCGGGCGGCCTCCGCGCGGCTGTCGGCGCAGGGGTAGGTGGTCGACAGGTCGAGGGGCGGGGCGTGCAGTCCGAGGGCCGCGAGATCGTCGCGGCCCGCGTGCACGGCCTCGGTGGCGAGCGCCCGGGGGCGGGAGTGGTCGTCCATGGGACCAGGCTGAACAACGGGCGGGGCCGAAGGCGCAACTCCCGTGCTACGTTCGCCCGATGGCCGATTCCGTCGTACTCGATCCGGTCGATCTGGAGATCCTGCGGCTGCTGCAGAACGATGCCCGCACCACCTACCGCGATCTGGCGGCGCAGGTCGGCGTCGCCCCGTCGACGTGCCTGGACCGGGTGGCCCGGCTGCGCCGCTCGGGCGTGATCCTCGGGCATGTGCTGCGGCTCGATCCGGCCCGGCTCGGGCGCGGGCTGCAGGCGCTGCTGTCGGTGCAGGTGCGCCCGCACCGCCGGGAGCTGGTCGGACCGTTCGTGGAGCGGGTGCGCGCGCTGCCCGAGGCGCGCACGGTGTTCCACCTGACCGGCCCGGACGACTACGTGGTGCTGGTGGCCGTGCGCGACATGGCGGACCTGCAACGGCTCGTCCTCGACGAGTTCACCGCCCGGCGCGAGGTGGCCCGCGTCGAGACCCGGCTGATCTTCCAGCAGTGGGAGTGCGGCCCGCTGCTGCCGCCGGAGGGTGACGCCACCCCCTGACCCGTACGAGGATGGGACGCATGCCAGCCACCCCGAGCACCCAGCAGAGCCCGAGCCGACTGCCGCGGCAGGTCGCCGACGACCATGTGGACGCCTTCGTCGCCCTCGACCCCGTCACCGGTACGTACCTCGGTGACGCCGCGTCCCACAGCAGGCTGCCCGACCTGTCCCCCGCTGGGCTGGACGCCGTGGCCGAGCTGGCCCGCGCGACGCTCGCGCGGCTCGACGAGGCGGAGCGCGCCCCGGGCGGCGACAGCGACGTCGAGCGGCGCTGCGCGCGGCTGCTGCGTGAGCGGCTGACCGCCGAACTCGCGGTGCACGACGCCGGGGAGCACCTGCGGGCCGTCACCAACCTCGGCTCGCCGGTCCACCACGTGCGTGAGGTCTTCGCCCTCATGCCGACCGGCACCGACGAGGAGTGGGCGGCGGTCGCGGCGCGGCTGCGGGCGGTGCCCGGGGCGTTCGCCGGGTACCGGGAGACCCTCGGCCTCGGGCTGCGGCGCGCGCTGCACGCGGCGCCCCGGCCGACGGCCACGTTCGTCGCGCAGCTCACCGAGTGGGCGGGGCAGGGGCGCGGCTGGTTCACGGAGTTCGCCGCCGGAGGGCCCGAGGCGCTGCGCGGGGAGCTGTCCGAGGCGGCGCGGGCCGCCGACGCGGCCACCGCGGAGCTGCGGGACTGGATGCGGGACGTGTACGCGCCGGCGATCGAGGGCTCCCCCGACGTCGTGGGCCGCGAGCGGTACGCGCGCTGGTCGCGCTATTACAACGGCGCGGACCTGGACCTGGACGAGGCGTACGCGTACGGGTGGAGCGAGTTCCACCGGCTGCTCGGCGAGATGCGTACCGAGGCGGAGAAGATCCTGCCGGGCGCGGCGACGCCGTGGGTGGCGCTCGCGCACCTGGACGCGCACGGGCGGCACATCGAGGGCGTCGACGAGGTACGCCGGTGGCTCCAGGGCGTCATGGACGAGGCCATCGACGCGCTGGACGGCACCCACTTCGAACTCGCCCCGCGGGTCCGGAAGGTGGAGTCCTGCATCGCGCCGGCCGGCAGCGCCGCGGCGCCGTACTACACGGCGCCGTCGGTGGACTTCTCCCGGCCGGGCCGCACCTGGCTGCCCACGATGGGCGCGACCCGCTTCCCCGTCTACGACCTGCTGTCCACCTGGTACCACGAGGGCGTCCCCGGTCACCATCTGCAACTGGCGCAGTGGGTGCACGTCGCCGAGGACCTCTCGCGCTACCAGGCGACGCTCGGCGGGGTCTCCGCCAACGCCGAGGGCTGGGCGCTGTACGCGGAGCGGCTCATGGACGAACTGGGCTTCCTGACCGACGCCGAGACGCGGCTCGGCTACCTGGACGCGCAGATGATGCGCGCGGCCCGCGTCATCGTCGACATCGGCATGCACCTGGAGCTGGAGATCCCGGCGGACTCGCCGTTCCACCCGGGCGAGCGGTGGACCCCGAAGCTCGCGCAGGACTTCTTCGGCGCGCACAGCAGCCGTCCGGCGGACTTCGTCGAGAGCGAGCTGACCCGGTACCTGTCGATCCCCGGCCAGGCCATCGGCTACAAGCTGGGCGAGCGGGCCTGGCTGCTCGGCCGGGACAACGCGCGGGCCGCGCACGGCGCTTCCTTCGACGCGAAGGCCTGGCACATGGCCGCGCTCTCGCAGGGCTCGCTCGGCCTGGACGACCTGGTGGCCGAGTTGTCGCGGCTGTAGCCCGCGCGGGCGGGCGCCGGTTCAGCAGCCGCAGTCCCCTGAGGCGGCGGGCGCCGTCAGCAGGTCGGGCTCGGCGCGGGCGGCGCCCTCCCAGGTCTCGTAGGCGAAGCCCTCGCGGACCCAGTACTCGAATCCGCCGAGCATCTCCTTGACCTGGTAGCCGAGGAGGGCGAGGGCGAGGGCCGCGCGGGTGGCGCCGTTGCAGCCCGGGCCCCAGCAGTAGGTGACGACGGGCACCGACCGGTCGAGGAGCTGGTCGGCCTGCTCGGCGATGAGCGCGGTGGGCAGGTGCAGCGCGCCCGGGACGTGCCCCTGGTCCCAGGAGGCGGTGGAGCGCGAGTCGAGCAGGACGAACCCGGGGTCACCGGCGGCGAGCGCGGCGGCGACGTCGGACACGTCGGCGTGGAAGGCGAGGCTCGCGCCGAAGTAGGCGGCAGCGGCGGCCGGCGAGGCGGGGGCGGTGCCGAGGACGGGGTGGGTGGCAGTGGAGGTCATGGGGCGTCCTTCGTCGGTCGGGGCGGGGATGCGGGGACGGTGTGTCCCCCGGCTTGAAATCTACGGGCGCCGGACCCCGCACTGAAGGGACGATCCCCGGCGCACCCCTTGTTCCGCCGGGGATACACCTGCTATTCATCGACGATGACCGTTGATTCCACACCCCTGCCCGGTTACGTCCCCGACGCCACGGACTGGCGGCTCCTGGAGGTCCTCCAGCGCGACGGCCGGGCCGGGTACGCCGAGCTGGCGCGGGCCGTGTCCATGTCCGCGAGCGCGGTCACCGAGCGGGTGCGGCGGATGGAGGAGGCCGGGATCATCGCCGGGTACACGGCGGTCGTGGTGCCCGAACGGCTCGGGCTGCCGATCCTCGCGTACGTCCGGCTGCGCTACCCGAACGGGAACTACAAGCCGTTCCACGACCTGGTCGAGGCGGTGCCGGAGCTGCTGGAGGCGCACCACGTGACGGGGGACGACTGCTTCGTCATCAAGGTCGCCGCCCGCTCCATGAGCCACCAGGAGGAGGTCGCGGGGAAGATCGGCACGCTGGGTTCGGTGACGACGAGCGTGGTGTACTCCTCGCCGCTGCCGCGCCGGGCCCTGGCCCGCTGACCCGGCCGGGCGCCCGGCCCGTCAGGACCCGTCGGCGCCGCGCCGGCGCACCACCGAACCCGCCCGCCCCTTGACGATCTCCAGCTGTGCGTGGACCCGGCGGCGCAGATCGCCGACGTGGCTGACGATGCCGACGCTGCGGTCCCGCTCGCGCAGCGAGTCGAGGACGTCGAGCACCTCGTCGAGGGTCTGGTCGTCGAGGCTGCCGAAGCCCTCGTCGATGAAGAGGGTGTCGAGACGGACACCGCCCGCCTCGTCCGTGACCACGTCGGCGAGGCCGAGCGCCAGGGCGAGGGAGGCGAAGAACGTCTCGCCGCCGGAGAGCGTCGCCGTGTCCCGCTCCCGGCCGGTCCACGCGTCGACGACGTGCAGGCCGAGCCCCGAACGCCCGCGCCCCGCGAGGGAGTCGGAGTGGACCAGCGTGTACCGGCCGGACGACATCCGGCGCAGCCGCGCGGTCGCCGCCGCCGCCACCTGTTCGAGGCGGGCGGCCAGCACGTAGGACTCCAGGCGCATCTTGCGTTCGTTGTCGGCGGAGGTGCCCGCGGCGAGGGAGGCGAGGCGGGCGATGCGGTTGTACGTGGCGCGCAGCGGGCCAAGGCGGCGCGCCTCGGTGGCGGCCCGCCGGGAGAGCCGGTCGAGTTCGTCGCAGCGGCGGGCCGCCGCGTCGCGCGCCGAGCCGGCCGCCCGGACCCGGTCGTCGGCCGCGTCGGCCGCGTCGCGGGCGACGTCGACCTCGGCCCGCGGTTCCCTCGCGGCGGCGGCCGTCTCCTCCTCGGCGAGCACGGCTCGTACCGCCGCCCGCTCCGACTGCCAGGCGTCCAGGCGGTGTTGGAGCGCACGGTGCTCCGCGTCGTCGACCAGAGCCTCGGCCGCGGCCCGCGGGGTGTCGAACCCGGCGCGGAACGCGGCGTCGGCGAGCCGGGCGTCCGCGTCCTTGAGCCGGGTCGCCGTCGACTCGACCGCGCGGGCCGCCTCGGCCGCCTCGGTGAGCAGCCGCGCGTGCCGCTCCAGCTGGGCCGCGCGCTCCTCGACACTGGCGGCCTCGCCGCGCGCCTGACTCAACTCCCCTTCCAGTGCGGCTTTTTCGCGCTCCAGGGCTTCGCGGGTGGAGGCGCGGGCCGCGGCGCGGGTGGCCGCCTCCTGGCGGGCGGCGAGCCGGCGGCCGTGCTCGCTCTCGGCGCGGGCGAGCGTCTCGCGGGCGGCGTGCAGCGCGGACGCGGCGGTGCGCGCCTCGGCGTGGCGTGCCTCCAGGTCCTGGACGAGGGCGGCGAGCCGGTCGGCCGGTTCGTCCCCCGCGGCGGCCTTCGCCGCGGCCAGCTCCTCGCGGACCTCCCCCACCGCGTGCTCGGTGCCGGCGCGGTGCCGCTCGGCCGAGCGGTAGGCGGCGAGGGCCAGCTCCTCGGCGGCCCGGTCGACGTGCTGCTCGGACTTGACGATCGGCGCGGGGTGTTCGGTGGCGCCGCAGACCGTGCAGGGGGCGCCGTCGACGAGGCCCTCGGCGAGTTCGGCGGCGACGTCGCGCAGGCGCCGCTCCTTGAGGCCGAGCCAGTGCTCGTGGGCGGCGGCGGTCTCCTCGCGGGCCCGCAGCATGACGGCGGCGGCCTCCTCGGCCCGGCGGGTGAGCCGGTCCCGCTCGACGGCGGCGCGGGCCTGCCGCCGCGCGGGCTCCAGCTGTCCGGCGAGGTGCTCGGTGCGGGTCGCTGCTTCCTGTGCCTCGTCGACCTGGCCCTGGAGTGCGGCGCGGCGGGTGTCCCACGCGGCGAGCCACGATCCGGCCTCGTCGAGGAGGTCGGCGTCGGCGCGCTCCTCGCGGTCGAGCCCGGACCGCTCCTGGGCTAGCCGGGCGAGCCGGTGCTCGGCTCGGCGCGCGGCGGCGAGGCCGCCCAGCTCCACGGCGACCCGGCGGGCGGCTTCGGCGAGGACGGCGGGCCCGGCATCGGCGAGCGGCTCGGGGGCGGGGAGGGCGTCGGCGCCGTCCGGGCCGGCCGGTGCGTCGGGCTGCCCGCCGGTCCGGCCGGGCAGCCCGCGCAGCCTGCCGCGGGCCTGCTCCTGGTCCCGTAGCGCCGTCTCGTGCTCGTGCTGGGCCTCGTCGCGCAGGGTGAGGGCCGGGGCGACCGCCTCGGCCTTGCGGGCCCGCTCCATCCGCTCCTCGACGGCCCGGTGGTCCGCGGCGCGGTCCTCCAGGTCGGCGGCCCGGGCCTGCGCCTGGGCGAAGCGGCGCTGGAGCCGCTCGGTCTCGGTGGCCTCCACCAGCGCGCGCTGGGCCGCCACGCGCGCCGATTCGGCGGCGCCCAGGGCGAGATGGGTGTGGGTGAAGTGTTCGCGTGCGGTGGAGCGGGCGGTCGCGGCCCAGGCCAGGACGGCGTCCGCGAGGCCGGGTTCGCCGGGCGCCGCGTCGACCGGGGGCAGCTCCACGATGCCGCCCGCGGCCTGCTGCATGCGGTGCGCGTCGGCGAGCAACTCGGCGTCGCCCGCGGTGACCTGCCGCTCGGCGCCCCGCCGCTCGTCCGCGAGCCGCTGCTCGACGAGGGCGAAGCGGTGCGTGTCGAAGAGGCGGCCCAGAAGCTTGCCGCGGGCCTCGGCGTCGGCGCGCAGGAACCGGGCGAAGTCGCCCTGCGGCAGGAGCACCACCTGGCAGAACTGGTCCTTGCTCATGCCGAGCAGCTGCGTGATCTCCTCGCCGATCTCCTGGTGGGAGCGGCTGAGGTCCTTCCACCCCCCCGCCACGGCGTCGTACTCGCGCAGCCAGCTCTGCGCCTTCTCCGTGGTGAAGCCGGTGCCGCGCTTCTTGGGGCGGGCGAAGGGCGGCTGCCGGGTGAGTTCCAGGCGGCGGCCCGCGACGGTCAGGTCGAGGACGACCTCGGTGCGCACGCCCGGGTCGGCGTGGTCGCTGCGCAGGCTCTGCCCCTGGCCGCCACCGCTCTGCCGGGCGCCCGGCACCGATCCGTACAGGGCGAAGCAGACCGCGTCGAGGACGGAGGTCTTGCCGGCCCCCGTCGGCCCGTGCAGCAGGAAGAGACCCGCGGCCGACAGCGCGTCGAAGTCGATCTCCTGGGCGTCGCCGAAGGGGCCGAACGCGGTGACGCGCAGCGTGTGCAGTCTCACCGGGCGACCTCGCGCACGGTGTCCTCGGTGCGGACGGTGTCGAAGGCGGCGCGCAGCACCGCCCGCTCGTCGTCGTCGGGCCCGGCGCCCCGGACGTGGCTCACGAAGTCCTCCGCGATCTCGTGGTCGTCGCGTCCCTTGAGGCGCTCGGCGTACGTGGCGTCGGGCCGCGTCTCGGTGCGGCGCGGTTCGAAGAGCAGGCTGAGGGTGTGCGGGAACCGGCCGGTGAGCCGGGCCATGGGGTCGTCGGGCCGGATCTCGTCGGTGAGCGTGGCCTCCACCCAGGACTCCTCGTGGCGGGTGAGGTCCGGGTCGGCGAGGAGGTCGTCGAGGTCTCCCCGGATGCGGGCGAGCGGGCGGGGCACCGGGCAGTCGATCCGCTCGGCGGCGACGGCGCCGTCCGCGTCCAGGTCGATGAGCCACATGCTCTTGCGGTGGTCGGCCTCGGAGAAGGAGTAGGGCAGGGGCGAGCCGCAGTAGCGGACGCGGTCGGAGATGACCTGGCTGCCGTGCAGGTGTCCGAGGGCCACATAGTCGGCGCCGTCGAAGACGCCGGCCGGGACGGCGGCGACGCCGCCCACCGTGATGTCGCGCTCGCTGTCGCTGGGCTCGCCCCCGGTCACGAAGGCGTGGGCGAGGACGACGGAGCGGGTGCCGGGGGCCCGCGCGGCGAGGTCGGCGCGGACGCGCTCCATCGCGGCGCCGAGCACCTGCTCGTGACCGGCCTTGGCGAGCGCGAACTCGTCCTTGACCAGCGCCGGTTCGAGGTACGGCAGGCCGTAGAAGGCGACGTCGCCGTGGTCGTCGGGCAGGACGACGGGCTCGCCGCAGCGGCCCGGTTCGGTGCGCAGGTGGATGCCGGCGCGGCCGATGAGTCCGGCGCCGACGCCGAGGCGGCGGGCCGAGTCGTGGTTCCCGGAGATCATCACCGTGGGCACGCCGAGGCCGGCGAGCCGGTGCAGCGCGTCGTCGTACAGCTCGACGGCGGCGAGCGGCGGCACGGCCCGGTCGTAGACGTCGCCGGACACGACCACCGCGTCCACGTCCCGCTCGCGCACCGTGGCGACGAGGTGGCCGATGAACGCGGCCTGGGCATCGAGCATGCTCACGCGGTGGAACGCGCGGCCCAGATGCCAGTCGGACGTGTGCAGCAGTCTCATGGCACACGAGGCTAACGTCTGGGTCGGACATCACGTGCGGACCGCCCTGATCAGGCGCCCCGCACGTGACATCGCTCACCCGGCCGTCAGACGGCGCCCACGGTGAAGCTCTGCGCCGGCGAGCCGTCGCAGGTGCGCTGGGTGAGCTGCACGCTGTCGGTCGCGGTGGCCGCAGCGGTGAGGCACTTGCCGCTGTGCCGGGCCGTGAAGTGGTAGCGCCCGGCGGCCTCCCGCACCGGGAGCCACTGCTGGTTCCGTCCTCCCGCGTACGCCCACAGCTGGAGCGGCGCGTTGTCGGCGGCCGAGACGCCGGTGACGTCGACGACCTGTTGCGGGGCGGGGCGCACCCCGATCCGCCGGTAGCCGCCGTCCGTCGCGGCGAGCCGGAACTGCTGGGCCTGGGTGCCGTTGCAGGCGTACTGCTGGACGGCGGTCCCGTCGGCGGTGGCGGCGGCGCGGGTGTCGACGCAGGTGCCGTTGGCGACGTTCTTCAGGGTGTACCAGGCGGTCTCGGAGAGCGTGTCGTCCGGCGGGGTCGTGGCGCCCGCGCCGCCGAGCCACTTCAGGCCGTCGAGCAGGAACCGGTTCTGGGTCGCGCTGGCGAAGGTGGACGAGGTGCGGGTGTTGGAGGCGTAGTTCATCGCGTTGTGGCCGAAGTTCGCGTAGAGCATCTTGTACTTCGTGTTGGTCCACAGGATCGGGTAGTAGCCGCTGTACCAGGACTGGTCCGGGTCGGTGCCGAGCGGGAAGCTGCTGGGGTCGACCGAGGCGAGGATCTTGATGTCCGGGTTCTGCCGCAGGTCGTTGGACCAGCTGTACCACTCGCTGACCGACGAGGTGAACGTGGCGGGCAGGTTCACGGTGGAGGGGTGGGTGCGGTCCTCGACCTTGAGGGTCGCGGAGGTCGGGCCCCAGGTGTTGGACCGGAAGTTCCCGCTGCCGAGGAACTGGTTGTGGTACCAGGACCAGCTCGCCGCGTCCGTGGTGAAGGCGGAGACGTGGAAGCCCATCCAGGCGCCGCCACCGCGCATGTACTGCTCGAAGCCGGAGCGCTGGGCGGCGGTCTGCGGCAGGTCGTCGAGGAAGAGCACGACCTGATAGGCGTTGACGCCGCCGTTGGCGAGCAGGTTCCAGTCGTTGCTGGCGGTGTAGGTGAAGCCGTTGGCGGCGGCCTGCTTCGGCAGCCAGTCGTTGGCCTCCTTCTCGAAGTCGATGTGGGCCGCGTCCCAGGTGCCGCTGTAGAGGCCGAGCACCTTGAAGGGGGCCGCCGCCTCGGTGTGCGGGCGGGCGGCGGCCGGCGGCGCGGCGAGCCCGATCAGGGCCGCGAGCAGGAGGACGATCCGCAGAACCGCGCGGGTGGGTCCTGAGCTGTGCGTACGCATCGCTGTTGATCCCTTTCGTGCGGTTTACGGATAGTTCGTGAGGTAGGCGACGTTCGTGGTGGAGTTGGAGGGTCCTCCGGTCGTGTTGATGACGTGGCTGATGGTTCCGGTGCCCCCGAGCGAGACGGTCACCATGTCGTGGAAGCGGACGCCGGAGGTGTCCGGCACCTCGAAGGCGCGGTCGGCGACGACGCCGGGGTTGGCGCTGAAGTAGCAGTAGCTGCCGAGTCCCCAGGCCTCGTGGCGGGTGACGGAGGCGGCGACCTTGTAGGCGGGGTGGCCCTTGCCGCTCCCGTTCATCCAGGCGGCCTGGTTCGGCGGGTCGTAGGGCATCTCGTTCTGGAAGAAGTAGGTCCGGCCGCCGTTGCCGTTCCACAGGACCTGGGTCTTCTGGAAGTGCTCGACGAAGAGCCCGTACGCGGTGACGTCGGCGCCGTTGACGACGAGCCCGGTGTCGGCCGTGTTGGTGCTCCAGCCGACCGTGCCGCCGTTGCCGTGGTCGGCGCGCCAGATCCAGGTGTGGTCCACGACCGTGTCCGCGCTGTTGACCACCACGGACGTGGTCGCCCTGCCGTTGGTGGCGCCGCCGATGCGGACGAAGAAGTCGGTCAGCTGGGTGGGGTTCGCCGCGTGGTCGGCGGTGGCGCCGGCCGGGCCGATGCGCACGAGGGTGGCGGAGTTCGTGGTGCCCGCGTCGACGAGCAGGCCGGCCAGCTGGATGCCGTCCACGTCGGCGGTGCTGATCGCGGTGATCCCGCCGTCCGGCACGAAGGTGGCGAGGCCCATGCCGAGGACCACGGTGTCCGGCCGCGTGATGTCGATGGTCTGGTTCAGGTGGTAGACCCCGGGCGTGACCAGCAGGTTCTTGCCCGCTGCCAGCGCCGCGTTCATGTCGGCCGCGGTCGCGCCCGGCTTCACGACGAAGAACCGGTCGAGCGGCAGCGAGGTGCCCGCCGGGGTCTTCCCGCTCCACGTCGTGCCCGCGGAGTTCGACCGCAGCGCGGGCACGAACACCTTGTAGGCGCCCGCGTCGTCCACGTAGAGGAAGGGCTTCTCGCGGACGGTCGGGGTGGTGGCGACGGTGGTGTACGTCGGGAAGGACTGGGCGGGTGCGCCCTGGTCGCCGACGAAGACCATGTTCCAGTTCGACCCGGACCAGCTGCCCATCTGCGAGTTGCGGGTGAGGAACTGCTGCTGGGAGCCGGAGCGGATCTGTCCGTCGACCTTGGTGTCGGAGATGAACCCGCCGCTGGACCAGCCGCCGTCGTCGAGCGCGAGGTTGCCGCGCACGTGCATGCGCCGGTAGGGGGCGGCCTGGGAGACGGCCCAGCGGTCGGTGCCGCCGGTGGGGTTGACCGACAGGTTCTCGGCGTCGCGCCAGAAGTTCTGGGTGGCGTTGCCCTGGAACCAGTCGGCCTCCGCGTGCACGGACCCGTTGATCGTCACGTCGTCCGGTGACAGCCCGAGCCCGGCGACCTGCGTGTAGAAGCCGATGTTGGCATCCGCGCTGTACGTGCCCGGCTTGAACAGGAGTGCCTGGCGGGCCGAGCCGAACTGGTTGGTCTGCTGCTGGGCGAAGACGGAGTTCAGCTTCGACTGGATGGCGGCGGCGGACATCGACGGGTCGAACACCGTCACGTTCGGGCCGAGGTCGGGCGTGCCCGGCGGGTTCGTCGTGCCGCCGCCGAGCCGGAAGGACTGCGCCGCGGTGCCGTTGCACGTGTACTGCGCCAGCTGCACGCTGTCCGCGGCGGAGGCGCCGGGGACGTCCAGGCACTTGCCGCTGTTGCGGTTGACGAAGTGGTACGCGCCGTCGGACTCGGCGACGGGCTGCCACTGCTGGTTGTTCCCGCCGGAGTACGTCCACAGCTGGACCGGCGCGGAGTCCGCGGTGGAGACGTCGGTGACGTCCCAGGCCTTGGTGGCGTCCAGGGCGCTGTCGATGCGGTAGTAGCCCCCGCTGGTCGGGGTCAGCCGCCAGTTCTGGGCGGTGCTGCCGTTGCAGGCGTACTGCTGGACCGCGGTGCCGTCGCCGCTCGCGGCGGCGCGGGCGTCGACGCACTTGCCGCTGCCCTTGGCGACGACGGTGGTGGCGCCGGACGGCAGCGCGGCGGCCGCAGCCGGCTGCGCGCCGGCCGGGCTCTGCGCGGCGAACTCGACGCCGGTCGCGGTGGTGGCGACGAGCGCGGCCACGGCGAGGAGCCGGGGTATCCGGAGGCGGCCGGCCGGCCCGCCCCGTCTGCGTACAGGTCTGAGCACGGAACTCTCCTGTGGTGGTGGGGGGTTGATGGCGCGGGTCAGCCGGTGTACTTGGCGAAAATGCCGGTGAACTGCCAGGTGCTCTGGCTCACGCCCGAGCAGGTGTCGTCGTTCGGGTAGCCGCCGGGGCAGGGCCGGTCGCGGTTGACCGACCAGAACGTCAGGCGGGCGAGGTGGTGCGCCTGCGCGTAGGCCAGGATGGTCTGGAAGTCGGCGGTCGTGACGGTCTCGTTCACGTCGGTGATGCCGTTCATGGAGGAGATGCCCATGTCCCGGTAGGCCTGGTCGTCGCTGTAGCCGTAGGCGCTCTTGAGGGAGTTCTTCAGGCCCTCCGCGGCGCGCGTCGTCAGCGTCCCCATGTTCTGGCCCGCGCCACCGAAGTCGAACGGCATGATCGTCCAGCTGTCGACGGTCAGACCGGAGTTCGCCGCCCGGTTGATGAGGCTCGTGTCGGGTCCCGAGATGTCGGTGCCGATGGTGACGATCACCTTGATGCCGGGGTTCTTCGCCTTCACCGTCTTCAGCGCGTCGACGGTGCGCTGCTGCACGGTCGGGTTGCTGTAGGCGTCGGCCTCCAGGTCGATGTCGATCGCCTTGAGCCCGTAGGCGTCGATGACCTTCTGGTACGCGCCCGCCAGGGCCGCGGCGCTGGTGCAGGAGCTCTCCAGCTTGTTGCCGCTGTAGCCGCCGAACGAGGGGATGACGTCGCCGCCGTTGCCCCGCACGGCGTTGATCGTCTGCTGGTCGACGCCGCCGGTCAGCGGGCGGCCGCCGTCCCACTGCGGGTTGCAGCTGCCGTTGCTGAGCACGAACGCGAGCGTGAACCACTTGACGCCGGTGGCATTCATGACGGTGACCGGGTTGGGCGGGCTGCCCCAGCCGTTGTAGAGGTACGGGGCGACGGCCATCGGCGCCGCGGGGGCGGTGCCGCCGCCGGTGGGCGCGGTCCACTTCTGGTTGGCGGCGCCGGTACAGCTCCAGATCTGGACCGGGGTGCCGTTGGCCGAGGTGTTGCCGGTGACGTCGGCGCACTTGCCGGACTGCTGTCCGACGAGGTCGCGGGCGGCGGAGACGGTCCACTTCTGGTTGGCGCCGCCGGAGCAGTCCCACAGCTGGAGGCGGGCGCCGTTCGCGGTCGAACTCCCGGTGACGTCAAGGCACTTGCCGAGGGCCCGGACCGTCCCGTCGGAGCCGACCGTCCACTGCTGGGCGGTGGTGCCGTTGCAGTCGTAGAGCTGCACGGCCGTGCCGTTGGCGGAGTTTGCCGCCGCCACGTCGAGGCACTTGCCGCCGAGACCGGTGATCGTGCCGGTGGCCGCGGAGGCGGGTGTCGTGGCGAGCGCGCTCGCCGATGCCGCGAGGAGCGCGGTGGCGAGCGCGCCACGGAGCGCGGTCGAGCGCAGACTCCTGTGTCTTGACTTAGGCGATATAGCAGACATGGGGGGTTCACAGCCCTTCATGGAGAAACCGATGGGGGGTGAGCGTTCACGCAGATGAACAGCGAGTGCATTCATGAAGCTGTGGCGATCCGGAACTTAAAGGTCTGCACCAGTGCCGTCAAGAGATGAAGCCGAGATGGTGGCCGACCCCGCCGAATTCCCGGTACGCAGCACAGGAGTTGAACACGCGAAAGCCCCCGGGGCAGCTCCCCGGGGGCCGTGGCGTCACATGCCGAGGGCGGGCTCGGCGACCGGCTCAGCCGTACGCCTCCCCGCCCAGCTCGAACCCCGCGCTGCCCGCGCTCACATCGGCCAGCCACGCCCGGAACCGCTCCACGTCCCCGTCGGGCAGCCCGATCTCGATCGCGACGTCCTCCGCGTAGCGGACCTCGCGCACCGCACGGCCCGTGGCCCGCAGGTCGTTCTCCATCTTCCCGGCGCGGGCGTGGTCGACGGTCACCGTGGCCAGCCGGAACCGGCGGCGCGTCACCGTGCCGAGCGCGTCCAGGGCCTCGCCCACCGCCCCGCCGTACGCCCGGATCAGACCGCCGGCGCCCAGCTTCACCCCGCCGAAGTACCGCGTCACGACCGCGACGACATACCGCATCTCGCGCCGCGTCAGCATCTGCAGCATCGGCACGCCCGCGGTGCCGCCCGGCTCGCCGTCGTCGCTCGCCTTCTGCACGGAGGCGTCGGCGCCGATGACGTACGCGAAGCAGTTGTGGTTCGCCGTCGGATGCTCCTTGCGGACGCGCGCCACGAAGGCGGCCGCCTCCTCCTCCGTCGCGGCGGGTGCGAGCGCGCACAGGAACCGGGAGCGGCTGATCTCTGTCTCGTGCACGCCCTCGCGGGCCACGGTGCGGTATTCGTCCTGCATCGCTCCAGCGTATGCGCAGGTGGGGCCGGGCTCGCCCCCGCCCGATGTGCGGGCGACGATGTGGTGGATACTCGCGCTCCGTCTCGTCATTTCAGCGTCTCGGCGTCTCGGCGTCTCGTCGCACCCCGCCGTACGGACAGCGGTCCGCGCCGCCCGAACAGAAAGACCGCCACATGACCGGCAGCACCCGGGCCGACCGCCCGGCCGCCCCGCCCGCGCCCGCTCCCCGCTGGCGCGCCTGGCTCCTGGAGGGGCTGACCGACCGGACGGCCCGCCACCAGGGGCCGCACGCGCACGCCCCGGCGGAGCACGAGGGCCACACCTGGTGGCGGGTCATGTGCCTGACGGGCGTGGACTACTTCTCCACGCTCGGCTACCAGCCCGGCATCGCCGCCCTGGCCGCCGGGCTGCTCTCGCCGCTCGCCACGCTCGTCCTGATCGCGCTCACGCTCCTCGGCGCGCTGCCGGTCTACCGCCGGGTCGCCAAGGAGTCCCCACACGGCGAGGGCTCGATCGCGATGCTGGAGCGGCTCCTGCCCTGGTGGGCGGGGAAGCTGTTCGTCCTGGTCCTGCTCGGCTTCGCCGCCACCGACTTCATGATCACCATCACCCTGTCGGCGGCGGACGCGGCGGCCCACGTCGTGGAGAACCCGTTCGCGCCGGCCTCCCTCGACGGCGCGAACACCTGGATCACGCTGGCGCTGCTCGCGGCGCTCGGCGCGGTGTTCCTGAAGGGCTTCCAGGAGGCGATCCGCGTCGCGGTCGTCCTCGTCGGCGCGTACCTCGCCCTGAACGTCGTCGTGCTCGTCACGGCGGCCGTCCATGTCGCGACCGCGCCGGTGAAGGTCGGCAACTGGTGGGACGCGATGACCGCCGAGCACTCCTCCCCGTTCGTCATGGTCGGCGTGGCCCTGCTCGTCTTCCCGAAACTGGCGCTGGGGATGTCCGGCTTCGAGACGGGCGTGGCGGTGATGCCGCAGGTCAGGGGCGAGGCGTCGGACACGTTCGCCAAGCCTGCGGGCCGTATCCGCGACACGCGCAAGCTGCTGACCACGGCCGCGCTGATCATGAGCGGTTTCCTGCTCCTGTCGAGCCTCGCGACCACCATCCTCATCCCGCAGAAGGAGTTCGAGGCGGGCGGCCCGGCGAACGGCCGCGCGCTCGCCTACCTCGCCCACACGTATCTCGGCGAGGGGTTCGGCACGGTCTACGACGTGTCGACGATCTGCATCCTGTGGTTCGCGGGCGCCTCCGCCATGGCCGGGCTGCTCAACCTCGTCCCCCGCTACCTGCCGCGCTACGGAATGGCACCCGAATGGACGCGGGCGGTGCGCCCCCTGGTCCTCACCTTCATGGCGGCGGCGGTCGCCATCACCCTGTGGTTCAACGCCAACGTCGACGACCAGTCCGGCGCCTACGCCACCGGCGTCCTGGTCCTGATGCTGTCCGCGTCGTTCGCGTCGACCGTCGCCGTGCACCGGCACGGCCACCGCCGGGCCACGCTCGGCTTCGGCACGATCACCGCGGTCTTCGCCTACACGCTCGTCACGAACGTGGTGGAACGCCCCGACGGCATCAAGATCGCCCTCATCTTCATCGTGGCGATCCTGCTCTCCTCCTTCGCCTCCCGCGTGCACCGCGCCTTCGAACTGCGGGCGGGCGCGGTCACCTTCGACGACGCGGCCGCGCAGCTCGTCGAGGAGGCGGCGGCGCGCGGCCCGCTGCGGCTCATCGCCAACGAGCCGCAGGAGCACACCACCGCCGCCTACCGTGACAAGGAGTACGCCCAGCGCGAGGCCACCCACATCCCCGAGGGCGGTCCGGTGCTCTTCCTGGAGGTCTTCGTGCAGGACTCCTCCGACTTCACCGAGGACCTGACCGTGCACGGCGACGAGAAGCACGGGGTGCGCCGGCTGCGCGTCCACGGCCCCGGCGTCCCGAACACGGTGGCCGCGGTCCTGATGAGCCTGCGCGAGCGCACGGGCCAGGTCCCGCACGCCTACTTCAGCTGGACCGAGGGCCACCCGGTCAGCCACCTCCTGCGCTTCCTCGTCTTCGGCGACGGCGAGGTAGCCCCCGTCACCCGCGAGGTGCTGCGCCGCGCGGAGCCGGACCTGACGCGCAGGCCGCGGGTCCACGTCGGCTGAGTCCCGGCCGGGCCGGACCGGCCACCGGAATCGGCGGGGCACCCGTGCGGTTGCTCCACTGACAGGCAGTTCCGCGGCACACCGCTAGGGAGTCACCATGTACGCCGATCAGGCCACCATCCGGAAGATCCTCACGGAGTCCGGCGACACCTGGGCCGTCGTCGGCCTCTCCACCAACCGTGCCCGGGCCGCGTACGGCGTCGCCGAGGTCCTGCGCCGCCACGGCAAGCGGGTCGTGCCCGTCCACCCGAAGGCCGAGCCGGTCCACGGGGAGCAGGGCTACCCCACGCTCTCCGCGATCCCCTTCCCGGTCGACGTGGTCGACGTCTTCGTCAACAGCGACCTGGCGGGCCGGGTCGCCGACGAGGCGACCGCGATCGGCGCCAAGGCCGTCTGGTTCCAGCTCGGCGTGGTGGACGAGGCGGCGTGGGCGCGGACGCGGGCGGCGGGCCTGGACATGGTGATGGACCGGTGCCCGGCGATCGAGTGGCCGCGGCTGGGCTGAGCGGACCGCCCGCGCCTCAGCGGTCGCACCTGCCCTCGAACGACGCGAAATACGCCGCCGCCATGTCCTCCTGCCCATGCCCCTGTTCCGCCGCCCGGGTCAGGCGGGCCGTGCTCGCCTCGGCCAGGTCGAGGCGGATGCCGTGGCCGCGGCCCGCCTCGACGATGAGGCGGGCGTCCTTCACCGCGGTGTCGACGGCGAACTGGGCGGGGGTCAGCCGGTCCTCCAGGACGAGGTCCGCCTTGAGCCGCAGGTAGGGCAGGTCGAGGCCGCCGCCCGCGATGGCGTCGAAGAAGTTCTGCGGGTCCACGCCGAGGGCGCGGGAGAGGGCCAGGACCTCGCCGGCCGCGTTCGTGGCGGCCAGCACCCAGCTGTTCGCGACCAGCTTCAGGCGGGTCGCCGAGCCGGCCGCGCCGTCCTCGCCCGTCCACACCGTGCGGGCGCCGATGGCGTCGAGGACCGGGGCGACGGCGTCCCGGTGGGTCCGCGGACCCGCCGCGAGGACCGTCAGCTGACCTGCCTCGGCGGGCTGGCGGGTGCCGAGCACCGGGGCGTCGAAGAGGACGAGGCCGTGGGCGGCGGCGAAGGCGGCCAGGTCGCCGAGGGCGTCGAGGCCCGCGGTCGTGGACTGCAGCCACGCCGTGCCGGGCCGCAGGCCGTCGGCGGCCTGCCGCATGACGTCCAGGGCGGCAGGGCCGTCGTGGAGCATGGTCAGGACCACGTCGGCGTCGGTCACCGCCTCGGCCGGGGCGCCGACGACGCGGACGCCGTCGGCGGCGAGCGGTTCGGCCTTGGCGCGGCTGCGGTTCCAGGCCCGGACGGTGTGCCCGGCGCGGGCGATGGTGCGGGCCATCGCCGCGCCCATGATGCCGGTGCCCAGGACCGCTACGGTCAGCCGCTCGCTCATGACGTCTCGCCTCTCCTCGGTGGTTGCCCGATCGAGCCTAGCGGCGGCCTGCTCCCACAGCGTGTGCGGCAGCGGTCCGTGCGATGTCAGGCCGCGGGCCTGGATGCCGTGGACCGGCTGGTCCCGTCGAGGCGCGCGGTCAGTCCCGCGTAGCACCAGGAGAGTCCGCCGACCGGGTGGATCGCGAACAGGGGCGGGCGCCGGCCCTGCCGGAGGGTGCCCCGGGGGGTGGTGTGCCCCGGGGGGTGTGACGTTCGGGGTGGTCGCTCTACGCGGTCTGGACCGCCACCCCGAGTCCGTCGAGGACCGTGGCGCGCGGCAGTTCCGCCAGCGCCTTGCCCGGGACGATCAGCTTGCCGCGGCGCGTCCCGCTCCCGAGGAGGACGTACGGGAGGTCGACCACGGCCGCGTCGACCAGCACCGGCCACTCCTCCGGGAGGCCGATCGGCGTGATGCCGCCGTACTCCATGCCGGTCTCCCCGACCGCCGTGTCCATCGACGCGAACGAGGCCTTGCGCGCGCCGAGTTGACGGCGCACGGCTCCATTGACGTCGACCTTGGTCGCGGAGAGGACGACACACGCCGCGAGCGTGGTCTCACCGCCGCGCTTGCCCGCGACGACCACGCAGTTCGCGGACTGCGCGAGGAGTTCGGGGCCGTAGTGCTCGGCGAACGTGGCCGTGTCGGCCCACTCGGGGTCCGTGTCGACGAAGACCAGGTCCTCGGCCGGGACCGCGCCGCGCCAGTGCCGGATCGCGTCCGCGACCGGGCGGGTGAGCAGATCGAGGGCGTCGGGGGCCGGGCGGGCGTCGTCGAAAGTGCCGATGGGTGCGTGCATGGCGGCACGCTAACAGCCTCCGCGGGCGCGGGTGACGCACGTCTCAGCGTACGAACGGCACCGACACCGCCATCACCAACTTGGCCGGTACGTCACCGTCGTTGCGGTACTCGTGGGGCACGTCCGCCTCGAAGGTGACGCTCGCGCCCTCGGGCACCTGGTGGTGGGTGCCGTCCACCACGAGGGTCAGTTCGCCCTCGGTGACGTGGAGCAGTTCGACGGTGCCCTGGGGGTGGGGGTCGGAGGGGCTGCCGTCGCCGGGCTGCAGCAGCCAGTCCCACATCTCCAGGGGGCCCGGGGCCTCGGTGCCGGCCAGCAGGCGGTGGTAGCTGCCCGCCTCCGTGGACCACAGGCGGACCGCCTGCTCGGCGGGGACGATCCGTACGGTGGGGCCCTGTTCGTAGTCGAGGAGGGTGGTGATGCTGATGCCGAGGGCGTCGCCGATCTTCACGACCGTGCCGATGCTCGGGTTGGTGCGGGCCTGCTCGATCTGGATCAGCATGCCGCGGCTGACGCCTGCGCGGGCGGCGAGCGCGTCCAGGGTGAACCCGCGCTCCGTACGCCAGTGTCTGACGTTGCGGGCGAGCGACTGGGTGAGGAGGTCGAGGTCCGACACGGTCCGTCCAAGGTTCTGGGGTTCTGGGCGCGCGGCGCCGCTGCACTGGGGGGTGCAGCAAACTGTACTGCGGGGCGGTTGCTCGTGGCCGGGGCGTGGTGGGGTGCGCCTGGGGGGCGGTGGTGGGGTGCGCCTGGGGAGCGGTGGTGGGGTGCGCCTGGGGGTGGTCGGTGGGTTGGGTGGGGCCGGGGCGGTGTACCTCCTCGGCCGGTTCGGTCTGCCCCCTCGCCGTCCGCCCAGAGGCTCTGACCCGGTGCCTGGTCCCTGCGGTGTCCTGCGGGGGCACACCGCCCCGTCCCCACCCGCACGTCTCACGGGCGCCCGCGGCCCGGTGGACCGTCCGGCCTGGGCGAGGCGCCGCCGTCGCCTCGGAGACCGCCCCCCGCCTTGGGCAATCTGCCTCCCCCAGACTCCGTCCGGGGGGACCCCCAGGGCGGCAGGGTGGGCAAGGCGGCACCCCAGCGCCGGACGCGCTATCGAAATGGGGCCCTCGGCAACGCCGCCCCCTGGAACCGGCCCCCGCTAAAACCTCGGCCCGCCCGGACCCGCCCCGGGCACCTCATCGCCCGGGTCAGATGCGGTAGCGCCTGAGCGCCGGAGTGGCGAAGGCAAGGCCCCCCATCGCGGCGACCACGAGCAACCCACCCCCGACCACCGCCGCCCGCGGCCCGAACGCCGCCCCCGCCGCCCCGTGCAGCACATCCGCGAGCCGCGGCCCACCCGCCACGACGACCGTGAAGACCCCTTGCATCCGGCCCCGCATCTCGTCCGTCGCCGCGGACAGCAGAATCGCCCCGCGGAAGACCATGGAGACCATGTCCGCGACGCCCGCCACCGCCAGGGACACCACCGCGAGCCACAGGCTGCCGCTCAGCCCGAACCCGGCGACGGCCGCGCCCCAGGCCATGACCGCGCCGATCACCATCCACCCGTGCCGCCGCGCCCGCGAGAACGTGCCGGAGAACAGCCCGCCGGCCACCGCCCCGATGGGGATCGCCGCGAAGAGCAGACCCAGGGCGAGCCCTTCCCCGTAGGGCGCGTACGTCTCGGCGGCGAGCTGCGGGAACAGTGCGCGGGGCATGCCGAGGACCATGGCGATGATGTCCGCGAGGAACGACAGGAGCAGCACCTTGTGCGCGGAGATGTAGCGGAACCCCTCCGCTATCTCCCGCACCCCCGCCCGGCGCTTCGTCGCCGGGTCCAGCGGCGGCAGCGCCGGGAGCCGGTGCACCGCCCAGACCGTGACGCACAGAGCCAGCGCGTCGATCAGGTACAGCTCGGGCAGGCCGATGACCGGGATGAGGACACCGGCCAGGAGCGGGCCGACGACCTGGCCGGTCTGCATGACGGTCGAGCCGAGCGCGTTGGCCGCGGCCAGTTCGCCCTCGGGCACGAGGCGGGCGATGGAGGCGTTGCGCGCCGGGGCGTTGAGACCCCAGAACGCCTGCTGCACCGCGAGCAGCACCATCAGCGCCGCCACCGAGTCGAACCCGGCCACGGCCTGTACCCAGAACAGCACCGACGTCACGGCGATGCCGCAGTTGGTGATCAGCAGGAGCTTGCGGCGGTCCATGGTGTCGGCGACCGCCCCGCCCCACAGGGCGAAGACGATCAGCGGCAGCAGTCCGGCCATGCTCGCGGCGCCGACCCAGGCCGAGGAGCCGGTGATGTCGTAGATCTGCTTCGGCACGGCGACCGCGGTGAGCTGGCTGCCCACCGCCGTGACGATCGTCGACGACCACAGGCGGCGGTAGGCGGGGATGCGCAGCGGGCGGGTGTCCATGGCCCAGCGGCGCCATCCACGCCGGGACGGCCGCGCCTCCTCCACGGCGGGCGCCTCTTGCGGGCCGGTGCCGGTGCTGCTCTCGCTGGTGTCCACGGGCTTCCTGATTGCTCGTTACATCTATCAAGTCCGGGGTTCACTATCGCAGGACCGCGGAGCTTCCCGGAACGCGGCCTCGGGGTGCCGTCGGACACACACGGAGCCCCCCGTAAAGGCGTCATGCCCCGGCGATCAGCATGGCCCCCATCACGAGCATGGTGAGGGCGACCAGGGCGTCGAGGAGCCGCCAGGCGGCCGGCCGCGACAGGAAGCGGCCCAGCAGCCGCGCGCCGAACCCGAGGGCGGCGAACCAGCAGAGGCTGGCCAGCGCCGCGCCCAGTCCGAAGGTCCAGCGCAGCTGCCCCCGGTCGGCGGCGACGGAGCCCAGCAGGAACACGGTGTCCAGGTAGACGTGTGGGTTGAGCCAGGTCATCGCCAGGCAGGTCAGCACAGCCCGCCGCCGCGACCCCGCCGACTCGCCCGCCGGGCGCAGCGCCCCGGCCGGCTTCGCGACCCGGCGGGCGGCGAGGACCCCGTAGCCGAGCAGGAACAGGCCCCCGACCCAGCCGACCACGGTGAGCGCCTGCGGCCACGCGACCACCACGGCGCCGACGCCGCCCACGCCCAGGGCGATGAGGACGGCGTCGGACAGGGCGCAGATGCCGACCACGGCGAGGACCGCGTCGCGGCGCACCCCCTGGCGCAGGACGAAGGCGTTCTGGGCGCCGATGGCGACGATGAGCGAGAGGCCGGTGCCGAAGCCTGCGGCCGCGGCGGCGAGTGAAGCGGACATGCGGGCCAGGCTAAGGAGGTGATCACTGGGCGTACAGCTAAAGATTTTTACGTATCCTTAGCGATCGTGATGATTCCGGAGCTCCCCCTCGACCTGGTTCGCACGCTGCTGGCGGTGGTCGACGAAGGCACGTTCGACGCTGCCGCCGCCGCGCTGCACGTGACCCCGTCGGCGGTCAGCCAGCGGGTCAAGGCCCTGGAGCAGCGCACGGGCCGGGTCCTCCTGGTGCGCACGAAGCCGGTGCGGCCGACCGAGTCCGGGCAGGTCGTCGTGCGGTTCGCCCGCCAGCTGGCCCGGCTGGAACGCGACGCCCACGCCGAGCTGGGCCTGGGCGAGGAGACCGGTCCGGCCCGGGTGTCGGTCGCGGTGAACGCGGACTCGCTCGCCACCTGGTTCCTGTCGGCCCTGGCCCGGGTTCCGGAGTCGGCCCGCGTCTGTTTCGAGCTGCGCCGGGAGGACCAGTCCCGTACCGCGGAGCTGCTGCGCGACGGCCGCGTGATGGCCGCGGTGACGTCCTCGCCGGTCCCCGTGGCGGGGTGCTCGGTGCGCCCCCTGGGCCGGATGCGGTACGTCGCCGTGGCCCGGCCGGACTTCGCCGCGCGCCATCTCGGCGGGCCGCTGCCCGCGGCGCTCGCCGTCGCCCCGGTGCTGAGTTTCGACCGGGGCGACGACCTCCAGGACGCGTTCCTGCGGGAGTGGGGCGTGGCCGGGGCGAGCGAGGTCCGGCACGCGGTGCCCACCTCGGAGGGGTTCGTCGAGGCCGTCGCGGCCGGCCTCGGCTGGGGCCTGGTCCCCGAGGTCCAGGCGGAGCCGCTGCTGCGCGCGGGCCGTCTCGTGGCACTGGCGCCCGAGCGCCCGGTCGACGTCCCGCTGTACTGGCAGCAGTGGAAGCTGGACTCCCCCGCCCTCGCGGCGGTGGCCGACGCGGTCCTCACGGCGGGGGCGCGGGCCCTGCGGGACTGACGCCCGCGCGGGGGTTCAGGGCCCCTGGGTCTCCTCCAGCTCGCCCAGGGCGACCAGCTGCTCGGGGGTCACCCCGGCCGGGATCGGCCTGGGCGCCGGTGTGCGCAGCGGCGGCTGCCAGCCCGCGTCCGCGTCCCAGGTCCGCACGGTGCGGGCGGGCGCCCCGGCCACCACCGCGTGGTCCGGTACCTCGCCGCGGACCACCGCGCCGGCCGCGACGACGACGTTCCGCCCGATCCGCGCCCCCGGCAGGATCACCGCGCCGGTGCCGATCCAGCAGCCGGGCCCGATGGCGACCGGCTCCATGCGGGGCCACTGCTTGCCGATGGGCTCGTGCGGGTCGTCGTAGGAGTGGTTGGTGGAGGTGATGTAGACGTAGGGGCCCATGTACACGTCCCGGCCGACGGTCACGGTCGTGTCGGCGATGACATGGCTGCCGCGGCCGATGACCACCCCGTCGCCGAGGGTGAGGATGGGCTCGGGGCCGAGGTCGAGGTCCGGCATCATCCCGGCGGTCAGGGTGACCTGTTCGCCGATGATGCAGTGGGCGCCGATCCGTATCCACGGCTCGCCGAACACGGTGCCCTGCGGGAACGCGAGCTTCGTGCCGGGGCCGATCGCGCCGAAGCGGTGGCCGCCCGGCCGCTCGGCGGTGACCGCGCCGGTGCGCTGCGCCCAGCGCCAGCCCGCCTGCACGGCGCGGTGGCCGAGCCCGCCCCTGCGGGACCGTCCGGCTGACGAGAACGCGTTCCACTTCATCGGCACGGCGCCACGTTACTCATCCGTACCGCCCGCCCCCACCTCGACGGACTGTGATCTTCACCCCACGGGTACGGTTCGCTCAGGCGCGACGGACGGCAGCGGACGCAGAGGTAGGGAGCGGCACCCGATGGGAAGCACTGGCCACGAGGCACTGGTCACCGGGATCGGCGGCAAGGACCCGGAGGTGGACGCGGAGGCGTTCACCGCGCCGACGTCCGTGGTGATCGGCGAGGTGCGGCTGCGCGCCGGCGCGAGCGTCTGGTACGGGGCGGTGCTGCGCGCCGACTGCGGACCGATCGAGCTCGGCGCGGACAGCAACATCCAGGACAACTGCACGGTCCATGTCGACCCCGGGTTCCCGGTCTCGGTCGGCGAGCGCGTCTCCGTCGGCCACAACGCGGTGCTGCACGGCTGCACGGTCGAGGACGACTGCCTGATCGGCATGGGCGCGACCGTGCTCAACGGCGCGGTGATCGGCGCGGGCTCCCTCGTCGCGGCGCAGGCGCTGGTCCCGCAGGGCATGCACGTCCCGCCGGGTTCCCTCGTGGCGGGCGTCCCCGCCAAGGTCCGGCGGGAGCTGACCCAGGAGGAGCGCGAGGGCATCACGCTGAACGGCGCCCTGTACGTGGATCTGGCGAAGGCGCACAAGGCGGCCCACGCGTAGCGGTCCCGGTGGGGCGCGGGCGGACCGCGCCCCTACTCCGCGGCGGCCGCGGTCTCGGGCTCGGCGGCGGCCACCTTGGCGGCCCGGCGCTTCATGAAGAGCATCGAGCCGAGGCCGAACAGCACGGCCACGCCGAGGCCGACGTACGAGAACCGCTTCAGCCAGTCCTCGGCGACGATGCCCAGGTAGTAGATGACCGCGGTCGTGCCGCCGGCCCAGACGACACCGCCGAGGAAGTTCGCGGTGAGGAACTTCCAGTACGGCATGTGCAGCACGCCGGCGAGGGGGCCGGCGAAGATCCGCAGGAGGGCGATGAAGCGGCCGATGAAGACGGCCCACATGCCCCACTTCTCGAAGGAGCGCTCCGCCGTGGCGATGTGGGCGGGCCCGAAGTGCCTGGGGAACCTGCGCCCCAGTCTCGCCAGGAGCGGCCGGCCGCCCTTGCGTCCGATCGCGTATCCGATGGAGTCGCCGATGACGGCCCCGGCGGTGGCGCAGACGCCGAGCACGACGGGGTTGACGTCACCGTGCTGCGAGGAGAGCAGCGCGGCCGAGACGAGCACGATCTCCCCGGGCAGCGGGACACCCAGGCTTTCAAAGCCGATGACCCCGGCCACCAGGGCGTAGATGGCGACCGCCGGAATCGTGTCGAGCCACTCCTGGACGTGCAACGACGTCGCCTCCCGTACCCAATGAGCCGTGTGCAGGCGTGCGCTCCCCTCCTGGCCGCGCACGCCGGGCAGCCTACCTCTCCCTAGGACGCCGCCGACTCCCGCGAGGTGCACGGTGGCGGGAGTGATCCGGGCCACGTGCCGTGACGCACGAAGGCCCCGCCGCGGGTGCGGCGGGGCCTTCGTGTCGCGGTCGGTCAGTGCTGGCCCGGGGGCTGCTGCCCGCGGTCCCCGCCGAACTGGTCCTTCAGCTTGTCCTGGGCCGTGTCGACCTGACCGCTGTACTTGCCCTGGGTCTTGTCGTCCACGAAGTCACCGGCCTTGTCCACGCCCTGGCCGGCCTGGTCCTCGTGGCCCTTCAACATCTGCTTGAGCTTGTCCATCACGGACATGGTCGGCCTCCTCGGTTCGAGCCGTTGCCTCCAGCATGGGCGCTCGCCGCGGATGCCGCATCCGCAGCGGACGGCGGGAGCGACGGGGGCGCGGAGAGAGCCGCGGGGCCGCCTCAGCCGTTCGGACGCAGGGTCCAGACCACTCTCATCTCACCGGTGACGGCGCCGTCCTCCCGCTGGATCGCGACGCTCACCGGGAACTCGGGGCGCTCGCCCGCGTCCAGCTCGGCCACCACCTCGGCGGCCGGGCGGCCCAGCGTGGCCGTGGCGGTGACGCGGCCCATGGCCAGCTTCTTGTACGCGATCTCGGCGCTGACGGCGAGCGGTACGGCCCGGGTGAGCTGGTCCCCGAAGGCGGCGAGCACGATGGCGCCGCTCGCGGACTCGCCGAGCGTGAACATCGCGCCGGCGTGCGGGCCGCCGACGTGGTTGTGGAAGTCCCCCTGGTCCGGGAGGGCGACGACCGCCTTCTCGGGGGTGGTCTCCAAGAAGGCGAGGTTCAGGGTGCGGGCCATCGGCACCGTGGCGGCGAGCATGTCGCCGATCGACATCTGGTCTGCGCTCATGGCCCGCATGTTACCCACCGGTAGCCACCCTGGCCATCCCCGTCCTCGGAGCGGAACCGTTGCACGTCCGGTACCGGGCGGGAACGCCGGGCAGCCCGTGACCCTCTATCGTTTACGGCCATGTGGCCAGGACAGCAGCCGCCCGGGGGCGAGCAGAACCCGCAGGACGGGACCAACCCGAACTACCCGAACAATCCGCCGGCACCCAACCCGTACCAGCAGCCGGGTTACCAGCAGCCGAACCCCTATCAGCAGCCGGGGTACCAGCAGCCCAACCCGTACCAGCAGCAGCCGGCCTGGAACGCGCCGACGACACCGATCGGCGCCCCGCAGCCGCCGAGCGGGGGCGGGGGCAACCGGACGAAGATCGTGGCGATCGTCGCGGCGGCCGCCGTCGTCGTCGCGGCCGGGGTGACCGGATTCCTGGTGCTCGGCGGGGACAAGGACGACGACGCGAAGGGCGACGACAAGAAGCCCGCCGCCTCGCAGTCGGCGAGCCGGCAGCCCAGCGCCTCGGCGTCGACGCCCGCCGACGACAATCCGCGCGGCGGCGACAGCGCCGTCAAGCCGGTCATCGCGGGCTGGCAGCCGGTGGTGAACACCAAGCACAAGACGGTCTTCGACGTGCCTCCGGGCTGGGAGGTCAGTCCGGGCGGCGCGGACCAGATCATCGGGTTCGAGTACGACTACAAGGACAAGGACAAGAACAAGAAGGAGCACGGCATGACGACCGTGTCCGCTCCTGCCGAGTTCAAGTCCAAGTGGTGCTCCGACGACCCCGACAAGGACGGCCGCGACGAGGACACCTCCCTCGCCGGTGTCGGCACCCGGGGCGAGAACGGCGCGAAGACGGCCGCGCAGGCCGCCGAGAACCGCGTGCCGTGGTGGATCTACGGCGGCTACACCGAGCCGGACCTCAAGTCGGTGAAGGTCGGCAAGCCCAAGGACTTCACCAACGCCCAGGGCGTCGCGGGCAGCCTGATCAAGGCGAACTCGCAGAACTCGCCGCAGAAGGGCAAGTGCGCCAGCGACGGCAAGGCCGTCGTCTTCGCCTTCCAGAACGAGGCCGGGGACTACGTCTCCTGGGATCTGTGGGGCGCGAAGGGCGTCAAGGACGAGGTGGACGACGCGACGATCGACAAGATCCTCAGCTCGGTCCGCTTCTACAAGGACCCCACCACGTCCTGATCCCGGGGCCCGGCCGAGCGGCGCGAGCGATCCGTTCATGGGCCACGGTTTGGCAAACGGGCGTGCGGCGGCGATAGTCCCTCAGTGACCTCAGCCGCCGCCTCCCCGCCCCACCCGCCGTCCGGGCGACCGCGCCGCCGCCGTCCGCCGTGGGCCGGACGGAACTACTCGCTGCTCGCCGTCGCCGCGTTCATCACGACGCTCGGGGCGCACGGCGCGCTGATCGCGTCCTCGTTCGCCGTGCTCGACACCGGCGGCGACGGCGGCGACGTGGGACTGGTCGCCGCGGCGCGCACCCTGTTCCTGGTGGTCTTCCTGCTGGTCGGCGGCGCCGTTGCGGACCGGCTGCCGCGCCACCACGTGATGGTCGCGGCCAACGCGCTGAACTTCCTCTCCCAGGGCGCCTTCGCACTGCTGGTCCTCCAGGGCGAGCCGCAGCTGTGGCAGATGATGGCGCTCAGCGCGCTCGGCGGCACGGGCCAGGCGTTCTTCAACCCGGCGGCCGAGGGCATGCTGATGGCCTCGGTCTCCGGGGAGCAGGCCGGCCGTGCCTTCGCCCTCTTCCGGATGGGGATGTCCGGCGCGGCGGTCGGCGGCGCGGCGCTCGGCGGCGCGCTGGTCGCGGCGGTCGGACCGGGCTGGGTGCTGGCCGTCGACGCGGCGGCGTTCGCGGTGGCCGGAGCGCTGCGGATGTTCCTCGACGTCGGCCACATCGCGCCGCGCGTCCCGGGCAGCGGGCTGCTCGCCGACATGCGGGACGGCTGGCGCGAGTTCGTCGGCCGGCCCTGGCTGTGGACCATCGTCGCCCAGTTCTCGGTGGTCGTCGCCGTGGTGGGCGCGGCCGAGTCGGTGTTCGGGCCGCTGGTGGCGCGCGACGAGCTGGGCGGGGCCGGGCCCTGGGGCGTCGCGCTCGGCGCGTTCGGCGTCGGCACGATCCTCGGCGGGCTGCTGATGATGCGCTGGAAGCCGCAGCGGCTGCTCTTCGCGGCGACGCTCTCGGTGTTCTCGCTGGCCCTGCCGTCGGCCGCGCTGGCGGTCCCCGTACCCCTGGGTGTCCTGATCGCGGTGATGTTCGTCAGCGGCGTCACCATAGAGATCTTCGGCGTCTCCTGGATCACCGCGCTGCACCAGGAGATACCGGAGGAGAAGCTCTCCCGCATCTCGGCCTACGACTGGTTCGGCTCGGTGGCGATGGTGCCGCTGGCCACCGCTCTCGCCGGGCCCGCCGAGTCGGCGTTCGGCCGGACCCCGTCGCTGTGGGGGTGCGCCGCGCTCGTCGTCGTGGCCACCACAGCGGTCCTCTTCGTGCCGGACGTGCGCCGGCTGCGCCGCCGTCCGCCCGCCACGGTCGTGGCGGCGGGCGACGTCTGCCTGGAGAAGGCAGTGCCGACGCAGGAGTCGCCGGCCGGGCAGGAGTCCCCGGCCGGGCAGGAGTCGCCGGCGGGGCAGGCCGGGGTCAGCCCACGCTGAACGAGCCGCCCGGGGGTTCCGGGGAGTCCACCGCTCCCGCGTCCGTGACGGCCCGCGCGTCCCCGGTGAAGCGCCGCAGCCCCGCGCCGTGCTCGACCCGGGCCGCGAAGGCGTCGCGGGCGGTGCGGCGGGCCAGTTCCGGCACGTCGAGGTCGCCCTGCGAGGCGACGAGGACGGCGTTGCCGAACCGCCGGCCGCGCAGCACTCCGGGCTCCGCGACCAGGGCGACCTGCGCGAAGACGGCTCGGAACGTGGCCACTTGGGACCGCAGGAACGTGAACGGCGCCCCGTCCGCGAGATTGGCCGCATAGCAGCCGCCGGGCCGCAGGACCCGGTCCGCCTCACGCGCGTACGCCTCGGTCGTCAGGTGCGCGGGCACCCGCGAGCCGCCGAACACATCGGCCACGAGGACGTCCGCGGAGTCGTCCGGCGCGGCCTCCAGCCACTGCCGGGCGTCCGCGGCGTGGACGGTGATCGCCGGGCCCGCGGGCAGCGGGAGGTGCTCCGCGACCAGGGCGAGCAGGGCCCGGTCCGCGTCGACGACGTGCTGCCGGGAGCCGGGCCGCGTCGCGGCGACGTACCGGGGCAGGGTGAGCGCGCCGCCGCCCAGGTGCAGCACGTCCAGCGGCCGCCCCTCCCCGGCCGCGCAGTCCAGGACGTGGCCGAGCCTGCGGGCGTACTCGAACTCCAGGTGCGTGGGGTCGTCGAGATCGACGTACGACTGCGGCGCCCCGTCCACGGTGAGCAGCCAGGCCCGGCGCCGGTCCACGTCGGGGAGCAGCTTGGCGAGGCCGTGGTCGACGGCGCGGCTGACGGGTATCGGCTCGGAGGCGGGGGCGGGCTCGGAGGCGGGTGCGTTCACCCGCCCATTGTGCCGGGGGCGGGGCGCCGGCAGGAGCGGTGCGGGCCGGGGCGCGGGGCCCCGGCCCACACCGGGCTCACTCGGCGACGCCGGTCACCGTGCCCGCGCCGACCGTCCTGCCGCCCTCGCGGATCGCGAAGCCGAGCCCGGCCTCCAGCGGCACGTCACGGCCGAGCCCGACCGTCATGGTGACGGTCGTGCCGGGCCGGGCGACGCCCGCGTCGCCGAGGTCGACGTCCCCGACGACGTCGGCGGTGCGCAGATAGAACTGCGGCCGGTAGCCGGTGGCCAGCGGCGTGCTGCGGCCGCCCTCCGCCGCCGACAGGACGTACACCTGCGCGGTGAAGCGGCGGGCGGGCCGCACGCTGCCGGGCCGCGCGACGACGTGCCCGCGCCGCACCGCGTCCCGGGGGACGCCGCGCAGCAGCAGCGCCACGTTGTCCCCGGCCTGGGCCTCGTCCATCGGCTTGCCGAAGGTCTCGATGCCGGTGACCACGGTCTCGCCCTCCTTGAGGGTGTCGGCCCCGTACACGCGGACGCGGTCGCCCGTGCGGACGCGGCCGCGCTCGACGGCGCCGGTGACGACGGTGCCGCGCCCGCTGATCGTCAGGACGTTCTCGACCGGCATCAGGAACGGCGCGTCCAGGTACCGCTCCGGCGTCGGCACGTACGTGTCGACCGCGTCGAGCAGCGCCTCGATCGACGCCTCCCAGCGCGGGTCGCCCGCCAGGGCCCTGAGCCCGGAGACCCGGACGACGGGGACGCCGTCACCGCCGTAGCCGTGCGCGCTCAGCAGCTCGCGGACCTCCAGTTCGACGAGGTCGGTGAGCTCCTGGTCGCCGGCGTCGGCCTTGTTGAGCGCCACGACGATGTGGTCGACGCCCACCTGCCGCGCGAGCAGCACGTGTTCGGCGGTCTGCGGCATGATCCCGTCGAGCGCGGAGACGACGAGGATCGCCCCGTCGAGCTGGGCCGCGCCCGTGACCATGTTCTTGATGTAGTCGGCGTGACCGGGCATGTCCACGTGCGCGTAGTGCCGGGTGTCGGTCTCGTACTCGACGTGGGCGATGTTGATGGTGATGCCGCGCTGCGCCTCCTCGGGCGCCTTGTCGATCCGGTCGAACGGCACGAAGGTGCTCGCGCCGCGGCCCGCGAGGACCTTGGTGATGGCGGCGGTGAGGGTGGTCTTGCCGTGGTCGACGTGGCCCATGGTGCCGATGTTCAGGTGTGGTTTGGTGCGCACGTATGCCGTCTTGGGCATGGCTGGGTGGTCCCTTCCGGAACAGCCGCGTCACTCGGACGCGTGAGGGCCTCCTGCGGGAGGCGGGGACCCCTGAACCGTGCCGACCCTCCCCCTGCGGGGTCCGCCGGAATGTCCGGAGAGGGTCAGCTTCGCGCGCCGTCGACGGCTGCTGCGAGCAGAACGGCAGCCTGAGCCGCGCCCGCGACTGCGGGCGGAGCTGCGAGGAAGGCGTGCCGGAACATGTGCAGATCATCGCCGACGCCGCCGGGCCGCGTCGAATGGTTTTCGCGCCGCCGGTACGGGAGTTGCCGGGCCGTCGAGGTCCTACGGTCCTACGTTCCTCAGCGCCTCCCGCACCGACAGCGACGCGAGCACGTCCCGGTGCGCGGCGACGAAGGCCCGTACGGCGTCGGCGTCGGTCTTCGCGTACTCGCGCAGCGCCCAGCCGATGGCTTTGCGGACGAAGAAGTCGGGGTGCCCGGCCTGCCGCAGGCAGTAGGCGAACAGCCGCTCGGTGTCCGTGGAGTGCTTGCGGCGCAGCTGGTGCAGGAGCGCGGTCCTGGCCACCCACAGGTCGGGGTCCGCGATCCAGCCGTCCATGGTGGCGGCGAGCTTCGGGTCGGCGGCGACGAGTCCGCCGACGACGTGCGCGGCCAGCGCGTCGACCGTGTCCCACCAGGGCACGGTCGTGACCAGGTGCCGGGCGACGGGCAGGAACCCGGACGACAGGCGGCGCACGTGCCGGCGCAGCAAGTCGACGGCGAAGTACGCGTACTCGCGCTCGGGCAGCGCCCAGCAGCGCAGCGCGAGCGCCGTGAGGTCGGCCTCGTCGGGCCGCGGCGTCCCCGCCAGCACCACGGTGGACAGCTCCCTGCGCACGGGTGAGGCGAGACCGAGGAACGGAGCGACGTCCTTCATGTAGGCGCGCATCTGTGCGGCGCGCCGCGGATCGGCCGCGCCGCCGTACACGGCCGGGAGGCGCGCGAGGACGGTGTCGGCGAACGCGCTGGGCGGGGGTGCGCAGGCGGTCACGGGAGCCTCCCTCGGAGCGGAACTGTGGGCGACAGCACGGAGAAAGGTGGGAAAAGTGAGATACAACCTACGGCGATCTTATGTATGTGTCAGTTAGTCTCCCCGGATGTTCGAACCCGTAGCCGCCCGTCCCGCCGGCCTGGCCGCGCGCTGCACCAGAGCCCTCCTCTCCCCGTGGTCGAGACTCTCGTTGCTGGTGCTGCTGCTGGCCGCGGGCGGGACGTGCGTGCTGCTCTTCGAGCCGCAGCGGCTGCTGTCCGGCGGCTGGAAGGCCGAAGTGGGCGGCGCGGCGGCGCTGGTGCTGTTCACCGTGGCGTACGGGGTGTGCACGGTGGCGTTCCTGCCGCGCCCGTTGCTGAACCTCGCGGCGGGGGCCCTGTTCGGTTCCCAGCTCGGCCTGCTCGGGGCGATCGGCGGCACCGTGCTCGGCGCGGGGCTCGCCTTCGGCCTCGGCCGGATGCTCGGCCAGGACGCGCTGCGTCCGCTGCTGCGCGGCCGCTGGCTCAAGGCGGCGGACGGGCAGTTGAGCCGGCACGGCTTCCGCTCGATGCTGGCGGCCCGGCTCTTTCCCGGCGTCCCGTTCTGGGCGGCGAACTACTGCGCGTCGATCTCCCGCATGAGCTGGGGCGCGTTCCTCCTGGCCACCGCGCTCGGATCGATCCCGAACACGGCGGCCTACGTGGTGGCGGGCGCCCGCGCCTCGACGCCCACCTCCCCGGCGTTCCTGATCGCGATGGGCTTCATCACCGTCACGGCGGTGGCGGGGGCGCTGGTGGCGTGGCTGAAGCGGCACAAGCTGCGGCCGAAGCCGGTCCCGGAGCAGGACGGCGCGGACGCGGCGGCGCGGGGCCGGTCGTACACCGAGGTCTGAGGGCGGGTCAGTCCGTCCGGTAGACGTCCAGCCTTCCGCACATGCCGAACCTGCCGCGCGCGGACGGCTGTTCGGATCGCACGGCGGCGTCGGCGAGGTGTCCGGCGTCGCCGCGGGCGAGCCGGTCGAGCTGGTGCCCGGTCGTGGCGGACGCGGCGGCCGCCCCCTGCTCCCACCGGCCTCGCCACGCGTCGAGCCGCCGGCGCACGAGCGCTGCCGCCGCCGTGTGGAAGGCGGCCAGCTCACCGGGGTTCTCGCGCAGCCGCAGGTACCCCTCGACCGCGAGGTCGCGCCGGGCCCGGGCCGCCCGTTCCTGCTCCGCCTCGGGCGCGTCGGCGGGTACGGCCGTGGCGGCGGCGTAGGTCTCCGGGTCGGTCAGGTACGCGGGCGGCAGCGTGAGCACCGCGTCGCCCGCTTCGGGCAGGCCGCTGTTCTGCATCAGGACGACGATGCGCAGGGCGTCCTCGTTCACCAGCCGGTGGATGGTGCCCGGGGTGAACCAGGCGACGGTGCCCGCCTGGAGCGGCGTGCGCGCGAATCCCGAGGCGGTGAGCGTCTGGACGGCGCCGGACCCCGCCGTGACGACGTAACCCTCGCTGCACGTCAGGTGCATGTGCGGGGTGCCGCCGCACAGTCCGTCGGCGGCGGGCCAGTCGTACACCGTCAGATGCGAGACGGCGACGCCGCCGGGCAGCCCGGCGAAGGCGGTGTCCGGGCGGCTCACCACGCGTACTCCGTCCGGAACGCCGACACGGCGGCGGCCTTCAGGCAGTGGGCGCGGGGGTGTCGAGGCAGTGGGGCGGGTGTGCTGCGCATGGGCGCGATCAACCCTCCATCGGGGTGCGGTGACGGGACGTGGCGCGGCGGGTCCACGCCGTCCAGCAAGCGCTTTCCCTCCCGGTGACGCTAAGGGGGTGGGGTGACGAGGGTCAACAGGGCGGTGGAGGTCGATCCACTCCCGGGGCGGGGCCCGGGGCCGGGGTCGATGCGCGGGGCCGCACGGGCGCGGGTCACGGTGTCGTCGTCCGTGGCACGGGGCGGTCCGCGGGGCGGAGGCCCGGTGCCAGGGTGAGGGTGACGGCCAGGGACAGCGCCGCCAGGACGGTCATGGCCGTCGACGGTGACGTGGCCTCGGCCAGCGCGCCCGCGAGGAGGGCCGCCACGCCTTGCGAGGAGAGCATCCCCGCGGTGTGCAGACCCAGCGCGTGCCCGTTCAGTTCCTCCGGTGTCAGCGCCACGAGCCGCTCCTGCAGCAGCAGACTGGCCGCGAAGCCCACGGAGGCGAGCGCCACCACGGTCGCGGCGGCCACCGGCGGCAACTCGATGGCGAACAGCAGGTACGGCGCGGCCAGCAGCAGCCGCAGGGGGGCGCCGAGGCGGGCCCGCCAGGAGGGCGGCAGGAGGCGTCCGCCGAGGACGTCCCCGGCGAGCATGCCGAGGGCGGCGCTCGCCAGCAGCAGGCCCGCGTGCCGGGGGTCGTAGGGCACGAACAGGGCCTCGCAGCCGACGATCAGCCCGTTCGGCACCCACAGGGCGAGGTAGACGTACCGGCGCGGGCGCGAGGACCACAGGAGCGCGTTGCCGCGGACCGTCTCCGCGACGGAGGGCCGGCCGCCGGCCCGGGCCGGGCGCCGGGACAGGCCGTAGCGGGCGACCGCCGCCGACAGGCCGAACAGGGCCGCGGAGACGAGCAGGGTGCCGCGGGCGGAGAAGGTCTGGACGAGGAGCCCGCCGAGCGCGTACCCGAGGATCTGGCAGGTGCCGTTGCTCATGTTCAGGGCCGAGCGGCCGAGGAGGTAGCCGTCGCGGTCGAGGATGTCGGTGAGCAGGCCGTAGCGGACACCGCCGCCGAGGGCCGCGGGGACGCCCTGCACCAGGACGAGGACGAGGGCGGCCGCCGTGGGCAGGCCCGGCGCGGCCTGGACCGCGGCCACGAGCCCCAGGAACAGCGGGAGCCCGGCCAGGGCGGCGCGCGGCGGCAGCCGGTCCGCGGCCGACAGCAGCGTGAACGCGCCCACGACCTGGGCGAGCGCGGGCCCGAACATGGCCAGCGCGGAGAGCAGCGCCGACCCGGTCGACGCGTAGACGAGCGAGCCGAGGGCGAGGCCGCCGACGGTCCGGGCGGCGGTCTGCAAGGAGCACGCCAGGAAGAACGGCGGGAATTCCGGCGCGGTGAACAGGTCTCGGTAGGTACGCATGGACGGAGGCTGCGGTGGCTCGGGGGCGTGGCGTTAATGTTTCGCGGACCGGCGAAACGTCCGGCGAAGCGTCCGGGTCGGTGCGGAGGGGGGGCGGCGTGGGCATCTGGCAGGTCGACGCGGACACCCTCGCGGAGAGCCGGTTCGTGGTGTCGTCGCTGGCGGAGACCGTGGCGAGCCTCAAGAAGCTGGCCGATCCGAGGGCCGCGCACCCGGGTGAACGGCGGTGGCTCGACCGGCACCTGCCCGCCTACCGGGCGCGGCTGGCCGCGGACCCGGTGACGGCACGGCTGGTGACCGCCGCGTTCGGGGCGGCCTGGACCGCCGACTTCGTCACGCCCACCCCGGCCGGGCTGCGCGACCCCGACCTGGACGAGGGGCTGGCCCGGATCCGCGCCACCCCGCCGGAGACGGTCCGCGCCGACCTCGCCGTCTCCGCGGGCCCGCTGCCCGCCGCCCTGGCCCGCGCCGACGACCTCGCCGAGCGCACCGCCGCGCTGCTCGCCTGGGTGTGGCGGGAGACCGTACGCCCGCAGTGGACGTGGCGGCGCCGGGTCATCGAGGCCGACGTCGTCGCGCGGACCCGGCAGCTGACGCTGGGCGGCTGGTCGGCGGCGCTCGACGGGATGCTGCCCGCCATGCGGTGGCTGGGCGACGGCTGCCTGCGGATCAACGCGCACGACCGTCCGCCGCGGGACATCACCGGGGCCCGGCTGCTCTTCGTCCCCGTCACGCCGAAGCAGGCCTGGTTCTCGTGGGAGACCGGCGCCGACCGGTACGCGGTGGTGTACCCGTGCGCGGGCGCCCTCGCCGACGCGGGCCGCAGCGTGCCGCCCTCCGGGCTCGCGACGCTGATCGGAGCGGCCCGCGCCCAGGTCCTCGTGCTGCTGGCACAGCCGCTGACCACCTCCCAGTTGGTGGCCCTGACCGGCCAGGGGCTCGGCTCGGTCGGCCGCCATCTGCGGGTGCTGCTCGATGCCCGGCTGGTCCTGCGCCGGCGCGCGGGCCGCTCGGTGCTGTACTACCGGGCGCCTGCCGGGGACACGCTGCTCGCGGCGCAGGGCGAGGCCGGGGACCCGGGCGCGGAGCCGTAGGAGCGCCGGCCCGGGCGGGCCGTGAGCGCCTGTCCGGGCCCCGTCCGGGCGACCCCGTGGCAGGTCCGTCACCTTCGGGCGCTACGCTGCCCCCGCGTGCGCCCGCGCCTCTCGGGGCCGGTGTTCGCTCTTCCCTGTCTGGCCCGCGTCAGCGGCCGGTCCCGCCCAGCCACCTGGATCGCGTAGCCACCTCATGTCTTGGTTCGAATCATTCATTCTCGGACTCGTCCAGGGACTGACGGAGTTCCTCCCGATCTCGTCGAGCGCCCACCTCCGCCTGACCGCCGCCTTCGCCGGCTGGAACGACCCGGGGGCCGCCTTCACGGCGATCACCCAGCTCGGCACGGAGACCGCGGTGGTGATCTTCTTCCGTAAGGACATCGGCCGGATCATCTCGGCGTGGTTCCGGTCGCTGACCGACCGGACCATGCGCGGTGACCACGACGCCCAGATGGGCTGGCTGGTGATCGTGGGCTCGATCCCGATCGGTGTGCTCGGGGTGACGTTCAAGGACCAGATCGAGGGCCCGTTCCGCGACCTTCGGCTGACGGCGACGACGCTCATCCTGATGGGCGTCGTGCTGGGCATCGCCGACCGGCTGGCGGCCCGCGACGAGATCGGCGGGCGGCACCGGGCCAGCCGCAGCCGCAAGGAGCTCAAGGACCTCTCCGTCAAGGACGGTCTGATCTACGGCGTCTGCCAGGCGATGGCCCTGATCCCGGGCGTCTCCCGCTCCGGCGCGACGATCAGCGGCGGCCTCTTCCTCGGCTACACCCGCGAGTCCGCCGCCCGGTACTCGTTCCTCCTGGCCATCCCGGCGGTGCTCGCCTCCGGTGTCTTCGAGCTCAAGGACGCGACGGAGGGCGGCCATGTCTCCTGGGGTCCGACGATCTTCGCGACGCTGATCGCCTTCGGCGTGGGCTACGCCGTCATCTCCTGGCTCATGAAGTACATCTCCAGCAAGAGCTTCATGCCGTTCGTCTACTACCGGATCGCGCTCGGCATCGCCCTGCTCGTGCTGGTCGGTGTGGGCGCCCTGAGCCCGCACGCGGCGGAGTCCGCGGGCTGAGACCCGCCACTGCGGGCGACCGTCACCCGGTCCGGGGGCGTCGCCCGCCGGTCACCAGTCCAGGGGCCCGTGGGCGTCGAAGTAGCCGCCGGTCGGCCCGTCGGGTCCGATCTGCGCCATCCGGACGATGATCTCGGCGCCCTCGGCCACGGTCTGGACGCCGGTGTTGCCGTTGAGGTCGGTCCTGGTGAAGCCGGGTTCGACGGAGTTGACCCGGAACTGCGGGAACGCCTTCGCGTACTGCACGGTGAGCGTGTTCACGGCCGTCTTCGACGCCGGGTAGGCGATGCCCGGATAGCCGTACGCGGGCGCCGTCGGGTCGGTGATCCGGGCCATCGAGCCGAGGCCGCTGCTGACGTTGACGATGACGGGGGCCGTGGAGCGGCGCAGCAGGGGCAGGAACGCGTGGGTGACGCGGAGCGTGCCGAAGAGGTTCGTCTCGAACAGGGGGCGCAGGGTGGTGACGGTCTCGTCGGCGGGGGCGACGATGCCGTTGCCTTCGGTGCGGCCCTCGATGCCCGCGTTGTTGACGAGGACGTCGAGTCCGCCGTCCTGCTCGACGGTGCGTACGGCGGCGGCGACGGACGCGTCGTCGGTGACGTCGATGACGAGGGGCCGGGCGCCAATCCCTGCGGCGGCGCGGCGGCCGCGCCCGGCGTCACGGCTGCCCAGGTAGACGGTGTGGCCGGCGGCGACGAGGCGACGGGCGGTCTCGTGGCCGAGGCCCTTGTTGGCTCCGGTGATCAGTGTCGTGGTCATGGCTCCAGGGTCCGGCGGCCGGCCCGTGACAGCCAGGTCATCCGCCTTCCTGGGACTGCCGGTACCAGGCAGCGGCGGGCCGTACGGGGCACAGTGGAGCCATGGTGAGCGCGGAGTTCGGGTCCTTCGGGGCCGCGGTGCGGCGGTGGCGGGACCAGGTCACGCCGGAGTCGGCGGGCCTCGCGGCGGTGGGCCGGCGGCGGGCGGCGGGGCTGCGCCGCGAGGAGCTCGCGCTGCTGGCCGGGGTCTCGGCGGACTACGTCGTCCGGCTCGAACAGGGCCGGGCCACGCACCCCTCGGACCAGGTCGTGGAGGCGCTGGCCCGCGCGCTGCGGCTGTCGCCGGCCGAGCGCGCGCACCTGTTCCGGCTCGCCGGTCTGGCGCCGCCGGGGCCCGGCCGGGTACCGGCCACGCTCACGCCGAGCGTCCACCGGCTGCTGGAGCGGCTGACGGGTACGCCGGTCGCGGTCTTCGACGCGGCGTGGACGCTGCTGCTGGCGAACCCGCTGTACACGGCGCTGATGGGCGAGCGGCCCAGCTGGCGCGGGCACGGGCGCAACGGCGCCTGGTGGACGTTCCTCGGCCCGCCGGGCCGGGTGCGGCAGGACGCGCGGGCCCGGCGGGCGATGGAGGCGGCGCTCGTCAGCGACCTGCGGGCGACCGCGGCCCGCTATCCGGCGGACCCGCGCCTGGGCGAGCTGATCGCCGAACTGCGGGCGGGCAGCGCCCGGTTCGCGCGGTTGTGGGAGTCCGGGGCCGTCGGGCGGCACGAGGCGGCGCGCAAGACGGTCGACCATCCGCAGGTGGGGCCGGTGACGCTGGACTGCGACATCCTGACCGTGGCGGGGGACGAGGTGCGCGTCATGGTGTACACGGCCGAGCCCGGCACCGCGGACGCCGCCCGGCTCGACCGGCTCGCCCGGTCGGCACCGGCGCGTCCCGGCACGGCGCCACCCGCCGCGACCAGCGCCAACTCCACCGCCGTTTCGATCACTTGACGCACCCGTGTGCTCGCTCAGGGTTCCCAAACGGTCGCCCCTGCACGTAGCCTTGGCACATGCCGCCAGTGACGCCTGCATCCGCGCGGTCTGCCGACGAGGTGAACGAGCAGATCCGCGGCCTGTGGCTGCGTACGGGCGGACGGCTCACCGCCGAACAGCGCGCGCAGTACGAGCGCCTCGTGACCGAATGGGCCGAGGCCGTCCGCGCCGAGATCGTCAGAGCCGCCTGACCCGACCCCCGCAGGCCCCTTCCCGGTCCCGCCCGGCGGGACCGCACCCACCTGCCGACAGCAGCCGGGGCCCTCACCGGTGCCCCGCCGGTCAGCGGCCGCCGGCCACCCTCAGGACCGTGCCCGTGGCGTACGCCGCGTCAGCGGAGAGCAGCCAGGCGATCGCCGCGGCCACCTCCTGCGCGGTGCCGGGGCGGCGCAGCGGGACGGCCGGGGCGCCCTGCCGGGCCCGGTCCGGCGCGCCGCTCGCCGCGTGGATCTCGGTGTCGATGAGGCCCGGCGCCACCGCGTTGACCCGGACCCCGGCCCGGCCGAGTTCCTTGGCGAGGCCGACCGTGAGCGTGTCGACGGCGGCCTTGGACGCGGCGTAGTGGACGTATTCGCCGGGGCTGCCGAGCGTGGCCGCGCCCGAGGACACGTTCACGATGGCCCCCGCCCCCGCCGCGCTCATGTCCCGGGCGGCGCGGCGGCAGCAGAGCAGGACGCCGAGGACGTTGACGTCGAGGACGCGGCGCAGGTCCGCGGTCCGAGCCTCGGCGAGCGGGCCGAGCGGCGAGGTGACCCCCGCGTTGTTGACCAGCCCGGTCAGCGGCCCGAGGTGCTCGACGGCCTCGTCGAACATCCGCTCCACGTCGGCCTCTTCGGAGGTGTCCGCGCGGATGACGGCGCAGCGGGCGCCGGCGGCGCGCACCTCCTTCGCGACGCGCTCCGCCGCCTCCTCGTCGCGGGCGTAGGACAGCGCGACGTCGTGGCCGTCGCGGGCGAGCCGCAGGGCGGTCGCGGCGCCGATACCGCGGCTGCCGCCGGTGACCAGGGTGGCCGGACGGCCGGTGGAGGATGTCACGGAGTTCTCCCTGCCAAGATCATGTCGAGCGGGGTGCACCGTACCAGCGCCAGTTCCCGACCCGCTCCCGGCCCGGCAGTTCGCCGCGCCCCGTCAGCCACAGCAGGGCCGGCCAGGGCGGGGTGCCGACGGGCGCGTCCGGGAAGAGGCGGTGCAGCGCCCGGCCGCAGAGCCCGGCGGGCGGCTCGAACTCCACGCCGAGCCCCTGGGCCAGGTCGTGGGTGTGCAGCAGCGTCTCGACGACGCCCATCGCCGCGAAGCCCTCCGGGTCGCTGACCCCGAAGACGTGGTACGCGCGGGCGCTCGCCGGAGTCACCCGGGCGACCGCGGCGAGCAGCCCGCCGCAGTCCTCCAGGACCCGCAGCAGCCCGGCCGGACCGGCCTCCTTGTCGGCCGTGATGGTGTTCGCGGGGCCTTCGGGGCGCCGCCGGGAGCAGCCGAGCGGTTCGCGCTCGTCCGTGGAGGGCCGCAGGGAACCGATCCGGGCCGCGTACCAGAACAGGTCGTCGGCGAGGTGTTCGCCGGTCTCCCAGCACGTCCACGCCAGCGTGCCCGCGGGGACGTCCCAGTCGGCGTCGAGCGCGGGGCGCAGGGTGGTCACGGCGAGAGCGACGGCATGCGCGACGTCGTCACCGGTGACGGGCGAGGAAACGTCGTCATCGGTGACGGGCGAGGAAACGTCGTCACCGGTGACGGGCGAGGAAACGTCGTCATCGGTGACGGGCGAGAAGACGTCGTCGCCGGTGACGGGCGAGGAGGGGGACTCGGGTGGCATGCGGCGACCGTAACAGCGATCCGGCCCGCGGCCCCCGGGGTTTTCGCCCGGCCTCCGGCCCGTGCCCGGGCGGCGCCCCGGGCCCTGTCCCGCCCGACCGTCAGGCCTTGCCCTGCCCCGCCTTCTTGGCGATGCGGCGCCTTTGCCGCGGGGTCAGTTCCTTGCGGTTCGTCTGCTGCCCGTACACGGCCTTGCGGTCGGCGTTCTTCATCGACTACCTCCGGATCACGACGAGTTGACCGGGCTCGGCGCGTCGCATGCTAGTAGTGCTTTGTTAGGTGGTGTCGTAGGGCTGCCATGGGACGGTCTGTCGGCAGGTGGGGCAGGTGCCGGTCCAGGTGGCGATGAGCTGTTGGAGGAGGTCCAGGGCCTGGTAGAGGGTCAGGCCCTGGCAGG
>NZ_JBITLI010000019.1:64472-160938 GCF_044465085.1 Streptomyces sp. NPDC049813 | reverse complement strand
AACAACGGCCCCATCACCGCCCAGGCAGCATCAGAAATCTCCCTATCCCTCACGACCGGACCAACGATCCGATGATCGGAAAGACACTCCCTAGGCGCGGGCGAGCGCACACGTGAGGCCGCGAAACACCTGGTGGGCGTCAACGCGCAGGGTCCTGGCCACCCGTTCGAATGGCGCGTTCTTCGTGCGGGCATGCCTTACCTGGCGGCCGCACCGGGTGCCGCAAGATCGTGAGAGCTGCCCTGTGCCTCCACGGAAAGTTGCCCTCCCCATGGGAACCCAGTTCGCCGACGTCCTGCTGCCGCCCTTGTACTCTCCGCTGGAGTCCGCCGTCCACCCACAGGTGCGCCGTGTCGTACAGCGGGCCCGTGCCCCGCTACCTCAGCCAGGGCCACTGGCCCGACGAACGGGAGGACCTGCGGCCGGAGTGGGCCGAGGACCCGTGCGACCTGCGGCCGGGGCCGGTGGCGGGCGCTCCCTCCATCGCGTGGTGGTGGGACCGGGACCTCAACTGACCTCTGCCGGGCCGGAGCAGTGCTGGGCAACCGGCCTCCGGTGACGGGCCGGCCCACCACGACCTGAGCCGTAAGCCAGCCCTACGCACCAGCACACCGGCACCCCATTCGGCACCACGCCACAAGCCGCCAATTCCCCCCCCCACCACACCCATCCCTTGCTCAAGGGGAGCACATGCCTGCCACCACCGCACCGCCCGCCGCGCAGCAACGCGCCCTGTCCGCCAGTGAGAGCGCTCTTGCCGCCACCGGCACACCCCTGATCATCAGTCACCGTCTGCACGGCCCGCTCGACCGCGCGGCCCTGGCCCGCGCGGTGGACGACCTCACCCGACAACACCCCGTGCTCACCTGCCGCATCACCCACCAGGACAGGGACCAGAACCAGAACCAGGACCAGGACCAGGACCAGGGCGGAAAGGAGGTCGCGTACCTCCGTCACGACCCACGTCTCCCGGCCCCCCATCTGACCGAGCACACGGACTTCGAGACGGCCACCGCCCCCTTCCCGGCCGATGCCCCGCTGTTCCGCGTCACGTTGCTGACCGAGAGCGCCGACCGCCACCAAGTCGTCCTGGCCGTCGCCCACGCCCTCAGCGACGGAACCAGCTGCCTGGCGCTGTTCAACGAGTTGTGGACCCGCTACACCGTGCACGCCACCAGCTCCGACCCTGAACTCCCCTCGCCAGCGGCCCCGTTGCCCCTGGCCGTGGAGGACCACTTCCGCGCCCGCTTCTCCGCCCAGGACATCACCGATTTCCTGGCCGAGCTGCGTACGACAGCCACCACCGCGCCCGCACCCGAACGCCTCCCTGCTCAGGCCGCTACCGAGGACGGACCGGACCCCGGCACCGGAAGCCACCTCCGCCACCTGCACCTCGACCCCACCCAGACGCAGCACTTCACCCGCACCGCCGCCGAGGCCCGTACCACCCCGCACGCCGTCCTGTGCGGTCTCGCACTGCTCGCCGTCCGGGATCAGCTCACCTCGCAGGACCGCGCCGTCCGGGATCAGCTCACCCCGCAGGACCGCGCCGTCCGGGATCAGCTCACCCCGCAGGACCGCGCCGTCCGCCTCGGCTGCCTGACCCCCGTCGACCTGCGCCCACGGATGGCACCGGCTCTGCCCCGCGACCACCTCGTCTTCGCCGCCGCCACGACCGAGGCGGTCCTCGACGTCCACCCCGAGGACACCCCGGTCGACCTCGGCCGCCAGGTGTGGCACCAACTGCGCGCGGCACTCACCGACGGGCGGCTCGACCGGGCCATCGCGGCCCTGCCCCAGCTCATGCACGAGATCGCGGCCGCACCGATGAGCATCGTGGTCAGCAGCCTGGGTGCCCGCGCCCGCACTTTCCCCCTCCCGCCGGGTCTCACAGCCGAACCCCTGTGGGGCTACTCCCCGCCGCCGGGCCCCCTGCCCGCCCTGTTCAGCGTCGGCACGCCGGACGGTGGACTCACCCTGCTCCTGGTGCTCCCGCGAGCCTGGTACACCCCCGAACAGGCCCAGGGCCTCGCCGACGGCCTCGGACACCACCTGCGACAGCTCGTCGAGACGCCCCCGCAGACACGTGTGCCCCGCACACCGGCGTCACCGGGTGCGGGGGCCGCGTGAGTGTGCGGGCGCCGGGTCGGCGCGATCAGTCGTCAGGCATGGTGGCGGGATATCCGTACTGCCAGATCCGCACCCCGCACGCTTCCTGCGCGTTCGGGATGGGTTCAGGGGTGTCGGGTCCGGTGACGTCGTGGCAGGCGGTCAGCTCGTATGCCAGGGCGAGGACCGCCTGGGTGTTGGCTCCCTCAAGGGTCAGGCGCACGAGTCCGGGACGTTCGAGGTGGGCGTCTTGGCTGCTCATGCCTCAGGTGACGTGCGCCCGCCGATCATGGTTCGTGGAACACCACAAGATCACCCGTTCGTGGCCCCGAGCAACGAGGGCTGCTCATAGCGAGGGCAACTGAGTGCGCGGAACCCGCTCATCCGGCTCCGGCTCCCAGGACCGCGGTCAGTTCGCCCGGGGTGAGAGTGATGTCGAACGTGTCGGCGAGCAGTTCGCCGATCCGCTCCGGCGCGACCTCCTTCTCCACGCGCGCACCGTCGGGTGTGAGGACCCTCCAGGTGGTGCCGTCGAGCTGGTGGTGCTCGGCGCCGGTGAATCGCTGGGCGAACAGGCGTGTGACGAACGGCGAGCGCGGATGTGTGCCGACGTAGTGGCTGCCGACCCGGTAGTCGACCGGATACTGCTGCACCAGGACGAAGGTGTTGCGGTCGCTCCAGCCGTCTGCCCCGTACTGGTACATCCTCCAGGTGTCGGACAGGGCGCCGGGGTGCCGTTCGAGGCGGTACCGCCAGCCATCGGCCTCCAGCGTGGCACCGTCGGCGAGTTCGATCGGTGCGGTCGGACCGCTGCCGAAGCCCACGTCGCACAGCCAGGCCCGCGCGTCGTCCGGGAAACGCACGACCAGCATGGCGTGCGTGGCCGGTGTGATCCTGGGGGCGCCCAGGGTGATGCGGCCGCTGATGCCGGTGATGTCGAACCCGAGTCGCTCCAGGGCGGCGGCGAAGAGAAGGACATGCTCGTAGCAGTAGCCGCCGCGGCGGTGTCGCACGAGGCGCTCCTGTACGGAAGCGAGATCAAGGGGCAGCGGCAGGCCGAGGACGGCGTGGACGTTCTCGAAGGGGATCGACGTGGTGTGGGCGTGCTGGAGCCGCCCGAGGGTGGCCAGGGTGGCGTCGCGCGAGCCGCGGAATCCGATCCGGCCGAGGTAGGCGTCGAGGTCGAGCTCCGCCCCCTGCCACACCGAAGTCGTCTGCGTGTCGCGCATGCTCTCGCCTCTCGTCCTTGATGCATTCACCATTGCCGGTACGTACCTGGACGCCCGCTCGATCGGAACCTACGCGAGACGCCCTTCCTATTCCTCATCCAGAGGTCCCGGGCGCAACCCGTCATTGGACCTAGGCCGTGTCCGCAAAGTCCCTCCTGCCGCGCGACGCCTGGCACGCGCTCTCGCCGCACCGGGCACAGACCCAAGTACATCCAGTACGAGGGCCTGCGCCCGGCACGCCGAGAGCACGCACCAGACGCCGCGCGGCCCGCCCTCCGGGCGAACGGAGGGACTTTGCGGACACGACCTAGGCCGTTCTCTCAGGACGCCGTCTCGGCGGGGGAGAGGCTGATCCCGACCCGGACGCGTTTGCCGACCACGGTCGGCTGGAAGGTCATGGACCGGGCGAGGAACGTGACGATCTCCAGGCCGTGCTGACCGATCCGCGACGGATCCGCCGCGCGGACAGCGGGCAGCAGCGGGTCGCTGTCCCATACCTCCACCAGCACGGTGTCCGCGGTCAACCGCAACTGCAACAGCCCCGGGCCGGGCGCGTACTTCACCACGTTCGTCACCAGCTCGCTGACGATGAGCTCGGTGTCCTGCACGGCCCGCGGCGACACCCCCACGTGCCGCTCCTGCGCGGCCCGGGAGAGGAACTGCGTGGCGGCCCGGCGCGCCTGGCCGATGCAGCTGTCGCTGCCGTCCAGCGCCAAGGCCAACTCATCGAATCGTCGGACGGCGGATCCGCCGTCACCGGCATACTCAGATGGTGTCGCTTCCACAGGTCGCCCTCGCTGTGCGTGCTCTGTTCATCCCTGCCCGCCGCCCCAGCGCCGCGCCCCGTACAGGCAGGACGCTACCGCGTACACCGAGCACCCTTACCGCACGCCTACACGCTCGCACCCCTGAGCAAGCCGCCGAGGCGGTCGGTGGCGAAGTCCGTGAAGGGGCGGGCCGCCATCAACTGGCAGTCGGCGGCGCCGATGTGGCCGCGATGGATGAGCCCGGCGTGCTCGGCGTCCTCGCCCACGCGCGGGAAGAAGCGACCGTTGTCGTCGCCCGCGTCGGCCGTCTCGACCCAGACGCGCTCCCCGTGGAGCAGGACGGGGAAGCGCCGTGTCTTGCGTCGTGCGTGAGCCGTGCGGGTCTCGGCATGGTGCAGGAAGCTGTTGCGGTTGTGGCCGACGCCCAGGAGCAGGATGTACGCGCCGAGCCGGTACATGCGGGCGAAGGGCGAGTCGCTCCCCAGCGCCTCGTTGTAGGGCTGGTCGCGGGTGATGTCGGCGGCCAGGGGTCCGAGTGCGGCGACGGAGGCCTGCGGGTGGCGGCCGCGCAGCCGGCCGGGCCGCGCGAGCAGGGCATTGGGCAGGGCGCCCATGCCCGTGGGCGTCGTGTCGGTGAACAGGGGTACCGCGGCACGCGCCTTCGCGGCGCCGGCGTCGGCGAGCGGCACCTCGGGCCGCGGGTCGCTGATGTGCGGGGTGAAGGTGGGCACGACGAGAGTGCCGTCCTCACCCAGAGCAGTACGCAGCGCGCCGACGACGGTGGTTGCTCCGCCCTCGACGGGGCCGAACGCCGACAGTGACGCGTGGACCATGACCACGGCACCGGACGGCACACCGAGGGCGGTGAACTGGTGACGCAGGTCGTCGTGGGTCAGGGGGACGGCGGTGCTCATCGTGCGGTGTTCTCTCTCCGTCGGCTGGGTGCCCGGCCGCACCCTGTGTGTGCGCGGGGCGCGGACTGCGCTTGAAGTGAAGGCCTGCGGGCCCGTGTGCCGGCGGTCGACCGGCCCGCCAACAGCGGTATCACGGCGTGGGCGCGCCCCTCGTGGCGGGGACGTGGGCGACCCGCCGGCCCCACGGCATGTTCGTGGCGCCCCCGCTGACAGACCCGCCGAGCGCTGTGACACGCCCGAGGGTCTCGTCGACGTCGTCCACGCCGATACTCAGCAGAATGCGCCGCGCGGCTTCTGCATCCTGGGCGTCCGCCGCTTTCCTGGTGACAAGAGAGCCGAACCCATCGCCCGCGACGCGGCACCGCCGCGCCTGAGACGCGGAACCGCCGCGCCTGAGACGCGGAACCGCCGCGCCTGAGACGCGGAACCGCCCGTACGGAAGTGCGGGAGCACGGACGGACGGCAGCCGCACACGTCCGTGACCGGCCGAGCCGGCCAGACCGACGTCAGCGGCCGCCGCGCCGCCGTACGCCGTCCAACTGCAGGACCAGAAACCGACGCCAGTCCTGCCCACCCGTCATGTTCGCCATCGCACCACGCGTGATGAGGATGAAGTCGGACGCCTGGAAGTCCGCACGCAGATGACCGGCGTCGACGGCGCGCCGCACGACCCGGTCGACGATCGTCCGGAACGCGCTCTTCGCCGCGTCGATGGCCTCCCAGCTCGGCTCGTGCGGACCCAGCAGCGCGAGGCGGAAAGCGGCGTCGGGCTGCACCGACTCCAGATATCCGTGGAGCAGGGTCTCGAACGCCTCCCACGCGTCCTCGATCTGCTCGGCGCTCCGGGCGAGGCCGGTCATCGCCTCGAATCGGCGCCCGATGATCGCGGCCCGCAGGGCCTGCTTGTCGGCGAAGTGGCGGTACAGGGTGCCTACGCCAAGTCCGGCGCGCTCGGCGATCTCGTCCATCTGCACGCTCTCGCCCCGGCGGGCGAACAGGTCGCTGGCCGCGTCGAGGATGGCCTCGCGATTCCGCCGGGCGTCGGCGCGCAGCGAGGGTTCCCGGGTGGTCATGGTCCTGATCGTAGTTGACGGCGTGGAAGACCCCGCACTAGATTCGGAACCGGAGTTCAGGTTCATCTTAGAGGGGGTTTCTCATGATCGTCGTCACCACGCCCACCGGACAGATCGGCAGCGCACTCGTAGAGCGGCTGCTCACCGAGGGGGAGCCGGTGCGGGTCGTCGCCCGCGACGCCGCGCGCCTCGACCCCGTGGTGCGGGAACGCGCGGAAGTGATCGAGGGGTCGCACGGGGACGCCGCCGTGCTCGACAAGGCGCTGCCGGGAGCCGACGCCCTGTTCTGGCTGGTTCCTCCGAACCCGGCCGCGCCGAGCACGCGGGGGCACTATCTGTCCTTCGCCCGCGCCGCCGCGGCGGCCGTCTCCCGCCACCGCGTCGGCCACCTCGTCGGCGTGAGCAGCGCCGGTCACGGATGGACGGCTCCGGCCGGTGTCCTGTCCGCGGCCTTCGCCATGGACGAGCACCTGGCCACGTCTGGCGCGGCCTACCGGGCGCTCTCCCTGCCCTTCTACATGGAGAACCTGCTGGGCCAGCTCGACGCGATCCGACGGCAGCAGGCGTTCTACCTGACCTGCGCGGGCGACGAGCCGCTGGCCATGATCGCCACCCAGGACGTCGCCGATGCCGCTGCGGGCCTGCTGACCGACCGGTCCTGGTCGGGCCAGGCCTACGTGCCCCTGTTCGGGCCCGACCGCCTCACGCCCGACGGCATGGCGGAGATCATCGGACAAGAGCTGGGCACACCCGTCGCCTACCGGCGCACCGCCATGGAGGAGTACGCCGCGACACTGCGCTCCCGTGGAGTCGGGGACCGCATGGTGCAGGACCTCACCGAGATGTTCGCCGCCCAGGACGACGGGATCTACGAGAAGGACTGGGCCACCGCGACGATCGGGGCGACCGACTTCCGGACCTGGTGCCGCCGCGTGCTCAAGCCCGCCGTCGAGCAGGCGGGATGAGGCAGGCCGTTCCCGCTCACCCCGCACAGCGGGGGAGCAGGACGTCACAGGCTCCGTCCCGCGTCAGGCGTGCTGTCACGGCGGCGTGTGCGAGCACGGAAGCAGGGTGCTCACCACCACCCGCGCCCCGGCCAACCGTCGGCGCGGCGGGGGCGGCAGGGGCGGCACTCCAATGGGTGCGCCCGGTCGCGGAGCCGTGAGCGAGTTCCTACGTTGTGTAACTGTCAAGCGACACGCCGCACAATGGAGGAAAACCATGCGTTTGATATCCGTCCTGCTCCTATCCGCCGCATCCGGCGCCGTCCTCGTCCCGGCGACCGGCACGGCCTACGCCGCCGACAAGGACTGCGCCGACTTCTCGTCCCAGGCCGAGGCGCAGGCCTGGTACAACTCCCACCCGGGCAACGTGGACCGGCTCGACGCCGACAAGGACATGAAGGCCTGTGAGGACCACACGGGCTACTCGTCGTCGGCCACCGACACCTCCGCGGACACCGACACCTCGTCGTCCGCCTCCGACATGGTGTCCACGGCGCCCAGGGACCTCCCCAAGGGCGGTGTCCGGGCCGGTTCGGGCGGGCTGGCCGCCGACGGCTCCGCCGCCGGCCTCCCGATCGGGCTCGCCGTCGCCGGCGCCCTCGCCGCGGGCGGGGTCGTCGTCATGCGCCGCCGCGCCCGGCACGACAGCTGAGGCCGAGACGTTCGAGACGTGCCGCCACCGCGCCACGACATGGAGGGGAGGCATCTGCCGTGACCAGTCCGGAGTCTCCCCGCCATGGCAAGGGCCGCGATCTCATCTGGATCGTGACCGCCGTCGTCTGCGTCCTGCTCGCACTGTCCTCGGCGGTGGACCGCCTGGCGGGCCATGACGCGGCCCACGGGCCCGGGGGCGGGGCCGGCGGCCAGACCGGGCAGGCGCGCCCCGTCGCCCCCCGCGCGCCGTCCGCCCCTTCCGCCCCTTTCGCATCCCGCACTACCGCCCGCGGCTCCGCCGTACCACCACCCGCCCTGCCCCATGCGGCCGACCCGGTCCGCCTGCGCATCGCCGCGCTGGACCTGGACGCCGCGGTCGGCCCGTTGTCCCTGGACTCCGAGGGCCGGCTGCCCGCGCCGGCCGGCCACACCGACGTCGGCTGGTGGCGCGAGGGGCCCTCGCCCGGTGAGGCGGGCCCGGCCGTCATCACCGGCCACCTGGACACGGTCACCGGGCCCGCGGTCTTCGCCGGGCTCGCCGGACTCCGCCCCGGCGACCGGGTCGAGATCACGCGCGCGGACGCGAGCACGGCGGTCTTCGAGGTGCGCGCCACGGCCGAGTACCCCCAGGGCGACTTCCCCACGGACACCGTCTACGGACCCACCCCCGACGCCCAACTGCGCCTGATCACCTGCGCCGGCGCCTACGACCGCGGGGCGGGGCGCTACCTCGCCAACACAGTGGTGAGCGCCACCATGGTCACGCCCTGACCCGCCGTACAAAGGGCGCGGTCGGTGGTGAGGTCAGGCAGATGCCGGGGCGGGCGGCTCCGCCTGGATCTCGGCGCACCACGCGCGGGCCGCGACGGTCTCGGGATGGGTGTCCCCGAGGATCCGCGCCCGCCCCTCGGCCACCTCGCGCGCGCTGTCGAGAGCCTCCTGGCGTTTGCCCTGCGCGTACTGGGCGCGGCTGAGCTGGATGAGCACGCCGAGGACCAGCGGATGCTCGTCCCCGTACCCGGCCTTCTGGCCGCTGAGCACCTGCCGGAACAGTGCCTCCGCCTCGGCGCCGCGGCCGAAGTGCAGGCTTCCCCGCGCGAGGGAGTCCCGTGCCCAGGTGGTCACCAGATGAGCGGGGCCGAGGTGATCTTCGCACTCCGCGACCAGCTCACGGGCCGTCTGTGCGTACTGGCCGAAATCGCCCTGCGCGAAGCGCAGTTCCAGCATCTCGCAGCGGGTCTTGAGCGTGCTGACGTGGCCGTCGCCCAGGACCGCGCGCCGGCCTTCCAGGACGGTGTCCAGGAGCGCACGGGCACGTGCCAGGTCGCCGAGGCGGTGCAGGACCCGCTGGAGCTCGTAGGCGCACTCCAGTGTGCGCAGGTCGTGCGAGCCCAGCGTGCGCGACGCGTCCCGGTGGACCGCGTCCAGGAGCTCGGCCGCCTCGGCGTAGCGGCCGAGACGGAACAGGATGGGACCCTGGCCCGACCTGGCCTCGATGGTCGCCGGGTGGACGGGCCCGAGTTGCTCGGCCGCCGTCTCGGCCGCGACGGACGCCAGGGCCAGCGCGGCGGTCCAGTCACCCGCCTCGTACACCAGCCGGGCGCCCCGCCTTGCGACACGGACGGACTCCTCGGTCACCAGGCCGTGGCGGCGGGAGCGGTGCAGCAGCCCGGCCGCGTGCGGTGCCAGCAGGCGGGCGACGGAACGGGCCCCGGGCGAGGCGCCACCGTCCTGTTCCAGCGCCGCCCGCAACAACTGGGCGCCGGCCGCGAAGAGCCGCTCCCGTTCCGGGTCGGAGATCCCGGCGGCGACGCTGTCCAACAGCACGCCGTGCGCCTGGAGGCAGCGGTGGCCGTCCGCCTCGACCAGGTCGACCAGGGAGTGGTCCAGGAGCGCGCGCAGCGCCTGCTCCATCCGCGCGGGGAGCAACGGTGGATCGAGATGTCCGAGGACGACGTCGCCGCGCGCCGCGGGCAGCAGCAGCGAGAGGGGTACCGGATCCGCCGCCCAGCACGAGAGCAGCCGCAGCAGGCTGGTCGTCTCCGGCAGACCGCCCGCCGCCAGGGCGTCCAGCGACAACTGCCAGGTACGGCCCACGAGATGACGGGCCTGCTCACCGCCCGCGGCGCCCCCGTCGACCAGGGCCGTGGACTCCTCGTTCAGTTTCCGGTCGTACTCGTCCATCGACCACGACTCCACCAGTTGGTGCGCCAGATGGGCCCCGGCCAGCGTCAGGGCCAGGGGCAGACACCCCAGACGCTCGGCCACCTTGTGCGCGGCCTCCTGCCCTCCCACCTGCGGGGCCAGGTCCCGTAGGACCGACGCCGCGTCGTGCAGGGGGAGTACGCCGAGGCGATGGCTGCGCACCCCGGGGCCCTGCCACAGCGCGGAGGTCGCATGACGGCTCGTGACCAGCACGGTCCCCTGCGCGCTGGGGCGCAGCCAGGCGCCCTCCTCCAGCACGGCGGGGTCGTCGGCGTTGTCCAGGACCAGCAGCCACCGGCCCGCCGAGTGGTCCAGGTAGTGCCAGACCAGGTCGGCGGCCGCGCGGTGACCGCCGGCCGCGGCCGCCAGTTCGCCGCTGCCCGCCCCCCGGTCCCCGGCGACGGCCAGCATCCCGGCGCGCAGGGACACGTGCTCGGACGCGTTGACCCACAGCCCGACCCGGCCGTGGTCCCGCACGGCCTCGGTGAACAGGGCGCGGGCGACAGCCGTCTTGCCGCTGCCGCCCATGCCGTGCAGCACATGGACTTCGCCGCCCGGGCCGGCCACGGCGGCGCGCAGGACGCCCATGATCTCGGTGCGGTCGCGCAGCACCCCGGGCGCGCGCCCGACGAGCGGCAGGCGCACCGAGGCGGGAGCCACCGGCTGCGGGACGGCGGGCGCAACCGGCGGGCTGCCGAACAACGGGGCCGCACCAGGGGCGTAGTGGTGGATGTGTTCCTCGATGTACTGGCTGCCACCGGTCTGGTAGACGCGGGCCTGTCCCGAGGCGCGTCCCTGCATCGGTTCGGGCGGGGTCACCGTTCGGTGATGTGCTGGTCGCGTCCGGCCTGGTAGACGCGGGCAGTGCCCGACGCGTGGGCCTGCAGCCGGATCTGCGTACCGGCTTCCGCCGGGAGTGACGGCGCCAGCTCGTCCAGCACCTCACGCAACGCGTCGGCGGCTTCCGGCCGGGCGAGCAGCAAGCGGCGCAGCCGGGCCTGCCACTCAGCGGTCAACTCCGCCTCGGACGCCGTGTCACCCGCCTCCTGGGCCATCAGCAGATCTTCCCGGCCGGCCTCCAGCTCCGCGCGCACGGCGTCGGCTCTGGCCGGTTGGAACCGGTGCCACAGGGCGACGACGCCGTCCCGGGCCGACTCCCACGCATGCGTGGCCATCAGCGTCACGACTGTCGTGCCCGCTGTTCCCGCCAGTGCGGCGATCTCCGGATCCATGACTCCCCCTCAAGGCCGACGTCCGATCTTAGACCGCGGGGGCTGTCCGCTCAGGTCGATTTTCCCAGCGGCCTTCGCGGACGTGGCCTACTGGCGGACCGCCGAGACCAGTCCTCCCGGCCGCTCCTCGCCCTGCGGCGGGGTGCCGAACGGACGGCCGTACGCGGCGGCGCGCTCGCGCAGCGTGTGGCTCTCGGCTCGCCAGCCGTGCCCGGCCAGCCAGCCCACCGGGTCGTCGGGCATCTCCGAGACCCACATCGACGCCGCCGATCCCGGGGCGGCCTCCGCGCGGAAACGTTCGATCACGCCGCGCGAGCCCAGGGTCAGCCCCATCCGGCTGCCCGCCGCGGACCGCGTGCCGATCCGCGCCAGCAGCAGTTCCACCGCGTCCTGCGGCAGGTAGATCAGGAGCCCCTCGGCGATCCACACGGTCGGCTCGGCCGGATCGTGCCCCGCGGCGGCGAGCACCTGCGGCCAGTCCTCGCGCAGGTCCGCGGCGACGGTGATCCGCTCACAGCGGGCGACGGCGCTCTCCTGGCGCAGCACGGACGCCTTGAACTCCAGGCATTCCGCCGTGTCGATCTCGAACAGGCGGGTGCCCGGGGGCCAGTCCATCCGGAAGGCGCGGCTGTCCATACCGGCGCCGAGCAGCACGACCTGCCGGATGCCCGAGCCGGCTGCCTGGCGCAGCAGGTCGTCGAGGAACTTCGTCCTGATGACGATGGAGTACGACAGGGCCTGGCGTCGGCGTTGCTCTGCCTCGTCAGCGGCTCGCCGCGGCGAGGAGGGCCCCAGGCCGCCGGCGGCGGCGAAGGCCCGGGCCAGCGGATCGCGGAACAGGGCGTCCGTCCGCTCGGACTCCCGGGCACGCACCCTGGCCACCCCCACGGCCGTGGCCCAGACACCCGCCGGCTGCCGGCGCTCCTGCGTCTCAGCGGCACCTCGTTCCTGCGCCCGCGCCGCACCCTGCTCCGGCTTCTCCAGCTCCCGTTCCCCAGTCACGGCGCCAGCCTAGGAGATGGGTGTCACCGGGCTCGGGGAGGGGCCGGGGGGTATGGCCAGGCACGAGAGCGCATCGCCGTACGAGCACTGCCCGCTGCGGCGGCGAGCGCTCCGTCGAGCACTCCGTCGAGACCGGCCGGTCACCACCGCGACGGGCCGATTTGCGGGGCGGGCCCGCTCGGGGAGGATGGAACAGGACGGCCGCAGCAGGTCGCGACGGGGGCGGCCGCGGTGCCTCCTGGTCCGCGGTCCACACACGTCTGTCCCTCAGGAGGGCCGCGTCATGCCGGTTTGCCGTACCCGCGACGGTGTCGAGATCTTCTACAAGGACTGGGGCACGGGACGCCCCGTGGTGTTCATCCACGGCTGGCCCCTCAACGGCGACGCCTGGCAGGACCAGCTCAAGGCGGTCGCGGACGCCGGGTACCGGGGCATCGCCCACGACCGGCGCGGACACGGCCGGTCCACCCCCGTCTATGACGGCTACGACTTCGACACGTTCGCCGACGACCTGAACGACCTGCTCACCGGGCTCGACCTGCGCGACGTCACCCTGGTCGCGCACTCCATGGGCGGTGGGGAGCTCGCCCGCTACATCGGGCGTCACGGAACCGAGCGGGTACGCTCCGCCGTCCTCCTGTCGGCCATCCCGCCGGTGATGCTCCAAGGGCCGGACAACCCGGAGGGCGTCCCGCAGTCCGTCTTCGACGACATCAAGGCGGGCATCCTGAAGGAGCGTTCCCAGTTCTGGAAGGACACCGCCGTCGGGTTCGTCTCCGCCAACAGGGAGGGGACCAAGGCGACGCAGGGCAACCAGGACGCGTTCTGGTACATGGCGATGGCGCAGACCATCAAGGGGGGCGTGGACTGCGTGGATGCCTTCGGGACGACGGACTTCCACGAGGACCTGAAGAAGTTCGACGTCCCTACGCTGGTCGTCCACGGCGACGACGACCAGGTGGTGCCGATCGACGCGACTGGCCGCAAATCGGCGAAGCTCATCGCCGGCGCTGAACTGAAGGTCTACGAGGGCGGCAGCCACGGCATCGCCATGGTCCCCGGGGACAAGGAGCGTTTCAACCGGGACCTGCTGGAGTTCCTCGAGAAGTAGCGCCTGTCAGGAGAGCGCGGGTCCGGGCGACGCCTGTTCCGGACGACCGGCCGCGCCCCCTCAGAGTGTGATGGGCCCCAGTTCGGCTGCGGTCTGGGCGAGCGCCCGCACGGCCGGACTGTCGGCGTCGGTGCGCCAGGCGAGGGCCCACGCGAGGGCAGGGGCGTCGTCGAGGGGGAGGAAGACGATCCCCGGCGGCAGGTTGTAGCGGGCGGCGATCTCGCCCAGCGGGTGGACGCAGCGCCCGGCGGCGACCAGGGAGAGGATCTCGTGGAAGGTCCGGGCGGCCGGACCGCGCGGGATGCGGCGGCCCAGCGGGGTACGCATGGGGACCATCGCGTCGACCCAGTACCCGGGAGCCCGCGGACCGAGGTCGACCACGTGGTGGTCGGCCAAGTCCTCCAGCGATGCTCGGCCGCGCCCGGCGAGCGGATGGCCGGCCGCCACGGCGAGGACCCTGCCCCCGGTGAGCACGATGGGGCCCACGGTGACGTCCGGTTCGGCGACGGGCAGCCACAGCACGTGGGCGTCGTGTTCGCCGGAGCGCAGCGCGGTGAACGCGTCGTGGGCGTTGATCTCGCCGAACTGGATGTCGTTGCCCGGGTGGCGTGCGCGGAACGCCTCGACGAGAGGGCGCAGTTCGTGTCCGGCGTGGCCGAAGACGCCGAGGCGCAGGGTCGTGCCGGCACCCGGGCCCGCCGCCTGAGCACGGGCGAGCCCCTCGTGCAGCAGCTCGACGGCCTGCTGGAGATCCTCCCGCAGCCGCCGTCCGACCGGGGTCAGCGTCACGCTGCGGCTGGTGCGGTCGAACAGCGCCACGCCCAGACGGCGCTCCTGCCGGCTGATGGCCTGGCTGACGCGGGCCTGTGAGACGTGCAGCCGCTGTGCGGTGCGGCTGAAGTGCAGTTCCTCGGCGAGAGTCAGGAAGATCTCGATGTCACGCAGTTCCACATATCACCCTCAGGTTATGAATAGCCGCACGAAGCTTATCTTGTTCCTCCTCTGACCTGCATCGATGCTGAATGCGTCAACCAATGGCCCGGTGATGACGGGCGGCGGGGCCACGTCGAACGCCGGTGACGGCGGACGCCGGACGGACGCCGGCCCCGGCCGGGGAACAGGAGGGGAAGTGCGATGCAGGCTCCACAGGATGTACTGCGTGACGTCGTCGACCGCATCGAGATCGACGCACTGTGCGGCGAAGTCACCGACGCGGTGACGATGCGTGACTTCGACCGTGTCGCCTCGCTGTTCACGCCGGACGGCACGATGCGGTGGCCGCACATCGGCAAGGAGTTCGTCGGCCGCGACGAGATCCGCGCCGGAATCGAGTGGGGCCAGGGACTCTGGGAGTTCTTCGTGCAGCACGTCCACCCCGGCGTCGTCCGGCTCGACGGCGACGAGGCCGCCGGACGCACGTATGTCCAGGAGTTCGGGCGTCTGCACAGCGGGGACTCTCATCTGAACTACGCCATGTACCACGACCGCTACCGACGGACGCCCGACGGCTGGAAGTTCAGGGAACGCGTCTACGAGGTCAGGTACCTCGACTCCACCCCTCTCACCGGCGCCCCGCCCGCAGGCCGGCGCCGGTTGGGCTGATCGGGCGTCCAACCCTCGGTCGACGTCCGGCGACAGGTGCGTCATCGCCCCTATCGCGAGACACGTGTGTCCCGGACCTGTTCACCTCATCCAGAAACGCACTCTCTTCGAGTTCAGGAGTCTCACCGTGAACCTTTCCCTCTGGATCGCCGCAGGCCTGCTGACCGCGGTCGCCCTGACCGGCGGCTTCAGCAAGGCCTTCATCCCCAGGGCCACGCTGGCCGCGCAGCACGGCGGCGAATGGACACAAGCCGCAGGTCCAGGCTTCGTCAAGGCGCTCGGAGTCCTCGAACTCCTGGCCGCTGCCGGGCTGATCCTGCCCGCGGCCCTGGGCATCGCACCCGTCATGGTGCCCGTGACCGCAGCCTGCTGGATCGCCCTCATGGTCGGCGCGATGATCACCCACGGTCGCCTCGGTCAGCGCGGACTCGTGCTGTTGAACTCGGCCTACCTGGCACTTGCCGCCTTCGTCGCCTGGGGCCGCTTCGGGCCGTGGCCGTTCGGAGGCTGACGCGGAGCCGCACACGTGCACGGTTAGGGTGGGCACGGGAGCCGCAGTGCTTCTCGGGGGCATGGTGTCCGACGGGGAAGAACGGAGAACGCAGCACGTGAGCACGACCGCGTCCACCTCACGCACCCTGATCCTCGAGGAGTTCGGCACGCTGCCGCGGCTCGGCGAACGGGCCGTGCCCGAGCCGCGCCCCGGGCACACTCTCGTACGGGTCGCGGCGGCCACGGTCGCGCACCTGGACCTGAACATCCTCGACGGCCAGTTCGGCATCCTGCCCGAGCTGCCGTTCGTCCCCGGCACCCAGGGCAGCGGCCACGTCGTCGTCTCGGACACCCACCCCGCGGGCGCACTGGTGCGGCTGCGCGGCGAGGGGCTCGGCCTTGACCGCGACGGCGCCTGGGCCGAGCACGTGCTCGTGCCGGACGCCGCCGTGGAACCCATGCCCGAAGGCACCGACCCCGCCCTGGCCTGCATCTACTTCTCGCCGGTCGGCACCGCGTGGGCGACCGTGCACGCTGTCGCCCGGGTCGAGCCGGGGGAGCGGGTACTGGTCACCGGCGCGTCCGGCGCCGTCGGCGCCATGGCCGTACAGCTCGCGGCGCGCGCCGGCGCGCAGGTGGTCGGCGCGGTCGGCCGCCCGGCGAAGCTCCCGCACGTGCCTGACGCCGCGACGGCGCTGCTCGCCTCCGACCTCTCCGAGGAGGCGATCGGCGGCAAGGCCGACGTGCTGATCGACACGGTCGGCGGACAGATCCTGCGCGACGCCCTCACCCTGGTCCGCCCGCGCGGCCGGGCCGCGCTCCTCGGCTACACGGCCGGCCGCGAACTCACTTTGGACCTCGCCGACTTCTTCCTCGCGGACGTCACCCTCCTCCCGGTCAACATGATCAGCCGCGGCGCGGAGGTCGCCCCCGAGGTGCTGCGCCTGCTGCCGGACCTGTCCTCGGGCGTCCTGACCCTGCCGTTCGAGCGGTACGGGGCAGCCGCGCTCGGCGAGGCGGTGGAGCGGCTGCGCACGGGTGCGGCCGTGGGCAAGATCGTGCTGGACATGCGGGACGGCGCGGACGCCTGACCGGCGGCGTGCTCCCGGGGGCCCGCGGTCCCACGATGTCGGGGCGCTGCCGCACCAATTCGATGGCCCGCACCGGCTCCCGGCTGTCAGGCTGCCGTCATGAGTCCCGAGCCCCTGGGCGCGCCCGGCATCTCCCGCCTGGGCGACTCCATCGACGCGCGTGCGCTGTTCGGTCCCGAACTCGCGGCGCTGCTCGACACCCTGCGCGGGCTGGCACCCTCCGACTGGCGCAGGCCGGCGGCCGGGCGCTGGACGGTGCACGATGTCGCCGCCCACCTCCTCGGCGACTACCACGGACGCCTCGGCCACGGCGGCCGGGACGACATCGCCGACGGCGAGACGCTCGAGGCGTTCATCCACCGCACGAACCAGGACTGGGTCGACCGGCACGTTGGCCACTGCCCCGCCTCGCTCATCGCAGCCCTGGCAGCGGCGGGCGCCCGGCTCGCCCGGCGCTACGCCACCGCCGACCTCGACGTGGCCGCGCTCGGCGTGTCGTGGGCGGGCGTCGACCCCGCGCCGGCATGGCTGGACATCGCCCGGGAGCTCACCGAGCACTGGACGCACCGGCAGCAGATCCGCCACGCCACCGGCCGGGGCACCGACCCGGAGCCGCGCGCCCTTGCCACGGTCCTCGACACGTTCCTGCGGGCCCTGCCCCACACCCTGCGACACACGACCGCGCCGCTCGGGACCCAGGTCCAGGTGGTGGCTGCCGGCGGCACCGTCGCGGTCAGCCGGACGGCCACGGCCACCGCGGGCGGCTGGTCGCTGGCCCCCGCGCCGAGCGGCCGGCCGACCGCGTCCGTACACCTGGACACAGAGACCGCCTGGCGCTTGTGCACGCGGCACATCGACCCCGCGGAGGCCTCGTCCCGCGCCCATGTGCGGGGAGAGCGTCGGCTCGCGGAAGCCGTCTGCCGGATCGTGTCCATCATCTACTGACGCCGCCGCCCACCCCTGCCCCGACATCCGAGGCGGCCGTTCGGGCAGATCAACGCTCCTGGGACCGGGCCGCGGGCTGCGCGTTCCTACGTCGTTCGTAGTGGCGCCGCGCCTTCATCCGGTTTCCGCAGCCTGCCATCGAACACCAACGGGCGCTGTTGCTCTTGGAGTGGTCGATCAAGTACAGGCTGCACTCCTCGGTGTTCTCGCAGTGGCGCAGCCGCCCGGGTGCGCGGCCGTGCAGGGCGTCCCAGGCGACAGCGGCCCGCGCGGCCAGAGCGTGCTCGGCCGGAGCCGTCAGCTCCCACGAGATGCCCGTTCCATCGACGACCGCCCGGTAGTGCACGCCGTTGAGGGCGGGGGCCAGGGCGGTGGGAGAAGCCGTTCCCCGTACGAGCTCTTGCAGCGTGTCGCGCGTGTCGCGCAGCAGCGCGAGGTCCTCGGCGGCGCGCCGGCCGCCGGATTGTTCCCGGATCCACGCGCGGGCGTCCTCGGGATCGGCGAGGCGGTCCACCCGTACGCCGTCGATCGTCGGGGTGGTGTTCAGCAGGGCGAGGAGCAGCTCTTCATCGGGAACCTGGACCTGAACCATGTTTTTCTAACCTCCATTCCTCCTTTGACAGGTTAGCTCCTCCGTGCCTACCGTGTAACCATCAAACAACGCCCAAGGGGGTTAGGTGATGAAGACGGCCATCCACCACCGCTACGCGACCGTCGACGGTCGGCGGCTCTTCTACCGGGAGTCCGGCTCGCCGGACATGCCCACACTCGTGCTGCTGCACGGCTTCCCGACGAGCTCGTACATGTTCCGCAACCTGATCCCGCAGCTCGTGGGCTACCGGGTCATCGCCCCCGACCACCTCGGCTTCGGACTCTCGGACGCGCCGGGTGCGGCGGAGTTCGACTACAGCTTCGACGCCCTCGCCGACCTGACCGCGGGCCTGCTCCGCCATCTCGGCGTGGACCGGTACGCCCTCGTCGTCCAGGACTACGGCGCCCCGATCGGCTGGCGACTGGCACTGCGCGAGCCCGACGCCGTGACCGCGGTCGTCACCCAGAACGGCAACGGCTACGACGAGGGGTTCGTCCCGGCCGGCTGGCAGCCCGTCTGGGACTACCAGCGCCAGCAGACCCCGCAGACCGAGGCGGCGCTCCGCGGAGCCTTCACCCTGGAGGCGATCCGCGCCCAGTACGTGACCGGAGTCGAGGACCCGAGCGTCCTCGCCCCGGACACCTGGACCCTCGACCACGCCTACATCTCGCGGCCCGGCAACGCCGAGGTGCAGCTGAAGCTGTTCCTCGACTACACCACCAACCCGCCGCTGTACCCAGCGCTCCACGCCTGGCTGCGCAGCAGGCAGATCCCGGTCCTGGCCACCTGGGGCAAGCACGACCCCTTCTTCGGCCCCGACGGCGCCCGGGCCTTCGCCCGGGACACCGGGAACGCCGAGATCCACGTGATGGAGGGCGGCCACTTCCTCCTGGAGAGCGCGGGGGACGAAGTCGCCGCGCTGATCCGCGAGTTCCTGTCGAAGCACCTGCCGGAAGTGGCGTCAGCTCCTGCCCCGGCCGGCTGAGCCGACCCACGGCACGAGGCCGCTGCCGCAGCCGCAGCCGTTTCGGCCCGGGCCCGGACCGCATGACATTTGTACGGGCCGGGTCGGTACGGCTCGCTCTGCCGGGGCGGGCCCCTGATCCGCCAAGCTCAGTGCTGCCGGAAGAACGCGGCGGAGCACGGACGGACTCAGGGGGCCACAGGCGATGGGCAGCAGCAAGGTGACGGTCGAGCAGGCGCGGGAAACGGTGCGGGGTACGGACTTCCAGGGGCTGCCCACCTGGTACTTCCCGATCATGGGATGCCTGGCCGGTGTCTTCGACGTCGCCCGCGCCTACCCGGCCGTGTACTGGGTGATCCCCGTCGTCCTGATCCTCAACCTCACCTTGACGTTGACTGTTCTGCGGACCCGGATGCGTCTGATGCGGGCGCTGTGGAAGAACAAGCGGACGCGGTTTCTGGCGCTGGGCCTGGTGGGGGCGCGGTTCGCGGTGCGGGCCGGGCTCGGGGCCGTCGGGTTCGCCCTGGGAACGGCCGCGGGCGGTCTGTTCGTCGGCATCCTGATGGCGGTACTCGGCACGGTGATGGCGTGGGGCGACCAGTGGCTGGTGCTGCGGACCTTGCGCCGCGGCGCGGCCGCCTGACTCTCCGTCCGGGTGAGGTGCCCCGCGTCCCGGTGTGTTCGGCATCCGCGCCCCCGTCGGCGCAGCACCCCGACTGACCTGCCCGTACGCGCCCCACAGCTCGGGCCCGGACGAGCGAACCGCCGTTCGGGAGAATGGCGTTCGGTGCGGCCCGGGACGACGGCACTGGCGCTCGCCCCCGTCGGCGTGGGACGGTGGGGAACAAGAGAGCGAGCCGGCACCAGCATCCGTCGGCTCTTCGGACACCGGACGTTGCTCCCTCCCAGGGCATCCGGCGTCCGCCTTGGGCACCGGTCCCGGCAGTGAGGGGCCGGCTCGTCCTCGGGCTCATCACCCCCCGGAAGGGGGCCGCCATGAACATCACCCGCGAACTGCACGGCAGCACCGCGACCCTGACACCGCACGGGGACATCGACTACGACCACCTGGGCGAACTGCGCGCGTGCCTCGACCGGTTGCCGCGGACGGTAACGCGCGTGGTGTGGGACCTGCGCGACACCCCGTTCGTGGACGTCGCCGGCCTGCACCTGTTCGACACCGCTCCCGCGTCCGTACGGGAAGTCGTCGTCACCCACCTGCGCTCTCAGCCGCACCGGCTGATCGAGACGGCCCGCGCCCTGTTCCCGTACCTGGAATGGGACCGCTACCGGACCGGCCCGGACGCCCAGGCCGCCTGAACCACCACCGTCCTGCGGCGCGACGCCCGGACCGGCACATGAACCCCTACAAGAACACCTGACACGCTCCAGCGGTGACCGGCGCCACCACAGGCGCCGGTCACCGCTGCTGCGTGGCCGTGAGGACGAGGGCCGCCTGGTCGTCGTCCACGCCGTGGGCCCCGGTGAAGGCGCGGAGCGTCCGGGTCAGGGTGTCGATGACGTGCTGCGGCGTGTGCGGGGCGCCGAGCCGCGCGCCGAGAGCGGCGGCGAGGCGCTCTTCGCCGAACTGGCGGTTTTCCTCGTTCCGGGCTTCGGTGATGCCGTCCGTGTAGAGCAGCAGACTCTCGCCCGGCGCGAGGTGCAGGTCGTGCTCCGGCAGATGAGGGTCGGGGGTGATGCCGATCAGGGAGCCCTCGCTCTGCAGCGGACGGGCGGGGCCCAGACCGTCGACGACCAGAGGATGGTTGTGGCCGGCGCGGACCAGAGTGAGGTCGACGCCGTCGGCGGTGGGGGTGAGGTGGCCGTGGACGAGGGTGACGAAACCGGTGCCGTGGGTCTGGGGACGTTCCAGCAAGGCACGGTTGACGGCGTCCACGACGGCGGCGGGGCCCGGCAGCAGCGGCGCGACGGCCCGCGCGGTGTGACGGACCAGCGCGGTCGTGGTGGCGGCGTGGGCGCCGCGTCCGCACACGTCGCCCAGCATGAAGGCCCAGCGCCCGCCGGCGAGGGGGAAGACGTCGTAGAAGTCGCCGCCGATGTCGAGCCCTTCACCGGCCGGGTGGTAGTAGACGGCGGCCTCGGCCGCGGGCAGGGCGGGCACCTCGGGCAGCAGCAGACCCGCTTGGAGGTCGCGGGCGAGGGTGGCGCGCTGGGTGTACTGGCGGGCGTTGAGAGCGGCGGAGGCGGCCCGCCGGGCCAGCTCCTCGGCGAGGGCGACGGTGTGCCCGTCGAAGGCGTGCTCGCGGGTGGACAGCAGCGTCAGGGCGCCGAAGGCTCGCTGCCGGTCCAGCAGCGGGACGCACAGGTAGCCGGTGACACCCAGCTTGTGCCAGGGGCCGGGGCCGGTCGGGGTGCGGCGGGCGATCTCGCTCATGCCGGAGGCGAGCACCCGGGCGACCGCGTCGTCGGCGGCGTCGTGGACGGGTACGTGCGCGGCGAGCAGCGCCTGGTCCTCGCGGGTCGCGGCCGTGGTCGCGATGCGCCTGACGCGGCCGCCCTCGATGACGTCCACGGCGCACAGCGGGGCCAGGGCCGGCGCACAGCTGTCGGCCAGCCGCTGCAAGGTCTGGGTGTGATCCAGGTCGGAGGTGAGCGCGGTCCCGGCCTTCAGCAGGAACGCCAGGTCGTCACGGGCCGCCTTCTCCCTCGCCTCGGCCGCCTCGCGCGCCTGGTCGGCCTGGTGGCGTTCGATGGCCAGTGCGGCGGTGCCGGCGAAGACCCGGGCCAGCGCGAGGTCGGAGGCCTGCGGGCTGCGGGGCGTGCGGTGGTACATCGCGAAGGTGCCCAGCAGGGAGCCGTCGCGGGCCAGGATCGGCGTGGACCAGCACGCCGCGAGACCGGCCTTGTCGGCCAGGTCGCGGAAGTCGTCCCAGAACGCGTCCGTGGCGATGTCGCTGACGATGACCGGGCGGCGGCGGTGGGCCGCCGTGCCGCAGGAGCCGACGCCCTCACCGGTGGCGATGCCGTCGATGGCCTGGTTGTAGAAGGCAGGCAGGCTGGGAGCCGCGCCGTGACGCAGATGACGCCCGTCGGCGTCGGCCAGCAGCACCGAGACCAGGACCTCTTCGGGCGCCAGGTCCTCGATGACGCGGGCCATGCCCTCCAGCACCTCGGCAAGCGGCGCCTGCCGGGCGATCTGCTCCAGCAGCGCGCGATGCTCGGCCGTCAGCTGCTGCGCGTGTTTGACCTGGGTGGTCTCCACCCCCAGCACCCGCACGCCGCGGACGATGCCGCCGGCCTCCACGCGCGGCTCGTAGGTGAAGTCGAAGAAACCCTCCCGAGCGTCGGGGCCCGTGCCGAGGACCACCCGGGCGTCGCGTCCGACGTAGGGCTCACCGGTGCGGTACACCCCGTCCAGCAGGGCGATGAAGCCCTGCCCGGCGAGTTCCGGCATCAACTGCGCGAGCGGCACGCCGGTCCGCGCCCGCTCACCGCCGCCGATCGCCGTGAAGAACGCGTCGTTGGCCGCCTCCACCACGTGTGCGGGACCCGCGAGGGACGCGAAGATCGCCGAGGAACCGCCGAACAGCGCCCGCAGATCCCCTTCCGCGTCGCCCTCAGGCATCCGACCGGCGTCGGGTCGCGCCGCCGGGTGCGGCTGCTGCTCGGGAACGCGCGTCATCACCCAGCTGCCTCTCGTGGTCCGCTCGCGCCGCGGACACCGTGCCCCCGACGGCCCCGGGCACACCGTCACCGGCATCGAGGGCTTCCTGAACTGTCTCATGCACGGTGATCACCTGGTCCAGGCCGGTCTGCCTGAGGGTCCGGGCCACGGAACCGGGCACGGCCGTCAGCCGCAGCAGGCCTCCGTAGGCGAGCAGCCGCTGATAGATCACGACCAGGCAGTTGATGCCGGTGGAATCGCAGAACGACAACTGGGCGCAGTCGACCACGACCACGCGCGGCAGCTCCGGCCCGGCGAACAAGGTGGTGGCCGCCTCCCGCAGCTGGACCGCGCTGTCGAGATCCAGATCACCGCGCAGTACGAGTACGCTCGCCCGCGCGTCCGGATTGACCTCCACCGAGAACACCCTCAGCCGCCTCCACCTCGCCCGTCACCTGTATGTGCCGATGACAGGGATATCACCCATCCGGCCGGCGCGGCGTTGTGGGGTACGACCTGCTGCGCGGGCCGGGCGGGGGGCGTACGTCTGGCCGCGCGGGCCCGCCTCCTCGCCGTGACACGGTCGACCACCTCCCTCTTCGTAGACGTGCCTTCACAGGCGCGACGTTCCCCGGCACGCTCCCTGGCCGTCCGAGGCGTGCGCGGGCGACAATCGCCCGCATGACCGAGTCCTCCGGTGGCCCGTCCACCTTCCGTGACCTGTCCGCCTTCGTCGCGTGCCCGCGCGTCAGCTCCCTCGCCCTGTCCGTCGACGGCACGCGACTCGTCGCGGCCGTGCAGTCCCTGTCCGGGGACGGGGCGCGCTTCGTGTCCGGCCTGTGGGAGATCGATCCCGCCGGACAGCGCGAGGCGGTGCGGCTGACCCGGTCCGACAAGGGCGAATCGGGGCCGGTGTTCGGTCCGGACGGGACGCTGTACTTCCTGTCCGGTCGTCCCGCCGCGGACGGCGACGACGACGAGGGCGCCGCACTGTGGGCGCTGCCGCCGCGCGGCGAGGCCGCCGTCGTGGCCCGGCACCCGGGCGGGATCGCCGCGGTCACCGTCGCCCGGGACTCCGGCGCGCTGTGCCACACGGCCGGGCTGCTGCCCGGTGCCGCCGACGCCGAGGCGCACGGCAAGCTCCGCGCGGCGCGCAAGGACGCGAAGGTCACCGCGATCCTGTACGAGGCCGGGCCGACCCGCGCCTGGGACCACGACCTGGGTCCGGAGGAGCCGCACACCTTCGTCCGCGCGCACGCCGGCGCGGAACCGGTCGTCGCCGGCGGGCAGGGGACCGGCCTGGAGGACCCGGGGGACGCGGCGTTGTCGCCGGACGGCACGCGGGTCGCGTACCGCAGGTTCGTGCCCGGGCGGGTCCCCGACGAGCACCGGTCCGCCGTCGTGGTGGCCGACGCGGTGACGGGGGAGGAGATCCGGGTCGTCGGCGACCTGGAGCACTCCTACGAGTCGCCGAGGTTCACACACGACGGCTCGGCCCTCGTGTGCTCGCGGTTGCGCTACCCGACCTACGACGACCCCTGGGACGCGACCCTCGTCCGGGTCGACGTGGCGGACGGCGCGGTGCGGGACCTGCTTCCCGGGTTCGACAACTGGCCGGTCGAGGTGGCCTGTTCACCAGCGGACGACACCCTCTTCTTCACCTGCGACGAGCAGGGGCACGCGCCCGTCTTCCGGCGCGACTCCGACGGTGGCGTCACACGTCTCACCGCTTCCGGCGCGTACGGTTCGCTGAGCGTGGCCCCCGACGGCCGGACGCTCTACGCCCTGCGCCACGCGGTCGACGCGCCGCCGACGCCCGTCCGCATGGACGCCGGCGCCGCCGATCAGACTCCGGCCGCCCTGCCCGCCCCGGGTGACGTCGGCGCGTTGCCCGGCACGCTCACCGAGGTGCACGTGGAGGCGGACGACGGGTTCGTACTGCGCTCCTGGCTCGTCCTGCCCGAGGGCGCGTCCGCCGAGCGGCCCGCCCCGCTGCTCGTCGCCGTCCACGGCGGACCACAGCTCAGCTGGAACGGCTGGACCTGGCGGTGGAACCCCTGGCCGTTCGCGGCGCGGGGTTACGCGGTGCTGCTGCCGGACCCGGCCCTGTCGACCGGATACGGCCAGCTCAACCACCGGCGCGGCTGGGGTCAGTGGGGCGGGCGCCCCTACGCGGACGTGATCGCGCTGACCGACGCGGCCGAGGCCCGGGACGACATCGATGCCGGGCGTACGGCGCTCGCGGGCGGCTCGTACGGCGGGTACATGGCGAACCGGGTCGCCACCAGCACGGACCGGTTCAAGGCGATCGTCAGCCACGCGGGCCTGTGGGACCTGCGGATGTTCCAGGGCGACACCGATGTGCCCTGGTACTTCCAGCGGATCTTCGGCGACCCGCTGACCCGCCCCGAACGGTACGAGGCCGACTCACCGCACCTGGACGTCGCGAAGATCCGCACCCCCATGCTCGTCATCCACGGCGCGAAGGACTACCGCGTGCCTGTCGGACAGGGCGCCGCGCTCTTCCAGGAACTCCAGCGGCACGAGGTCCCCGCGAAGTACCTCTACTTCCCGGACGAGAACCACTGGATCCTGAGCCCGAACCACGCGCGCCTGTGGTACGAGACGTTCCTCAACTTCCTCGACCACCACGTCCTCGGCGCCACGTGGCAGCGGCCCGGGCTGCTGTGACGGTCTCAGGCAGCGGTGGGCCTGCGCGCAGGTCCACCGTAGGGGCCCGGGTGTAAGTCGATGGAACCGCCTCCCGAACCTCACGTACGGTCGATCCGTGCTGATCACAACGGGTGCCCCACGCAGGCTCGGCCGTCCTCCCTCCGAGGCGCGGCTGCACTTCGACACGGAGATGCAGGAGACCGGCGGCGGGGCGCGCCGCCGCCTGCTCATGGTGGACGACGAGCCCGCCTTCGAACTCAGCTTCTACTGCGGGACCTGCCCGCTCCTGTTCCGCCGCCTGATCACCTCGACCCAGACGCTCTCCCTGGAGGACGTCCAGGAACAGCTCACCGGGACGCTGGACGATCCGGACGACGGCGGAGTGATCGACGCGTTCGGCAGGCTGCTGCCGCAGGGCGAGTACCTTCCGCTGCTCCTGGAGGTGCGACCCCGGCTGGTCGCCCCCGGCAAGGAGGGCGACTACTTCAGCGGCGAGCAGGTCGTGACCTGGGGGATGGACCAGTTCTGGGGCCTGCCGGAGTACCCGAACACGCCGTACTACCGCACGTTCGAGACCGTCGTCGACGCGGACGCCCACCTCTACGAGTTCGTCGTGCCGATGGTCGCTCCGACGTGGAACACCAGGGAGCGCGTCGAGGAGTACGCCGGCCTCATGGAGAAGGGAACCGTCCCCACGGCCGTGGCCCTGTCCACCCTCGACGTGTGCGAACCCGCTTCCGGGATGGCGCAGGACCAGTACCGGCACTGGGGCCTCACACATTTCCTCCTCGACGGCCACCACAAACTGGAGGCGGCCGCGTCGACCGGCAGCCCGGTACGGATCATCTCCCTCCTGGCCCTGGACGAGGGCCTGGCAAGCGCGGACGACTGCGCCCGAGTCCCCGCCCTGCTGACCCGGCCACGGGCGGCGCGGGGGAGCGGGGCCTGAAACGGTGTCGGTGGCCCCGGCTAGCGTGTGGCGCATGGATGGGCGCATCGCACGTATGCACGGCATTGAGCGGCGGCAGATAGACGACGCCTGGCAGCGGATCGAGTCCTGGCTCGGGCGGCACGCTCCGGCGACGGTGGCGAACCTGCTGCCCGGGGCGTCCGAGCACGAGCTGGACGAACTGCAGGCGGCACTGGGTGTTCGCCTCCCGGTCGGGCTGCGGGCCTTGTGGAGCCGGCGGGCGGGTGCGGGACCGGACCCGATGCCTGGCTTCATGCCGGCGGGGAGCGCGCTGATGCCGTTCGAGGCCGTTCGCAGGGTCTATGAGACATACATGGTGTTGCTCCGGCGTGATGAAGAGGCGCAGCGGCGAAAAGGGGCGACGCGGGAGATCCCGCTGTGGCGCGCCTCCTGGATTCCCTTCGCATCGCTGGACGCGGACGCGCTCTCCGGGCTGTGCGTGGACGCCGAGACCGGCAGGATCTGGTCCTGGTGCGAGTACGAGGAACGCGGCATCCCGTTCGAGTCACTGACGGATTACCTCGAGGAGATGGCCGATGTCCTCGACGTTCCGGAACTCGCGAAGGAGGCCGGGGTCGGCCTGATGAACGGTTTCCTCGTGTGGGGGACGCCGCAGGACGAGACCGAACGGGCCGCCTGGGAGCCATTGGCTGGTTGACGGATGCGGGCCGGTGCTCGGTGCTCGCGACGCAGGGCGGACGGTGGGCCGTGAGGCCGTTGCCGTCCGCCTCGCCTAGTCGCCGCTCAGTCGATCACCACCATGTCCTGCCAGCAGACCGCCAGGTCCTTGTGCAGGTCCTCCCGGCGCTGGAAGCCCGCCGGAATCGGCGCGTTGGCGTCGAAGTAGAAACCCATGACGAGCAGCTGGGAGCCCTTCTGGGTCGACTTCAGCCGGTTCCACAGCTTGTTCACGTCCGTCTCGATCTCCTTGACGAACGCGGCCTTCTGGTACTCGGTGGCGCGCAGCGTCTTCAGTTCGACGATGATCCGCTGATTGACGGGACTGCTTCCGTTGAGCACCAGGTCAGTACGTTGCTGGCCCTCGTAGACGTACTGCTCCCGTAACACGTCCAGGGTCGAGTCCTGTGCCCGCAGGTTCCCCGCGAGCTCCGCCTGCAGCCACCACTCCCAGCCCCAGTCGAGCAGTTGGACGCGCTGCGCCCGTGCGCCGTTCTCCCGTATCCAGTTGAAGACGAATTCCTTGAACTGCGGAACCGTGATCGGCATGTAGTTCCCCCTCGTGTGCCAGTACGTGCCTGTGGTCCTCCTCTAGGGATGTACTGCACGGTGTCGGCGCCGTCCATCGAACAGACGTCTACGGGCGGCCCGCGGGGCGCCGTCGGAACCCGCGGGCTTTGACCGGACAGTCGGGGGTAGCCGCATTACATGCTTGAGACACTCGCAGCGGCGCCCGCAACCTTTGCACGTGCCCTCCCGGGGCGCAGAACGTCGCGGCACGCCCGTGCGCGCCGCCGCCGCGGACGTCTGCACCGGCGGCTGCTCGCCTATCGCGAGGTCCAGATCGTCCACGCCCCGGCACCCCTCGCCGGGGCCGACAGCCTGCTGCTGGTGCACACCCGCCGCATCGTCGGCCAGCTCACCTACGAGCTGTGCGAACAGTGCGCCAGCGGAGTCATCACCGAGTTGCAGGTCACCTCCCCGCTCCAGGACAGCGGCCTCGGCACGCGCGCCGTCGCCCACCTGCGCGCCTGCTACCCCGACATCGCCTGGCGCAGTGGTCTCACCCAGCGCATGACGCGCGACCTCTCGCGCCGCATGGGGCTGCGCCGCACCGGCGCCGGACGCACCTGCGTGCACAGCTCGTCCCGCCAGGAGCCGGAGACCAGGCCCGTGCCCTCCCACCGAGCGGTCTGAGCCCTGCTCGGTGGGAGGGCACGGGCCGCGGGGGGTGTCCCGAATCCCCTCGCGCGCCTGCCACCCCGCGAGGTGCCCGGCGGCTCCCGGCTGCACCGCCACATGGCGATGGGACGTCACCGCACGCGGTGCATCCAGCCGTCCGGGTCCGCGCTGCGCCCGTGCTGCAGATCGACGAGAGCCTGGCGCAGCTGACGCGTGACCGGGCCCGTGCCGCCGTCGCCCACCGTCCAGTCGCCGTCCGTGTCCCGCACCGAGCCGACCGGGGTGACGACCGCGGCCGTGCCGCACGCGAAGACCTCGGTGATCTCGCCGGTGGCGCAGCCGGCGCGCCATTCGTCCACGGAGACGGGGCGTTCGGTCACCCGGTGCCCGAGACGCGTGGCGATCCGCAGGAGCGAGTCGCGGGTCACGCCGGGCAGAAGAGTGCCGGTCAGCGGTGTCGTGACCACCTCGACGTCGTGGTCGCGCCGGCGGACGAAGAACAGGTTCATGCCGCCCATCTCCTCCACCCAGCGCCGTTCGGTGGAGTCCAGCCACACCACCTGCTGGCAGCCGGCCTCCTGAGCCGTGCGCTGGGCCACGAACGACGGGCCGTAGTTCGCCGCGCACTTGACGTCGCCGGTGCCGTCCGGCATGGCGCGGCTCTGGGTGCGGCAGATCTGCACCGCCACCGGCCGCACCTCGTCGCCGAAGAAGCCGCCGGCGACGAACGCGAGCACCAGGAACAGGTACTCCTCAGAGGGGCGCAGCATCAGATTCACGTCGGTGCCGAACATCAGCGGACGTATGTACAGGCTGTGGTCCGGGTGGTGGGACAGCTCGTCCTGGTCGGCCGCGACCACCTGTTCGACGCCGCCGAGGAACAACTCCTCGGGCAGTTCGGGCATGGCGAGCCGGGCGGCCGAGCGCCGGAAACGGGCCGCGTTCTGCCAGGGACGGAAGATCGCCAGGGCGTCGTCCTCCTGGCGGAAGGCCTTCATCCCCTCGAAGATCACCTGGCCGTAGTGCAGCCCGATGGTGGCCGGATGGAGCGAGAGGTGGTCCATCGGCTGCAACGCGCCGTCGTGCCAGCCGGAGCGGGGAGAGTAGCGCAGTGTGTAGAGGTGGCGGGTGAAGGCGTCGCCGTGACCGGGGGAGGTGTGCTGGACGTCGAGGTGATCGGCGGTCGAAGTCATGAGGAACTCCTGAGGGTGAGGTCCGGCCGGACGAGGGGGGAGAAGCCCGGCCGGCGGAGCGGAACGGGGGCGGGTCGGAGGCATCGGTCGCGAGCGGAGTCACGGCCGCCGCCGTGCCCCGTCACACGAGCCGTCACACGAGCGGCGTCGCGAAGAACGTCTCTCGCCGGCTGATCCGGTGGTCCGCCGTGACGGTGAAGAACTCGGCGAACCGGTGCTTCGCGGGTGTGCCGTCGTGCAGGACACCTGCGAACGAGCCGCGGACGGCGACCTCGTCACCGCTGACGACCACGGCGTCGAGCTCGTGCCGCCCCTCCCGGATCTTGCGGGTGTGGGTGTAGAAGTGGCGCATCCCCGACCGGCCGTGCACCGGCGGGTAGCCGGGCCGGTGGTAGACGGCGTCCGGGGTGAACAGGTCGACGAGCCCCGGCACGTCGCCGGAGTCGACGAGCCGGTAGAACTCGTGCATGAGGGTCGTGGTCATCGCTGGTCTCCGACTTCTTCGAGGGAACGGTCGAGCACGGCCGCGATCTCGGCGATCGGGCCGGGCCTGGTCATGTCGCCGTGCCGGCAGGCGACCGGGTGCACGTCCATGCCGCCCACGTACGGCAGCCATTGGCCGGGCTCCGGAGTGGTGTCCGTGCGTCCCAGCGCGGCCTGGAAGAACAGCACGTGTCCGGGATGGCGTGGGGGTGTGCCCGCGCAGCTGAGCGTCACATGGGCGGCAAATGCTTCGGCGAGCCGCGCGGGTGCGCCGAGAAGCTCCTCGAATTCCCCCGCCGCGGACGGAGCGTGGCCCAGGGACTCGCGCAGGGCCGCCTGAACGGACGGATCGTCGGCGCTGTACGTCTCGCCGGTGGCGCGCGGCGGGTAGCCGTCCATCATCGCCAGCAGGGCGACCTCTTCGCCGCCCTCCCGCAGGGCCGCGGCCATCGCGTGGGCGACACCCGCCCCGAACGACCAGCCCAACAGGTGGTAGGGGCCGGCGGGTTGGACGGTACGCACCTCCGCGAGGTAGTCGCGTGCCATCTCCTCGATGGTGGCCGGAGTCTGATCGGCGGCGAACAGGGCGCGTGCCTGCAGCCCGTACACCGGACGGTCCGGCAGATGGGGCAGCAACCCCGCGTAGACCGAACTGATCCCGGCCGCGGGATGGACGCAGAACAGCGGTGGCCGTGCGCCGTCGGTGCGCAGCGGCAGCAGGACTGTCGGGGTGCGGTCGGCGGGAGGTTCGCTCAGCCGGGTGGCGAGTGCGGCCGGTGTGGGTGCCTCGAACAGTGTCTGTACGCCGATACGTGTGCCGAAGTGTGCCTCGATACGGGACATCAGCCGGATCGCCAGCAGGGAGTGCCCGCCGAGATCGAAGAACCCGGCGTCGGCTCCGACCGGCCCGGCCGTCCCGAGGACCTCGCCGAACAGCCGGCACAAGGCCGCTTCGTGCGGGCCGCGAGGCGCGCTGCCGTGGTCCTGCCGGTACGCGGGGGCGGGCAGGGCGCCGCGGTCCAGCTTGCCGTTCGCCGTGTACGGCAGCGAGTCCAGGGTGACGACGACGGCCGGCACGAGATGGTCGGGGAGGCGCGCGGCGAGGTGGGCGCGCAGCTCCGCCGGCTCGGGTACGGTGCCTGCGCCGCAGGCCGCGTAGGCGACGAGCCGTTTGTCACCCGGACGGTCCTCGCGCACCGTGACGGCGCACCGGGCGACCTGGGGGTGCGTGGCGAGCGCCGCCTCGATCTCCCCCGGCTCCACCCGGAAGCCCCGCACCTTGACCTGTGCGTCCGCCCGGCCGAGGTAGTCCAGGGTGTGGTCGGGGCGCCACCGGACGACGTCTCCCGTCCGGTACATCCGAGTGCCCGGGGGGCCGGAGGGATCGGCGACGAAGCGCTCGGCGGTCGCGGCGGCCGCGCCGAGGTAGCCGAGCGCCAGGCCGCTGCCGGTCAGGTACAGCTCGCCGGTCCCGCCGGGCGGCACCGGGCGCAGACAGGCGTCGAGGACGTGAGCGGCCTTGCCGGGGAGCGGCCGGCCGATCGGGATCCGGGGCCCGTCGGCCGCGGTCACCACGTGGGCGGTGCTGAATCCCGTGCTCTCCACGGGGCCGTAGCCGTTGACCAGCCGCACCGCGGGGAACGCGCGCAGCGCGTGGGCGGCGTGCGCCGTCGAGGCCGGTTCGCCGCCGGTCATCGCGCACCGCACCGTGGCGAAGACGACGGGACACTCGTCGAGGACGTGGTTGAACAGGCTCGCCGACGCGTCGAAGACGGTCACCTCGTGCTCGACCACCAGGGCCGCGACGACCGCCGGGTCGATGTGCGTACCCGGGTACAACACGCAGGTCCCGCCGTGCAGCAGGGGCCCGAACACCTGGGTGCCGAAGGCGTCCCAGGACACCGGCGCGCTCTGCAGCCACCGCTCGCCGGGGCCGAACGGCGCGTAGTCCTGCCCGGTCAGGGTCGTGCTGATCGCCGCGTGCGAGGAGACCACGCCCTTTGGAGCACCCGTCGAGCCGGAGGTGAACATGACGACCGCGGGATCCTCCGGGCGTACGGCCGTCCGCGGCGGCGGCACCGGCGTGGCGGGCACCGCCGCGAGGTCCACGCAGGGCCGGTCGAGCACCTCCGCCGACGCGGCCGTCCCCACCACCGTGCGGATGCCGGTCCGGTCCAGGACCGTACGCAGCCGCTCCGCGGGGAACGCGGTGTCCAGCAGCGTGTAGCAGGCGCCGGTCTTCAGGACGCCCAGCAGCGCGGCCACCAGGTCGGGCCCGCGGTCGAGGTGGACGGCGACCACGTCCCCGGGGCCGGAGACGAGGTGCCGGGCGACGCGGTTGGCGTGGTCCTCCAGCGCGGCGTACGTGGTGCGGCGGCCGTCGTGCACGAGCGCGGTCGCGGTCGGCGTGCGCGCGCACTGTTCGGCGATCAGTTCGTGCAGGCACGCCGCGCGGACATCGCGATCCGCCGTACCCGGTGACAGCGCGGCGCCCTCCCGGCTGTCGGGTGCGACGAGACGGCTCAGGCGTCGACCGGGGTCAGCGGCGACCTGGCGGAGCAGGCGGGCCAGCCGCCCGCAGAGCAACTCGGCGGTCGCCGCGTCGTAGCGCGCGGTCGCGTACTCCCAGGAGAGGGCGAGGCCGAGCGGGTCGCCCGCGGCGGACCGGGACTCCTGGACACCGATCGTGGTGTCGAACTTCGCGCGGCCGTTGTCCTGTTGCCGCAGCTCCGTCACGAGTCCGGGCCAGGCAGGCGGCTCGCCGGTCCGTGTGGTCAGGACGAGCATCACCTGGAACAGCGGGTGGCGGTTGGCCGCCCGCGCGGGGTTGACCGCCTCCACGACACGCTCGAACGGGACGTCCTGGTGCGCGTAGGCGTCGAGGTCCACGGCCCGGACCCGGTCGAGGAGTTCGGCGAACGACGGGTCGCCCGACGCGTCCGCCCGCAGCACCAGGGTGTTCACGAAGAAGCCGACCAGGTCCTCCAGCGCCTCGTCGTCGCGGCCCGCGACGACCGTGCCCACCGGGAGGTCCGTGCCGGCGCCCATGCGGGTCAGCAGCGCCACCACGGCCGCGTGCACGACCATGAACAGGGTCGTGCCCGTACGAGTCGCCAGGTCGAGCAGGGCGTGGTGCTCGTCCTCGGTCAGCGATGCCGGGACACTGGCCCCGTGCTGGTCGGAGCGGACCGGCCGCGGCCGGTCCGCGGGGAACCCGCACTCCTCCGGCGATCCCGCCAACGCCTCGCGCCAGTAGTTGAGTTGACGGGACACGAGGCTGTCCGGGTCCTCGGGGTCGCCCAGCAGGTCCTGCTGCCAGTACGTGTAGTCCGCGTACTGCACGGGCAGTTCGGCGTACCGCGGCGCACGGCCCGCGAGCCGCGCGGAGTAGGCCGTCGAGAGGTCGCGCAGGAGCGGTTCGACCGACCATCCGTCGCCGGCGATGTGGTGGACGAGGACCAGCAGTACGTGCTCGTCCGTGCCCCGCACGTGGAAGAGGGTGGCGCGGACGGGAGGCGCCTGGGTCAGGTCGAAGACGTGCCGGGCCGCCGTCGCGAGCGCCGCCCCGGGATCGTCCACGGAGACCACCGGCAGCGGCACCGCGGCCGGAGGCATGATCCGCTGACAAGGGACGCCCCCTTCGTCGGGATAGGCGGTACGCAGGACTTCGTGCCGGGCCACCACATCGGTGAGGGCGGCGCGGAGCGCGTCGTGCGACAGCTCGCCGCGCAGGCTCACGACGACCGGGATGTTGTAGGCGGGCCCGGGCGCCGCGCGCTCCAGGAACCACAGGCGTCGCTGACTGAAGGAGAGCGGGGCGGCCTCGACGGCCTCCGGCAGTGGTGTGGTCCCGGTGGACGTCGTCATCGTGCCTCCTCCCGGCCGGCGCGGCGCCTGAGGGCCGGGCGGGACCGCGGGCCGTCGGTCAGCCGTGCCGCCAGGGCGGCCACGGTCGGGTTCTCGAACACCGTCTTGATCGTCAGTTCCGCCCCGAGCACGGACCGGACCCGGCTGATCAGCCTGCCGACGAGCAGCGAGTGGCCCCCGAGGGCGAAGAAGCTCTCGTCGACTCCCGCACCCCGCGTGCCGAGCAGCTCGTCGAAGAGCGCGCAGAGCGCCTCCTCCTCGCGGGTGCGCGGCGGACGTCCGGAGGGCCGGTCGCCCGGGTCCGGCGCGGGCAGGGCCGCGCGGTCGAGTTTGCCGTTGGCGTTGATCGGCAGCCGGTCGAGCAGGACGTAGGCACCCGGACGCAGGTGTTCGGGCAGCCGGTGCTCCATGTGGTCCCGCAGCGAGGCGGTGTCCAGGTCCGCCGAGTCCTCGGGCACGACGTAGCCGACGAGGCGCTTCTCGCCCGGCCGGTCCTCGCGGACCACGACGGCGCACCGCCGCACCAGCGGGTGGCCGGCCAACGCGGCCTGCACCGCGCCGGGTTCGATGCGAAAACCCCGGATCTTGACCTGGTCGTCCGTGCGGCCCAGGTATTCGACGACCCCGTCGGCACGCCACCTGCCGAGGTCCCCGGTGCGGTACATCCGCTCCCCGTCCGGCGCGGCGACGAACCGCTGGGCGGTCAGCCCCGGCTGGGCGAGGTAGCCGTCGGCGAGGCCGGGGCCGCCCATGTAGATCTCGCCGGCGACCCCCGGCGGCACCGGCCGCAGATCGGGCCCCAGGACCCAGGCCCGCTTGCCGGGCACCGGCCTGCCGACGGGGACGCTCGCCGTGTCGGGGCGGATGTCGTGGGTCAGAGTGAAGATCGTGTTCTCGACCGGCGAATAGCCGTTGGTGAGGCGCAGATGGGGGTGGCGCCGCAGCAGGGCGCGGACATGCGGCACGGAAGCCGCCTCGCCCCCGGTGAGGACCGAACGCACCTGCGTGAACGCGGCGGGGTGTTCGTCGACCAGGTGGTTGAGCAGGCTCGCGGAGAAGTGGGCCGTGGTGACGGCGTGGTCGGTCAGCAGCCGGGCGACGAGGTCCGGGTCGGTGAAATGCCCTGGTTGCAGGACGCAGGTGGCGCCGTGCAGGAGGGGCCCGAACAGTTCGAGGGCGAACGCGTCCCAGGAGACCGGGGAACACTGCAACCACACCGAGTCCGCGTCGAAGTCGGTCCAGTCCTGCCCGGTGAGGGTGCCGACGAGTGCGCGGTGGGGGGTGACCACGCCCTTCGCCGTGCCCGTCGAACCGGACGTGAACATCACACACGCCGTGTCCTCGGGGCGGACCCGGACCTGCGGCGCCTGCCCGGACGCCCGTGCGATCACCGCGGCGTCGGCGTCCACCAGCACCGCCCGGGCCGCCGGCACGCTCGGCGCGAGCTGCCGCGTGCTGATGACGACGTCCGTGCCGCACCGCTTGAGGACGTCGGCGAGGTGCGGCGCGGGGAAGCGAGGGTCCAGCATGGTGTAGGCGGCGCCGGCGCCGAGCACGCCGAGCACGGCCACGGCCGTCTCCTCGTCGCGTTCGAGCAGGACACCGACGACGTCACCGGGCCCGACGCCGCAGTCGATCAGGTGGTGGGCGAGGCGGTTCGCCCTGGTCACCAGCTGCTCGTAGCTGACGTGCCGGTCCTCGCAGCGCAGCGCGGTGGCCCGCGGGGACCGGGCGGCGTGCTCGGCCACCAGTTCGTGCAGACCGCGGGCCACGGGGACGCCCGTGCGGCCCGTCCACCCGGTGGTGACGTCATGGCGTTCGGCGGACGTCATCAGGTCGTAGGAGCCGATCGGCTCGTCGGGCCGCGCCGCCGCCGCGGCCAGCAGCCGGCCGAAGCGCTCCACGGTCCGCTCGGCGGTCCCGCGGTCGAACAGGTCGGTCGCGTACTCCAGATACCCGGCCAGCGCACCCTCGCTCTCGTGCAGCGACAGCGTCAGATCGAACTTCGCCACCTCGTTGGGGACCGGTACCGGAACACAACGCGTTCCGGCGAGCTCCGCGGTCGCCGCGCTGTTGTTCTGCAGGACGAGCATGATCTGGAAGAGGGGGTGGCGGGAGAGGGAGCGGTCGGGGTTGAGGGCGTGGACGAGGTGGTCGAAGGGGAGGTCCTGGTGGTCGTAGGCGGCCAGGTCGGTGTCGCGGACGCGGGTGAGGAGGGTGTGGAAGGTGGGATTGTCGCTGGTGTCGGTGCGCAGGACGAGGGTGTTGACGAAGAAGCCGACGAGGTCGTCGAGGGCTTCGTCGGTGCGGCCGGCGACGGGGGTGCCCAGCGGGATGTCGGTGCCCGCGCCCAGCCGCCCGAGCAGCGCGGCGAACGCCGCCTGGACCACCATGAACGGGGTGGCCCCGTGCTCCCGGGCCAGCCGCGTGACCGCCGCGTACACCTCCGCGGGCACCTCCACCGGCAGGCACGCGCCGCGATGGCTGGGACGGGCGGGCCGCGGCCGGTCGGCCGGCAGGGTCACTTCCTGCGGCAGCCCGGCCAACCGCTCGCGCCAGTAGACGAGTTGCGTGGACAGCACGGAGTCGGGGTCGTCGCCGCTGCCCAGCACGCCCCGCTGCCACCGCGTGTAGTCGGCGTACTGCACGGGCAGCGGCTCCCACTGCGGGGCCACGCCGGTCAGCCGTGCGGCGTAGGCGGCGGCGACGTCGTCCAGCAGAGGCCGCAACGACCAGCCGTCTCCCGCGATGTGATGGAGCGTCACCAGCAGGAGATGGTCGTCGGCGCCGGTGCTCAGCAGCCGCACGCGCAGCGGGGCCTCCTCGGCCAGGGCGAACCGGTGCCGCGCCTCCGCGGCGACGACGGACGGAAGGTCGTCGCCCCCGACGGGGCGTGCCGCGAAGACGCCCGCCAGTTCGGAATCGGGCAGCACCCGCTGGTACGGCGTTCCCTCATGAGCCGGGTACACCGTGCGCAGGGCCTCATGGCGGACGGCCGTGTCGACCACGGCGGCGCGCAGCGCTTCGGCGTCCACGGTGCCGGTGACCGCGACGGCGAACTGCACGTTGTAGGTGTCCGTGCCGCCGTCGGCGCGGTCGAGGAACCACAGCCGGAACTGCGCGGGCGACAGCGGTACGCGCTCCTGCCGCTCGCCCCGTGCGAGTGCGGGACGGGCGGGGGCCGCCGCGTCGAGGACGCCGTCGAGCGCGGCGGGCGTCCGGCGGGCGAACAGGTCGCGGATGCCCAGCTCGCAGCCGAGTGCCGCCCTGATCCGGTTGACGAGCTTGGCGGCGAGGAGCGAGTGCCCGCCGATCGCGAAGAAGTCGTCGTCACCACCGACCGCGGGAAGACCGAGCACCTGCGCGAACAGGCCGCGCAGGATCTCCTCCCGCGGAGTGCGGGCCGCCCGCACCGGTGACGCGTCCGGGGCGGGTGCGGGCAGCGCCGCCCGGTCGAGCTTGCCGTTGCCGGTGAGCGGCAGCGCGTCGAGCAGGACGTAGGCGCCGGGCCGCAGGTGTTCCGGCAGGTGGTCCGACGCGTGGCGGCGCAGTTCGGCGGCGGAGAGCCGGCCGGCCGGGACGACGTACGCGACGAGCGTCTTGACGCCCGGGCGGTCCTCGCGGACGACGACGGCGCTCTGCCGCACCCCGGGGTGGCTCCCGAGCGCCGCGCCGACCTCCGCGGGCTCGATGCGAAAGCCCCGGATCTTGACCTGGTCGTCGGTACGCCCGAGGTACTCCACGACGCCGTCCGCCCGCCACCGGCCCAGGTCACCGGTGCGGTACATGCGCAGACCCGGCGCGAACGGACAGGCCACGAAGCGCTCCGCGGTCTGCCCCGGCCGGTGCAGATAGCCCTGCGCCAGCCCCGGCCCGGCCATGTAGATCTCGCCGGGCACGCCGCGTGGCACCGGGGCGAGGAACCGGTCCAGGATGTACACCGACTTGTCCCGCAGCGGACGCCCCACCGGGACGCCGCCGGCCGTGTCCCGTGGGGTGACGGTGTGGGTGAGGGTGAAGACGGTGTTCTCGACGGGCGAGTAGCCGTTGACGAGCCGCAGCCCGGGACGGCGGGCGAGGAGCTTCGCCACGTGCGCGGGGGAGGCCGCCTCGCCGCCCGTCATCACCTGCCGCACGCCGTCGAAGAGGCCGGCGTGCTCGTCGACGAGGTGGTTGAGCAGGCTCGCCGAGAAGTGCACGGTGGTGACCCGGTGCCGGACGACCAGCTCCGCCACCTGGGCGGGGTCGGTCAGATGCCCCGGATGCAGGACACACGTGGCGCCGTGCAGGAGGGGCCCGAACAGTTCGAGGGCGAACGCGTCCCAGGAGACGGGGGAGCACTGCAGCCACGTCTCGTCGGGCCCGAAGACGGCGTAGTCCTGGCCGGCAAGGGTGTGCCACAGCGCCTCGTGCGTGGTGACGACGCCCTTGGGCCGCCCGGTCGAGCCGGACGTGAACATCGTGCAGGCGACATCGCCGGGGTGGACCGTCACCTCGGGAGCGGTACGGGGCCGGTGCGCCACGGCGTCGTCGTCCACACGTATCCCGCCGGGCAGCGGCAGCGCGGCCTCGGTGAGGACGTGGGCGATCCGGCCCTCCGCGATCAGCGCGTCGCGCCGTGCCCCGGGCAGGCGCGGGTCCAGCATCGCGTAGGCGGCGCCCGTCTTCAGGACGGCCAGTACGGCGACGACGAGGGGGCGGTCCCGTTCGAGCAGGATCCCCGTCAGCTGCCCGGGACGCACGCCCGCGGCGATGAGATGGTGCGCCAATTGGTCGGCTGCGGCGTCGAGTTCGGCGTACGTCATCCGGTGTGCCCCCGAGACGAGGGCGGTGGCGTCGGGCGCCCGCGACGCCTGCTCGGCGACGGCGTGATGCAGACAGCGGGGGAGCCCCGCGGCACCGCCGCCCCCGCGCCCGGCCGCCAGCAGCTCCTCCTGCTCTGCCGCGGTGAGCAGCTCCGCCTGCTGGACCGGAGTGTCCGGGTGGTCGGCGAAGACGGTCAGCGCGCGGGCGAGCAGCCGCGTGAGCCGCTCGGCGGTCGTCCGGTCGTACAGCTCCGTCGCGTACTTGACGGTGCCGGTGATGCCGTCAGGTGTCTCTGCCAGGTCGACGGTGAGGTCGAACTTGGCCACGTCCAGATCGACCACCCGGTGTTCCGTACGCACCCCGGGCAGGTCCGGGGAGGCGGCCGGGGTGTTCTGCAGGACGAGCATGATCTGGAAGAGGGGGTGGCGGGAGAGGGAGCGGTCGGGGTTGAGGGCGTGGACGAGGTGGTCGAAGGGGAGGTCCTGGTGGTCGTAGGCGGCCAGGTCGGTGTCGCGGACGCGGGTGAGGAGGGTGTGGAAGGTGGGGTTGTCGCTGGTGTCGGTGCGCAGGACGAGGGTGTTGACGAAGAAGCCGACGAGGTCGTCGAGGGCTTCGTCGGTGCGGCCGGCGACGGGGGTGCCCAGGGGGATGTCGGTGCCCGCGCCCAGCCGCCCGAGCACGGCCGCGACCGCGGCGTGCAGCACCATGAACATGGTGGTGCCCGTGGTCCGGGCCAGGGACCGCAGTTTGTCGTGCGTGGCCGCGTCGAGGACGAAGGGGACGGCGTCCCCGTGTGTCCCGCGGACGGCGGGCCGGGGCCGGTCGGTGGGCACGGTGGCCTGCGCGGGCAGCCCCGCCAGAGCCGACCGCCAGTAGGCCTCCTGCCCGGCCAGGACGCTGCCGGGGTCGTCCGGCGCACCCAGGACCGTCCGCTCCCACAGGGCGTAGTCCGCGTACTGGACCGGCAGGTCGGGCCGGCCGGCGGGGCCGTCGCCCGTCCGCGCACGGTAGGCGGCGCCGAGGTCGCGCAGCAGCGGGCCGGACGACCAGCCGTCACCGGCGATGTGGTGCAGGACGATCAGCAGGACGTGGTCCTCGGGCGCCACGCGCAGCAGATGGCCGCGCAGCGGCGGCTGCCGGGACAGGTCGAAGGGGCGCGAGGCCAGCAGCCGGATCCGGGCGTCGAGCTCGTCCTCCGGCACGTCGGCGACGTCCCACTCCACGTCGACGTGGTCCAGGACGCGCTGCACGGGAGCCTCGCCGACGAGTGGAAAGACGGTACGCAGCACCTCGTGACGGCGTGTCAGGTCGTGGAGCGCTCCGTGCAGGGCGTCGACGTCGACCGCGCCACGCATCCGCAGCGCCACCGGGATGGTGTACGTGGCACCGCCCTCGACCTGGTCGAGGAACCACAGCCGGGACTGCGCCCGCGACAGCGGCGGGTGGTCCGGCCGGGCGGTGGGCACCAGGGCGGGCCGGGCCGCCCGCGCCTTCCCGACGGTCGCCGCCAGCGCCCGCGGCGTGCGCGCCGCGAACACGTCGGCCACCCGCAGCTCGACACCGAGGACCGAACGGACCTTGCTGATCAGGGTGGCCACCAGCAGGGAATGGCCGCCGAGGGCCAGGAAGTCGTCCTCGACACCGATGGGGGAGACGCCGAGCAGCGTCGCGTACAGCCCGCACAGCGCTTCTTCGGTCGCGTTCGCCGCGGCGCCGCCCGTACCGGTCGTCAGGGCCGGCGCGGGCAGCGCGGCCCGGTCGAGCTTGCCGTTGGCCGTCAAGGGCAGCGCGCCGAGCGGGACCACCACCGACGGCACCAGGTGCTCCGGCAGCACCTGGGCGACGTGGGCGCGTATCTCCTCCGGCGCGGGCAGCGCGTCCCCCACCACGTACGCCGCCAGCCGGTGGTCGCCCGGCGCGGCCTCCCACGCCGTGACCGCGGCCTGGCGCACGGCCGGGTGCGTGGTGAGGGCGGCCTGCACCTCGGCGGGTTCGACGCGGAATCCCCGGATCTTGACCTGGTCGTCGCTCCGGCCGAGGAACTCGATGCTCCCGTCCCGGAGCCGGCCGAGGTCGCCCGTGCGGTACATGCGGCCGCCGTCCGGCGCCGCGACGAAGCGCAGGGACGTCAGACCCGGGCGGCCCGCGTAGCCGTGCGCCAGGCCGCTGCCCGACATGTAGATCTCGCCGCTCTCGCCGTCCGCGACCGGCCGCAGGTCGGGGCCGAGGAGGTGCACGGACTTGCCGCGCAGCGGGCGGCCGACGGGAATGGGCTCGTCGGAGAGCCGGATACGGTGGGTGAGGGTGAACACGGTGCTCTCGACCGGCGAGTAGCCGTTGGTCAGACGCAGGTCGGGGCGGCGTCGCAGCAAGGTCCTGACGTGGCGCGGGGAGGCTGCTTCCCCGCCCGTCATCACGTGGCGGACGCCGTCGAAGGTCTCCGGCCGCTCGTCCAGGAGGTGGTTGAGCAGACTGGCCGACACGTGCAGCGTGGTGATGGCGTGCCTCGCGACCAGTTCGGTGACGAGCGCGGGGTCGGTGACGTCACCGGGCTGCAGGACGCAGGTGGCACCGTGCAGCAGCGGCCCGAACAGTTCCAGGGCGAAGGCGTCCCAGGAGACGGGCGAGCACTGCAACCACACCTGCCCGGCGCCGTTCCCGGTGAACGTCTGACCGGTGAGGGTGCCGGTGAGCGCCCGGTGCGGAGTGATCACGCCCTTGGGCGCACCCGTCGACCCGGAGGTGAACATGACGCACGCGACGTCTTCCCCGTACGTTGCGACGTCGGGCGGCGTGCCGGGACAGGCGCTCACCGCCGGCAGCGCGGGATCCACGGGGGACCACCGCGGCCCCGCGAACGGGCCACCCGGCGCGGTGACCACGGTCCGCACCCCGGCGTCCGAAGCCACGGAGGTCAGCCGCCGCGCGGGAAAGCGCACGTCGAGCATCGTGTAGGCGGCGCCGGCCTTCAGTACGGCGAGCACGGCGACGACGAGGTCCGTGCCACGGGGCAGACAGACTCCGACCACGTCGCCCGGGGAGACACCGGCGCCCAGCAGGTAGTGGGCGAGCTGGTTGGCGCGCCGGTCCAGTTCACCGTAGGAGACCCGGCTGTCACCGCAGACCAGGGCGGTCGCGGACGGCGCCTCCGCGGCCCTGCGGGCGAACAGCTCGTGGACGCGGGTGTCCCGCGCGCCGCCGTCCTCCAGCCCTTCCCCGCCCAGGCCCTCCAGGCGCCCCAGGCCTTCCCCGGCCGTCGCTTCGGCTTGCTGTGACCTGCTCAACGCACTTCACTCCTCAACCGTGTCGTGGATCGGCGCCCGGCCGTGACGTCACCCGCGCAGCGCGGCGAGGCTCGCCGGGCGCAGATCCGTCCAGTGGGTCTCGACGTACTCCAGGCACGCGGCCCGGTCGTCCGGCCCGTGCTCCACCGTCCAGCCGGAGGGGACGTCGATGGCCGCGGGCCACAGCGAGCGCTGCCGCTCGTCATTGACGAGGACGAGGAACGCGGCGTCGGACTCGTCGAAGGGGTTGGTCATGGTGAGGCTCCTTCTCTCAGGGGAGGTGTGCGTCTTCCGCGTCAGGGGAGGGGACTGTGGGCCATCCGGGACGGGCGGCTCCCCGGCCTGCTCCGGCCCGCGTGCTCCGCGTCGACGGCGGGACACCATCGCCCTTTACTCGTTCGACGGTGAACTCCCATACGGGCCAGCTCACTTGAGGCTATGCGGGGCGGGGCCCGCCGCCCGGCAGTCCCGGCGGCAGTTGGGCGGCAGGTTCACCGCCTCCGTCGTGGAACGGGCCAGGGCCGGCCGCGGGGCCGGCTACGGCACGGGCCGCGGCCTGTACCCCCGCACCACCTGCGGCAGGGGCCGCGCCCCGCACACCGCCTCGATCGCGCCCGCGATCGCCAGGACGTCAGCGGTGCTCGCCGGACCGAAGACCGAGACGCCGACGGGCAGCGACCCGTGCGTACCGGCCGGGACGGTCACGTGCGGAAACCCCGCCAGCGCCGGCAGCGTGCTGGTGTTGCGCGCAGGGCCGTCCCCACGGCTGTGATCCACCCGCCACGCGGGGTCGCTGGTGGGCGCGATGATCGCGGAGATCCCCTGGGAGGCCAGCGCCTCACCCAGCACTCCTCGCGCCCAGTGCCGCGCCCGGGCCCGCTTCCCGGCCGCCGCGGCGCGCCGCCGGCCGGTGACCGCCTGCGCGCGTTCGAACAGGTCCTGGCCGAACGGCGCGGGCAGGCCCCTGTTGCCCTCGATCAGCGCGGCCAGCGTCGACGGGCCACCGCGCCGGGTGGCCAGGTAGGCCTCCAGAGCGGGCCGGAACTCCGCCGCAAGAGCGTCCAGGGCGCCGCGGAAGACCTCCAAGTCCAGCGTCAGTTCGACCGGCCGCACCACCGCACCCAGGGCACCCAGGCGTGCCGCCACCCGGTCGACGGCGCGTTCCGCGGCCGGATGCATCAGGTGCCCCGGCCACACTCCCAGCCGCAACTGCGCGGGAACCGGCACGCGGACCCGCGGGCCGCCGCCGAGCGCGGCGAGCACGGCGACGGCGTCGTCCACACACCCGGTGAACATCCCGGGGGTGTCGAGAGCGGGGGAGACCGGCACGATCCCGGCGAGTGGCAGCAGGCCCCGCTCCGGTGCCACGCCGACCACACCGGTGACCGCCGCCGGGCAGACCACCGAGCCGTCCGTCTCCGTGCCGACCGCCAGCGGCGCCAGACCGGCCGCCACCGCGACCGCCGAACCGGACGAGGAACCGGCGGGACTGTACCCGGCGGCATGCGGGTTCCAGGTCTGGCCGCCGACCCCGGACCATCCCTCGATGCCGCGCACGGAGCGGTAGTTGCCCCACTCCGACAGGTTCGTCTTGCCGACCATCACGGCCCCCGCGCCCCGCAGCAGCGCCACCACCCCGGCATCCGTCCGCGGGGGCGGCGCGGCCGCAAGCAGCGGTGAGCCGGCCGTGCCGGCCAGGCCGCGCGTGTCGATGTTGTCCTTCACCAGGACCGGCACGCCGTCCAACGGCCGCGCCCGGCCGCGCGCGTACCGGCGGTCGGCCGCGCGCGCCTGTGCCGCCGCGCCCGGATCGGTGGCAAGGACCGCGTGCAACTCCGGGTCCAGGGCGGCTATGCGCTCGTGGCACCGCTCCACCAGCTCGACCGCGCTCGTCTCACCCCGCCGCAACTGGTGGCACAACGACGCCAGCGCGGGCCAGGGCGCGCCCGGGTCAGTCAAGGCGGGCCCCCCGCAGCACGGGTGACGCCAGGAACAGCGCGAGCGCCGCCGCGGCGGCCACCGCGTGCAGCGCCAGCGTCACCGGGAAGCCGAATCCGTCGACGGCCGCGCCCAGCGCGAGGTTGCCGATGGTCGGCGCGACGAAGTCCAGCAGCGACACGATCGCCATGACGCGGCCGCGCATCGGCACCGCCGCGAGACGCTGGATCAGCGACACCAGGATGAGGCTCGCCTGCGCGCCGGCCGCTCCCAGCGCCGCGTAACAGGCCGCGGCCGCCACCACCGAGCCCACGTGACCCAGCAGCAGGAGCGCCGCGGCCTGCGCCACGACGCTGACGACGACCCCGATACCGGGGCGGCGGCGGACCGGCAGCACCAGACTCACCAGGAACGCCGCCGCCGCGCCCACCGTGAACGCGGACAGCAGCACACCCGCCCCGGCGGCGCCCGCCCCGAGGTGCTCCGAGAGCAGCACCAGACCGATGTTGATGGGGCCGGCGCCCGCGAGCCCGACCAGGCCACTGGCGCCGAGCAGCAGGCGCAGCTCCCGGTGGGCGGCCGCGTACCGCATCCCCTCGGCGATCTGCGTGATCAGCTTCGGCCGGCTCGCCGGCGGCTCGGCCGGGACCGGTGGCCCGGCCGCGGTCGGTTGCTTCTGCTCGGCCGGAACCGGGGGGCGGCTGCGTGACACCGCGACCGCCGACACGAGGAAACTCACCGCGTTGGCCGCGGCGACCGCCACCATGCCGCCCAGTCCGAGCAGCCACGCGCCGACGGGCCCGCCCGCCGTCTGCCCCGCGCGCAACCCCATCAGGTAGAGCGCGTTGCCCCGTACGAGTTCGTCCGGGGGCAGGAGCTGCGGGCGCAGCGCGCCGCTGGCCGGCAGGAAGAACGCGCCCAGCAGACCGAGCAGCGCGGCGACGGCGATGAGCAGCGGCACCGACGGGCCGATGCCCAGCACCGCGACCGCGGCGGCCCCCATCAGGGCGCAGCGCATCAGGTCCGAGCCCACCATCACCCGCACGGGGCCGTACCGGTCGGCGACGGCACCCGTCCCGAGCAGGGCGGCGATCCGCGGCACCCCGGCCAGGGCGAGGACGGCGCCGGCGGTCGTCGCGTCGGTCTTCCCCACGACCGTCGAGGCCAGCGCGATGGTCCACGCGGCGTCACCGATGCTGGAGAGCCCGATGGCGCCGACGAAGGACAGGTAGCGAGCGGACATCGGACCGGAGCGCGCCGCCCGCAGGGCGGTCTGGTCACTGCGCATCGCTCAGCCGACCCCCGCCGGCATCGCCTCCGGCGCCGGAAGCCGGGACGGCGCCCACACGTCGTCCGCGGACAGCGTCTCGACGCGGTACTTGCCCAGCGCGCTGACCAGCATCCGCATCTCGAGAGCCATGCACTCCACGAGCCGGGTGAGGCCCGCCTCCCGGTCCTCGTCCACGGCCAGCAGCGCCGCGCGTCCCAGGCCGACCGCCCGCGCGCCCAGCGCCAGGCACTTCACCGCGCGGGTCCCTTCCCACATGCGCCCCGACACCAGCAGGCAGCCCTCCGGGGCCCCGACGCGGCGCAGGCACTCCGACAACGGCAGCCCGACACCGGACAGGAACGCGCGCGGCGCCCAGCCGCTGCCGCCCTCCGCCCCGTCGACCGTGACCGCGTCGGCACCGGCCGCCCACGCGGTGCGGGCCGCGTGGGCGACGTCCCGGCCCGGCGGGAGCTTCACCCAGACGCGGGCCCGCGGATAGTTGTTCCGCATCAGCCGGATCTGCTGGCGCAGCACCTCCTCGGTGAAGGTACCGGGGCTGGCGCAGCGCAGCAGTCTCCCGGTCGCCGCGTCGAAGACTGGCTCGACGACGAACTGCTCCGCGAGCCGCGCGGCCTGCGAGCCGTCGACGACGGTCAGTCCGCCCAGGCCCGGCTTGGCGCCCTGGCCCACCTTCAGCTCCAGCGCGAGCCGCCCGCTGTCCAGCAGCGGCCGGGCGGACGGATCGCTGTACACCAGGTTCCACACCTCGGCGTCGGCGTCCTCCGTGCTCTGCTGGACGACCACACCGCCCACCCCGTCCGGCACGGTGTCCGCATAGGAACGCACCCGTCCCAGCAGCCCGGACGTGACGTCACCGGAGAGCCGGCCCGAACCGTTGACCGGCGCCACGTTCTCCCCGATCACCATGGGAACGCCCAGGGCCCCTGCCTGCGCCCCGACGGCCTGTCCCAGACCGCTCCCGGCGACCTGCGTCGAGCCGAAGGCCGACACGTACAGCGGCAGCGAGGAGGTGAACCCGCCGACCGTCGCCCGCAGGTCCACATCGCTGTGCAGAGGCTCGCGCGCCAGCTCGATCAGCTTCTCCAGCCGCTCGGGCACGAAGACCGGCGGCACCAGCCGGGCGGCGTCCAGCGGGTCGCCCTCCTGGACCGCGCCCGCACCGAACAGCGCGTGCCCGTAGTCCTCCACGTCGGGGAAGGCCGCCGCCCGGCCGTGGCGCGCCCGGGCCCGGACCGCGTCGGAGGGGAAACCGTCCGCTCGCAGGCCGCTCACGGGGACACCACCCCCGGGGTCTTCGGATAGGCACTCGCCTGCCACACCGAGTGCAGACCGGCCACGTACCGGGTCAGCCGTTCCAGGCCGATGCCGAACCCGGCACTCGCGGGAATCCCCTCACGGACCATCTTCAGGTACCAGGCGTACTTGGCGGGGTTCTCACCGGTCTCTCGCATGCGAGCAATGATCGTGTGATATTCGTGCTCCCGCTCGCCGCCACTGCACAACTCGCCGTACCCCTCGGCCGCCAGCAGGTCGAAGTTGCGCAGAGTCCCGGGCGTGTCGCGGCTCTCCTTGTCATAGAACCCGCGTGACCCCTTGGGGTAGTCGGTGACGAAGAAGGGGACGTCCGACCCCTTCGACAGCAGCGCCTCCCCGACCCAGTCGATCTCCGCGTCCGGACTCTGCGCGTGGCCGAGGTCGTGCAGGCCGGCCACGGCCGAGGCATGGGTGCGGTGGCCGAAGGGCGTTCCGGACAGCAGACCGGCGAAGGCGCCCGTGTCCCGCTCCAGCGCCGAGAGTTCGTCCGGGGCCCGCTCCACGACACGGCGTACGGCGTGCCGGACGATGTTCTCCGCCACCGCCATGGCGTCCTCGCGCGAGGCCCCGGCGATCTCCACGTCGATCTGGTGGAACTCCGCGAGGTGCCGGCCGGTGGAGCTGGTCTCCAGCGGCTCCAGACGGACGTTCGGCGCGATGCAGAAGATCCGGTCGAAGGCCGTCAGGGACGCCTGCTTGTACAGGATCGCGCTGGTCATCAGCTTGTAGCGGTGGCCGTAGTAGTCCACGTCGACCTGCTTGGCGCCCCGGGCCCCGGGGTCGGTGACCGGTCCGATCACCGGGGGAAGCAGCTCGGTGAACCCCTGCTCGGACAGGTACTCACGCACCGCCGCGAGCATCGTGTGCTGCACGCGCAGCACGGCCCGGGTGGTGGGCGACGTCAGGTGTTCCCGCGGGTCGGTGGGCGGGAGAGGGGTTTCCAGAAGAGTGTCCATGGCGTGCGATCTCCTTCGTAGGTGTGTCGCGTGTCCGGCGCCGCTCAGCGGCTGTTGCATCGCCGCTGAGAGGCCGTCATCGTTCGTTCGAGGGCCGCGTCGTCGAAGGCGCGTTCCACATAGGTCAGGGAACGCAGCAGGTGCTCCGCGGTGGTGTCCTCGTCCTTGCCGCGGACGGCGGCGCCGAGCGGCATGGCCCCGGTCTGCGACCAGCACAGCCGCCCCGTGGCGTCCACATGGGCGCGGGTCCGGCCGACGTTGTCCGGGTGCAGGCAGTACGGGATGTCGAGGTAGCCGCGCTCGACCGCACGGACCAGGGCGGTGCCCAGGTCGGCGTCGAGATCCAGGACGGCTTCCACGAGCGCGCGCGCCTCGGCGAGGATCCCGGTGTCCGCTGCGTCCGGCCGCGCGGTGGCGGCAGGGGTGCGACCGGCCGCGGCGCTCGCCACCCGCAGCGCGGCGACGTTCTCCGCGATGTCGGGGATCCGGTGCGCCTCCACCACCGTCTTGACGATCAGCCGCTCCGTGCCGGTGCGCACGGCCAGCCGGGCCGCCTCCTCCAGCAGCGCCGTCGCGCCGCCCGGGGTGCGCGGGAAGACCCCCATGTAGCTGTAGAGCACGACGTGCCAGTCGATGTCCGCGAGGAGTTCGCCGGCCAGCGTGCGCAGCGCGCGGACCGCCTCCGCGTCCTGGTCCGGGTGCGTCTGCTGCGCATAGCTCAGCGACACGCTCCGCAGGCCGTGGCGGCGGAAGAACACTCCTTCCAGGATGCTGATCGCCACCAGCAGGCTCGGCGGGCACAGCTGCCCCAGCATGCAGCCGCCGAAGGACTCCAGGTGCGGCTCGCGGCCGTACGCGCGCTGCTCCGCGAGCACCCGGCACGACTCGGTCCACGCGCGCACGGCCTCCGCCACCGGGACACGGCTGTAGGGCAGGCAGTAGGAGAGCGGCCCGCCCTCGGTGGCGTGCAGCCCGCACGCGCCGAGCTTGGCGAAGATGTCCTGCGGCCGGGCCGAGCCGTGCCGCACCTGCACGGGGAAGGACGGGTCGTGCACACCGTCGAGCACCTCGCGGGTGACCCGCGGCGCGTATGCCACGATCGGGTACCCGTTGAGGTCGTCCCCGGCGGCGAGCGCCGCCCGCGCCGCCGCGTGGTCGCCGACCCGGGTGAAGCTGTCGAGGGTGATCGTGCCCGTCGCGCAGACCCCCGCCTGCCGTACGGCGCGCAGGCCGGCCCGCATGTCCGCGGGGTCCGCCATCCCCATCCGAGGCTGTACGACGAGCCGCCCGTCGGAGGCCGCCCGCGCGACGAACGCGCCGAAGGACGCCGGCGCGGGATGCCGGGGGCCGGTCACGACGGCACGCCCTGGAGCAGCCGCGCCAGGAACGCGCGGAAGGGCGCCATGCCGCCGCTGTCCTCGAAGACGCCGTCGAAGCCGGCCTCCGTCAGCGCCGTCACGTGGTCGGTGCCGCCCGGGCCGCTGATCCCCAGCTTTCCGCCGATGACGACGGCGACGTGGGCGAGTTCGTCGTGCGCGCGGATCTTCGCGATGATCCGTTTGCCCTCCTGGAAACCGTGACCGTTGACGCTGCTGATCACGATGAGGTCGGGCCGGTACCGGACACACTCGTCGATCAGTGAGGTGTCGGGGACACAGGCCCCCAGGTTGTGCACGTGGTGCCCCCACTCCTCCAGCATGAGCTGGAGGTGCACGAGGTTCCACGTGTGCGCGTCCGAGGCCAGACTCGTCACGACGGTACGTATGCCACCGTGGTGGTGGCTCTGGCGGTGTGTCTGTGGTGACTGCAAGGCCTTGCTCGTCTCTCTCGTCGAAGCGGTGATCTCTTGTCGGAGCGGTGATCTCTCGTCGGAGCCGTGAGGTGCCGCAGAGGGCGGACGGGCCGGGGCTCAGTGCCCGAGGCTGCGCTCCAGGAACGCCACGCCCCGGTCGACACCGACCAGGTGCCACCGCTGCCGGCCCATGTCCGTGAGGGCCTCGGCCCACCGGCCGTCTCCCGACTCCGGAGACAGGGAGGCGAGCAGCACGGTGGCGTACTCGTAGCCGGTCCCGTGCTCGGTCGGGGACGGCCGCGACCGCCGCGCCACGCGCTCGAAGGTGTGGCGCCGCTGCCCGTCGAGCCGCAGCGCGTCCGCGAGGAGCCGGACCGTGTCCCGGCGGGGCCGCTCGGCCCGGCCGTGCTCCAGGTCCCGGATGGCGCGCACGCTCGTCGCGGAAAGGTCCGCGAGTTCCTTCTGGGTCAGCCCTTCCGCCGCTCGGTAGTCCTGGAGCAGAGAGGCGAAGCCGAATGCGCTGCCACGCGTCTCTGTCTCCGCGCGCTGTCGGGTCGAAGGCGCGATGGACCCGTCCCTTCTCAACACGAACCCTCACTCCCTTTGCCTGCGGTTCCGAGGGAGCGACGGAAAAGAAGGCAACGGTAGATGTAACCGGAAATGGACAATGCGCGGGCTTTTCTCCCGCGGACCGCACGCGGGCCGCACGCCATGAACAAGTAATTGATTTCTGTTCACCGGCGCGATCCCCGCACTGTGGGGCCGGCAGGGACGCCGCCCCGCTGCGTGAGCAACGCTGGTGCATCGCGCGGCAGTTGGCTACCGCCCGCCGCCGTCCTGATCCGGCCGCTGCACAGACCGTCCACGCCCGTCGGGGACTTCGTCGAATCTGCTGACGAGATCCGGCCACCCCACCACGGAGCACCGCAGGACATCGGGGCAACGAAGGAAGACATCGAGGTCGACGGCGCGCACGACGACCGCGCGGGAGACCGCCTGGGCCTCGACGGCGGACGCCGCGCAGATGAAGAGGCCGAGGATCAGTGGACCCGCACCGAGGTGGACGCTGATGTGCTCGACGTGTTCACCGGGCCGGGCGCAGCAGCGCACCAGCGCGCGCAGCCGCTCGGGGTTCGAGGTGGCCGCCGCCGTCAGGCCCCGTATGTGAACCAAATACATACGGGGAGTGTGGGTGGGGCGCCATGCGGGCGCAAGGCGAACTCGGGGGGCGGACTGTGCCAAAGCCACAAGCGGCCGCGGCGCGATTTCGCTGCTCAACTGTGCGGATTACAGGCGCAGTTGTCGGGTACCGGAGGGGGCGGAGCAAAGACCGAGGAGGACGGCGAGAAGACCAGGGGGGCCACGTGTTGGACGCATTGGGTCTGGACGATACGTGCGTGCGGGTTTACCGGACGTTATTGGTGCGACCGCAAGTCGGCCTGACCGAGATCCGCAGACAGCTGGGCCTGTCCGACAGCGCCCTGCGCACGGCGCTGGACAGACTCAGCGAGCTGGCCCTGGTCCGCCCGTCCGTCGACGCGTCCCGCGTCTTTCACGCGGTCGATCCGGAGCTCGGCATCCAGGCCCTGATCACCAAGCAGCAGGAGCAACTGGCCGCGGAACAGCAGCGGATGGAGGAACTGCGCGTCGCCGCGGTGGCGTTCGCGGACCTCACCTCGGGCCGGCCGCGCCAGAGCGCGCACGACGTCGAACAGCTCGACGGCGCCGAGCAGATCCAGGACCACATCCGGGCGCTCATGCGCCGGGCCACGAGCGAGGTCATGACGTTCGTGCCGGGTGGTGCCCAGTGCGCCGCCGACATCGAGGCCGTCGAACCGCAGTACGCGCAGCTGCTCGAACGCGGCGTGCGGGTACGGGCGTTGTATCTGGCCAGCGCCGTCAACGACCCGCCCACCGCGGCCCACGCGATGCGGCTGGCCGACCGGGGCGCGGAGGTGCGGACCACACCGACGCTGCCGGTGAAGCTGACGATCATCGACCGGGAAGTCGTCATCCTGCCCACGGAGGGGACGGGCGAGGACGCGGGCGCGGGACCGACCGAGGGGGCGGCGACGGGAGAGACCGGCCGCCAGAGACCCCAGGCGCTCCTGATGACGGCCAGGGAGGTACGCGACGCGGTGTGCGCCCTCTTCGACAACTACTGGGCGACGGCCGCACTCTGGGGCGCCAACCCACGGGACAAGGACGGCAGTGATCTGACGGCTCAGGAGGCGGAGGTCCTGCGCATCCTGAGTCGCGGGATGACGGACGAGGCCGTCGCCAAACGACTCGGCATCTCCCCGCGCACAGCTCGCCGCATCGCGGCCGACCTGATGGAGAAACTGGGAGCTCGCAGCCGCTTCCAGGCCGGCGCCAGCGCGGTGGCGACAGGGTGGCTGACGGGGGAGGAGTGAGCCCCCAGGCATCCAGTCCCCCTGGCCCCCGCCGTGACGCGACGCCGCTCGCTACCAGAGAGGCACGTCGACTCCGTGCTCGTCCGCGGGTCGGCTCCCGCGGATCCGCCGATCGGCCTCAACGATGGCGACGTCGTTGATGCTCGCCTCGCGCCGCCGCATCAGACCGCGTTCGTCGAACTCCCACAGCTCGTTGCCGTAACTGCGCCACCATTGGCCGTCCGCGTCGTGCCACTCGTACTGGAAGCGGACGGCGATCCGGTCCTCGTGAAAAGCCCAGAGGTTCTTGCGCAGCGCGTACTCCCGTTCCCGCTCCCACTTCCGCGTGAGGAAGGCGACGATCTCGTCGCGGCCGCGCAGGTACGTGTCCCGGTTCCGCCACGTCGAGTCCGGCGTGTACGCCAGGGCCACGCGGTGGGGGTCGCGGGTGTTCCAGGCGTCCTCGGCCGCCTGGACCTTCTTCAGGGCCGTCTCCTGGGTGAAGGGCGGGTAGGGCGGACGGTCTTCCGGCACTGCGACCTCCTCGGTGGAGAACGTGCGTTCTCTGTCGGCGAGCATAAGGGGTGCGGGGCGGCAGCGGCCGTCGATCACCGGGACCACCCCCAGGCCAGGCCCGCACGCCTGCACCGAGCACCGGCTCCCGAGCACCGGCTCCCGAGCACCGGCTCCCGAGCACCGGCTCCCAAGGACCGGCCCCGGAGCACCCGCCCACGAGAACCGGCCCGCCACAAGGGCGGGCCGGAACACATCAGCCACGGGGGCGGGTTGCAACCTGTCAGCTGCGGCGGGCAGCCGCCTTGCGACGGGTCAGGAACACGGCACCGCCACCGACGACGAGCAGCGCCGCGGCGCCGCCCACCAGCGCACCGGTGTTGTTGCCCCCGCCGGTCTCGGCGAGATCGCCGTCACCGCCCTGCGCGTCGGCCGCGACGGCAGGCGAGGACGACGAGGACGACGAGGAGGACGAGGAGGACGAGCCGGCCGGCGTCGTGGGCACCGCGGTGGTCGCGTCGTCCGCGGGCGTGGACGGCGTCGCCGAAGGAGTGGACTCCGCGGCCGGGGTGGACGCGTCGCCGCTCGGCGTGGTGTCGACCGGCGGAGTGCCGGGCTCCTCCTCGTCGTCCTTGGGCGGGTTGGTGATGCAGTCCGTGCCGCCCTCGGACGGGCCGTTCCAGGAAGCGATCAGCGCGCTGCCGATCACCGGCTTGCCGGCCTCGGGGGCGGGGCCGTGGCCGTCGCCGTCCTTGCCGTCGAAGACGGTGGTGCCGCGGTACAGGTCGAGCTGGGCGAAGCAGACGGCGTCCGGAACCGCGATGGACAGCGTCGCCGTACCGCCGTCCTGCACCGACACGGACGCGTGGTCGACGAGCCGCTGCTTGCCGGAGCTGTTGAAGTCCGGGCCCTGCGCCAGGTACGAGGCGAGCGAGACGGTGCAGGCGCCGCCGTCCCCCTTGACCTGGAGCGTGAGCTTGCCGGCGGCGTCGGGCGCTATGTCCTTCAGCCCCGGACGCGCGGTCCACGACGAACCGTCCGCCGAGAACGTGCACTTGTCGGACGGGGCCGCGCTGCCGGGCCCCGTCTGCTGGGACTCGAAGGTGCTGTCGGTGTTCTTCCAGCCGTGGCCGCCGCCGTGGGCCGAGGCCACACCGGAAGAGGAGAGGGCCAGCAGCGCGGCGGATGCCGTGGTGCCGGCGAGACGGATGGCGAGGCGCCGTGTCATGGCGCATACCCCCCTTGGAGCAGGTGAAGGGCTCGTCGGCGAACGCGGCGCGCACCCCGATCCGGTCGCGGCACCCGGCCCCTCGGGGGCACCTGGTGCGACCTGGGGCGCACCGTGTTCCGCGACGGCGCACGGGTGAACGCGCGCAGCCGAAAGCACAGCCGGATGTCAGAGAGATGCACGCCGGGCCGGATCGAACCCGGGAACAGGGAGAAGCTTCAATCAGCCGCCCTCACCTGTCAATTCAGCAACTTGCGTCGCATCCGTGCAGGACCACGACGCGGGCCCCGGCTGCCGGCCTCCCCCCTCACCTGCTCGGCGAGCCGGCCCCCGCCCTGAGGGCCAGCCGCGCCACCACGAGGGCACCGCCCGCCGCCGCGCCGACCGCTCCCGCGGCCAGGAAGCCGTGGGAGGAGCGCCACGACAGCACAGACCAGCGCGACTGCGCCGAGAACAACGAGCCGGTGCTCAGCCAGGACCCGGTCGAGACCAGCGACAGGGCGGAGCCGATCGAGCCGGCGGACAGGGCGCTGCCGATCGAACCGATCGACAAGGCCGAGCCGACGGAACCCACGGACAGCACCGACCCCACCGAGCCGATCGACAGCACCGAGTCCTGTGACCACAAGGACAGCACCGAACCAGAGGAGGGGCGACGGACCGACCGTGCGGGCAGCTGTGTCATGGGGCCATTCTGCCCGGTGGACACCGCGCCGCGCCCGTTGCAGCGCCCGACACCTACCGGGCGCGCCCGACACCGTCCGGTACCGCCGCGCGACGCGGCGCGCCCCGTCGTACGACCCGGCCGGACCCGCGCGGCGAGCGGGTCAGTCGCTCTCCTTCGCCTGCTCGGCGTTGCGCCAGACGGTCACGTCGAGGGTCACGTACTTGCTCGGGTCGTTCGCGCCGGACTTGCCGCGGTAGGTGACCACCGCGACGTGCCCAGCATCGCTGCGGACGCAAATCTGCGAACCGGTCGAGAGCTGGTCGAGGTCGATCTGGTCGGTGTAACGGGTCTCCGTGCGGCAGGTCTGCAGGGAGCCCTTCTGCGCGTTGTTGAGGAGGACCAGCTTGCCGTTGTCGGTGCCGATCCGCTGGTCCCCGGTGACCGTGCCGTCGTAGTAGTAGTACAGATCGCCATTCATGTACATGGCCCCGGTGTCGCCGCCGTCGAGCGGCTTGGGCGGCGTGTCTCCCAGCATGAGGTAGTAGTCCTCGGTGAGATCGATGCCCTTGTACGTGGCCGGCTTCGGGTCGGGCCGCTGGCCGCCCTTGGCCGAACCGCCCGCCGCGCCCGAGCCCGACGAGCTGGATCCGGTCCGGCCGTCACCCTCGTCACCGTCCGGGAGCAGCGCGCCGATGACCGCCAGCGCGGCGAACGCACCGACCACGCACACGGCCACGATCCACCCCGTCCGCTTCTTGGGCGGAGGCGGCGCGCCCCACGGCCGGGGGCCGGGCATGCCCGGGTGCGGCTGCGCGTAGCCGCGGTTCCACTGCGGGTGCGGGGTCGGGTACCCCTGCCCGGGCTGCGGGTGCGGCGTCGGGTAACCCTGCCCCGGCGCGGGCGTCGCATACGGGGGGCGGGCCGCGAAGGGCTGGTGGTGCGCCGTGTTCGCGTACGGGGAAGGCGGCGGCGTGTGCGGGCTGAACGCGGTGGGCGCGTGCGGCGGAGCACCGACCACGGGTGCGGGGGTGGCCGCCGTGGTCGGCGGAGGCGTCGGCGCGGGCTCGGGCAGGCGCAGCCGCTCGGTGATGGAACAGGCGAAGGTCCGCGGAAGCCAGTCCTCGCCCTGGCGCAACGGGTCGGGAGACAACTCGTGGCACATCTCGATGACGTGGGTCAGGCTGGGCCGGTCGGCGGGATCACGACTGAGACAGTGGGCCACCAACGGACGCAGCACATCGGGGAGTTGGCTCAGATCCGGATCCTCGTGGACGATCCGGTAGAGGACCGCGTGCGAGGATCCCTCACCGAAGGCCGGTGCCCCGATGGCGGCGAACGCGGTGATCTGCCCGAGCGCGAACACGTCGGTGGCCGCGGTGACGGTGCCGGCCGCCGCCTGCTCCGGGGCCATGAAGTGAGGCGTGCCGACGGAGACACCGGTCCCGGTCAGCGAGGTCGCGTCCGCCGCGCGGGCGATACCGAAGTCGATGACGCGCGGACCGTCCCCGGCGAGCAGGACATTGGCGGGCTTGAGGTCGCGGTGCACGATCCCGGCGCCGTGGATCACCGTCAGGGCCTCGGCGACGCCGACCGTGAGCAGCAGCGCGCTGCGCAGCGGGAGCGCGCCGTGCTGGCCGACGGCGTGCGCGAGGGAGGGCCCCGGCACGTACGCGGTGGCCAGCCAGGGCTGCTTCCCCTTCGTGTCCCCGTCGATGACCGGGGCGGTGTACAGCCCCTGCACCCGCTGCGCGAGCGTGACCTCCTGCTCGAACCGGCGCCGGAACTCGGGGTCCTGGCTGAACTCCGGCCGGATCACCTTCACCGCGATGGGCCTGCCGCCCGGCGTGTAGGACAGGTACACCTTGCCCATTCCACCGGTGCCGAGGACGGCGGCCAGCCGGTACCCGCCCACCACCGGCGGATCATCGGACCCGAGCGGCTGGAACAGCTCCGCCGAAGGTGTCACCATGTCGCACTCATCCCTACTCAAGGGCAGCCACCGCCGCCCGATCCCCCGAAGACTCCGGAAAGATACCGAAGGTCGAACCGTCTCCGCCCACCGCGGCACAAGCAGGAGCATCTGAAGCGTGAAGAGCACCGATGAGTTCGCAGAGAACACGCACGAGGACGAAGACCTCATACCGGACGAGAGTCCGCTGAACGCGGAGGAGTCCGCGGAGTTCCAGGAAGTAGTACAGGACCTGCTGGGCCTGACGATCTCGCTGAAGATAGAGGCCGACGCGCCGATGCCTGGCGCAGCGGAGCAGCTGGCTCACCGCATCCGCGTCCACCTCGGGCATCCCGGCGCCCGGATCCAGGCGGAGAGTGACGGCCTGGACGCGGCGCTGAGCCGTCTTGGCGACCTACGGGACGATGACCTCGAAGGCGCGGTGAGCGGCGCCAAGACCGCGCTCGGTGGAACCTGGAGCGACGCTTCCGTCATGGAGACGTCTATGGGCCCGCTGCACTACGTGGTCCGAGAGCGGGACGAGGCCGGTGCGGCACGCGTCCATCTGTGGGCGGGAAGCGGCTGGGCGCTCGTCGAGCACATCGAGGCCGCCCAGTAGCGGGGGCCTCCCGGCGTCACCGTGTCGGCGCCGAGAACACGGGAACAGGTGTGGACAGCACGAACGGCGACCGGACAGGGATGTGAGATGAGCGAGCAAGGTGGACGCGACTGGACGCGCATGACACCTGACGACTTCGACCGGGACGCCGAGCTGCGCCCCGCCGGGACCGCTCCGGGGGCCGTCCCGGCCGTTCCCGACGAACTGGGCACGCAGCCGCTGTTCGGCGCCGCGGAACCCCTTCCGCCGCGCGACCGGCACGACCGCGCTACGACACAGCCCGTCGGCCAGGACGTCCTGTTCTAAGCGTCAGCCGCGTCCCCCCGCTCTCGCCACCCGCGATCGCCCCTCCCGAGTCACCGGCGTCGCCGCGTCCTTGCGGAACCAGCCGCGTTGCTTGTGGCTGTTTCGTGGTGTTTGGGAGAACCCGCGAGTCGCCACCGTTCGCTCGTGTTGCCATATGAGGCACGGTGCTCCGCGTTGGGGAGCGCCACGCAAAGGACCTACGGGGGATTCACATGCGCAAGAGGAGCAGGCTGGGTGCGGCGCTCGCGACCGTCGCGGTCGCCGTGGCCGTGGTGGGGACCGGCGCCCCGTCCGCCAGCGCGGCCGGTGGATGCTGGCAGAGCGGCGGACGCTGGTGGTGCAACAACGTGTCGGGGGCGCCCGTCTACGGCACGATGGGAGCGAGTACGCAGTACCCCGACCCCGATGTGATCGTCGGCTACATGCACTCCAACCCCAGTTGGTTCGAGTGCAAGATGGACGACCAGGCCTGGGTGGGCGGCCCGCACCCGAGGCGCTGGGAGTTCACGAAGGCGGACAACGGCCGGTGGGGCTGGATGAAGGACACCGCGATCTCCAGTGAGACGAACCCGCTGCCCAACTGCTGAGCCGCCGTCCGGCGTGTCCCGGTGTCCGCGGCCGGGCCCGACCGGTCGCGGACACCGGCTCTCACTTCAGCTCGCCTGACAGACGAGCGTCGGTGTGCCAGCGCCGCCCGGCGCCGCACCGAAGCCGAACGAGGTCGACGACCCGGGAGCGAGTGCGCCGTTGTGCGCGGCGTTGCGGGCGGTCACCGTCCGGCCCGTCTGGGTGGAGGTCGCGTTCCACATGCTGGTGACGGTCTGGTTTCCGGGCCAGTCCCACGTGACCTGCCAGGACTTGGTCGCCGCGGTCCCGGTGCCGGTGACCGTGACGTCGGCGTTGAAGCCGCTGCCCCAGTCGCTGCTCACCTTGTAAGTGGCCGTGCAGCCGGACGGACCGCCGCCCGAGGCGGAAGTGGTCGCGGTGACCGGTCCCGACGCCGCCGACACGTTCCCCGCGGCGTCGCGCGCCCGCACGGAGTACTCATAGCGGGTCGCCGCGGTGAGCCCGGTGTCGGTGAAGGCGGTGCCCGTCGCGGACCCCACCTTTCCGGTGCCGCGGAAGATGTCGTAGGCGGTGACCGCGGTGTTGTCGGTGGCGGCCGTCCAGGACAGCGAGACGCTCGTGGCGGTCGTGCCGGTGACCTTCAGCCCGGTGGGCGTCGAGGGCGCCGTGGTGTCGTCGCCGCCGCTCCCACCGCCGGCGAAACCGGGCGCCTTGATGGACGCGAGGTAGCCGTCCTTCACGGTGTCGACGCTCTGCCAGTCGTCCTTGAGGATGCCGCCGGTGTCGCCCGAGTTGGGGTTCCACGACCAGAAGGTCCAACTGAGACTGTCCGCACCGTAGGTCCCGGTGGGCCGGAGGTAGTCGACCAGAGCGGCCAGCCATTTCTGGTCGACGGGCGACTGCAAGGTGGTGCCGAACTCGCCCAGCCAGACGGGGGCGATGTTCTGCTTGAAGATGTAGCCCCAGTTCTTGTCCCAGATCCCGGGCATGTTCGCGGGGAACGACGGGTCGTTGAACCAGGGTTGCTGCGCGACGCTCGTGGCGTAGTCGTGGGCCGAGTAGACGAGCCGGTTGGCGACGGCCAGCCGCACGGGCGCCGCGGCCACACCGGAGAGGTTGCCGCCCCACCAGGTCGACTGGCCGTTCACCGTCTGCACGCCCTCGACGAAGATCAGGAGGTCGGGGTTGACGCCCAGCACGGCGTTGCCCGCCCGCTCGGCGGCGAGCCGCCAGTCGGTGCTCGTGTCCCCGCATCCCCAACACGCCGGATCGTGCGGCTCGTTGTGCAGGTCGATGCCGACCACGGCGGTGTTGCCCTTGTACCGGGTGGCGAGTGCCTTCAGATGGGTGATCCAGGTGGTCTCGGGCACCGAGGCGGTGTACCAGAGGGCCGACTGGCCCGACGAGTCGGGACGGTGGCGGTCCAGGACGATCTTGAGGCCGACGGAGCCCGCGTAGTTCACGATCTTGTCCATCACCTGCAGGGAGTCGAGTCCCGCCAGGTCGGAGTTGAGACCGTTCGCGTACGTGATCCCGGTGGGCTCGGTGCCCGCGAAGATGTCGTCGCTGTAGGGCAGCCGGACCGTGTTGTACCCGAGCGACTTCATCTGGTCGAGCATGGACTTGTAGTCGCGGGACCAGAGGCCGTGCGGGGCGTAGTTGGCGGTCTCGAACCCGAACCAGTTGATGCCTGCCATCCGAACCGGCTGGTCCTGCGCGTCCAGGAGACGACGACCGCTGGTGTGCCAGTACCCGGAACCGGCGGCCGCGAAGGCCTTCCCCGTGCCGGGAGCCGGAGATGCCTGCGCGGGCGCGGCGAGCAGGGGCGAGAAGGCGACGGCGAGAGCGGCGAAGAGGGCGAGCAGGGCGTTCCTGGAGCGGTGGTGGGGCGGGTGTCTCATGGGGGCCTCCTGGGTGGGCGGGAGCGACCTGACGGGCTCCAGCGGCTTGGGAGCGCTCCCATGGAAGCTACTAAGCGTGTACGCGTCAATACCTCTGGCGTCGATTGGCTCACCGGGCCGTGCCGCGGACCGTACGTCGATGCCCGGCCGGGGCGAAGGGCTCGCCAGCGGTGGGCCTTTCCTCCGCATTCGAGAACTATCGAGGTGTTGTCACGGTCCTGTGATGTTCCATACGGAATGCCGTGATGTGGGTCTCCTAGCTTCATGAGTACGCGGTCCACACGACGCGTTCGAACTCAGCCAACCCGAACGATTCGTTCGACTCATGGAAAGGGGCCGGCGCATGCAGACCTCTCGCATTCTCCGTACGTCTGTGGCGTCCGCGGTTCTCGGACTCGGTGCCGTGACCGCCGTCGCCGCCACCGCCGAAGCCGCTCCGCCGCCCGCCGCCGTCGCGACCACGGCCCAGCACGGCACGGGGGCGGGCCGCACCCAGACGCTGCCGCTCAGCGACCACAGCACGGCACATGTCACCAAGCTCTCCGACGGCACCTGGCAGGCCTGGATCACGCACAAGGGTGTGCGGATCGCCGCCCTCGACGCCGCGCACAAGACGCAGCGCGTCCACGGGTACACGTACGTCCTCAACCAGGCGAACGGCTTCGTCGGCGTGGTGCACCCCGGCGGCTGGCACAGCGAGCAGAACGTGCCGCAGCACCAGGGCAAGCACCACACCGACCAGAAGACAGGCAAGACCCACGACGTGCGCCTCGCGGACGGCGACATCGCTCACGTCACCAAGCTGCCCCACGGCACCTATCAGGCGTGGATCACCCGGCACGGCGTGCGCGTCGCCGCCCTCGACGCCGCTCACAGCACGGCGCACGCCCACGGCCACCACTACACGCTCAATGCCCACACCGGGGCCGTCCACGTGCGCTGAGCTGCCGAGCCCGCTGTTCGCGCCACACCCTCGCCCGCTCTGACCCGCCCGCGGACACCCGGGGGTGGGGGCGGAGCGGGTGACCGTGACAGCGGATCGGCGGCGGTGCCGCGAGGAGGGTGTCCCGCACCGGTTCCGTGCGGGGCGCCTCGGCGGCTTCCGGTGCCGCCGGCCGTCCTGTCGCGCCGCGCCGCGGTTCAGCGGGGCCGGTCGGCGGCGATCACCGCCTGGATCAGGCCGGGGAACCGGCCGTCCAGCTCCGCCTTGCGCAGGCGCATGTACAAGCCGTTCCCGGCGTCGCGCTGGTACACCAGACCCGCCTCGCGCAGCACCCGCCAGTGACGGGTGCGGCTGGACTTGCTCACCGGCAGGTCGAAGGAGGCGCACAGCCGCTCCTCCTCCGGCCGTTCGGCCAGTTCGGCCACGACCCGGCGCCGGTTCGCGTCGGCCAGGGCCAAAAGGATGGGCTCCACCTCCAACTCCTCGACGCGGGGGTGCGCCAACTCGTTCGCCGTCATCGCTCCGCCTCTCGACAAGGTACGCCTGGTTGCGTACCTTCCCTGTGAAGGTACGCAACCAGGCGTACCTTACTGCTGCTGGGGGAGTCATGTCCGCACCCGCGTCGCCGCGTCGCCGAGTCCTGTCGCGCCTGTACACGTCACTGCGCAAGCTTCTGCTCATCGAGCATGCGCCCTTCATGATCCTCTGACCATCCTCTGGCCGTCCTCTGAACCGACGGCAGGGACGGACCGGACGCCGCGCGCCGGGTCCACCCCGCTGTCCGGACGGCCCCGATGTCCCGGTGCCGCTCCTGCGCGGCTCGCGCCACCCGAAGGGGCGCGCGGCGAAGGCCGTTCTGCCGGTGGTCAGTTGGCGGCTGGTGGTGAGACGGTGTCACCGCGTCACCGCCGGTTCCTGGGGCCTCCCGGCTTCCGCGGCGGGGGCGCGGGACACAGGGGAGGGAATGCGATGTTCCGCATGCTCGGTAACCCTTCGACGCGCGGCGTCAGACGCGGCCGCCGTCTCGGCTTGCTGGCGAGCCTGGCGCTGGCCGCCACCGCCATGACCGGACTGCCCACCACCGACACCGCCGTTGCGGCGACCGGAGGGCCCGTGCTGTACGTCGTCAACAGCGGCGCGGACAGCGTCTCGTCGGTCGACAGCAGCAACAACACCACGACGGCCAGCATCAAGGTCGGCGCGCAGCCCTACGGGGTGGCCTTCACCGCGGACGGCAGCCGCGCGTACGTCACGAACACGCCGGACGGCACGGTCTCCGTGATCGACACGGCCACCTCCGAGGTGACCGACACCATCACCGTCGGAAAGCTTCCCTACGCGGTGGCCGTCGCCCCGGACGACGCCACCATCTACGTATCCCGCCTGGGCGCGGCGGTCGTCTCCGTGATCAACGCCGCCACGAACACCGTCACGGACACCGTCCCCGTGGGCCAGCGGCCCGTCGGCCTGGCCGTGAACCCGGCGGGCTCACAGGTCTACGTCACCGACGACAGCGACGGCAACGCCCTGCGCGTCATCGACACCGCGACCCACGCCGTCTCCGCCATCCCGCTGCCCGCACACGCCTACGGAGTGGCCTTCGACCCTTCAGGCACCCGGGCCTACGTCGCCCTCGTCAACGGAGGCTCCGTCGCGGTGGTCGACACCGCTTCCGCCGCGGTGACGTCGCTCATCCCGGTCGGCGTCGCCCCGCATGCCGTGGCCTTCTCCCCGGACGGCACCCTCGCCTATGTCACCAACCGCGACAGCAACTCCGTGTCGGTGATCAGCACAGCCACCGACACCGTCACCGCCACGCTCCCTGTCGGCGGCGGGCCGGAGGCCGTGGCCTTCGATCCGACCGGCGCCAAGGCCTATGTCGCCAACGCCTACGGCGACACTCTGACGCTGATCGACACCGCCACGAGTGTCGTCGGAGCCACCGTGCCGGTCGGTCCCCATCCGACCGGACTCGCCTTCGCCCCCACGCCCGCGGCCGACCTCGACGTGGCCCTGAAGGCCACAGCGGTGCCCGGCCTGCTGAACGGCCGCATCGACTACACCGTCACCCTCACCAACCGCGGCCCCTCCGCCGTCAAGTCCGCCACCGTCACCGCCACGCTCCCCGCGCCGATGACCGCCACCAGCAGCTCCTGCACCCCCACCAGCGGCCATGTGACCTGCACCGTCGGAACCCTCGCGGCCGGCGCCCGCACGAGCCGCTCCTTCAGCGTCCCGGTCGGCACACTCACGCTGGGACTGCCCTACACCGTCACCGCGGCGCGCACGGCCGGCAATCCGGTCGACCCGCGGCCGGCCAACGACTCGGCCACGCGCACCTGCACGGTCCTGACGTCACTGATCATCACCTGCGGCTGAGCGCAGACCCGCTCCACATCGAGGGACGCGCGTGGACCCGTACCGGTCGGGCCGGACGAACAGCCCGGCCGGGCTGTTCGTCCCGCCCGCTGCCCGGCTCACGAGGAGAGCATGGACCGGCGGGCGCGGCGCCGGCGCCGCGCGGCCCGCTCGCCCGCGGCCACCGCCTCCTTTTCGGTGGCACCTCGCGCGAGAGCCTTGTCGTGGGCCTTCGTGCGCGACTCGTCCATCTTCCGGGCGGTCCGCTCGTGCATGCGGGAGAAGAGACCCATGGCGCTTCCTTCCTGATGCCGCACTGCTCCTGATCGTTCTTCGTCGCCACCGCGAGGCGCCCTGTCCCGGGCTCCCGAGGCTCTACGCAATCACCGCAAGCAGCGACATATTCATCATGGGGGAGCGCCGCACTCCCGGCATCAACCGATCGGCTCGATTCGTCCTCCTGCCGGTTGATGCTCACCTAGTGCTTCAGGCGCTTCCCTCCCACCGCGTGACCTGCGCCTTTCTGGCGCAATTGTGAGGAGCATGTTCCGTGGGGGGTAGAGGCGCGATCCGGGCGTTGAACCGGCGACCGCCGTCAGGGCACCACCGCGGGCGGGCCGCGCGTACCGCATCATGGACGCATGACGCAGGCGAACGGTGCGGTGGACGGCAGGGTCGCGCGAGGGAACGAGACGCGGCGGCTCGTGCTGCGCAGGACCGTCGACATCGCCTCCGTGGAAGGGCTCGACGCCCTGTCCCTCGGGCGGATCGCCACCGAGCTGAAGCTCAGCAAGAGCGGGGTCTTCGCCCTGTTCGGCTCCAAAGAGGAGCTGCAACTGGCGACGGTCCGGGCGGCGGCCCTCGTCTACCAGGAGAAGGTGGTGCGCCCCGCGCTCGATGTGCCGCCCGGCACGGAACGCCTGTGGCGGCTCTGCGAGAGCTGGCTGACGTACTCGCGCGAGCGGGTCTTTCCCGGTGGCTGCTTCTTCTACGGCGCCCTCGCCGAGTACGACGCACGGGAGGGCGCGGTGCACGACGCCTTGGTGCGGGCCCAGCGGAGTTGGGTGGAGCTCGTCGAGCGATGTGCCGAAGAGGCGCGCGGCCTGGGCGAGTTGGACGCGCGGTGCGATGTCCCGCAGCTGGCCTTTGAGCTGATCGCGCTGCTGGAGCTGGCGAACGCGCAGTCGGTGCTGCTCGGGGGCGTCGAGGGGTACCAGCGCGCCCGGGCAGGAATCGCGGCGCGGCTCCACGGGCTCGTGACACGCCCCGAACTGGCGCCACGCGCTGGATGATGCGTCCGGGCAGCCGGGGTTCTGCTGACCTTCCGGTCCCGTTTCCGAAAGTATCAGCACGATCGTTCGTTTAGTTTTATGATCGGGGCATGACGACGACCATCCTGCGCGCGCCCTGGACACCGGGGCCGGACCTCCCTCGCGAGAGCGGAACCGGCCCGGTATGGATCAGCCTGACGGAGTTCACCGCGGACCATCACGTGCGGGCGCTCGGCGTCGCGGTCAACGGCCTGCGCCTGCGCCGCCGTTGGCCCGCGACCACCGGCTCCGTGGGCATGTGGCTGTGGGCCGAACCGGCACGCCGCCGCTCGGGCTCCCTCTCCGTCTGGTCCGGATCGCGCCCGCTCCTCGACTTCGTCCGCCGTCCGGACCACGTCCGCATCGTGCGGGCGTACCGCGATCACGGCACGATGCGCGCCACGGTGTGGCGGGCCGACCGGTTCGACGCCGCGGTCGTGTGGAGCACCGCCCGCGCCCTCCTCATCGGTACGACCCCTTGGCCCGCGTCCGCCCCTCCCGTTGCCAGGAGCGAGGAGCCCTGAGGGTGGACCGCTGATGGTCCCCGGGGACATGGTGCGGCCCCGAAGTGCGCCTCGAGCGGGAGGCGTTGTCCAGCAGGTCAGCTCACCACGTGAAGATTCCCTTCGCCAACGTCGTCACCCCGCCCCCCAGCGCCAGCGCGAGCACCAGCGTCCGGGTCCGGCGTTCCGGAGTAAGGTCGGCCGGGACGCGGCCGATCGCCACCCCGGCCGCCATGGCGACGGCGACGCCCGCCCACTGGGAGCCCTGCAAGGGCGGAGCCCCGTTCGCCGCCACCGAGAACCCTGGCACCTGAGCACGGCCCAGATCGGCCTCTTCGGGGTCGCCGGGCTGGGCGCCTCCCGGGCCGGGCGAGGTGCCGACGCCGGCCGCGCGGGTGTCATCACCGGCCGCGCGGGTGTCATCACCGGCGGTGGACTCGCGCTCCTGGCCGCCTCATGGTTGGCGACGGGTCAGGCGTCCTGGTCGCTTCCACGCGTCAGGACATGTTCGCGTGAGACGTGCGCGTACGTGCCTGTAGGAATGCGGGTCGCCGGCCGGACGCCGGCCGTGGACGCCAGGCGCCACGAGAGCCGGGGCGGTCCGAGCCACCGGCAGGCACCGGTCGCAGCCCCGCCCCTTGGTCTATACCAGCGACTCGCGTCCCGGTATCCTCAGCCGCGCCAGTGGTACGGCCTTCCCCCACCCGGGCTGCGTACTGGCGTGCGCCACGCGGGACGTCGCGTCCCGAGCAGCCGGGTGCCCCCGCTCGCCGCCTCCAGGAGGATCACGGTGAAAGTACGCACGAGAAGCTCGGCCATGATCGCCACCGTCTGTCTGTTCGCCTCCCTCGCCCTGACCACCGCAGCCGCGGACGAACCCGCCGCCCGGCGCCAGGTGCCGGAGGTCGTCCTCACGAACGTGGCCACGGCGCAGAACCCGACCGCGGGCGCCGCCGGCCCCGGTGGAACGGTCTGGATCGCCGAACGGGCCGGAACCGTGCGGGTGTTGGGTGACGGGGGGCTCGGCGCGCCCGTGCTCGACATCTCCGCCGAGACGACCGTCGACGGTGAACGCGGCCTGCTGGGCATCGCGTTCGACAAGAAGTTCGCGCACTTCTACATCTCGTACACCGACCTCGAAGGCACCAGCACCATCGACGAGTTCGCCGTGCGGCACGGAAAGCTCCAGCCGAAGACACGACGCACCGTCCTCACGCAGACGCAGCCCTACAACAACCACAACGGCGGCGACATCAAGTTCGGCCCCGACGGCTATCTGTACATCGCCCTCGGCGACGGCGGCGCCGGAGGCGACCCGCACGCCAACGGCCAGAATCTCGGCACGCTGCTGGGCAAACTGCTGCGCATCGACCCGCACCACGGCACCCCGTACGCCATCCCGGCCGACAACCCCTTCGCGCACGACCCGAACGCGAGAGGCGAGATCTGGGTGTACGGCCTGCGCAACCCGTGGCGGTTCTCCTTCGACTCCCACACCGGTGACCTCTACATCGGCGACGTGGGCCAGAGCGACTGGGAAGAGGTCGACCGGGCCCCGGCGAGCAGCAACGGCGGGGAGAACTACGGCTGGTCCCAGATGGAGGGCACCCACCCCTTCCGAGGCGGCACGGAACCGGCGAACCACACGCCCCCGATCCACGAGTACGACCGCACGGGCCTCGGGTGCGCGGTGACCGGCGGCTTCGTCTACCGCGGCGACGCCATCCCGGCCCTCAGGGGCCAGTACCTCTTCAGTGACTCCTGCGACGGCACCGTGCGGTCCCTGAAGCTGAGGAAGGGCAAGGTGACCGAGGTGGGCGATCTCGGTGTCAGCGGCGGCGAGGTCACCTCGTTCGTGCAGGACCGCGAGGGTGAGCTGTACGTGCTCGGTCTGGGCGGAGGCGTCGGCCGCCTCGACCCGGCGTAGCCCGACGGACGATGTCGTCCTCGGCGTTCGGACCGTCGGGGGCGGCAGCCGCCCACCAGGCTCCGCCCGGCGGTCGTCCGCCCACCAGCCGTCCGCCCGGCAGGAACTCCGATAGCAGCGCGGGCTCAGCCCGGTGATCGGGGCTGTCCGAGACGGCTCCGACGCCGTGATCACAGCCGTCACACCGTGATCCCCCAACCCGTGGCTGACGGTGTTCAGCGTCGGCCGCGCAGGAGCGATCCGAGCGCCAGGCCGGCGCTCAGGCCGATCAGGGCGCCGACCGACGTCCGCCATGCGGGCGTTGCTCCGGCGACCGGCACGTCAGGTGGGCGGGGTGCGGCGGCCGAGGGCGTCGGTGGTCCGGCAGCGACAGCGCGAGCGTGCTCCTCGCTCACGATGGTCAGGAAGCGACGACCGACACGGTTTCCGGACGAGCCGGCGGTCCACGAGATCCGGGCCCTGGTCCAGTAGTGCCGCCCGGCCTCGCCGGTGAACATCCCGGCCAGCATGTCCCGTAGGAGAGGCTCGCGAATGGTCCCGATCTCGAAGCCCATCCACGCGTAGTTCATCATGAGATCGGCATAGACATGCCGCTTGCGCTCATCGGGATCAGCAATGTCCGTGGCGCCCCAGACAGGCTGATAGAGCGCCATGTCATCAAGTTCCAGGCGTGCCAGCTCAAGGTAATAGCCGCGAATTCCCTGGACCTGCTCCGCCCTGGCCTGACGGTTCTGGACGATCAGTGAAGCAGCGACGCCGGCCAACGCGAGCGCCGAGACGACCGCCGACGTGAAGCCGTACGCCGCACCGACCTGGCCCAGCCTGTTCCAGTCCACCCCCTTGGAGCTGGCGATGTCCTCCAGCACGAAAGGAGACAACAGCAGCCCCGCCAGCACAGCCGCCGCAACGGCAATCAGCCCCAGAGCTCTGCCCACGCGGCGAGCCACTGATTCCGCAGCCGCAGACCGATGACGAGCTATCAGGTGAATCACCCCCAGGCGAGCCTGCCCCAGTGACTAGGCCGAGCCAGAGCGAAGCCTACGTGCAGCGGTCGCGCTCGACATCGTCCCCCTGCACAGGAGCACGGTCTCCCACCGGAAGACCACCGCCGCGTCCTGACGGACGTCCCGGTCCAGCACGACAAGTGACCGGCAGGATGATGGGCTGGGAGCCCGTCGGCCAGTCATCCTTCGCGAGGTTCCACGCCGAGGCACGGAAACTCGATGACGCGCCCGCCCACCGTCGGGCACACCCCCCAAGCCACGTCCCCGCTCCCCCCGCTCAGATGGCGATCGACTGCTGAAGCCACCGGCTGACCCGATACGGCACCCACCACGCGTACGGGCCGACGTCCAGGACGAGTTGCTCGGAGCGGAAGTCGGCCAGGGCGGTCTGATCGACGGTGTCGGCGAGGGCACCGTAGTCGAGCAGACCGACCGCGGTGTCGTACTCGGGCTCATCGGCGGTGAAGCGGCGCAGTTCGCCCCAGCGGCGGTCCCGGATCTGCAGGAATCCGGGGCCCTTCCGCCACAGGCACTTGCACAGGTAGTGCCCCCGTCGCCACGAGCGCAGCGACTCCTCCGCCTCGGCGGGGCCGAACAGCGCGGCGGGCGGCTGGAGGTGGCTGAGGCGGCGCCAGGTCTCGCCGTCCTGCGGGTCGAGGCGCAGCTCCCACTCGACCATGACGGCTCGCGCGGTCAGGTCCCGGACCAGGGAGAGCCCGTGGACGGCCGCGGCCGGGTCCGCACCAGCGCTCAGATCGACCGGCGCGGACAGCCGTACGCGGCGCGCGCCCAGCTCCCACAACCGTGCGGCCTGACCGCGCGCGGGCCCGGGCAGGGGAACCTCGCCCAGGGACATGCCGGGCAGCTCGCACGCGGCGGGATCGTAGTCGCGCCAGGCGAGGACCGTCGGCGCGGTGAGAGTGGCGGTCATCGTGCTCCTTCGAAGCGAGGCGAGGCGAAGTGATGCGGAGTGCGGCGAAGCGCCGTGATGCGGGACGGGGGACGGTCAGGCCGGCTCGGGGACGGCGGCCCCGTCCGGGGAGTCCGCGGTGTGGATGTGCCGCATGAAGTCCAGGCGCAGCAGGTCCTCGTTGACGGCGGCAGGGGCGATGTGCACGTACTGACCGGCGTCGGCGAAGACGATGCCGAGGGCGAGCCAGGAGTCGAGGAGCTGCCGGACCGCCTCCTCGCCGCGCGCCGCGCCCGGGACGCGCGCCGCGGCCTTGCGGGTGAGCGCCTGCACGCTGTGCGGCTGGTCTAGGAGGCGGAAGAGGGCGAGTTCGAAGGGGTCGGTCAGCTCCTTCACCCGCCAGTCGAAGGTCCGGCGCCGACTGACCAGGACGATGCGGTCCCCGTGGTCGTCATGGGTGAGGCGGGCGTCCGTGTGGTGCTTCTTCCACGCGGCCAGGGCGTCGTTGAGGGCGCTGACGGTGGGTTCGCCGATGCCGCGGGCGGGCGCCTCGAAGACGTACGCCATGCCGTACAGCTCCTCCTCGGGCAGATCGTAGGTGAAGCGGTAGTGCGCTTCGGGCCGCAGACCGGTGAAGCCCAGCTCGGGGCGCTCGAAGTAGGGGCTGAAGCGTTCGATGGCGATACGGGCGGACAGGTCGACCGGCGGGTCCAGGTGTTCCAGGGCGGGTATCTGGGCGATGACCGGGTCGTAGTCCTCGGCGCTCTCCCCGGGGAACCCGTGCAGGTAGTTCCAGGCGACGGAGAGCCCGGTCTCGGCGCCGTCGCGCAGCATGCGCACGTTCTGGCAGCCGCTGACACCCTTGTCCATGAGGTCCAGGACCCGGCTGTTGAGACTCTCGATGCCGGGCTGTACGTAGATGAGCCCGGCGTCGGCGAGCGTGCGCAGCTGGCTGCGTTTCATGTTGGCCTTGATCTCGATGTGCAGGCGCAGGTCGTAGCCGCTGTCGATGATGCGGGGCAGCACGGTGGTCAGGTAGCGCATGTCGAGGATGTTGTCGACGACATACATGTCGAGGACGCGGTGTCTGCGGGCCAGTTCCATGATCTCCGCGTAGAAGGTGTCGGGGCTCTTGGAGCGGAACTCCATGAAGGAGCCGTTGAGCCCGCAGAAGGTGCAGTGGTGCTTCTCCCCCCACCAGCAGCCGCGCGCCCCCTCGACCACGAGTTTCGGCTCGACCCAGTTGCGGGCGACGGACGCGGCGAGCCGCTCGAAGTAGCCGCTGTAGTCGGGCGGCAGGATCGCGGCGGGCGGCAGCGGGCGCGTCGCCATCGGGTTGGCGACGCTCGTCCCGTGCGCATCGCGGTGGCACAGGCCGGGGATGCCGTCGAGCGGGCCGTCCGCCGCGAGCGCGCCGAGAAGATCGGGGAAGGCGGCCTCGCCCTCGCCTCGTACCACGTGGTCGACGAAGGGGAAGTTGCGGTGCACGGTGGCGCCTTGCTCACCGTCGCAGTTGGCGCCGCCCATGACGGTCACGATGTGCGGGGCCAGCTGCTTGACACGGCGGGCGGCGGCGAGCGCGGCGGTGTTCTGCTGGAAGGTCGAGGTGAACCCGACGACGTCGGGGTTCGCCGCGACGATCTGCTGGGCGATGTCCTCGACGAACTCCGGTGCGATGCGGTGCAGTTCACGCGTCATCTTCATCCGCGCGGACTTGAGCTTGCCGGTCATGGTGGCGACGAACTCCTCCTCGCGCCAGGCCGGGTCGTCATACAGGGCGGAGGAGAACACCCAGTCGCCGCAGCCCATGAAGTACGAGGAGAGGGCGTAGTACTCGTAGTCCTCGCCGGTGAACTCGGTGCGCTCCGTGATCCAGTCGGTGAACATCAGGTTGGCGTGCAGCACGTCGGCGGTGGCACCGGGCACGCGCTCGTCGACGCTTCGTTTGAGGATGCCCAGGGCGAGGGACGGCAGGTCGATGGGCGACCAGGGCATGTTGACCAGCAGTACGCGCATGGGCGCTTCTCTCCTGACGTGATGCGGGCGGGCGGTGGTGCGGGTGATGGTGCGGGCGGCGGCGGTGACCGGCGGCGGCACGGGCGGCGCCGGTGCGGCCCGACCGGCCCCGGGGTGACCCGGGGCCGGCCGGTGAGGATCAGTCCTCGACGGTGTCGTCGCCGTCCTCGGCGTTGCGGAACGGGACGGTGACCGTGATGCCGACGCTCGGCTTGCGGTTCGTCTCGTCCTCGGCCAACGGGTCGTTGTGGATGATGTCCTTCTGCATGGTTCTCTCCTTCGCTGTCGTGTCAGTGTTCGACGGGATGGTGCACTGACCCCTCTCCTGCCGGAGCGGGGCGACTGGGGGGTGGGGTGGCGCGGGTGCCGTGCCGGAGCGCGCGGTCGAGGAAGCGCACCGCGCGGCGCAGCACATGTACGTGATCGCCGCCGTCGTAGCCGTCGTGCCCGGACGCGAGCCACAGCGCCTCGTGCGGGGCGCCGGCCGCGTCGAGAGCGGCGAGGTAGGAACGGACCTGCTGCGGTGGGCACTTGATGTCGTGCGTGGCGGCGACCACCAGGAGCGGGTCGCGTACGTGCGCGGCGTAGCGGATCGGTGAGCTGTGTGCGTAACGTTCCGGGACATGTGCCGGTGTACCGCCGAACAGCCGCTCGTCCAGCGCCCGGAGGGCAGGGGTGGCAGCGGCATGCGCGGCGGCATAGTCGGCCACGGGTTTGACGGCGACGCCCGCCTGCCAGAGCCCGGGCCGGGTGCCCAGCGCGAGCAGGACCAGGTAGCCGCCCCAGGAGGTGCCCCACAACCCGGTGGCGTCCGCGCGGATCAGGCCGCGTGCCACGAGGTCGGCGCGGACGGCCGCGAGGTCGGCGACCTGGGTGTGCCCGACACCGTCGCGGTACGCCCGCTGCCAGCTCGGGCCGTATCCGGTGGAGCCGCGGTAGTTGACGCGGGCCACGGCGAAGCCCGAGGCGACCAGGGAGTGCACGGTGCCGTCGTAGGCGTCGCGGTCGTGGTCGGCGGGGCCGCCGTGCACGAGGAACACGGCCGGATATGGCCCGGGCGCGGCCTCGGGCAGGCTGAGCAACGTGTGCACCGGCCCGTCCGCCCCGGGCGTGTGGACATCGCGCAGAGTGCCGGGCACACGTCCGTCGATGGTGCCGAGCGGCGGCAGCGGCGTCCCGGCCGTGGACGTCATACGCGGCGGGTGCGCCGTGTCCGTCCAGAGCGCGTGCAGGTCGCCCCCGGGCCGCGGGGCCGCGTCCAGGAGCGTGCCGGGCGGAGTCGGTACGAGGTCCAGGGCGCGGCGGGCGAGGTCGGCGCGGCGGAGCAGGGAGCGGCCGTGCCGGTCCTGCCGGATCAGCACGGCGTCACCGTCCGGGTACCAGCAGGCGGTGAACTGGGTGTCCAGGGCGCACCAGTCATGGGTGACCAGGCCCGCGGCGGCGGTCCAGGTGGCGAGTACGTAGCGCTCGTCGCGCTCGCGGACGAGCAGCAGTGTGGCCCGGCCGTCCCGGGCGGGGCCGAAGCCGAGCGCCCAGAGCCTGCCGTGGCGGCCGTCGCCGGGGAGGGCCGCGACCTCGGCGCCGTCGGGGGCGAGCAGGGTGACCGCGCGGGGTGCCTCGGCGGTGCGGGCGAGGGCGAGCAGGTCGCCGCGCGGGGCGAGCCCGGCGAGCGAGGCGGAACCGTGCACACGTATCACCTGGCGGCCCGGACCCCCACGCGTACCCAGCTGGATCACGGTGTGGTCGCCGCACCCGATGCCGACGGCGACCGTCGCGTCGGCGGTGACGGCGAGGCCGCGGGCGGTGCCGTCCGGGACGCCCGTGAGACCGGGCCGGTCCGGGCCGCCGTCGAACGGCTGGAACCGCCAGTGACCGACTCCCCGGACGTCCTCGGCGAACCACCACACGTGCGCGTCCGCGTCGATCGCGCCGTGCAGGGTGCCACCGGGGCGGTCGGTCACACGGCGGGCGCGCCGGGACGCGGCGTCCCAGGTGAACACCTCGCAGCGGCCCTCGGCGTCGGCAGTGAAGACCATGCGGTGCGGATCGGTGGCGCACACTTCGGGCAGTGCGGCGCGGAACACCTGAAAGCGGCTCACGCGGCGGCCTCCGTGAGGGCGGCGCGCCTGGTGGTGTACGCGGCGAGCAGGACGAGGAGAGCGGCACACCCGAGCGCCGGCCCGGCGGAACGCACCTGACCGGCGAACAGACCGGCCAGGACCGGAGCGAGGGCGGCGGTGGCGCCGGACGCGGTGGCGATGACGGCGCCGACCCGGGCCTGCAACTCGGGTTCGGTCGTCAACAGGGCGCGGGCCTGGAGGACGACGGCGGGCAGCGGCACGAGGAGGCCGATCGCGCCGAGCAGTGCCCCGTAGGTCCACGGCCCGTCGGCGAGAGCGAGGGCCGCCGTCAGCGGGGCGAGGAGCCAGGTGACGGCGGTGAGGGTGCGAGCCGCGCCGAAGCGAGCGGCGGCCTTCGGAGCGGCGAGGGACCCGGCCAGGCCCGTGGCGCCGGTGACGGCCAGGACGAGACCGAGCGGCAGCGCGCCACTGCCGGAACGCTGCAGCACGAACACCGCGGAGTAGTACAGCGTCGCGGCCACTCCGTTCACGAGCGCGACCCAGATCAGCACGAGCCGCAGCAACGGCCGCCGCCGCACCAACCGCAGCCCGGCGGCGACGGCACGCCACAGCCCCTCGCCCGCCGGAGCCGCCGCCGCCTTCAGATCCGTACGCATGGCCCGGACGCAGCCGGCGACGACGGCGTACGACAGGGCGTCGGCCGCGAAGGGCAGGACCCGGAAGAGCTGGTAGGCGGCGCCACCGAGGGCCGGGCCGAGGACGAGCGCGCCCTGGTCGGCGGCGGCGAGCCGGGCCACGGCGCGCGGCTGCTCGTCGGGCGGGCAGACCAGCGCGACGGTGCCCCGCGACGCGGCGTCGTGACAGGCGGTGGCGAACCGTTCGACGAGAACGGCGGCCACGAGGTGAGGAAGCGTCAGCTGCCCGGCGACCAGGGCCACGGCGACGGACCCCATGGCGACCGCGGCGACCGCGGCGGACCAGAACATGATCGTCTTACGCGCCCCGCGGTCGGCGGGCACGGCCGCGAGCGGCCCCAGCAGCAGACCCGCCGCCAGCGAGAGCCCGGCGACCAGCCCCGCGGTGCGCGGCGAGTGGCCGAGCCCGAGGAGCAACAGCGGGAGGACGGCGCCGGACGCCTGGGTACCGAGCGCGTCGACGGCGTTGGCCCACCAGAAGAGCCGGAAGTCCCGGGCAGACGTCGAGTGCCCGGAACCGGAGGAGCCGCGGCGGCCCCGGAGCGACCGGGGCCCGGGTAATCCGTCGCGCGGATCCACGGCTCCCGCCTGCGTGGACGACTCCACGATCTCCCCCGCGTCGATGAAGTATTCGTGCAGCTTGTGAAGAAAACGAAATCGAAACGAGCGGGATCGTAGCCAGCCGTTCGAACGGGCTACAAGGTGGCGGCGCGGTTGGCTGGAATGCACGTGGGGACGGAGGCAGGCCGGCAGTTCCGGGCTCCCGGAAAAGGGAAGCGGGCCTTGCGGCGCGACCCGCGAGAAGCGTGAGTTGTGGGGGACGGGTGTGACGAATGAGGTATGCCGTTGGCATGCTCCTGGTCAAGCGCTCCACCGGTGACAGCGTCCCGGAAGGACGCGGGGACGGACCGCCGGCCCGGGGGACGCGGGCGGCCTCCCGGCCCAGGATGGCCAAATCCTGACCGCCGTCGCGCTCACGGACTCCGCACGTTCCGCGCCTCAGCCCGGCAGCCGAGCTCTCTGCCCGGGTGAGCGCCCCGGCCCGGCGCACCGCGCCCGACTGACGTCCATGCTCTGACTTCAGAGGCTCGACACGGTTGTCAGCCCACGGCGACAGAGGAATTCACCTCGCCGCGCCCGTCACGACGGCGGAGGCGGAGAGCGTAGGCCGGCCTCGCCACGGCAGGCCGTCACCGCCCAGGGAGTCTGGCGCGGAACCCGCGTCACGCACGAGCGCACCTTCGCCAATGAGTGCGTCAAGGGCGCCGAGGCGTCTGCCGTCTTCGAGTTCTGACAAATACCTGTAGTCCTGGTGTCGTCCTGACGGATCGAAGGCTCCGGGCGGGCGCGCCAGCACACACGCTGCCGCGCTCGCCAGGACTCCGCTTTCACCTTGACACCCTGCCGCGCCCCTGACTGTCACTCGGCGGCCCGCGGCCCGCGCCCCTCATGAGGCCCGGCCGCACCATCCCCGCGACTCCCGCGGTGGCCGTGCCGCTCGCGCAGAGCCTGTTTGTCGATCTTCCCTACCGGGGTGAGGGGGAGGTCCGTGACGATGTCGATCACATCGGGAACCAGATGATCCTGGCCCAGCGCAGCGTGGACGTGAGCGCGCAGGGCCTGCTCGTCGACGGCGGCGGAGGCGAGGGTGACGGCGGCATGCACGCACTCGCCGTCGACATGAGGGTGGGGGACACCGAAGACGGCGGCTTCGCGCACCGCGGCATGCTGGTGCAGCGCCGCTTCGATGACCTGGGGATAGACATGCGTGCCGGTGGCGTGGTGCGTGATCAGGTCCTTGGCGCGCCCGCACAGGGTCAGGAAGCCGTCGGCGTCGAGGCGTCCCAGATCTCCTGTCCGCAGCCAGCCGTCCTGGACCGGCTGGCCACCGCCGCGTGCCGGGTCGAGATAGCCGGCCATCATCGCGGGGGTCTTCACCCATACGTCGCCCGTCTCGCCGCGCGGCACCCGTTGGTTGCCGGCGTCTCTCACGGCGATCTCGACGCCGGGGACGGGGCGCCCCGCCGAGGCCAGGAGGGCGGGGCCACCGCGCGCGTGGTCCTCGCCCGACAGGAGGCTGACCGGACCGCACTCGGTGAGCCCGTAGACCTGCTGCAGTACGGGCCCGAACAGCGCCAGCGCCTGGTGCACCCGGTGACGGGCCGCGGGCGCCGCCCCATAGGTGACGCAGCGCAGGCTGGACCAGTCGGTTCCGGCGGCGCCGGGGTGGTCGAGCAGCTTCGACAACTGCGGCGGGATGAGGGCGAGGTGAGTGATGCGCTCCGCGGGCACGAGCCGCAGACACGCGGCCGCGTCGAACCCTTCGTGCAGGACGAGAGCCCCTCCCGACAGCAGGGCGGGCAAGGCGAGGAACCAGCTGAGGTGGGACATGTCGCCGAACACCAGGAACCGCGGGGCGCTCCCCGCCGACCGGTCGTCACCCAGACCGGACAACGCCTCGTAGAGGGCGTGGGTATGAGCCACCCCCTTGGGCACACCCGTACTCCCCCCGGTGCACAACAACGTACGGACCGAGGAAGCAGGGGCCGGCGACAACGAGGTACGCACCTCGCCGCCAGTGCCCCCGTACACCCCCGAGGCGATGCCGGTGAGCGGTACCGGGCGTACTCCGGCGACCTGGTCGGTGAGCGCCCGCGCCGCGCCCGTCTCCCGCGCGTCGGCGAACAGTTCCACCGCCTGGCACTCACGCAGGAAGGACTCCTGGACGGCACGCGCCGCGTCGCGTGCCACGTGTGCGACCGGGCGCCCCACGACATGGCAGGCGAGATGCACCAGTAACGGCTCCACTTGGTTGCGGGCCAGCACAGCAGCCGTCCCACGCCGCGACGCCACCTGCGCCGCCAGACCGAGGACCCGGTCGGCCAGCTCCCCGTGCGTGAGCCGCACCCCGCCGTGGACCACTGCTTCGCGCTGCGCCCAGGGGCCGGTCGCGCGCGTCAGGAACTCTTGGACATAGCTCATGTCTCGCCTTTCCCCAGAACACGCGGAGGCGGCTGCGCCCGCCCCGGTGAAACACCCGGACGAGGGTGCTCAGGCACACGGCGCTGACGGGCTGTTCGGCGCCGTACGGACTCGCCGCCCACAGTCGTGCCCGCGCTGCCCGTCCGGGTCGGCGGTCAGCGCGGACGCTCACCGGGGCAGGTGCCGAGGTGTGGCGCTCCGTGCCGACATGGACGCGCTACCGGTCAAGGAGGAGACAGGCCTGCCCTACGCCTCCACGGTGACGGCGGGCGAGGTGCCGGTGACGGCCGTCACCGGCGACGGCCGCGAGGTGCCGGTGACGCACGCGTGCGGCCACGCCGTCCACGTCACCGCCCTGCTGGGCATGTGCGCCCGGCTCGCGTCACCGCCGACCGGCGTCCCCGGCTCGTCCTCGGGCCACTTCGCGCCACTGGCCGGACCGTCGGTGGAGACCGGCGTCCGGCTGATGACCACGGCGGCCGCTCACTGGCTGGCACACCAGAAGGCTGAGCCGGACACCCCCGCACGCGCGTACGGTCTTCTCGGGCCCCTCCCGTGCCGCTCGGGCGGAGAGGGGCTGCTCTCACCGGTAGGAGGGGCGATCGTGCGGCCCTGCGTTCTGGGCCGCACGCAACCCCTGGCTGACTGGGACGTACCGCTGTACCTCGCTACGCAGCCGGCTGCTTCCGGGCCTGCCTGGCGAGATAGGACGCCCGGCCCGCCTCGATCGCGGTGGACAGGGCGCGGGCCGCCGCCACCTGGTCGGGGGCCCGGAGGATGACCTGTGCGGAGGCCACCGCGGTGCAGCCGAGTTCCATGGCCTGGCAGGCGTGGGCGACGGTGCCGATGCCCGCGCCGATGATGACGGGCGCGGTGACGCGGTCGACCATGATCTCGAACTTCAGGGGGTTGGCGATGCCCTGTCCCGACCCGACGGGTGAACCCTGCGGGACGATGCCCGCGCAGCCGAGGTCCTCCAGCTCGACGGCGAGCCCGGGGTCGTCGGTGATGAGCGGGTAGACGTCGAAGCCGTCGCTGATGAGCTGGGTGGCGGCGGCGACGACCTCGCGGGGGTTGGGCACCATGTACTCGCGGTCGCGGGTGAGGATGAGCTTCACCCAGGGCTTGCCGACGATCTCTGCGCCGTGATGCGCGGCGGTGACCGCCGCCCGTGCGTCCTGGCAGTCCGCGGTGTTGGGCAGGATGTGGACCCCCTGGTCGCGCAGGATGTCCACGGCGTCCTGGAGGGGGCCCGGGGCAGCGGGCGTGGTCTTGATCGTGGCGCTCTGGAGGCCCGATGCCCGGGTGACGTCCGCGAGCTGTGTGATGTCGGCGTCCTCCGGGATGGCGAGCATCAGGCGCGAGGTGAGGGTCACGTCCCCCAGCGTCCAGGTGTCGGTCGGATCGGGCATGTTCAGCCTCCGGGGGTGAGGGTGACGATGTTCAGATCGAGTCCGTCGGTCAGCGAACGGTTCGCCCATGCGTCACCGGGCACGACGTCACCGTTGATGGCGACGGAGACGCCCTGCGGGTCGTACCCCTGCTGGTCGAGGTAGTCCGCGACGGTGATCGGGCCGGTCAGATGGTTCTGCTCGCCGTTGACGGTGATGGTCACGCTGGTGGTGGAGCTGTCGTCCGGGCTGCTCACAGGTGCTTCCTTTCGGTGGGGACGCCGGGGCCGGCAGGTGTCAGGACTCGGGGACGTCGGTGGGGGTGTCGTGGGCGGCCAGGGCGGCGCGGATCGCCTCGTCGCCGGAGAGCTGGACCTCGACCTCGTCGACGTGCCACTCGACGACGCCGTGATGGACCAGCGGGTCCTGGGCGAGGATCGCGTCGATCCGCTCCCGGTCGTCGCCGAAGGCGATGACGAACCCGCCGGTCCGCGGCTCACGGCGGCCACCGATGAAGAAGTCGCCGGCGGTGAAGTGCTCGGTCACCCAGGCGCGGTGCTCGGGGAGCAGTTCGTCGATCCGCTCCAGCGGGGCGGTGTAGGTGTTGAGCAGGATGAACACAGGGTGCCTCCGGTAGGTGTGACGACTCGTCAGGACTACGTGGTGTGGGAGGGCGGCAGCAGCAGTGCGGCGGCCATCGCCCCGAGGTGGAGCCCGCGGGCGGTGGTGTCGGCGGGCTGGGCGTCGACCGCGAGGGCGCGGCGGCGGAAACGTTCTGCTTCCGGATGGCCGACGGCCCCCAGTACATGGGCGTGGACGGGCGCGCTCAGCGTCGAGCCGTGGGTGGTCCGCTCCAGGTAGTAGTCCACCGTGCGGACCCAGAGCCGGTCCCCGGTGGCGTATCCCAGGCGCGCCAGCGCCGTGAGGATCTCGTCGGGGGAGAACAGGTAGCCGAGCATCAGGGTGTCGGGCTGCTTCGTCACCTGATAGTTGCGCGGGTGGTCGCCCTCCCGCTCCAGCAGTTGGTCGAGGCGGCGCAGGGCGCCACGGTCGCCGTACCGGTCCCAGGGGAACGGCGCCAGCTCCTCGTACCGGGCGAACTGGCTGATCACGCCGGAGTGGAAGGGGACCGCGAGACGGTGCGCGACCGTGTCCCAGTGACCCAGCTCGTCGTCGGTCAGCCCCAGCGCGGCGCGCAGCTCGCGGCGGCGCGGGCCGGGCAGCCGGCGCCACAGCCGGCCGGCGCGGGCGAGGGTGTGGGAGACGAGGATGTTGGTGTAGGCGTTGTCGGTCAGCCCGGGCTCGGCCGCCTGCGGGTACTGGTCGTGGAACTCGTCGGGGCCCATGACCCGGTGCAGGTGGTAGCGGTCGTCCGCGGGGGAGTGCCGAGCCGCGGCGGCGAAGTACCGGGCCACCTGCAGGATCATCTCCGCGCCGCGCCCGTGCAGGTGGTCGAGGTCCCCGGTGGTGGCCGCGTAGGTGTGGACGGTGTGGGTGAGCGCGACGCCGATGTGCCGCTGGAGGGCGGTGTGGTCCGGGGACCAGCGCTCGCTCAGCGGGTTGAGGACCACCGGCACCGTCGTCTCGTCGCCGTCGTGGCCGCTCTGCCACGGGTACAGGGCGCCGGGCAGCCCGTGGGCGGCGGCGGCGCGGCAGGCGGCCGGGAGGCGCCGGTGCCGGTAGTCGAGGGCGGACTTGGCGGTGTTGGGGAAATACCGGCTGAGCCAGGTGATGACGGGTAACTCGTCCCAGAAGACCCGGCCGTGGTACTCCTCACCGCTCAGCCCGCGCGCGGGCACCCCAGTGTCGCGGACGCGGCTGTGCGGCGACATGACCTGGAGCAGGTGGAAACGGCACAGCCGCAGGCGCAACCGGTCGGCCGGCGGGTCGTCGTGCGGAACGCGGCGCCACAGCCGTTCCCAGGCGGTCTGGTGGGCGGCCAGGAGCAGGGGGAACGGCGCCGCTCCCTCGGCGTGGGAGACAGTGAGGGCCCGCAGATGGTCGGTGGCAAGAAGCCGGGCGGTGCGCAGGGCCACCGTCTTGTCGATGACAGCGCTCTGCCCGGGAGAGAGGGGGCAGGTCGTGGTGGTGGTGATGCGGCCCGGGCACCGCCCGTGCCGAAGTGCGCGGACCCCGGCGGACCCCGGGACGTCCACGTGCAGCCGGGAGGCCAGGGCGACGGCGATGAGAGTGTCCGTGGTGTGGCAGGTGAGCCAGGCCGTGCCCCGGTCCACTCCGGTGTCGAGTCCGGTCAGCTGCTGCCCGCCGAGCGCCCGGTAGCGGTCCACCTGGGAGTTGGAGACGGTGCCGTCCAGTTCCGCCGCGACGGAGAGGGTGCCCGACCAGTTCTCGGCGGTGACGGTCAGCCGGATCGCTGCGAGGTGCGGATCGGCCATGTGCACCAGGCGGATCTCCTCCAGCCGGGTGCGTCTGCCGTCCTCGTCCTCGATGCGGTACGTGCGGCGCAGCAGGCCGTGCCTGAGGTCGAGGGCGTAGTGGTGGGCGAGGACCCTGGCCGCGCGGTGGTTCAGGTCGCGCGGAGGGCCGTGCGGCTCAGGGGTGAGGACGGAGCAGCGCAGGGGAAGCCAGTTGGGCAGGTTGACGATGCTCTCGGTGACGACCGGGCGGGCGTCCACGACGCTGCGGGTGCGGTTGAAGCAGCCGGCGGCGTAGGTGCCCGGGTAGTGGACGTCGTCGGCGGCCGTGTCGATATGTGCGCCGCGGGTGGCGAACAGGCCGTTGCCCAGGGTGCACAGGGTCTCGCGCCAGCCTTCGCAGTCCGGGTCCTCGCGACCGGGGAAGGACCAGGTCCAGTCGGGATCGGCGGGAACCTCGCGGCTGGGGCCGGCCGCCTGGGCGGGTATCAACTCTGCTGCGTACGGGATGCCTTCGGTCACGGGAGAGCCTCCGGGCGGGGGGTGCGGGGTGGGTCGGGCGCCGTTCCCGGGTCCGGGGTGCGGTTCGTCGCGTGCGGGGCGCCGAGCGCGACGGGCGGCAGCAGGAGTTCGGCAAGGTCGTGCACGAGGAGATCGGGCTCCTCCTCCCGCAGGACGGCGGCTTCGTCGCACCGGTCGACGGCGACGACGAAGCCGAACCCGCCCCGGACGGCGGCCCGGAGTCCGCTGGGGCCGTCCTCGAACACCGCCGCCTGCTGCGGTGTGACCCGCAGGGTCGAGGCGGCGTGCAGGTAGGAGTCGGGGGAGGGCTTGCCGTGCAGGCTCTCCGCACGGGCGGTACGTCCGTCGACCCGCAGGTCGAACAGGCCGCTCAGTGCGGAGGCGTCGAGCACTTGGGCGCAGTGTGAGCTGGCGGAGACGATGGCGGTGGACATCCCGGCGGCACGGACCGCCTCGATGAACCGCACGGTGCCGGGGTAGGGCTCGACGAACTCCTCGGCGAGACATGCGCAGAGCAGTGCGTCCTTGCGGTTGGCCAGTCCGTGGACCGTCCGGGCGTCGGGCGGATCGCCGGGGGAGCCGGGCCGCAGGAACTGGCCGCGGGAGCCGAGGAATCGGCGTACGGCGTCGTGACGGGGGAGCCCGTCCACGTGCCGCAGGTAGTCGGTGAGGGTGAACGGGGGCTGGTCTTCTTGTTCGAGACCGGCGAGGAACGGGTCGAACGTCCGTTTCCAGCACTGCCGGTGCTGGACATCGGTCTTGGTCACCACACCGTCGAGATCAAAGAGGCAGACGCGTATTCCCGCTGGTAGTGAGGGAGTGGGGGTCACTTCTCGTAGGTTCCGCAGCTTTCATGGGACGGAAACCCGCGTCACACGAAAGTGTCAGCGAAAAAATGGATTGTCGTCTATTTGTTCTTATAGTGGAACGTATATTGCATTATCGGCTTCTCAAGCCTCTTGACCAGGTCGCGCTTTCCGTGCTCACACTGAAGGGCCCGGGCCGGCGCCCCAACTGCCGCCCGGACACGGGAAACAGGTCACGAGACCCGCCCCCCATGAAGGCCTCGGCCGTCGATCCCTCACCTTCCGGCTCTCCGATGCGCCGGCCCCCCTTTCACGGACTCCCGGCTCCCCGGGTCCCTTCCGCTGCTCTCGGTCGCGCCCCGACACGCGACCACCCCAGCCCCACGAGGAACTCACATGACACACAGCACGGGTCCGGAGAGCTATCTGGACCAGGCCGAAACCGCCGCGCTCGACGCCCACTGGCGGGCGGCCAACTACCTCGCCGTCGGCCAGATCCACCTCCTGGCCAACCCGCTCCTGACCGAACCGCTGCGGCCGGAGCACATCAAGCCTCGCCTCAACGGTCATTGGGGTACCTCACCGGGCCTGAACTTGATCCACACCCACCTGAACCGCGTCATCACCGCCCGCCGCAGGGAGACCTTATGCGTGTGGGGGCCGGGGCACGGCGCACCGGCCGTCCTCGCCAACTCCTGGCTGGACGGCACGTACACGGAGGTCTATCCGGAAGTCGGCCGCGACGCGGCGGGGATGCGGCGGCTCTTCCGGCAGTTCTCCTTCCCCGGCGGCGTGCCCAGCCACGTCGCGCCCGAGACACCCGGCTCCATCCACGAAGGCGGCGAACTCGGCTATGCGCTCGCGCACGCCTACGGCGCCGCGTTCGACAACCCGGGGCTGCTCGTCGCCTGCGTCATCGGCGACGGCGAGGCGGAGACCGGCCCGCTCGCGGCGTCCTGGCACTCCAACAAGTTCCTCGACGCCCGGCACGACGGCGCCGTCCTGCCCATTCTCCACCTCAACGGCTACAAGATCGCCAACCCGACACTGCTCGCCCGGCTCCCCGCCGAGGAACTCGACGCCATGCTGAGAGGCTTCGGCCATCAGCCGCTCTACGTCGACACCGACGACACGAGCCGCGTCCACGACCTGATGGCCCGAGCCATGGACACCGCCCTCGACCTCATCGACACCGTCCAGCGCGAGGCCCGTCTCGGCGAGGATGTCCCGCGCCGTCCCTGGCCGCTCATCGTCCTGCGCACCCCCAAGGGCTGGACCGGCCCCACCCACGGACCCGACGGGCCAGTCCAGGACACCTGGCGCTCGCACCAGGTCCCGCTCTCCGACGTCCGCGACGACCCGGAACAGCGGCGCCAACTCGAAGCGTGGATGCGCTCCTACCGTCCGGCCGAGCTCTTCGACGAACGAGGACGGCCCCGCCCGGCCGTTCTCGCCCCTGTCCCCACAGGCGAGTTGCGTCTCGGCGCAGGCCGGCACGCCAACGCCGGCGCTCTCCTGCGACCACTGCCGCTGCCCTCGCTGGAAGAGCACGCCGTTCCGGTCAGCGCACCCGGCCGCACCTCCCACGAGGCCACCCGCGTGCTCGGCGGCTACTTCACCGCCCTCATGGAGGCCACCGCGCGGGAGCGCACGTTCCGGCTGGTGGGACCTGACGAGACAGCGTCGAACAAACTCGAAGCCGTCTACGCCGGCTCCGGCAGGGCCTGGCAGGGAGGCGAGCGGCCGACCGACGAGGAACTGTCCCGGCACGGCCGCGTCATGGAGATCCTCTCCGAACACACCTGCCAAGGCTGGCTGGAAGGCTATCTCCTGACGGGCCGCCACGGCGTCTTCGTCTCCTACGAGGCGTTCATCCGCATCGTCGACTCCATGGCGGCCCAGCACGTCAAATGGCTGCGCACCGCGCGCCGCCTGCCCTGGCGCCACCCCGTCGCGTCCTTCAACTACCTGCTGACCTCGCACGTGTGGCGGCAGGACAGCAACGGCTTCTCCCACCAGGACCCCGGCTTCCCGGACCACATCCTCAGCAAGGCCCCCGAGGTGGTCCGCGTCCACCTGCCCCCTGACACCAACACCCTCCTCGTCACCGCCGACCACGCCCTGACCACCCGCGACCAGGTCAACGTGATCATCGCCAGTAAGCACCCCGGCTTCGACTGGCTCTCCCTCGACGACGCCCGCGCGCACTGCGCCCGAGGCGCGGGGATCTGGCGGTGGGCCGGAACGGAGGAGCCCGGCCGGGCCCCGGACATCGTCCTGGGCTGCGCCGGCGAGGTGCCGACCAAGGAGGTCCTGGCCGCCGCACAACTGCTGCGCACCGAGACACCAGGGTTGTCGGTCCGTGTCGTCAACGTCGTCGACCTGGCCCGCCTGCTGCCGCCGGGCGAGCACCCCGACGGCCTGACCGACGAGGAGTTCACGAACCTGTTCCCCGCGGAGACCCCCGTGGTCTTCGCCCACCACGGCTACCCCGCACTCATCCATCACCTGGTCCACGGACGCGCCGCCCGAGCGGACTTCCACGTTCGCGGCTATCGGGAGGAGGGCACCACCACGACACCCTTCGACATGCTTGTCCGCAACGACCTCGACCGCTACCGCCTGGCCCTGGACGCCCTCACGCACGCCGTGCGCCGGCCTCCCGACACCGCCCGGGCCCGCCGCGCGTGGACCGGGACCCGCCACCGCCACACCGCGTGGATACGCAGCCACGGCACCGACCTTCCGGAGGTGGACGCGTGGAGGTGGGCCGGCTGACCCATCGCAGCGCGGATCCGCGGCGGTGACCGAGCCGGGGGTGCACAAGGGCGAGCGGTGGGCAGCCGGGCCCTCGTCGTGTCACCCGGACGGTCGTTCCGGTGGTCCTCCCCGTCGACGCGCACGGCCTCGCCGGGACTCGCCGCATCGGCCGGCCCGCCCGCCCTCTCGCCGGGCCCCCGCGGCGGTCCCGTCGTTCAATGGGGGCGTCGGAGACCGTCTTCCCCCAGGAGCAGCGCATGCCGGCGACACGGAGCCCGTCGCGGGGCGGTCGGGACAAGCCCGGAGTGCTGCGGAGGATCGGCGAGTGGTGCGCCCGGCACTTCGTCCTCGTGATCGTGGCCTGGCTGGTGGTGCTGGCAGCGTTGCAGGTGCTGAATCGCTCGTTCGGCGGAGAGTACTCGGACGACTTCACCCTCCCCGGCGCGCAGTCCACGAAGGGCGTGGACGTCCTCAAGGAGCACGACCCCGCGGCCGGCGGCTACAGCAGCCAGATCGTCCTGCGGGACACACAGAAGCCGCTCACGTCGCTGAACTCCCAGATGAGCCAGACCGTCGCCGAGCTGCAGAAACTTCCCCACGTGCTGTCCGCGCAGAACCCCCTGCCGCCGCCCGGCTCGCAGCCCTCCACCGGATCGTCACAGCAGCCGAACGTCGGGCCGCTCTCCGACGACGGGAAGACGGCGTACATCACCGTCCGCTTCGACGTGCAGCCCTCGACGCTCGGCAGCGACTACCTGCACGGGGTCGACAGCGCCGTGCAGCCGCTGCGGTCGGCGGACGTCGACGTCGAGTACGGCGGCCCGCTGGGCGAACTGGCGCGGCCCGCGGCCAACGACCGGATCAGCGAGGCGATCGGCTTCGCGGTGGCGATCGTCGTCCTGCTCGTCGGCTTCGGCAGCGTGCTCGCGGCCGGCCTGCCCCTGGTGACCGCGCTGATCAGCGTGATCGGCGGCCTGGCCTGCCTGGGCCTGCTGGCCGCCGCGTTCACCTTCGCGACCGTCTCACCGACCCTCGCCACCATGATCGGGATCGGCGTCGGCATCGACTACGCCCTGTTCCTGATCACGCGGCACCGGCAGAACCTCTTCGACGGCCTGGACCCGGTCCATGCGGCCGGACGGGCGACCGCGACCAGCGGCCGGGCCGTCCTCGTCTCGGGCTGCACCGTCATCATCGCCCTGGCCGGCCTCTCCGTCTCCGGCGTCTCCTTCATCAGCAAACTGGGCCTCGCCGCGGCGGTCACGGTCGTCTCGGCGGTGGCGGGCGCCCTCACGATCGTGCCCGCCCTGCTGGGGCTGATCGGCCGGCGCATCGACCGCCTCCACCTCCGCACACCGATCGCCGAGACGGACGCCCGACCCGGGCAAGCCGCGCACGGCACCTGGCACCGCTACGCCCAGCGGGTCGAGCGCCACCCCTGGTGGTTCCTCACGGGCGGCGTGATCACGGTTGTGGTGCTGGCGATCCCGCTGCTCTCCATCCAGCTCGGGCACATCGGCGACGGCGCGGACCCGAAGTCCTTCACGGACCGGCGGGCCTTCGACATCATGTCGGACGCCTTCGGGCCCGGTTCGAACGGACCGCTGACCGTGGTCATCGACCAGACCGACGTGCCGTCGGACCAGCGATCTGCCCTGGCCACCCAAGCGAAGAACGCGCTCACCGACGTGCCGGGCGCCGCCACCGTCACCCCGCTCACCCCCACCGAGGACGGCGACGTCCTGGTGGGCACCGCCTTCTCGAAGCAGACGCCCCAGGACCAGGCGACCACCGACCTGACCAACCACCTCGTCGACGACACCCTGCCGCAGGCCGTCTCCGGTACCGCCGCCAAGGGCTACGTCACCGGGACGACGGCGGCCCAGGTCGACTTCCGCGACATCGTCGCGAGCCGGCTGCCACTGATCATCGCCGTCGTCGTGGCGCTCGCCTTCATCATCATCCTGATCGTCTTCCGCGGACTGCTGGTGGCGCTCAAGGCGGCGGTCCTGAACGTGCTGTCCATCGCCGCCTCCTACGGCGTCGTCGTCGCCGTCTTCCAGTGGGGCTGGGGAGGACCCGCGCTCGGCGTGGCGGGCAAGGTGCCCATTGAGAGCTACGTGCCGATGATGATGTTCGCCATCATCTTCGGGCTCAGCATGGACTACGAGATCTTCCTGCTGTCGCGGGTCCACGAGGCGTGGCTGCGCACCGGCGACGCCAAGGCGAGCGTCGCGCACGCGCTGGAGATCACGGCCCGGGTGATCACCTGCGCCGCCCTGATCATGGTGAGCGTGTTCGCCGCCTTCATCGTGAGCGACAACATCGTGGTCAAGATGCTCGGACTCGGCCTCGCCGTGAGCGTGCTGATCGACGCGACCGTCGTCCGGCTGCTGCTCGTCCCGGCCGTGATGACCCTGCTCGCCGCTCACGCGTGGTGGACCCCGCGCTGGCTGGACCGACTCCTGCCGCACATCGACACCGAGGGCGAGCCCGCCCCGGCCACGGCGACCACCCCACGGCCCCCGACCGTCGAGTGACCCAGGGCACCGGTCAGGTGACGCACCTACGTCCGGTGCCGGTCGCGCGGCCCGGAAGACTCAGCAGACTCAGTACGGCCCGAACAGGCGCCGGCAAGTCCCGGCGGGGCCAGGCGTTCGGCTGCTCACCGCCGGCTTGACGTCCGTGCAGGCAGTGGGACCGGTCGTGTTCGGAACACTCGCCGAGTTGACGGGCGTCGGAGCCGCCATGTCCCTCGCCGGTCTGGCGGCGGTGTGCGTGGCGATCCGCAGGCACAGCTCCTTCGGCGACTTCGCGGGTGCCGTCGCGGATGAGCGAGGGCGCCCGGGCATTTTGCTCATTCTTTCCGTAGGGGCAGGCAGCGGATGGTTCGGCGGCCCGCCCCGCGTGGGTCATCCGGCGGCGGAGCTCGCGGCACCCCTCTGACCTGCGTGTGCGCGGCGCGCGAAGCGGAGCGTCACCGGCCGGAGCGGGAAACAGGGCCAATTGGTCTAGTCCTCACCTTGGTACAGACCATTGACATGTCTCTGACCGCAGGGCTATTCCGTATGCATCTCCCGTGCGTCACAACTGAGTTGACGCCACCTCACCCTTGGATGGCCATGAGACGTATGCGCTCCCTCCGTGCCGCCGTCACCGCGGTGGCCACCGCGGTGGCCGCTCTGGGCCTCACCGCCGTCGCGGGCTCCCCCGCCCAGGCCGCGACCCCGCTCCCCGCCCATGTCTTCGCGCCCTACTTCGAGGCGTGGACCGGCGAGAGCCCCGCCGCTCTCAGCGCCCAGTCCGGGGCCGAGCACCTGACGATGGCGTTCCTCCAGACGGCGTCGAAGGGGTCCTGCACCGCCTACTGGAACGGCGACACCTCGCTGCCCGTCGCCGCGTCCTCCTTCGGCGCGGACATCAAGACGATCCAGGGGCGCGGCGGGGACGTCATCCCGTCGTTCGGCGGGTACACGGCCGACACCACCGGCACCGAGATCGCCGACAGCTGTACGGACGTCGACCAGATCGCCGCCGTGTACGAGAAGGTCGTCTCGACCTACGACATCCCCCGGCTCGACATGGACATCGAGGTCGACTCGCTGGACAACACCGCCGGTATCGACCGGCGGAACAAGGCGATCAAGAAGGTCCAGGACTGGGCCGCCGCCAGCGGCCGCAAGCTGGAGATCTCGTACACCCTGCCGACGACGACGGGTGGTCCGGCAGCCGACGGACTCGCCGTGCTCAAGAACGCGGTGGCCAACGGCGCGCGCGTCGACGTCGTGAACCTCATGACGTTCGACTACTACGACAACGCCACCCACAACATGGCGCAGGACACCAAGACCGCAGCCCAAGGTCTCCACGACCAGCTCGCCAAGCTCTACCCCACCAAGACCGCAGCCCAGCTCTGGGGCATGATCGGCATCACCGAGATGCCCGGCGTCGACGACTTCGGCCCGGCCGAGACGTTCACCCTCGCCAACGCCAAGGACGTGTACGACTGGGCGGTCGCCAAGGGGATCAACATGATCTCCTTCTGGGCGCTCCAGCGTGACAACGGCAGCTGCCCGGGCGGCGCCGCCGGGGACACCTGCTCCGGCATCGCGCAGAACACCTGGGACTTCTCCCGCATCTTCGCGCCCTTCACCAGCGGCACGACCGCGCCGGGCAACGACTTCTCGCTGACGGCCGCCCCCGCGTCGGGCACGGTCAAGGCCGGCGTCTCCACGACCGCGACGGTCCGGACCGCGGTCACCGCGGGCAGCGCCCAGTCCGTGCAGCTGAGCGTCAGCGGCGCGCCCGCCGGGGTCACCGCCGCCCTCAGCCCCGCGTCGGTGACGGCCGGCGGGACCTCGACGCTCACCGTCACCGCGACCTCGGCCGCCGTCAACGGCACGTACACGCTGGTGGTCGCCGGCGCGAGCGCGTCGGCGGCGCACTCGGCGACGTACACGCTGACCGTCACGGGCGGCAGCGGCAACCAGTGCACGGCAGCCCCGTGGGCCTCGGGCTCGGTCTACACGGGCGGGCAGCAGGTCTCGTACAAGGGCCACACCTGGAAGGCGAAGTGGTGGACGACGGGCGAGGAGCCCGGCACCACCGGCGAGTGGGGTGTCTGGCAGGACCTCGGCGCCTGCTGATCCCCGCGCGGCCCCCAGCGGGCCGGGCGCTCCCGGGGGCAGCGGCTTCCGGGCTCCGCCCCCGTCACCGCTCCGGTGGCGGGGGCGGGTTCCGATCCAGGCGAGCGCCTCAGCGCTCCCTGGAGGGAGCCCGCCGCGGCAAGGAGCACCGTGCGGGAGAGGAGGGCCAAGGCCGAGCTCAAGTACGAAAAGCCTGGGTCGTCACCGCGGGTCTCGCGTTGGCAGTCATCACCACGCGCTTCGAGCGGCCCCGGGCGTCCGTGGTGCTGCTGCGTGGCAGCGCCGGGGTGGACACCATGGACCGCCTGGAGGCGACGTTCCCCCCGGCTGCCGTCGTCGCCCGACCAGTCGCGGTCTTAGGAACCGAAGCCGCGGCCCCGGTTGTCCATCTGGACACCGGGAAGCAGCCCGGGCCCGGAGGAGTCGAGCAGCGTACAGGCGTCGAGCCGGGCCGGGGAGTCAGTGGCCGGTGCCGGGCGCCGCGGCACCGGGCCCTCGGTGAGCACACCGATCACGTGATCGGTGGCGGCGTCGGCCCCCTGCGCTCCACGGGCTCAAGAGGACGAGAGCGGCGCTGACGCACCCGCCACGGCCAGGACCCACCGCCGCGGTCACCCGCGGAGTGTGCGCGGCCGGTGCTGCTGGGGGCGCGTCACGTCAGTTCAGTTCCACAGCACATTCCTCAGGAGTTCGTTCGTGCGGTCCTGGTCGGTCGGGCGCATTCCGGACTTCGTGGAGTTCTTCCAACTCATGGAGACCATGGGGGTGTCACCGTCACCGACGCTCACCGCGGACCCGGCGTACCGCCCACCGGAGGCCGTCTTGGCGCGCAGCCCCTTCGCGATCTTCTTGGCGGCATTCTTCGACGTGCTCAACACGCACAGTTTCTCGGTCGACGCGGAGCCGTGGGCGCGGCCGCCGATCCCGGCCAGGGTGACGCCCTGCTTGCGGTACCCGGCGCTCTTGCCGTACAGACTGGCCTCGTACACGTCGTCGCCGAGGCAGTCGCTCACCGCCTGGTAGGCGGAGTCGTCCGCGACGGAGTGCTCCGGCTCCCCGAGCGGGAGGACGGGACCGCTGTCGAACCACTTCGTGACGCGTACGGAACCGGACACGTCGAAAGTGGCCTGGCCCTGCTTGCTCAGGCGTACGCCGCCATCCTTGTCCGAGGACCGGTAGCCGTCCTTCTCCATCGCTTTGCGCGCCGCCTCCACGTCGAACGTGCCCGACAACCGCTGCGCCTGGCCCGCGCCCACCATCAGTGCGGTGTCGACGTCCTTCACGTCGAAGCCGTACGACTCCTTCGCGGAGGCGGCGGTCGTGCGCCCGCCGCTCAACTCCCAGATCCCGAAGTCGCCGAGTCCCGCGTACAGCGCCTTGTCGGCGGCGACGAGCCGCCGTACGGCACCCACATCGCGGTACGTCATGGTCTGCTCGGCCGCCGACACGGGGAGACCGGACAATGCCGAGGCGAGTCCGGTGCCCCCGTCACCGCCGCCCTTGCCTTCGTCACCCTCGGCTCCACAGGCCGCGACGCCCATGCCGAGCACCCCGGTGAGCACCAGCGCCACACACCGCTTCGTTCCCGTCTGCATACGCGGCAGTCTGGCAGGCGCAGATCACGTCGCGGCCACGACGTCTTCGCGCGCCGCCGGCACGGGTGGTGGCAGGGACGTCCTGCTCGTGCGGCCTGGCCGACGGGGGCCGGGTTCGGGGCAAGGGTCGCGGTGATCCGTTCACCGACGTGCGTGGGTTCGACGGACAGGCTCTGGACGACGGCTGCCACGATTCCCAAGCCGCCCGACCTGGGCGGCGGTGGGGGAGTACGCGCTGCTGTTCGTGGCGCTCACAAGCGCTGCCGGTGCGCCTGGTGCTGCCGCTGCACGCCCTGTCCCGTGCGACGGCCGGGAGCCGCAGCGGCGCGAGGATCCCAGGGACGTACTTGCGGGACCTCTCAGGCGACTTTGACCCAGATCCGATAGGCGCCGGTACCGCCGGAGTTGGCGAACGGCAACCTGCCGAGCAGCCGGTAGTGCGCGTTCCCGGCGACGGCGGTCGCGACGATGTCGTCCACCCGTGGGTTGGTCAGCCCGTCCAGGACGATCAGGTCGAACTCTCCGTCGCGCACCGCAGACCGGTAGGCCTCGTCCCCCGCGTGGTACGTGCCCTTCGCGTCCGTGTACTCCATGCCGAAAACGCTCTGCCACTGCCGATGGCTGCTCTGCGCGCGCAGGTAGTACACAGGCACCTCGGGCGTCGAACTCAGGTAGTGACCCTCGGAGTTCACGTACGGGGAGATCGTCCGGATCATCCGCGTGGAGTCGGGCCACAGTCCGAACCGCCACTCCGCCTGCTGGATGCCCAGGCAGAGGACCGCCGACCACACCATGATGCCGAGCTGCGGGTAACGGAAATGCGCTCCCACGAGCCGGGTCAGCCCGACGCCCGCCATGGGCGCCGCGAAGAACAGGCCGAAGCCGATGTGCTTGTACAGCGAGACGACCGTGGCCAGGTGGATCTGGTAGGCGGGCGCCAGCACTGCGGTGCCGCACAGCAGCAGCCCGAGCAGCACCCGCCAGGACCGGCCCGGATCGCCCAGCCTGCGGGCGAGCGGGGACTCGTTCATCCGGCTGCGGCACACGTACGAGACCGCGCCGCCGACCGCCGTGATGAACATCAGCCCGCCCCACTCGGCCGACTGCTCCAGCAACCGGCCCGCGCCGTCGCTGCCGTGCACACGGTCCGTGGTGGTCTGCCGGACACCGTCGAGCAGATCGGTGCGGTACGCGCCGGCCGCCAGCAGCACGCCGATGCCCACGACGAGCAGCACCGCGCGCAGGATCGCGGACCCGGCACCGCGCCTCGGCCACGCCGTGAGCAGCGCGAGCCCCACGATCGTCATCAGATACAGGGCGGACGCGTACTTCACGCCGACGGCGAGCACGGCGACGGGGGCGGCGAGCAGGACCGCCACGGCGGGCAACCGGTCGGTGCGCACCACGATCCAGGTCGCGCATGCCAGCAGGAACAGTGCCATCGCGTCGTACGTGGCGTAGTGCCCCATGACGACCGTCGACTGCACGACGGCGAACAGCCCGGCCGCGCCGAGCGCGGTCCGCTCGTTGAAGAGGCGGCGCGTGATCGCGTAGAGCAGGCCGGTGGTGCACAGCATGAGGACGAGGCTCATCAAGCGGGCGCCGGCCAGCCCGTACACGCCGTCCACGAGGGCCGCGAGCACCGGGTACAGCTGCGGCGAACCCGAGAAGTAGGCCGCGTAGTCCTTCGGCAGCGGTGTCCCGTGAAGCAGGTGGCTGAGTTCCGCGTGCCCGGCGGCCAGGTAGAGCGCCTCATCCTGGAATGCAGTGTTGGTCAGCCGCAGCGACAGGGCCGCCTGGATCGTCATGATGACGAGGAGCACGCCCCGGCCGAGCCAGACGCGGCGGCCGCTTGCTGCCATGACCCAGGCGGCTTCGGGCATCTCGGGTATCTCGTAGCCAGGCCCGGCCGGCGCTTCGGGCGCCACGGTCCGCATCGCGAGCGTGGCCCGGTCGGGCTCGCGCGGCGGCGGCACCGAGAGCCGCGGGAGGAGTTCCCGGGGGTACGGCGACGCGCCCGGCCCGGACCGCTCCTGCGGCCGGGGCACGGCGGACTCGCCGCCCCGGGTCACCGCGGTTTCCGGACGTCGAAGCCGAAGCGGCCGTCCGCGGCGAGCCTCCTGAACCGTTCCAGCGCAGGCGGGTCAGCCTCCAGCCGCCAGTCGGCACGCTTGTCGTAGTTGAACCACACGAACCCGATCAGGTCGTCGTCGCCCGTCACTCCGGCGAAGAGATGGCGCACGTCGGCGTCGCGCCGCCGCCCCGGTTCCGCGGCGGTCTCCACGAGGAGCATCGGTTTGCGGGTGAACGTTCTGATCTCCTTGGTCGACCGGCCGAAAACGGCGTCGAACGAGGTCGCCCCGGCGCCCGCGAAGTAGCCGACCAGGCCGACCCAGTCGACGTACGCGTCACCCGGGTAGTACGGCGCGAGCCGCACGCCGGGCATCGGATCGACGACGTTCGGCGACCAGGCCCAGATCACGTTCGCCGCGCCGACCTCGGCGAACGTGTCGTGCAGGTGGCGCCAGGCCGCGACGTACTGCCGCGGCGTCGCGTGCCGGGTGCCCCACTTCTCCCAATTGCCGTTCATCTCGTCGGCGAAGTCGATGACGACCGGCAGGTTCAGTTTCCGGACCGCGGTCGCGTACTCCCTCAGATACGTGTCGTGCTTGCCCGCGGCGACATCGGCGAGCGACACCGCGAACGGCTCCCAGGACATCAGCGTCAGTGCTCCCCCGGCCCAGGCGTTGCGCACCCCGGTGGCGTCGAAACCGTCGCCCCAGGCCGCGTAGTACTCGATCAGGTTCGGCCGCTTGCCCGTCATCTTCGTGTACGCGTCGACGGGCCCCATCGAGAAGGGGGCACCGTCGACGGCGACGCCGTAGTACTTCTTTGCGGGCTTCAGCAGCGGTGTCACGTCATAAGGAACGGCCGGCGCGGACGCGCCGGCCCCCTTCTCCCCGCCGGTGCCGTCCGGCCTGCCGCTCCCCGGGCCCGCGTGTTCCCCGGCCCGTGAGCAGCCGCCGATGACGAGCACGGCGGCGAGCACGAGCCCCGTGCAGCGCAGGGCCTTGCAGACACTCAGCGGCATCAGAGAGCACCCTCCGCTCGGGGCTGGACCAGTACCCGGCCCACGACGAGGGCGTAGAAAAGTCCGGAGGACAGGATGAGGACGAAGTCGGGCGCGTTCATGGTGGACATGCGCCACACCGCCGCGCCCACCCACAGTGCGGCGGTGCCACCGCTCCAGGCCCACATGCCGATCCAGAACCGCCGGGTCCCGCTGCGACGCGCGACAGAGGAGCCGGTGGGCAGCCAGCCCATCCGGTTGCGGCGCAGGATGTCCCAGATGGCGAAGACGTGCGCCCAGCCGTACATCAGCCGCGCCGCCCACGCCTCCAGGCGGTAGGGCGCCCTGTGCCACATCGGGAAGACGACCGTCGTGTAGAGGATGCTGGGCAACAACAGGGGCAGGTGCCGGAGTTGCAGTTTGTCCGGCATGGCGAGCAGCAGCACGAGCGGGACGACGGGCGCGGCGAAGGTGAACAGCGCCGTATGGATGTAGTAGAGGAACCCGGACAAGTAGCAGAGCCTGCTCGACAGTTTGATCCTCCGCTGCCAGAACTTCCTGCTGCCGAGCAGGCTCATGGAGCCGGAGCACCACCGGTACTGCTGGGTGAAGAAGGCGGCGGCGCTGTCCGGGCAGACCCCGGTGGACAGGGCGACCGGTACGTACCGCAGGTCCCAGCCGAGTCCCCGCAGATCGAATCCGGTGTGCACATCCTCGGAGTGTTCGACGAGCGTGGTACCGCCGTTCTCCTCAAGGGCCGCCCGCCGGTACACGGCGCAACTGCCCACGCAGATCGCCCCGTCGCTGCCCTGCCTGGAGACCTGGACGGAGCGGTAGAACAGCTCCTGTACCGCCCCTGCGCCCCGCTCGATCCAGTTCTGCGAGTCGAGGACGCGGAAGTACTGCGGAGACTGGACGATGCCGACCCGCTCGTCGGCCTCCGCGTACGGCAGCAGCTCCTCCAGCAGGTCGGCGCGCGGGGTGAAGTCGGCATCCAGAATCAGGATGTACGTCCCGTGGGACTGTCCGAACCCGAAGTGCAGGTTCCCGGCCTTCTTGAACCAGCCGCGGTTGTCCCTGGCCCCGTAACGGAATCCGAAGTCCCGTGCCATCGCCGCGAGTTCCTGGCTGGGCTGATCGTCGAGCACGAACGGGACGCAGGGGCCCGGGTACCGGTCGGCCATGGCCCGCACATGTCGCCAGGTGTTGTGCAGCACCGCTATCGGCTCACCGCACACGGGCAGGAACACGTCGACGGACGGGTGGTTGCGGGGTTGCCAGCTGCGCACCAGACGCCGGTGGTACCTGATGTCGAAGTCCCGGGTGGCACCGTTCACCCGCAGGGACACGAGGTAGTAGACGACGGTGAACACGAGCAGCGGCGCGTACGCCCACAGAACCGGTGCGGAACGGGCCAGTTGGACCTGGCTGACCATCAGGCAGCCGAAGCTGAGAAGCGAGCCGGCCGTCAGGACCCACAGCCGCCGCCGGGTGTAGGAGTACTTCTCGTGGTCCGACGGCGGCAGCGGCAGCAGCCCGTACTGCTTCTGCGGGTCCCGTCGGTGCGTGGCGCGGCGCCCGCCGGCCCGCACGGAACCAGAAGAACTCATGCCCGGAACCCCCCTGGCCCTGGCGGACCCACGTCATCCCCACCGCAGCCGGCCACCCCACTCGAACCCCTGGCCGGACCGCGGCAGTACAGCAGAGTCACCAGTGTCACATCCGAACAGGCGTGATGCCGGGGACTTTCCGCTCTTACTCCCGCCTCGGCCACAGACCGGTGGGTCGTGCCGACATCGCTGGACCGGTGACCGGCAGCGCGGGTCAGTCGGTCGACAGCCGGGAGTCTGTGCGCGGGCTCTGCCGGCTCCGGTAGGCGGCGACGCCGGCGCGGTGCGCGCCCGCCCGGGAGAGGGCCACCCGGGAGGGGAGGCCCTTACTCGACGAAGACCTTCACGGAGTCGGCGCTCGTGCCATTTCGGTTGACGCCGACGAAGAAGTCGCTCCCGATGTGGGTGATGTCCTCGATCTCGTCGGTCAGGCCGTTCCCCGGAATGCCGATGTCGCTCTCCACGTCAGCTCCGGACCAGTTGTACTGGTACACCCAGTTCCACCCGGTGTCGGGCGTCGACGTGTTGATGGACTTGGCGTTCCAGATGTAGTTCTCGGAGCAGTCGATGCCCTGGTCGGAACGGTTGTCGTGACTCGTCAGGTTGCTCCTGACCGGCGTCCACCCGCTCGTCAGCGCACCGCTACCGGCATGGGTCCACAAGTTGCCCAGCCGACGCGCGGCATATTTGCCGGCTCCGTCGGCCGCCGTCGCGCTGTAGCAGAAACCGCTGATGTTGCCGATGGGCAGCCGGACCACCTCGTTCGTGCCGATGGAACCCGACGGGTCCAGATGAACGATCGTCACATCGGCGCTCGGGAAGGCCGACTGACTCCCTTGCGTGGCGATCAAGGCTGGGCCCTGCCCCCGGTAGTCCGGTTGGTAGGCGAGGTCGTTGCCGTGGCCGAGGGCGGGTATGGAGGTCGGCGCCCCCGCACAGGTCCAGCTGGCACCGTCCCAGGTCGAACCGTCACGCAGCCATCTGGACAGAACCGGCTCCGCCCCACCCGCCTTGGTGAAGACGATGTAGAGCTGGCCACCCGGCCCCGCGACCATGCCCTGCATGACGGTGCGGCCTGCCTTGCATGCACTGCTGTTCGGGATGCTCAGCCGTTCTGCCCCGCTCCTGTCCGTAGCCGCCGAGGCAGACGTCACCGAGCCCATGGCGATCCCGGTCAAAAGTGCCAGTACGGACGCGAATCTCAGTGGTTTCCTCACCCGAATACCCTCCCCTGTGGATAAGGAAGGGAGGCTAGCATTTGACGTGTACCGCGCATAAGGGGCGGCGCCGACGCGTTGCGACTGCGGCAGGGCCCGCCGATTCGAGCGCACGCGAGCCAGTCCGCCCATTTTGCGGCGCAGAAAAGCAGCGTCGAATGGCCGACTTCCCCGGCCCCGAGCCGTCCGGGCAGATCACGCAACTGCACCACGCTGGAATGGTCCAAGCACTCCGCCTACGACTGGTTCAACCCTGACAACCTCACCCGGCTCAAAGAGAACCGCAGGCCAGGAGAGTTCTTGATCCACGACCTCATCGCACGAGCCATCGCAGATCGCCCGGACAAGCCCTGGCGCAGGGCGGCTACGTGAGGAATGCAACCCCCGGGGCTCGATGCTGCTGCCTCCCGGCGCTCTCCGCCCTGGTGCCGCGGGGGGCCCCCCCGGGGGGGGGCCCCCCCCCCCCCCCCCAACCCCCCCCCCCCCCCCCCCCGGCCCCGGGGCGGTGCGGCCCCCCCCCCCCGGGGGGTGGGGCGGGGCCCCGGGTGGCCGGGGCCCCGGGGAG
>NZ_JBITLI010000019.1:0-64462 GCF_044465085.1 Streptomyces sp. NPDC049813 | reverse complement strand
CAAACCCCCGGGCCGGGGGGGGCGGTGGGTAGCACGCCCCCCCCGGGGGGGGGGGGGCGGCCCCCCCCGGCCCCCCCCGCGGGGGGGGGGGGGGGCCCCGCGCGGGGGGGGCCCCCCGCGACACCACTCCTACGTCCTGCCTACGTCACCGTGATCCGGTCGATGTCCGGCGCCCACCCTGAGGGGTTGGCGACGGTCAGCGTGTTGCCGGTGCCCGCGTTCAGATCGAGCGTCACGCTCGTCGTGCCGGGTGTCGTCCAGTCGGCGGTGGGCGCGAAGGTGAGCGTGCGGGTGGCGCCGCCGTTGGCCCGTACGGTCGCGGAGCGGGTCTGCGCTGTCGCGTAGTGCAGGGTCACCGTCCGGGTGCCGCCGCTGCCGCCGTCGATCCCGCGGAAGGTGAGCGTCGCGCCGTTGCCGAGGTAGCCGACCTTGTGGCCGCCGGAGCAACCCGCGCAGTCGGCGACCACGGCGGTGCCGGTGAGCGTGTTGCCCGCGGCCTCGGCCTCGTAGGCGGCCGGGTCGCCCGTTCCGCCGGATCCGACGGTCATGGCGCCGAGGTCGAGCCAGCCGTCGGCGTGCTGGCCGGCGTTGGCGAAGCGCAGCTTCTTCGCGGCCGAACTGACGTCCTCCAGGGGGTTCTTGGCCTTCATGACGAGCTGGTAGTCACCGGAGGCGACGCCGGCCAGGTCGACGGTGGCGTCGAAGTACTGGGCGTAGCCGTAATCGAGGTAGGCGGGATCGGAGCCGACGCCCCAGTCGGGGAAGGCCCGGATCTTCTGCGGCATGACTTTGCGCAGGTCCCAAGGGGTGGCCCAGCTCTTGACGACGTTCCCGGCCGCGTCCTTGAGGCCGAGGCTCACCGTCCAGGGGTAGTAGAAGGGGGCGACGCCGCTGTTGTTGATCCGTACGCCGACCTTGGTGCTGCCCTGCGCGGTGGCGTGGAAGTAGGCGTGGTCGACGCTGAGGTCGTAGCCCATCAGCCGGACCGCGGCGGCCACGCCGGCGTCGCCGGGGGAGTAGTTCGCGCTGCCCTCGTTGATCTTCCAGGTGGTGTGCTCCAGTTCCAGGCACGCCTTCATGTTGTCGACGGCGCCGGAGCCGCCGGGCCAGTTCGCGAAAGCCGTCGGCTGGATCTCGGGGCGCACCTCACCGCCCATGGAGGCCGTGGTCCAGCGGTTCTCCACGCCGTGTTCCAGCGCCTTTTGCAGTTGCGCGTACGGGGCCCCACCCATGGACGCCGGCAGGGTGACCCCGGCGAGCGGGCTGCCTTCTCGGAAGCAGAAGGAGTCGTCGTGGTAACCGACCCGCGGCAGGCTGTCCGCGGCGCCACCGGCCGACTCGGGGTATCGGACCTCGATCTTCGTGCGGGTGAAGGCGCTGTTGTAGGCCTGGATGAGTTCGGCACCGTGCGCGTCGGAGGGCATGTAGTTCGGATACGTGTCGCCCGAGGTGTCGGTGTCGTAGGGCCAGGTGTGCCACTCGCCCCAGAGCCCGACCAGACCCATGTGGATGAAGCCGATCCGCGGATCACCGTCGTAGCGCGCGCCGTACGCGGCGATGAACTTCTTGAGCGCGTCCAGCAGGTACGGGCTGTCGTAGTCGGGGCTGGTGGTGTTCCAGTAGCTGTTCGTGCGGTTGTCGACGTGCCCGGCGAAGCACGGCGGGATCGCGTTGGCGGGGTGGCTGCCGCTGCCGCCCGGATACTCGATGTAGAAGCGGATGGCGGCCTGATTGCCGTACGTGGCGGTCTCGTCGAGCGCTTTGTCGAGGACGGACCAGTCGTAGTGCCCGCAGTCCGAGGCGTCCTTCATGACCTCGGACAGGCCGAAGTAGCTCCAGGTCAGCGAGTGCGGATAGCCCGTGTTCTGGTCACCGCCCGGCTGGTAGAAGCGGGCGAAGCCCTTCAGTGGGTTGTCCACGGGCGCGTCGGCGCGGGTGAGCGCGTGCGCCGGCAGTGAGGGATCAGGGGCGGGGCCGGGGGACGGCCGCGACGGCGCGCCCTGAGCCGAGACGGTGGCGGGCGCGGCCTCTGCGGTCAGCGGCAACGCGGCCAGCGCGAGGGCGGTGGCGGCGGCACCGAGTGAGGCGAGCAGCTTTCTGTCGCGGCGTCGAGCGAAGGTGTGCACGGGTCAACCTCCGTGTCTGTGCGCTGAGTCGAGGTGGCGGGAAGGTCGGCAGCGAGCCGGGACCCACGAGGCGGATCACCCTTTCTTATGCGTCAGCATTGACAAAGTTTCGCTGCTGCTCATCAATATGTGACCACGGAGCCCCACTGACAAGAGGTGCGGCGAAGATCCGTTCGGAGGCCAACCATGGGCGCGGACACGGCACTTGCGCCACCACCTGAGATCGCGGGACCCGCTCCGGGCCGGACCGCCCGCTCAGGCAGACCGCGCAGGGCCCGCGACGACCGCGGAGCGGCCTGGCTGTTCCTGGCGCCCGCGCTCATCGGCTTCGCGCTCTTCTACGCGTACCCGACCATCCGCGGCATCTACTACTCGCTCACCGACTACAACCTGCTCACCCCGCCGAACTTCACCGGAGCGGACAACTACTCCCAGCTCATCGGCGACGACCAGTTCTGGAACGCCCTGAAGGTCACCGGCTACTACGTCGTCCTCAACATCGGCTCGCAGACCGTCCTCGGCCTGTTGCTCGCGACGCTCATGCACCGCCTGACCCGCTCGGTGGCCCTGCGCGCGATGCTGCTCGTCCCGTGGCTGGTGCCCAACGTCACCGTCGGCCTGCTGTGGATGTGGCTCCTGGACGCCAACCTCGGCTTCGTCAACCACCTCCTCGACGCCCTCGGCTTCGGCACCACCGGCTTCTTCACCTCACCAGACCTGGCGATGCCGACCGTCGCAGCGGTCAACACCTGGGCCTACGCCGGCTACACGGCACTGCTCCTGTACGCCGGAATGCTCCAAGTCCCTCAACACCTGTACGAGAGCGCCTCGTTGGACGGGGCAGGGGAGTGGCGCATGTTCACCCGGATCACCCTGCCGCTGCTGCGTCCGGTGCTCGCCCTCGTCCTCGTCGTGTCGCTGATCGGCTCGTTCCAGATCTTCGACACGATCGCCGTGACCACCAAGGGCGGACCCGTCAGCGCCACCCGGGTCATCTACTACTACATCTACGAACAGGCCTTCACCAACTTCCACATGGGGTACGCCTCCGCGGTGGCCGTCGTCCTCGCGGTCGTCCTCGGCGTGCTGACCGCCGTGCAGATGCGCCTGCTGCGCGCGTCCCGCTCGGACCTGGCCTGAGGAGACGGACGGACCGTGAACCGCACACGTATCAAGAGCACGCGAAATGGCCCACAGGCTGGCGCACTTGCGGGCCTGAGCCCCCGGAGCGCGCGCCGCCGGATGTCGCCCGGCCGGATCGCCGCGTGGGCCGCGCTCACCGTCGCCCTGCTCGTGACCGTCTTCCCCTTCTACTGGATGATCCGCACCGCGCTGACCCCGGCCGCCGACATCTACTCCGACGGCACAGGCCTGATCCCGCAGCACCCCACGATGATCAATTTCCTACGGGTCCTCGGGCTCACCAGCGAACAGGAGGCGCGGGCCGCCGGCGGCTCGGGCGCACAGGTGGACTTCCTGCGCTACCTGCTCAACTCCGTTGTCTACAGCGGCCTCATCGCCGTGCTCCAGACCATGTTCTGCGCCATGGCGGGCTACGCCTTCGCCCGCCTGCGCTTCCCCGGCCGGGACCTGGTCTTCGGGGTGCTGATCGCCGCCCTGATGGTGCCGCCGATCTTCACCGTGCTGCCCAACTTCGTCCTCGTGAAGAACCTCGGCTGGCTGAACACGTTCGCCGGGATGGTCGCGCCGAGCGTGCTCATGACGCCGTTCGCCGTGTTCTTCCTGCGCCAGTTCTTCCTCTCGATCCCGCGCGAGGTGGAGGAAGCGGCCGTGCTCGACGGCGTCGGCGCCTGGGGCGTCTTCTGGAAGGTCGTGCTCCCCATGAGCCGCGGACCGCTCCTCACCATCGGGCTCACCACCACCGTGTGGGCCTGGAAGGACTACCTCTGGCCGCTGCTGACCGGCCGCGACGAACAGACCCGCGTCCTCACCGTCGCCCTCGGCATCTTCCAGCAGCAGTCCCCGAACACCCAGCCCGACTGGACCGGCCTGATGGCGGGCTCCGCCCTGTCGGTGCTGCCCGTGCTCATCCTCCTGATCCTGCTCGGCCGCCGCCTGGTCGAGTCCCTGAACTTCACCGGCATCAAGTAGATGCCACACCCCGAGAGGTTTTCCGCGATGAAGATCAGACACCTGCGCGCCGGCGCGGCCCTGCTCTGCCTGGCCGCCACCTCCACACTCGTCTCCTGTTCCGGCGGGAGCGACAGCGCCGGCTCCGGCGCCACCATCGACTACTGGCTCTGGGACGACAAGCAGCTCCCCGCCTACCAGGACTGCGCGACCGCCTTCCACAAGGCCAACCCCGACACCACCATCAAGATCACCCAGACCGCCTGGGCGCAGTACTGGCAGAACCTCACCACCCAGCTGACCTCCGGCGACGCCCCGGACGTCTGGACGAACCAGGCCTCCTACTATCCGCAGTTCGCCACCAGCAACCAGCTCCTGGACCTCCAGCCCTACGTCGACCAGGACAAGCTCGACCTCTCCGCCTACCAGGCGGGCCTCGCCGACACCTGGGTCAAGGACGGCAAGCGCTACGGGCTGCCGAAGGACTGGGACACCATGGCCCTCGTCTACAACACCACGATGCTCAAGAAGCAGGGCGTCGACGCCGCCCGACTGGCCGACCTCACCTGGAACCCCGACGACGGCGGCACCCTGGAGCAGGCGATAGCCAAGGCCACCGTCGACGACCAGGGCCGCAACGGCCTCGACCCGGACTTCGACAAGAACAAGGTGAAGACGTACGGGTTCCTGCCCGAGTGGGCCGACGGCTCCCAGGGCCAGAACGGCTGGGGCGACCTCGCCGCCGCCAACGGGTTCACCTACCTCGACAAGAACCCGTGGGGCACGAAGTACCGCTACGACGACCCCAAGCTCGCCGCGACCATCGGCTGGTTCAAGCACCTCATCGACCAGGGGTACGCGCCCCGCTTCGACAAGCAGTCCACCGTCGCCAACTCCGAACTGCTCACCGCGGGCAAGGGCGCCATCATGGTCGCCGGCTCGTGGACCATCCCCACGTTCACCGACCCCAAGGTCAAGCAGAAACTCGCCTTCGCGCCGATGCCGACCGGGCCGAGCGGACGCAAGAGCGCCATCAACGGCCTCTCCGACGCCATCTGGGCCGGCTCCGCACACAAGGACCAGGCGTGGAAGTGGGTCGAGTTCCTCGCCTCGCCCGACTGCCAGAACCTCGTCGCGAAGCACGCCGTCGTCTTCCCCGCGCTCAAGTCCGCCACCGAGAAGGCGCTCGCCACCCACAAGGCGAAGGGCCGCGATGTGCACGTCTTCACGGACGCGGCAGCCGACAAGAACACCACGTTCCAGCTGCCCGTCACCGAACACGGCACCGAGATCGGCCCGATCGTCCAGGAAGCCATCCAGTCGGCGATCCTCGGCCAGAAATCCCCCGCCTCGGCGCTGAAGTCGGCCAACGACAAGGTCAACGGCCTCTTCAAGTAGCCACAGCCCCGCACACGCGGCACCCGTCCAGCGTAGACACACACAAGGAGATACATGCCCCAGGTCGTAGACGTCGGAGGGCGCACGTTCGCCGTCGAGCTCGCGGGCGAGACACAGCCCGAGCCCGTCGACGGAGGCCTGCTGCTGCCGCCCGGCCGGGTGGCGCTGCTGCACGGCCTCGGCGACGCGCTGTTCTACCGGCACGGACACAACTCCTGGAGCCCGTGCGGCTGGCGCCGCCTGTCCGAGCCGCCGCTGCGCATCGAGAGCGCCGAACGCCGCACCACCGCCGACGACACCGTGTGGGACGATCCGGCCCGACACCACTCCTCTGCCGTCGCCGCCCTGCAAGGCCCCGACGGCCAGGTCCTGCTGCTCGGCGCGCTCGGCCTCGACGTCCCCCGACTCGCCGCCGACCACGACACCCTCTCCGGCTGGTACGAGCGCGACGGCGCACCCTGGTTCCTCGCCCACGGCGCCGAGGACGAGGTCTTCGCCGCGTACGCCCGCCACCTCGCCGAACGTCTGGGCCGCAGCGGCAAGCGCGCGGGCGACGTGTGGTGCAGCTGGTACGCCTACTACGAGAACATCACCGAGGAACAGCTCACCAAGGACATCACCGCGCTGCGCGGACTGCCCTTCGACGTCGTCCAGGTCGACGACGGCTGGGAACGGATGGTCGGGGACTGGCACCCCAACGACAAGTTCCCCGCCGGAATGCGGGCCCTGGCCGACCGCATCACGGAGGCCGGACTGCGGCCAGGGCTCTGGATCGCGCCGTTCATCGCCCTGCCCGGCTCCCGCACCGCGCGGGAGCGGCCCGAACTGCTCCTCCGCGACGCACACGGCGACCCCGTGATCGCCGGACACAACTGGGGCACCGGCTACCACACCCTCGACCTCACCCTGTCCGCCGCCCAGGACCATCTGCGCGACACGATCCGCCGCGTCACCCGGGAATGGGGCTTCACCTACCTCAAGCTCGACTTCATCGGCGCCGGCACCGCGCCCGGCGTACGCGCCACCGACCTCGGCCGCGAGGAGGCCTACCGGCTCGGCCTGCGCATCATCCGCGAGGAGGCGGGGCCGGACGCCTACCTGCTGGGCAGCGGCGCACCCCTGCTGCCGTCCCTCGGCCTGATCGACGCCATCCGCAGCGGCCCGGACGTCGCGCCCCTGTGGGAGCACTACGCGACCCAGGACCCCTCGGACGCCCTGGCCCGCAACGCCGTCGTCAACACGGTCCACCGGCTCTGGCAGTCCCCGCTGCTCGAGGTCGACCCCGACGTCGTCTACTTCCGCAGCCGGCTCAACCTGCTCACCGAGCAGCAGCAGAGCTGGCTGCGCGACCTCGCCGACATCTGCGGATTCCGTGCGGTGTCCGACCCGCCAGGGTGGCTGCACCCCGACGAACTCGACTCCATGACCGCCTACTTGCAGCGGCGACCCGAGATCCGCAGGCTCGGCCGCTACCGGTTCGCGCTCGACGGAAGGGAGGTCGACTTCACCCCGGCGGTCACCCCGGAGACGGAGCAGCGCTACCCGATCGCCTGAATGCGACCCGCCGCATTAGTAAACTCTTCAGCAATATTCAGTAGCGGGCCCGCAACCCCTCCAGGGAGCACCAGCATGGCGACGACCGGAACAGACATGTCCCGGATGCGCGAGATGAACCAGCTGTCGATCGTGTGGGCGCTGCGCGGCAACCCGCCGTCCACCGTCACCGAGCTGGCCGGTCGCGCCGGCCTGTCCCGGCCCGCCGTGGACGTGCTGGTGCAGGGCCTCGTCACCGACGGCTGGGCTGAGGTCGAGGAACCGGGGGCGAGCAGCGTGGTCGGGCGGCCCGCACGCCGCTTCCGGTTCCGGGCGAGCGCGGGCCACGCGCTCGGCATCGACATCGGCGTCCACAAGATCCTCGTCATGGTCAGCGACCTGGAGGGCGAGATCGTCCGGGCCGAGCGCCGCCCCGTCGACCCGGAGGCGGCGCCCGAGGCGCGGCTCGCGGCGGTCGACGCCGTCATCGACGACGTGCTGCGCGCCGCCGGTATGACCGCGTCCGACATCTGGGCCGTCACGGTCGGGGTGACGGGACCGGTCGACGCCTCGGGCCGCACCACACTGTTCACACCGCTGCCCGGCTGGCACACCACCGACCCAGCTGCCCACCTGGCGGCCCGCTTCACCTGCCCGATCCAGGTCGAGAACGACTGCAAGCTCGCCGCCGTCGCCGAGCGGTGGAAGGGCGTCGCCCAGGACGCCGACGACATCGTGTTCCTCCTCGCCGGACTGCGCACAGGAGCCGGGCTCATCCTCGACGGCACCCTGCGCCGCGGCCACGGCGGCGCGGCAGGCGAGATCGGCGCCCTCAAGGCGGTCCGCTGGCTGACCGCCCCCGACCACCTGGAGTCCTGCCCCGGCGTACCGGCGACGGCGGGCGAGGCCGCGGCATGGGTGTTCCAGGCGGCCCGCGACGGCGACAAGGACGCCAGGACCGCCGTCCGTCGCTACACCCGCGATCTGGCCGTGGGCGTCGCCGCCCTCGTCCTCGCCCTCGACCCGCAGGTCGTCGTCTACGGCGGCGGGTTCTCCCGCTCCGCCGACGTGGTCCTCGAACCCCTGCGCCGCGAACTCACCAAGCACTGCCTGCGCCTGCCGGAGCTGCGCGTCTCGACCCTGGGCGACGAGAGCGTGGCCCTCGGCGCGCTGCGCCTGGCCCTGGACGAGATCGACCGCCGCCTGCTCAGCGACGGTCTGGCGGCACCGACGGCACCACGCGGATAGGCGACCCGGCCCACGGCGAGCCCGTCGACGACGGCGTACCGCGCCGGCGCGGACGGCGTCCGGGTCGTGGGCGCCGAAGCCCCTCCGACACCCTGGCGGGGGGCGGGGCGCCCCGCCCCCCCCCGCCCCCCCCCCCCCCCCCCGGCCCCCCGCCCCCCCCGGGGCCCCCCGGCGGCGGGGGCCGGGGGGGGGGGGGGGGGGCCCCCCCCCCCCCCCCCCCCGGGGGGGGGCGCGGGGCCCGCCGCCCCCCCCCCCCCCCCCCCCCCCCCGGCCGTTCACTCGGCGCCCGCGGGCGCCGCCGTGCTGCTGCGGACGACCAGGCGCGTGGCGAATTCGACGCGGGGCAGGTTCACGTCCTCGCCGTCGATGAGCCGCAACAGGGTGGTCGCGGCCATGCCGGCCATGTCCTGCAGCGGCTGCCGGACCGTCGTCAGCGCCGGGTCGCTCCAGCGGGTCACGGGGACGTCGTCGAAGCCGACCACGCTGACGTCGTCCGGCACCCGCAGCCCGCGTTCACGCAGCGCCGTGTAGGCACCGAAGGCCTGGAGATCACTGGCGGCGAAGACGGCGGTGGGCGAGGGACCGACGGTGTTCTCCGCGTCGAGCAGAGCGGCCATCTCGGTGTGTCCGGAGAGGTCGTTGAACTCGCCGTACCGCACCGCACCGTCGTGCACCGGCAGTCCGGCGGCCTCCATGGCGGCACGAAAGCCGTCGGCACGGGCGCGGCTGCACAACAACTGGCGCGGTCCGCCCAGATGGGCGATCCGGCGGTGCCCGAGCCCGATCAGATGCTCGGTCGCGGCGATGGCGCCGGCCCAGTTCGTGGCCCCGATCGTCGGTACGGTCGGATCCACGTTGCCGACGGGGTCGACCAGGACGAAGGGAATGTTGAGAGCCGCCAGCCTGGTGCGCTGACGTGGTGTGAGGTCCGAGACGACGAGGATGGCCCCGTCCGAGCGGCGGGCGGCGAGCTGGTCGAGCCAGGCGTTGGTGCCGGAACTGCTGCCGTGCACGGCGGAGAGCATCATGCTGACGCCCTCGTCGCGCAGCGCCTCCTCGGCACCGCGGATGATCTCGATGGACCAGAGGCTGTCGAGTTCGTTGAGCACGAGGTCGACGACTCCGCCCCTGCGTCGGGCCCGGCGCGGCTGGTAGTGGTGGCGGGCCATGATCTGCCGGACGCGGTCACGGGTCGCGGTCGAGACGTCGGCGCGACCGTTGAGGACCTTGGAGACCGTGGCGGTGGAGACGCCGGCTTCGGCGGCGATGGTGCTGATGGTCACCTTCGCAGCAGGTCGTGAGGTCATGTGCCGTCCGTTTCCCGTCCGCCGGTCCCGTCGGCAGCGCGTGTCGTGGTGCCCGGGCGCGCCTGAGCCCTCACCCGGAGACGAAGAGTACGACGCCGCGGCCGCGGAGCCGAGGGCGCGGTCCACCGGCGGGCGCCCCGCACAGCCGTGCTCATGCCGCGTCACCCTCGTCCGCCCGGTACTTGAGCTCCGCGAACGCGGCGGGATGCCCGCCGCCGGTGAGGTCCTGGGCGCAGACCCCGACGAAGGCGCCGGTGAAACCCCAGCTGTCGTAGTGCCCCTCGGCGTCGCCCACGGTCGCGTAGTCGTCCGACAGCCGTGTCACGTCCAGGCGGGGGCCGAGCCGGTGCCACTGCCGGGCGGTGGCGTCCCACCAGGTGAAGGCGGCCGTGGCGCCCGCGCAGGTGAGACGGAGCCGCACGGGGCCCGCACCGGGCACGAGCACGGCGGCGGCCGGCTCGGCGTAGCGGCCCCGGTCGCAGGTGGCCAGGCGCAGGACCCGGCCGTGCTCCTCGTCGTGGGTGAGGTGCGCGTAGTGCCACAGCTGGGTGTTGTACAGGTGGACCACGCCCGCCATCTGCCGCGGCGAGTACGGCTCGAAGGACACCGCGGCCTCGAAGGAGAAGCCGGTGTGCTGCTGGCGGCGGGCCACGAGGCTCTGCCGGTGCCGGGAGGTGAGCGACTCGGCGCCCCGCAGACGGACCCCGCCACCGGGGAGGGCGGAGAGCCAGGACGGATCGGGGTGGCGGCGCAGGGTCATCCACTCCGGAGGCAGCACCCCGCCGCGGTCCACGGGCTCCCGCGCGGCTGCGGCGCGGCTGCGGGGCGCGGGGACGCGCAGGGAGGGGCGGCCCTCCCCGCTGTCGCCGGAGACCCGGGGCCAGCCGTCCGTGGTCCAGTGGACGCGCTGCAGGGCGGTCTCCCGGCCGAGCACGCAGGCACCCCGCGCAGTGAGGGGGCGGGCGGCGAGGTGGGCGAGGTACCACTCGCCGTCCGGGGTGTCGGCCAGGCTGGCGTGGCCCGCCTTCTGCAGTTCCAGGCGGTCGTCGCCGTAGGAGGTGAGCAGCGGGCCGGCGGGGTCGGGGACGTAGGGGCCGGTCACCTCGCGGGAGCGGGCGACGGTGGCGGCGTGCTCCCAGGAGGTCCCGCCCTCCGCGGTGACCAGGTAGTACCAGCCGCCGCGCCGGTAGAGGTGCGGGCCTTCGGTGCGGCCGAGAGCGGTGCCGGTGAAGATGCGGTGGACGGGTCCGCGCGGGGCGCGGGCCGTGCGGTCCCACTCCTGGAGCAGGATGCCCGCGAAGGGGTCGCGGCCGGGCCGGTGGTCCCAGTCCAGCCACAGGTACCAGCTGCGTCCGCTGCCGCCGGGGCCGGTGTCGTGGAAGAGCGACGGGTCGAAGCCGTGGCCGGGCAGGGAGACCGGATCGGACCAGGGCCCGGTGATCTCCGGTGCGGTGACGACATGGTTGCGTACGTCCTTGAACGCCCCCGCCAGGCTGGTCACGTTGGAGTAGACGAGGTGGAACAGGCCGTCCGCCCACGACAGGCACGGGGCCCACACGCCTCCGGAGTCGGGTACGCCGGTGAGGTCCAGCAGCCGTTCCTCGGTGAGCGCGCCGCCCAGCGGGGACCAGTTCACCAGGTCCCGGGAGTGGTGCAGCGTCACGCCGGGCAGCCACTCGAAGGTCGAGGTGGCGAGGTAGTAGTCGGGTCCGACCCGCAGCAGGGACGGGTCGGGGTGGAAGCCGGTCAGGACGGGGTTGTGGATCGTCCGCGGGGGACGCCCGCCGCGGAGCGGGGTGTCGTTGCCGGTCGTGGGGACGGCGGCGGTCATCGGGACCTCGTGTCTCGAAGCAGGTGGGTGTGCGGGGCGGGGCGCGGTGTCAGCCCTTGACGGCGCCGGCCATGACGCCGGAGACGATGCGCCGGGCCAGCACGGCGAACAGCGCCAGGACGGGCAGGACGGAGACCACGACGCCGGCGAGCATCAGGGTGTAGTCGGTGTAATAGCCGGCGGCGAGCTGGTTGAGGGCGATCTGCACGGTGCCGTTCTCCGGGGGCAGGGCGATCAGCGGCCAGAAGTAGTCGTTCCAGGCGAACATGAAGGTGAACATGCCGAGCACGGCGGCGGTGGAGCGCACCGCGGGCCAGGCCACGTACCAGAAAGTGCGCAACTGCCCCGCGCCGTCCATGCGAGCGGCCTCGATGAGCTCGTCGGGGACGTTCTCCTCCATGGCCTGCCGCATCCAGAACACGCCGACGGCGGAGACCAGCGCGGGCACGATCAGCGAACTGAGCTTCCCGTACAGCCCCATGTCGGTGACCAGCAGGTAGAGCGGGATGATGCCGAGCTGGGTCGGCACCATCACGGTCGCGACGACGACCACGAGGAGCGCGTCGCGGCCGGGGAAGCGGAGCTTGGCGAAGGCGTAGCCGGCCAGGGAGGACAACAGCACGTTGCTGACGGCCGTGGCGCCGGCGACGGTGAAGGAGTTGCCGAGCGCCTGCCAGAAGTCCACGGTGTCGAAGACCCGCTGGATGTTCTCGATCAGGTGGCCGCCCGGCACCAGCGACGGGGTCGAGCCGCCGAGCACGGAGTTGTCGCTGTGGGAGGCGACGACGACCGTCCAGTACAGGGGGAAGACCGAGGCGAGGACGACCGCCGCCAGCAGCGCGTACGCCAGCGGGCCCGCGCTGTCGTGGTGGCGGGGCCCGCGCGGCCGGGCCGCGGCGGTGTCCGGCGGCTGGGCGGACGCCTCGCGGTGCTCGGCCTCGGCCGGGGGAGGGGGTGCGGTCACGTGCGGTGCCACGAGCGGGCTCCTTTCGGTGGACGGACCGGTCGGTCGGCGGCCGGTCAGCGGTCGGAGCCGCTCAGGCGCCTGGTGAGGAAGACATTGAGGGCGGCGACCAGGGCGATGACGAGGAAGAGCACCCAGGAGATGGCCGAGGCGTAGCCGGCGTCGTTGTTGATGAAGCCGTACTTGTAGAGCATCAGCGTCAGCGTCTGGAACTGATGCTCGGTGCCGCCCTCGGCGTTGGCCTGGGAGTCGAAGAGGAAGGGCTCGGCGAAGAGCTGGAGCCCGCCGATGGTGGAGATGACGACGGTGAACAGCAGCGTGGGCCGGATCGACGGCAGCGTGATGCGCCGGAAGGTCAGCAAGCGGCCCGCACCGTCGACCATCGCCGACTCGTACAGCTCGCGCGGCACCGCCTGCATGGCCGCGAGGTAGATCAGCGCGTTGTAGCCGGTCCACCGCCACATCACCATGAAGCTGATCGCGAGGTGGGAACTCCAGGTGTCGGCGCTCCAGTCGACCGGGTCGCTGATCAGACCGAGGTGCTCCAGGACCCAGTTGACGACGCCGAAGTCACGGCCGAACAACTGGGAGAAGACCAGCGCCACGGCGACCACGGAAACGTACTGCGGCACCAGGACCAGCGCCCGCCACGTGGTGCGGGCCCGCAGCCGGCGGTCCAGCAGCCAGGCCACGCCCAGGGCGAGGAGGAGCTGCGGCACCGTGGACAGCAGGAAGATGCTGAAGGTGTTGAAGGTGGCGGTGTAGAAGTCCGAGTCGGCGAACAGGTCCCGGAAGTTGTCGAATCCGGCGAACCCGCCGTTGCCGGCGAGCCGGTCCCAGTCGTGCAGGGAGACCCAGAACGTGTAGATCAAGGGGTACAGGCCGAAGACGCCGAAGACGACGAAGAACGGCGCGACGAAGCTGTAGGGGGCGAACAGAGCCCGGCGGCGCTTCGGCTCCGGCGGGGTGGTGAGGGCGTGCCCGGCACCGGTGGTGTCGACCGCCATGGCGTCCTCCTGGCAGGAAGGTCGGGGGTGGAGCGGGTGCCGCCCGCGGGACGGACGGCACCCCGGGTGCGTGGGGTTGCGCGCGGGTCGCCGGTCAGTGCTTCAGGTTCTTCTCGGCCTCGGACAGTGCCTTGTCCCAGGCCTCCTCGGGCGAGGCCTTGTCCTGCTCCACGAGCTGGAGGGCGTTGCCGAAGGGCAGCCGCACCTGCTGGTCGTCGGTGCCGCGGAAGCTGGGCTTGAGGTCCTTGGCGGAGGCGGCGAAGATCTGCCCGGTCGGGGCGTCGTTGAAGTACTCCTTGCGGGTGCCCTGCACGGCCGGATCGGACAGTGCCGAGGTGATCGACGGCAGTGAACCGGTCGGGCCGGTGAAGATCTTCTTCTCCGCGTCGGCGGAGGTGAGGAACGCGGCGAGCTCGGCGGCCTCCTTGGCGTGCTTGCGCTGCTTGGGCACGGTCAGGAACGAGCCGCCCCAGTTGCCGCCGCCCCCGGGCACCGCGGCGATGTCCCACTTGCCCGCGCCGTCCTCACCGGCCGCGGTCTGGATCAGCCCGGTCAGCCAGGCGGGGCAGGTGATGGTGGCCATCCGCCCCTGCTTGATGCCGGCGTTCCACTGCTGGCTGAAGGGCACGAGGTTCGCCGACTGGCCGTCGGCCGCCGCCTTCGCGGTGGTGGAGAAGGCCTTCTTCACCGCCGGGTTGCTGTCGGCGATGTAGGAGTCGCTCCGGTCGAAGAAGCCGTACTCGGTCTGGTTCATCATCGCGCTGAACACGTTGCCCGCGGCGTCGAACCAGGCGTGGTCCTTCACCTTGCCGCGGAAGGCCTCACCGGTCTTGAAGTAGGCCTCCCAGGTCGGCCAGAGCTTGGCCACAGCCTCGCGGTCGGTCGGCAGGCCGGCCCGGGCGAACAGGTCCTTGCGGTAGCAGATCGCGAGTCCGCCGACGTCGGTGCCGTACCCCATGACGAACGAGCCGTCGGCGGAGGTGCCCTGGGCCCACTTGTACGGCAGGTACTCGGTCTTGCGCCGGGCGCCTCCGTAGTCGGCGAGGTTGACGAACTTGTCCTTCACCTCGCGGAACTTGGGCAGGTAGCCCTCCTCGATCGCCATCACGTCGGCTGCGCCGCTGCCCGAGGACAGCTGTGTCGAAAGGCTGTTGTGGTGCTGGTCGAGCTGGGAGACCCGCTCCTTGATCACCACGTCGGGGTGCGTCTTCTGGTACTCCGCGAACAGCGGCTTGTAGCCGAAGTCGCTGAAGGTGGCGACGGTGAGCGTGGTCTTGCCGCCGGCGGAGTCCGAGCCGGACGAGCAGGCGGCCAGCGAGACCAGGGTGGCGAGACCGGCCGCGGCGGCGAGCGTGCGGCGCAGGCGCGAGGAGCCCATGCGGGACCTCCAGGGGAGAGGGTGACGGAACGACGGAAGGACGCCTGCCGCGGCGGGGGAGGGCCACAGGGCCGCGCGGAGGCCACGCGCCGGGTCGTGTCCGGCGCTTCGATGAGACAACTTGCCGGTGAGCGAAACTTGCTGTCAATGGTTACGTGGAAGTTTCGTTGACGGTGCGGCGCCGGTCAGCGCAGCTGATCTACGTCTCCGAAGGACCGGTAGTCGTCGAGGGGGCTTGAGAGCAGGTCGGAAGGTTACGGCAGAGTGGCTGCCACCTGCTCAGTCGACCGAAACTTACGCGACTCATTGACGTAACAAGCGAACGTCTCCACGATGCCGGGCAACACATCCGCATGGCACAAGGAGATTCCGCATGCGCTCCCTGCGAAGACGAGCCGTCACCGCGCTCGCCGGCCTCGCCGCGGTGGCCGCCCTGGGCTCGGTCGGCCCCACCCCGGCAACCGCCCAGGCCGCCGTCACGGCCCGCAACCTGCCGGCCGACGGCAAGGTGATGGCGATCATGGGGCAGGACAGCGACACCCTCGCCTCCTACAAGCGTGACGTCCTGGACAACGCGGGCCTCGACGCCCCCGCGCCCGGCGGCGTCACCCTCTACACCAACCTCGTCCTCGGCGGCAGCCCCGAACCCCTCGCCGGCATGAACACCCCCGCCAACTGGGGTTCCGGCACCGTGGACTTCGCAGGCACCCTCGCCCAGTACCCCGACTCCGCCCTCGCCGTCGGCCTCTACCTCTCCGACGCCACCAGCGGCTGCAACAACCAGCCACTGCGCGCCATCATCGGGACGAACGACAGCGACGTCACCGCCGGCAACCCCAGCCTCATCAGCCAGTACCGGGCCAAGGTCGACCAGATGGTCACCAAGCTCAAGAGCTACGACCGCCAGGTCTTCCTGCGCATCGGCTACGAGTTCGACGGCCCCTGGAACTGCTACAACGCCGACTACTACAAGAAGACCTTCGCCTACATCAAGGGCCGCATCGACGCCCTCGGCGCCACCAAGGTCGCCACCGTCTGGCAGACAGCCGCCTGGCCGCTCAACACCAACCCCGACCACCCCGAGTGGAACTACGTCGTCACGGACCCGAGGCATTACGACATCTGGTACCCCGGTGACCAGTACGTCGACTGGGTCGGCCTGTCCGCCTTCTACGGCACCGGCTCGGTCGGCACCCAATGGGGATGCAGCACCTACGACACCTCACCGACCGGACTGCAGAACCGCGTCCTCGACTTCGCCCGCGCCCACGGCAAGCCGGCGATGATCGCCGAGGCGTCCCCGCAGGGCTACGACAACGGGGCGCACACCAAGAGCTGCATCATGCGCAAGAACCCGACGGCCACCAGCGCGGACACCATCTGGAACGAGTGGTACAAACCGTACTTCGCCTTCGTCACCGCCAACCGGGACGTCATCCGCGCCGCCGCCTACATCAACACCGACTGGGACGGCCAGACCCAGTGGCAGTGCGCCGACGGCGCCGCGGCCGGCGGACCCGGCTGCGCCAACGGCTACTGGGGCGACGCCCGCGTCCAGGCCGACCCCACCGTCCGCGACCGCTTCCTGGCCGAACTGCGCGGCGCCCAGTGGGTGCACGGCACCGGCTCCGGACAGAACCCCGACCCGGACCCCGGCACGCCCACCGAGCCGCCCCGGACGGGCGACTACACCCAGGGCGTCACCTCCGCCTCCCAGCCCGCCATCTGGTTCAAGCCGGCCGGGACCGCCACCTTCGTCACCGTCCACTACCGCGTCAACGGCGGCGCCGAGCAGAACTACTTCCTCACCTGGAACGCCGCCGAGAGCCGCTGGGAGAAGCCCGTCGGCCTGCGTCCCGGTGACACGGTGACGTACACCTTCGACTACCAGCCGGCCGGCCAGACCGCGCAGATCACCACCGGCAGCTTCACCTACCGGACCCCCTGACCTCCCCCACCCCACCGGGGCCCGCGACACACGCGGGCCCCGTAGTCAGGAGCACCCATGCACCCCCACACGTTCCCGCACGCGAGCAGAGACCGCGGCCTGGTCCTGCTCGTCCTCGCCCTGCTGGCCGCCGTCCTCCCCCTCGGCGGCGCCGCCCACGCCGCATCCTCCGGTCCCGGCCCCGTACGGGTACGGGCGGCAGCCCCGCGCACCCTGCTCATCGGCCAGTCCACCAGGACCGCCTGGGACGACTACACGTCCTTCGCCGACGCCCCCGCCGGCGGCTCCGTGTACTACGAGGTCGCCTCCGGCGACTGGGTCGGCCCCGGGCACGCCGCCTACGCCGGCTTCCTCGCCGACCGCGGCGACACCGTCCAGATCGGCATCAGCTGGAAGGACAACCCGCCCGGTTTCCCCGGCGGCGACGACAGCGCCAAGGCCGCCCGCTCCCGGCAGGTCACCCAGGAACTCGCCGACGGCAAGTGGGCCGACCGCTTCACCCGGCTGACCGACTTCATCGACGCTCACCCGAGGGCCACGTTCCTGCTCCGCCTCGACTACGAGGTCAGCAGCCACTACCACTGCACCGACGCCACCTGCTCCTCGTACAAGGGTGCTTTCGCCCGCATCCGCTCGCTCATCGAGGACCGCATCCACCAGGACAACGTCCGCTTCGTCTTCCACCCGGTGCGCGGCGAGTACGAGGCGCTCTACCCGGGCGACGCGGTCACCGACGAGATCGGCGTCTCCGTCTTCGCCCACGAACTGTGCATGCCGATCCGCGACACCGGCGGCTACCTCTACAACGGCACCCCGCCCGACAACTACGACATCGGCGCCCTCCAATGCCGCAACGCCTACATCGGCACCGACACCCACGGCAATCCGGCCGCCGTCTGGAAGAACTGGGACTACGACGGCAACGTCCTGAAGATGATGAAGTTCGCCCAGGACCACGGCAAGAAGATGGTCGTCTCCGAGAGCGGACTGATGAACCTCACCGCGGACGGCGCCGACACCGGCGGTCTGGAACCGGTGCGCGGGGCCGAGTGGACGCGGCGCCTGTTCGGCCTGCTCGACTACCGGGGCCCGATCCCCAACCTGCCGGGCACCTATGACCTGTCCGACGTCATCACCACCGTCACCTACATCGACCTCGACTTCCGCTACGGCTGGGACGGGATCGACGACGGGAGCTTCGACTTCCCGCCCGACTCGACCTGGTTCGCCGACGGACGCCTCTCCCGCTACACCGACGCCCGCACGACGTTCTGCCGCGGCCTGGCCGAGCGCGGCTTCACCACCGGATGCCGGGCCTGACCCGCGACCCCGGCGACCCCGGCGAAGGGCTCCCCGCCTCCCGCCGGGGTTCCCTATCGCCGGCCGGGATCTCCGGGACCCAGTCACCGGGTTCGGCCTGGCGCGACCTGCCCGCCGACCACCGTGACCAGGGTGTTGTTTCGATGACGGTCGTACTATGGGGGGAGTTCATTGTGATCATCTCGAGGAGTGACTGTGGCCCGACCTCGTACCGCCGCCCGGTCGGTGGTCCACCCCGATGTGGCCGAGGTTTCTTTGCAGCAGGTGCTGGAGGCGCTGGTGGATCCGGTGCGCCGGTCGGTGGTGTCGCAGCTGGCCGGGGCCGGGGAGGACATGAGCTGCGGCACCTTCGACACGCCGGTTTCGCTGTCGACGCTCACCCACCACTTCAACGTGCTGCGTGAGGCGGGGGTGATCCGTCAGTACTACGTGGGGACGACGAAGTTGAACGCGCTGCGTACTGAGGAGTTGGAGGGGCGGTTCCCCGGTCTGCTGCCGGCGGTCGTGGCGGCCGCCACCGTCGAGGTGGAGGGCCAGGCCTGAAGCAGCGAAACGCGGCCGGTACATACTTCGATGCGGATCGAAATTTGACGGTCATCGAACTTTGGGGCAGGGTGGGTGGCACAGCCGGTCCGGTACCGGGGTCGCCCGCTTGTTTATGCGCCTGAAGGAGACACGTATGAACCGCGTCGTCCGTTTTCATGAGATCGGTGGTCCGGACGTCCTGCGCCTGGACGAGGTCCCTGTTCCCCAGCCGGGCCCGGGAGAGGTCCTGATCCGCACCCGGGCACTCGGCCTGAACCGGGCGGAGTCGATGTTCCGCCTGGGCCAGTACGGGACCGCGCCCGTACTCCCCGCCAGCATCGGCTACGAAGCCGCAGGTGTGATCGAGGCACTCGGCGAAGGCGTACACGGACTGACCGTGGGGGAGGCGGTCAGTGTCGTGCCGTCGTTCACCATGAACGACTACCCCGTGCACGGGGAGGCGGTCCTCGCCCCGGCCCACGCGGTCGTCGCGCATCCCGGGCAGCTCTCCTTCGAAGAAGCGGCCTCGGTGTGGATGCAGTTCATCACCGCCTACGGCGGACTGGTCGACGTCGCGGGCATACGCGCCGGTGACACCGTACTGATCTCCGCGGCCTCCAGCAGCGTCGGCCTCGCGGCCATCCAGATCGCTCACCAGGCCGGCGCCCGCGCCATCGCACTGACCCGCACCGGCGCCAAACGCCGGCAACTTCTGGATGCCGGCGCCGATGACGTCATCGCCACCGCCGAGGAGGACGTCCCCTCCCGCGTACGCGAACTGACCAACGGTCAGGGCGCCCGCATCGTCTTCGACCCCGTCGGCGGAAACGCCCTGGCCGACCTGGTCGCCGCCGCCGCGCCCGGAGGTGTCCTCGTGCTGTACGGCGTCCTGGACCGTACTCCCACCCCGCTCGACATCGGGCAGGTCCTCTTCAAGCGCCTCACCCTCCGCGGCTTCACCCTCCATGAGATCACCACCGACGCCCAGCGCCGCGCCGAAGCGGTCGCGTTCGTCACCGAGGGCCTGGTCAAGGGGGAACTGGTCCCTACGGTCGACAAGGCCTTCCCGCTCGACGACATCGCCGAGGCGCACCGCTACCTGGAGGCCGGCGGCCAGGTCGGCAAAATCGTGATCACCGTCGGCACCGACACGACCCCTTGACCTGTACTCCCGCGGCGGGCCTGCACTGCTCTGCGGTGCCCAGGCGACTGGAGCTCTCCTTGCCGCGGCGAGCGGATGCGCGCAGAACGATCTGCCTGCGCCGCAACCAGGTACGCAGATGATCGAAGTCGTCGCCCTCGTCCGCGTGGAGCTTGGCCGGTCGGCGTCACCTGGGCCCGTAGCGGGACCGGATCGGTGGGATGCCGCGCAACACGTTTCATCGCATTCTCAGGCGCCTGTGCCAGGGTGCCGTCATGAGCACATCAGAGGTCCCGCCCGGTACCCGGCTCCTGGTCGTCGACGACGAGCCCGCCATCCTCGACGTCCTGGTCACCTCGCTGGAGTTCCTCGGGTACGAAGTGGGCCAGGCGGCGACCGGTCTGGCCGCGCTCACGGCGGTCCGGGAACACGCCCCCCACCTCGTACTCCTCGACGTCATGCTGCCCGACATCGACGGATTCGAGGTCGTGCGGCGGCTGCGGCAGGCCGGCGCGACCATGCCGGTGATCTTCCTGACCGCACGGGAGAGCGGCCGGGACATCGTGGGCGGCCTCGATCTGGGGGCCGACGACTACATCACGAAACCCTTCCGGCTCGCCGAGGTCGCCGCCCGGGTCCGCGCCGTCCTGCGCCGCGGCGAGAGGCAGCCGGAACAGGGGCTGCTGGTCTGCGCGGACGTGGAGATGAACACGCAGACCTACGAGGTCCGCAGGGCCGGGGTCCCGGTGGACCTCTCGCCCACCGAGTACAAACTCCTGCGGCACCTGCTGCTGAACCGCAACCGGGTCCTGACCCACGAGCAACTGCTCGAACACATCTGGGACTTCGGCGGCGCCGACCACGGCGTGCTGAAGACCTACATCTCCTACCTCCGCCGCAAGCTCGACGCGCTCGGTCCCGGACTGATCGAGACGCGACGCGGAGTCGGCTACATCCTGCGCGACCGGGGAACCGTGTGAGCCCCGCGCTGCCCCGACGCCGCCCGCTGCGGCCCCGCTCCCTGCGCGGCCGCCTCCTGTTCGCGCTGCTCAGCCTGGTCGCCGTGGCCCTGCTCGTGCTGGACACCGTCGTCTACGCGGCCCTGAGCAGGGACCTCATGCACCGTACCGACGTCACCCTGCGCGCGGTACGCCAGAGAGTGGCCCAGCAGGTCCGGCAGGCCGCGCCCGACGGACAGCTCGGCAACGACGTCCGGCTGCTCGGCGCCTCGGAGTTCTACCTCCAGCTGCGCCGGCCCGACGGCACCGTGCGGGACCTCGTGCCCCAGTTGCGGGATCCCGGCAACGCCGCACCACGCATCCCTGAGCCGCTGTCGCAGGTCCGCGGCGACGGCGTCCGCACGGTAGGACCAGCGGCCTCCGGCGGCCCCGACTACCGGCTCCTGGTCCAGCGCGTACCGGGACACGGCACCCTGATCGCGGCCACCCCGCTGGACCAGGTCCAGGGCACCCTGCGGCAGTTGCTCGTCGTCGAGGCGGCGGCGACCTGCGGGGTGCTCGTGCTGCTCACGGCGGCAGGACTGTGGGTGCTGCGCCGCGGCCTGCGGCCCTTGGAGACGATGGCGCGCGAGGCGGACGCCATCGCCGCCGGCGACCGGGCCGGCCAGGTCGCCCCGGCCGACGACGCCACCGAGGTGGGGCGGCTCGGCCTGGCCCTGAACACGATGCTGGCCGGCGAACGGGCCACGCAGGACCGGCTGCGCCGCTTCGTCGCCGACGCCTCGCACGAACTGCGCACCCCGGTCACCGCGGTCCTCGGCTACGCCGACCTGTACCAGCAGGGCGCGGCCGACACCGCCGCCAGGCGGGAGCGCGTGATGCACGGCATCACCACCGAGGCCCTGCGCATGCGGCGCCTCGTGAACGACCTGCTGCTGCTCGCCCGGATCGACAGCGCGCCGGACCACGCACGGTCCACCGTGGATCTGCCCGCCCTGGTGCGCGACGCCGTGTCGGCCGCCCGCGCGGTCGACCCGCACCGGCCCGTGTCCGTACACGCCGAGGACGGGACCACGGTGCTGGGCGATGCCGAGCAGCTGCGCCGCGTCGTGGACAACCTGCTCGCCAACGTACGCAGCCACACGCCGCCCGGCACCGCGGCGCGGGTCACCGTGGACGCCGGCCCCGCCTCCCACGTGACACTCACCGTGGCCGACGACGGGCCCGGCATCCCCGAAGCGGCGCTGCCGCGCGTCTTCGACCGCTTCTACCGCGGCGACCCGGCCCACAGCGGTGACGGCAGCGGCCTGGGCCTGGCGATCGTCGCGGCGGTGGCCCGGGCGCACGGCGGCGCGGTGGACGTCGCCGGAGCGCCGGGGGAGGGAGCCACGATCACCGTGCGGCTCCCCGCGGGGCCCTGACCCGGCTCCGGATCAGCCCGCGCCCGCGGCGGCACCGCACTCCGCAGCCCCCTGGCAACCGCGCATCTTCTTGAGCGTCGAGTCCAGCCGGGACTTCGTGGCCGCGGACAACTGCGCGAAGACGTTGTGCAGCATGTCCGGGTCCTTGTCGCGGTCGTAGTACTCGTGCGACCCGTTCCGGTACGCGACGTAGGTGTACCGGTCGGTGCGCAGCGCCTCGTACGACGGCGGATTGCCGCTGCCCTTACGGGGCTTGTCGGGGTCCTTGCGCGAAGTGTCGGGACCGTGGTGTTCCACCAGCGCGGTCCGCGGCCAGTCGTCGGGCGTCTCACCCTTGAGGAGCGGTACGAGACTGCGCCCGTCGGCCTGCGGATCGGGCTCACCGCCGCCCAGGTCCGTCAGCGTGGGACAGATGTCGATGTTCGACGCGACGGCGTCGTTGGTCGCGCCGCGCCGTACTCCTGGCCCGGTGACGACGAGCGGGACGTTCACGTCCGTGTCGAAGGCGGTCTGCTTGCCCGGCATCAGACCGTACTGGCCCAGGTGGAAGCCGTTGTCGGAAGCGAAGGCGAAGACCGTGTCGTCGGCCACGCCTTCCTTCTCCAGCTTGTCCTGGAGATCACCGATCATGCGGTCGACGGCCTGCACGGCGCGTACGCGCTTGCGGTACGTCTGTGTGATCTTCTTGACCTGCCGGGGAGTGAAGTTCTTCTCGTCGCGCAGCCACTGCGGCGCGTCCGTCGGCGTCTTGCCGAAGGCGGGCGGCCGCGGCAGCTTCAGGTCCTGGAAGGTGCCCTCGTCCTGCGGGGCCGGGGTGGCCGGGCCGTGCGGCGCGAACGTGGAGATGTCGAGGACGAAAGGCTTCTTGTCCTGCACGGACTTCTCGATGAAGTCCTGGCCCTTTCCGCTCACCACATCGGTCAGGTAGTCCTTGGCGGCGTGCGCGTGGTCGACGGTCTTGCCGTTCTGGTTGAGGGTGTAGTCGTACTCCTTGTAGCCGTTGCCGGCCACGTCCCACTCGTCCCAGCCCGGCGGCACGTAGTTCTTCTCGCCGTCCACGGTCATGTCCGGCTCGTAGCCGTTCAGGTACTTGCCCATCATGGCCGTGCGGTAGCCCTGCTTCTGCAGAGCCGTGGCGAACGTCTTGCCTTCATTGCCCTTCTTGTGGAAGGTCTGGAAACCGCCGTCAGGCGGCGTGTTGGTGTAGACGCCGGTGTTGTGCGGGAACTTGCCCGTGAAGATGGACGAGCGGGACGGACAGCACAGCGAGTCCGTCACCGTGTAGTTGGAGAAGGACATGCCGTCCTTCTGCATGGCCTTCACGTGCGGCATGTAGTCCACCAGGTCCGACGACAGGTCGTCCGTCAGAACCCACACGATGTTGGGACGGGCGGACGATGTGGAGCCGCTCGGGCTGCCCGTGCTCGCGGTGGCCCGGTCCGCCGCGCCGCTCGCGCTGTCACACGCGACCGCGCCGGCCGCGAGCGCGGCGACGGCGAGCCACAGCGGAGCCTTTCCTGGTACGCCTGTTGCCCTGCGCAATGGTGCCTCCTGAACGGCGTGAGAGAACGACTTCCCAGCCTTCGACCCTGGCCGACCAAGGTGGGAGAACCGTGGGAGGACGGCGGGCAAGGCGTAGGAAATACGCACCGAAGCGCACGACGCACGGATATCTCCGGCGGACACGGACAGACGACGTTCATGGACGCGACAGAGACGGACACAGCCACGACGGACACAGCCACGACGGACACAGCCGCGACGGACACAGCCGCGACGGACACAGCGAGGACGTATATGACGTACATAGCGACGACGCAAGCGTCGGCACGACGGAACAGGAGGCGTCTGTGCGCGGCGGCACTGGTGAGCCTCGGAGTGGTCGCGGCGACCGCCTGCGGGGCAGAGAGCGGCGACGGCCAGGCACGGGCGTCGACCCCGACCACGCCGGCCGGGGCCACCACGGCGACGGAGCACACCGAGCCGCCCACAGCGAGCGGCAGCGCCACCGCCGCCACGACCCGTGCCGGCACCCCCGCACCGAGCGCCACGGACACGCGTGACACCACCAGCGCGCAGGCCGGAACGCGCAGCGACTGCACCACGGACGACCTGAAGGTCGGACTGAAAGCGACGGGTCAGGAGATGAACAGCAAGTACTTCGACCTGACCCTGACCAACACCACGGACCGGACCTGCGCACTGAAGGGCTACCCCGGCCTGTCGCTCACCGACAGCGCGGGGGCGCGCATCGGGAAGCCCGCCACACGGTCCCAGAACGGCAGCGTGCAGGACGTCAGGCTCACCCCGGGGCACGCGGCCCATGCCGTGGTGCAGACCCCCGACCGCGGGGTGACGGACGGAAAATGCTGGGCCGAACCCGCGCACATCAAGGTCTATCCGCCGGACAACACCGCGTCACTGACCGCCGCCGCCCCCGACGAGCTCGAAGTGTGCGGGAACAGCTTCACCGTCGGCCCCTTCACCCCGCGGGCGCTCTGAGGCACGAGTACGGCGGTGCAGGATCTGTTCGGTGCTATGCGAACCCGGCGACAACCCTATGCTGCACGCCGCCATCTACCGGGCGGAGCCAGGCTCGGTCATGGTCGTGGAATCGGGCGACATCGATTACGCGCTGGCGGGCGGCTACGTGTGCGCGGTCGCGCAGCGTCGCGACATTCGTTGTCGACGGTGTCATACGCGACCTCGGCGAGATGCACGAAGCGGGCTTCCCGGTCTTCTCCCGCGGTGTCATCCCGATCCCGGGCACCAAGAAGAAGCTGGGCGCGCGCGGTGCGCCGGCTCGTGCGGGCGGTGTGCTGGTGCACCCTGGAGACATCGTGGTAGCCGACGAGGAGGGCATCGTCGTCACTCCCGCCGGCCGCCAGGAGGAGATCCTCGCGGCCGCTCGGGCGAAGCTCGCCAAGGAGGCCGAGCTGTCCCTCGACGCCTGGGAGGCGGACTACCGCGCCCGCATCGAGAAGGCGTTGCGCGACTAAAATTTCGCCGACTGACGGAATCCCCCGTGCACCGGCCCTCCGGCCGAGAGCTTTCGGCGGCGCCTGAGCAGCGCGTTTGCGCAGCCCGCGCGCACGCCCGGCGCAGCACGCTCACCAACGCATACGTTCCGAACAACGTGACCATGTGCAAGTCGCTTACCTGGTCGGCCAGTGCACATCCATCCGTCGTCGTCCCGGCAGGCCCCCCGAGTCCTCGCCCGGCTGGGAGCATGCCCCGACCATCGCCCCCGTCCGCCCGCCATCGCGCCGCCACGCGGTCGCTGTCTGCACGAGCAGGTCGGGCGTCGGCACCAGCACAACCAACCGCCGCGCCCCGAGCCGCCGCGGCGATGAGCGTCTTGCCGGTACCCGTGGCGGCGATCGATGCACTGGCACCGCAGCCGGCCTCCGGCACGGGCCCGCCCGCGGGCGTTTGGAGCGCCCGCACGACGGCGTCGACCGCCTCGACCTGACGCGGCCGCAGAGCCTGCGACGACGATCGTGCGGGCACGGGCACGGTCGGGAGTGCAGCGGTAGCGGCCACGTCAGTCACGGGGGCCTCCTGCATCGTGCGGCTGCTGGACGAGGGTGTGGGTGCGGGCGCCGGTGTGGGCTCCGGCTGCGGGCGGCGGACCGGCTTGCGGGCCCCGCCGCCCGGGCGTGTGCGGCACGCAGTGCGACGGCATCCGCGCGGGCCTGTTCGGCCGTCCCGGCGAGTTCGCCGCGGGGCCGGGGCTGCGGGCCGTCGGCGGGCGCCAGGTAGAGCAGCACACTGAACAGGACCCGGGTCAGGTCGGCAGGCTCAGCGTCCGCGGCGAGCAGCGCCGCCAGCTCGTGCACACGCCCCCGCACCTGCACCAGGCCACCGGACGGTCCGGGGTCCCAGGCGCCGCTGGAGTCCACCAGCTGTCCGCACACCTCCCACACCCGCACCGCGTTCCGCACGCACCAGGTCTCACCGGCCGCTCACGCTCTTTCTCCCGCCGCGCCGCGGCCACAACGCCTGTCCCCGCCTCGTTCCGGGTGGGGGCGGCTCGTCCGGCGTCCTCCCCGCGGGCAGGGAGCCGACGACCGCGGCAACGGCGTCCTGGCCGGACAGCGGGCGGCGCCGCTTGCCGTACCGGCCCCGCAGCAGGACCAGCGCCTGGCGCTGTATCCGCGACCACTCCTGAGCACCCATCACCATTCCGTCAGCACCCCACTGTCGCAGGCGATCAGTCAGCGAAACGCTGACAAAAAGTGAGCGTAGGTGCGCCGCTCCCGGAGACGAGACCGGAAGCAAGAACCCGCCGCGATCCCTGCGGGCAGCGGCCCGTCACCGGGAACGGGCAGGTGAGACGTTTCCTCGGTATGACTGATCCACCCACACGGGTGGGTCTGCGGGGCATCCGGCACCCGACGGCCCCGGGCGCCGCTATCACAGAGGGCATGACCACCTCTGTGCTGCGCGGCCTGCCCGTCGCGCTTCTGGCCCTGCCCGCCCTCACCGCCGGGGCCGCACCAGCCTCCCCTCGCGCCCCCGCTGACCCACGCCGTAGCCGGGCCCGCGGCACCTGCCCCTCGCCGAGGCCGTCGAGCAGCTGCCCGGCGCCGCCGAGTCCCGCGAGGGCTATGTGCGGACCGCGTTCGAGCACTGGGTCGACGCCGACCACGACCGGTGCTCCACTCGGACGGAGGTCCTCATCGATGAGTCCCGCACCGAGCCGGTCTTCGAACCCAACTGCAGGGTGACAGAAGGTACGTGGTTCTCCTACTACGACGGGATGACCGTCACCGACCCCTTAGGTCCCGGACATCAACCACATGGTCCCGCTCGCCGAGGCCTGGGACTCCGGCGCCTCCGCGTGGCGTGCGGCCTACGCCGACGACCTCACCGCGGAGCGCTCCCTGTTCGCGGTCACCGCGAAGAGCAACCGGTCCAAGGCCGACCAAGACCCGGCCCGGTGGCTGCCCCGCTCGCCGATGCCCGCTGCACCTACGCGGCGGACTGGACGGCGACGAGACTGCGCTGGCACCTGACCGCGGACCGGGCCGAGAAGACGGTACTGGACGAGCTCGCCCAGGGCTGCGGACAGCGGGACGTCGAGTACGCACCCGCCGACTAGCAGCATCCCGGCCGCCGCATTCTTTAGGCCCTCCCCCGGGCGGGACCGGGCTGGAAATGACGACAGCCCTGCCACCCCTGCCAAGAGGAAGAGTGAAACCTGTGAAGACAACAGCAGTGCGAACGGCGGCGGCTGTGGCCGTGGCCGGTCTGATGGCCGCGCTGGCGCCGGTCGCCTTCGCGGACACCACAGGCCCCGGAGAGGGGGCCAGCAGGACCGTCGACTATCCCTGGGACACGAAGACCAACGGGCTGGAGTACCAGTACGTCCTGCCCTTCTACCAGAAGAACGGGCTGTACGTGCAGGATGTCGCGCCCGCCCGCACCCTCAAGGGTGACGGCCTCCCACACACGCTCAAGCTGCGCGAGGGAGACGTGGATCCGGCCACGCAGACCGGTGTCGACGACGGCGGAGACCTCAACTTCAACGAGCGAGTACAGGGGGGCATGAGAATGCTGGGCAAGTCCCTGGCGGACAAGTTCGGCGGGGGAGACATCTTCGACGCGATCATCCCGGGCAAGCCCACTGTCAGACCGCAGAAGACCGTCAGGTTCGACGTCAGCGACAGCTTCACCGTGACCCCCAAATCGCAGATCCAGGCCCGCCCCGTCTACTACAAACTCAAGACGGTCTCCGACATCTGGAAGAAGAATCCAGGCGACAGCCTCTACACCGTGGTGGAACGCGGGCAGGTCGACGATGCCGTCATCGGCATGGGCTGGCTCCTCATGTGCGGAAGGAAGGTCTGCAGCCCAGGCAAGGACTACGAGTCCAAGGCCGATCTCACGAACGCACAGCGCCGGGCGCTGGAGGAGGTGCCTCCCACCGGCGCCCCGGACCGCCCCTCGTTCACCAGGGACGATGTGAACAAATGGCCCTACAACACGGTCCCGATCCGCATCTGGCACCCCAACGACTGCTCCGCATCGACCAAGAGCGACGGCGGTTTGTCACGAGGTGGCACGGTGACAGTCCGCTGCGCCAAACCGGAGGACCAGCGAGGCCACACGTTCACCGGCTACCGCGTCGAGTACGAGCACAAGGTCCAGTACCTGACCTGGGAGAACTCCAGGTGGGGCGTAGGAACCTTCACCGAACCCGGGGAGACGGAGCAGGACCTGACCAACGCGACAGCCCTGCTCGAAGTACGGTCCATGCCGGCCGACGGCCAGGACAAGCGCCTGTACTTCAAGTACCTGCATCGCAGGCTCGAAACCGACAACTCACGGACCCTCGATGTCAGGATCGTCCCCGTGACCGACTGCACGGACTACAGGACGTGGCAGCCGATGAAGCCCACCCTCGCCGGCTGCGGCGGCTAGCTCAGTACGCCGCAGCCCGGCACCGGAAATGCACACTCCCTCTCTCCACGTAGACGGGGAGGGGGAGCCGGGACCAGGCCCCTCCACCAGAACAGACGCCGAACTCTCCAACAGCGGAACCACCGCGCCGCAGCCTTCGACGAGGGCCTTTCCCTTGCCCGTAGCTAGACACAGGCGCACAGACATTTCCTCCCAGTCGGCCAGCTCACCTTCGTCCGTCGTGCACGGCTGGCCCCCGGAGTCCTTGGCCGGCAGGGAGCACACCCCGACCATCGCCCCCCGCCCGCCATCGCGCGGCCACGCGGCCGCCGTCTGCACCGACAGGTCCAGCGTCGGCGCCGGCACGACCACCCGCCGGGCCCGAAGCCGCCGCGCGGCCGCCGCGGCGACGAGCGTCTTGCCCGAGCCGCTCGCAGCGATGCACTGGCCCCGCAGACCGTCCTCCGGCACGGGCCCGGCCGCGGGCACCTGGAGCGCGCGGCCGACGGGGCGTCGACCGTTTCGACCTGGTCCGGCCGCAGGACCTTCGGTGACGGCTGTCGTGGGCCGGGCGCGGGCACGGACACGGTTCGGGGTGCGGTGGTTGGGGGCCCGTCAGGCTCCGGGGTTCGATGACCGGGGCCGGCCGGAGCCCGACGGTGCGCCCATCCGCCCGTCCCGTCAACGCTGGCCTGGCACAGCGGTTACGGCCCGCGCCCATGGCCGTTGACACGGTCTCTCGCCCGGACGGCGGGTGATCTGCCGCCCCAGGGCAGCAGATCACCCGCCGTTCTGCGTGGGGCAGCCCGGTGGGGGCGTGGTGCCGGTCACGGGTGTGCCGGGGCGCCGAGTCCGGTGAGGCGGGCGATGGCGTCCTCGGCGGCCGGCACGGGGCCGATGAGCTGTGCCTGACCGGTGGTGTCGACGACGTCGCGGCCGCTGCCGAACCAGCGGAACGTCGCGGCCCTGTGCGGGGCTGGCCGAGCCGTGGCGCGGATGGATCTCTCCCACAGGCCATCGGCCCACCACGTGCTGGACTCGCTGCCCTGCGACCAGCCATCGCGAAAGGGATTCCCGTGCAGATCAAGCGTGTGGGTACCGTCACAGCCGCCCTCGCTCTCGCGTCAGCGGCACCGCCCTCACCACCACCCCCGCCACAGCCGCCGAACGCACCTTGAAGTGTGCCAGTGGCGGCCTGACAAGGGACCACGCGGAGGCTGGGCCCTGCAACCCGGTGGATGACCCGCTCTCAAGAGTTCCGAGCATCTGCAAGATTCAGTACGTTTCTGACGCTGACGGGGACCACCACCCGAACGCCACCGTCAAATGCGGCTGGGCTGACATGAAGTGGAACAGGAAGACTTCTGGAACGGCGGCGACTGCAAGATCGTCAGCCACCAGCCGTAGCTCGCTGCTCCCGTGCACGGCTGCAGGCAACGGAGTCGGGCCGGCACCGGCGGCGAAGCGGGGCACTCCCACTGAACCGAGCGACCCGACAGAGCGTGCCTGAGTCGCATCTATCGCTCGCCAGGGTGATCGTGCGGCGCCCGCCCCGCCCGCACCCGCGAAAGCGGACCGCAAGCCCGGCATCCCACCGCGCCGGGGGCCCTTACGGCGCATCGCCCGCACTGCCGGGCCTGCCCCGGAGGGTGCGGATCGTGCTGGAGGACAGCGGCCGGGCGCCGACGTTGTCAGGTGAATCCGGCGCGCAGCGGTGGTCGGCGGTCCGGACCTCCGCCCACCGTTCTCCGCCTGAGTACCGCCTTGCGCGGGTTCGAAGTGCACGCGGTGCAGCCACCCTTCGGCGCGGCCTGGGCAGCCGGGCGTGCGGGTCAACGGCGGACGTCGTGGCCGTGGCTGCTGGTGGCGGGCAGCGCCAGGACGTCGCCGATGTCGAGGCGGAGCATTCAGGCGACGGAGCCCGACGACGGGGGAGTCCTCGCTCATCCTCGCCACCAGCCGCACCTCAGCCCTGGCGCCCGCGCCCGCGCCCGCAGTGACACCTCCGTGCCCGGCGGCCTGCCACACCCGCGGCATCGCCTTCATGTACAGCCCGCCCGCCGCGGGAACCTGATCCTGGTCGTGGACGGCCACCCACGGCTTCAGCCCGTCACCGCTCGTGCGGTGCGCTTTATCTAAGACCACCAGGTCGACCGCGCCCAGGCGCCGCGTGCGGGCCCGGCGCAGCACGTCCACGGACCCGTACGTCCCGAACAGCGTGAGCGCCTCCAAATCCCGTACTCAGTCGTCCAGTTCACTGTGCGAACTGAGCGAACGCAGTCCAGTTACGCGCTGAACATGGAAGATCACCGCTCGGGACAAGGCCAGTTTCCTGAAGGGGACAGTCAGATGACGTAGGTCCTGACGGCGGCTCGCCAGCATCATTGCCCCGTCGGCTGCAGACCGACCCCGGCGTCCCGACCGAAGACATCAACAACAGGAAATGGTCACCTTGAACTATCGAATATCGCAAGGTATCCCCGCTTTGCCGAGAAAGCTCCTCTCCCTTCTTGTGGCGTTCATTGCAGGTATTTCGGTACTCACCTTCAATGCGGGTGCGGCGCACGCGGACACTCCCGAGTATCGAATTTCGCACGTCTATGCGAACTTGAGTGAACCTTGGGCGAATCCAGGACGAGTGTCAGGCGACTGGGGGAGATTTCTGCAGAGCCTCCGAAACGCTGTAGGGCACTATTACAGCGGTGAATCGAGCATCACTCAGAACATCCAGACCTACCCTCACTCGCTGGTGCGGGCGGACGTCAACGTGCAGAACGCTGAAGGGCATCAAGCGTCGCTGCGCCTGTGGTTCACACCGAACAACCTCTATCTGCGCGGCTTCACGACCACGAGCGTCGATGCGAGCAGTTCTTCCAATGGAGATGTGACGTACTACTTCAACGACTACGATCTCCCCGACCGTATGAACGGTCTGAGGGCCTACAGCCCGGACAGAGGGCTGCTGCCGCCGGCGAACTATGTCAGGCTTCCATACGGCGGCAGTTACCCCGCTCTGGAGCGCCCCGTCAGCTCGGGTGGACCCGGTGTGTCGCGAGACAACACTGAGATGAGTTACACCCAGTTCTACAACTCGGTCTTTCACTTGGCCTACGTTCCCGCGGGCACGACGCAGAACAATGGCACCAATTTCCGGACGACTGCTGCTTCGCTGATGCGCATGATCCAGGCGACTTCCGAAGCAGCCCGTCTGCGCGATGTGCAGGGCATCATCATCCAGATGATGGCCAACCACGGATACACGTTCACCATGCCCGCGCTGCAGCAAGAACTCGAAACCGACTGGGGATCCCTTTCCGAGTACGCGTACACCGGTACAGATTCCCCCGGCCACAACGTAGGCCCACACGTGCCGTACGTGACGACCGTTGCCAGAGCCCTTGGGTATCTGGCCATCCTATTGGCTCCATATCAGGGGAGTGGAGCCTGACCTATATTTCTCGTGGCGGGCCGTCGGATTCTCCGGCGGCCCGTTTCGGCCTGTCGGGTCGGTGACGGGTAGGACGATGACCCGGCTGCCGCATCGGGTGTGCGCCGGGTTGCACGGCTCCGGCTGGCGGTTCGAGTCCGTCGGGAGGGGCCGTTGCTGCTGGTCATTCAGGGGTCGGGAGCGTGTCGAGCCGCTGGATCGCAAACAGCGAAGGCAAACTCGCAGGTACCCACACCACCAAAACGCCACCAACTACCTGTACGACGCCATGATACTCGGCGGTTTTCTTTCAGTGGTTTTCGGTGTGAGGATTTCAGTGGGGCGTGGGGGCGCTGAGATGGGGGGTGGTGCGTCTGTGAGGGTGTGCTGAAGGTCTCCTGCCGGGGTCCCGCTGAAGAGGCGCGCTGGATTGGCAGGTAAGTGAAGCGCTGGCCTTGTAGGCGGCGAGGGGTGTGTCGATGGGGTTGGTGGCGGGGCCGCGCTGTCGTCTTTCGGGTGAAGCCGTGCGGCGTGTCGGTGTGGGTTGGTGGGGGAGGAACTCGACCAGGCGATGCCCACCCCGCTGTCCCGTGAGGTGCGGTCAGCCGTCTGCTGGCACTGGACGCACAGGGCGAACTCGCTTCACAGCATGTCCGGTTGGTGGCCTCGGCTGGGGGTGCCTCGGAGCGGACGGTGTGGAACTGGCTGAAGGCAGCCCGTCGGGAGAACTGCACCGGTCGTAAGGCTCGCTCGCGTTTCGTTGTGACGCCGCAGGTCCGTGAACTCCTCGTGGTGTGGGGCGGGAGGATCTCAGCGGTCCATCACGAGCTGGTCGCCGACGCCAGCAGGGATCCCGAACATGGCCCGCCCCCGTCTTTCCATCGAGCCGTGGCACGGGACGTGTCGGCGGGGGAGCGGGCGAGGTTGCGGTCGGGTGAGGCCGCGCTGCGTGGGTCCGACGTCTATGGCTAGCGTCCACCGACGCCGCGGAACGCGTGTTGGGAGGGGGCCACTAGCGGATCCCGGTCCAGGTCCGCATCGAGGGGCAGACTGTGTGCGTGGGTGACGTGGTTCATCGATGTCGCCACGAAAGCCATCGTGGGCGTGGCCGTTACACCGCATCAGCCGGGGCGGGACGCGGTACTGACAACGCTACGGACCGGCATCAGCCGCACCCCCGTTCCGGTCTTCGGCGACGACGACGGCGAGCCCGGCTACAGACATGGCACCAGCTTCGCCGGACGCGACAAGAAGCAGGCCTGGCGCTAAAACCTCGACCTCGTCAAGGACACCCACGACAACGCCGCCACCTACTGGTACGAAGCCGAACACAACAACTCCGACCAGTCCGGCGACGACACCACCGGCGCCGGCTGGGACGCACTGACCGACGACACCCGCGACAACTGGCCCGACATCCCCTTCGACGCCGTCTGCAAGGACGGCGACAAGTGCACCGGCAACGCAGGCCCGAAAGGACCGTGGAGACGCGGGGTGTGGTCAAGGGCCGGCTCGCCGTGCTGGCCGCCGCCGTGGCGGTGTTCGCTTCGGGAAGTGCAGGGGTGGGCGCTATCGAGGTCGATCCGCAGGCTCTGCCCGGGGTCTACCGCAACGGCGAGACGGGCGGGAAGATTCACTTGCACGACAACGGCCGGTTCTCTGTCACGGGCATCGAGGGGCGCGACCTTTGGTGGCACGGGGGCGCCGAGGTTTTTGCGTTCGGCGGTGCTTGGACCGCTGCTGGCCCGGAGGCGAACTTTGTGTACCTGAACTCCGAGGACACCAGCGGCGGCCAGGACAGAGGCGACATCCAGCTGTACACGGCGAGCACGACCAAGGTGTTCCTGCAACCGGACCCGGACAGACCCGTGACCCTGACACTCGTCAAGGGCACCAGCCCCTGACCGACTGCGAACCGGCTCTCAACGGCATGTCATGCCGTCTCTCGACACCGGCCCACGGTCCACCGCTGGGCGTACGCGAGGTCAGCCTCAGGGCCGATCCACTGCGTCATCCGCCCCGGCAGGCTGCGTCCATGGCGAAGACAACACACCCCAACCAAGCCTCCGATACGACCGAGCTCACCCAACACCTGGCGCCCGCCTGGGCGGAGCGCGTCGCGCACACCATCCCCCTGGTCGTCCTACCCGTCGGCCTCTGGCGGTTACCGATCGGCTTCGGCTACGCCATGGGCGGCGAGCCCATGCCCGCCGCCTGGTACAACGCCCCTTACGTCATCGCCCTGACGGTCCTCACCGAGATCCTCGCGCTGCTCAGCTTCGCGCTGGTCCGTCCCTGGGGCGAGACCGTCCCAAGGTGGGTGCCGAAGCTCGGCGGCCGCCGCATTCCCCCGGCCGCGGTACTCGTCCCCGCCACCCTGGGCGGCTGCTTCTTCACCGCGCTCGGCCTCCACTGGCTGCATCAGGCCCTGACCAAAGGAAGGGGAGCCTGGCCCTATGACCTGGGCTGGGACGTCCTGGCGATGACGGTGAGCGGACTGATGAACCTGTGGGGTCCCCTGCTCCTGGCCCTCACGTATGCGTACTACCGACGCCGCAGAGCCTGACCCCAGGCTGGAACCGATTCCGGGGAAGGAACCCGCAGGGGGCGCGGCGGCGGAGGGACAGCGAGGACGCGCACCAGGATTCCGGGTCATCCTTCGGGCGTACCTATCTGGGGGAGCGTACGACCACGGCCGCACAGTCGTCGCGGCTCCAGGCTGACGCGGGCCGGCGTATAGCGCTGAAGAATGACGGCAGTTGAGGCAATCAGCCCCTGACCGAACGCTCGACCACATCAGGCTTCGGCGGCTCCCGTGCGCAGGGCCCGTTCCCTTCTCCGTTCCGGTAGGACGGCTGCGCTGGCCGCCGCGTGGTCGCGCTGTCCGCGTCCACCACCGTGGTGAGCGCAGCCACAGCAGCGTTCGATGAGTCCGACGCCCGGCTGGAGCGGGCGAGCATCAGCGGCTCCGGCGTCTTTTGGCTGCCGTACTACACAGATGACGACGTCCGCGCGGTGACCCAGCGTCCGAGGTCTTCGGCCTGGACGATGACGTGGCCGGCCGCGGTCGGCAGGCTCCCCCCGCCGGCCACGTGAGCCTGCACGAGCCGCAGGCATCGTTGCCATCCGGGTCCCGGGTCGGGCACCATCCGGGGTCGACGTCGTCGAGCTGGCGGCGCCGCTCCTCCGTCACCGGCCCGGCCTCCGGCCCGGCAGGTTCCCCGGCTTCCCGCCGCGCGCTGATCCGGTCGGCGAGGCGGGCGGCGTCGCGCATGTTCTTGGCCCACTTCCCGACCGGGTACTCCGCCCACACCGCGGCCGCGGGGGCAGGAAGTGCCCGTGGGCCGCCGCCCACGCCCGGGCGGCGGTGAGCCCGTCGGTGAAGGCGTCCTCGCGCGGCGCCCACACCAAGCCCAGCCCGTCCAGCTCCCCGACCCGCTCCGGAACGAGCCGGCCGGCCTTGTAGGACCGCCGCTGGTGGGTGAGCCGCACCCCGAGCGGGAACCCGGCCGGGGACCAGTCTTCGGGTGTCACGAAGCCGTACGGCACGTTCAACGGCCCGCCCGCGCGCTCTTTCACGTAGCGGGCCGCGGCCTCGATGCCGCGCCGCCAGCGGGCGCCTTCCGATTCCAGGATCCGCAGGCGCACGGACCACGCGAGCTCCGCCGGATCCCGCGGGCTGGAGAACTTCAGCAGCTCCCGCGCCCGGGCGCTCACCGGCTCGGCCGGCTCGCCGTCCTCCAGGCCGTCGCCGTCCTCCGGGAACTCGCCCCCGTCAGCACTCTCAGAGCCGTCGCCGTCTCAACTGCCTCTCCATGCACGGGAGTCGGCGAAAGCCTCGCCAATCTCTGCGTCATGCGCGCGCAGGGCGTCGGGCGCCTTCGAGAGGCCCCACCGGTCGTCCAGACCGCGCTCATATTTTGAACGTGTTCAACTTTCTGTACTAGAGTGGATCCCAGGAGGGGATGAGCGATGAAGATCGTGATACCTGGGGGAACCGGGCAGGTGGGGACGATTCTGGACCGTGCGTTGACCGCGGCCGGTCATGACGTCCGGATCCTGACCAGGCGGCCCACGCACGCACGTGAGATCCGCTGGGACGGCGAGACGCTCGGCCCCTGGGCCGGGACCCTGGACGGTTGTGATGTCGTCATCAATCTGGCCGGACGCAGCGTCAGTTGCCGCTACACACCGGACAATCTGCAGGACATGATGGACTCCCGCGTGCGCTCGGCCCGGGTCGTGGGCGAGGCGATCCGGGCCGCCCCGCGGCCTCCCCGCCTCTGGCTGCAGATGAGCACCGCCACCGTCTACGCCCACCGACACGACGCGCCCAACGACGAGGCGACCGGCGTGATCGGCGGCAACGAACACGGCGTACCGGGGTACTGGGCCTACAGCGTCGAGATCGCCAAGGCCTGGGAACGCGCGCAGCGGGAAGCCCACACGCCCCATACCCGAAAGATCGCCCTGCGCTCCGCCATGGTGATGAGCCCAGATCGCGGCGGCGTCTTCGACGTGCTCTCATGGCTGGCCCGATGCGGCCTCGGCGGCCCGGTCGCGGGAGGCGCCCAGTACGTGTCCTGGATCCACGAGCAGGACTTCGTCCGCGCCGTCGAACACCTCATCGACCGCAACGACATCGAAGGGCCGGTCAACCTGGCAGCCCCCGCCCCCCTACCCCAACGCGCTCTCATGCGGGAACTGCGGACCGCCTGGGGCACCCCCATAGGCCTGCCCGCAACGAAAACGATGGCAGAACTCGGCGCCTTCATACTGCGCTCGGACACCGAACTGCTCCTCAAGAGCCGCCGCGTCATCCCCGGCCGGCTGCTCGACTCGGGCTTCACCTTCGACCACCCGCAGTGGCCCGAAGCCGGCCGAGACCTCGTCCGGCGCATCCGAGACGAACGGGCTCACCGGTCGAACGTACCGCTCCGCGCGAAGAGCAGGCGGTCGCGCCGAACGAGCTGAACAGGGGGCACACTCGCGCCTACGTGCAGCAGCACGGGGCTACCAGCCGCAGGTCACGCGCATGAGGCAGCCGGCACCACCGCGCCGCACATGGCTCTCCGGCAGTAGTGGTGCTGCTGCCCGACGAAAGACGTCGGACGGGTTCTGCGCAGGCCACGTCCGCGCCCCCTGACGCCGTTCAGATCCTCAGCGACACCGGGCTCGCCGACGGCGTCACTGCCGGCGCACTACGGGCGCGCAGAGCGATCTGCGCAACGTCCTCGCTGCGGTCCTGCGCCGCACCACCTGACACGCCCGGCCCGGCCGTGGCTGAGCGTACGGTCAGCGGTGGGCGCTGGAAGTGTCGCCGTGGCGGTGGGCGGCCCGCCGTGGCTGTTCCCCGTGGCCGCATCAGAGCCCACGGCAGCTGGGTACCGGTCGCCGCCTGACCGGCCGCCGTGACATGCCGTGTTTCGGGCCGCCGCCGGGACTTCGCGGACCCGGGCCGGCAGCGGTCACTGCGTCACGTACGCCCCTTTCAGGCGGGTGGCGGCGAGTACCTCGTACACGGTCGCCCCGGCCGTCCGCCGCAGGGCCTGCGGTGAACCGTCGGCCGGCGTGACGGTCACGCTCCCGCCGCGGCCGTCCCGCCCGCCCGCGAAGGTGAGGCGCTGCCACGGGTGGCGCCAGCGGCGATCGCCCCGGTCCCACATCTCTACCGCCCGATCTGTCGTCTGCAGCACCTGGCCCGAGCGGGACCAGCGCGAGCGCCCCCGGTCCGCGCGGTGCACGGTGTACCGGCTCAGCTGGTACTCGCCAGTTTCCAGGGACGCCCGGCGCGCCCGCTCCTCCCGCAGCGCCCGCAGGTTCGACGAGAACCCGAAGAGAGCCAGCACGAACGAGACCGGCACGGCCCACGGCCATCCACCGCCCGCACGCGCCCGAGTGCGGTGCCCAGCACCGCTCACACCAGCAGGAACAGCAGAACCCCTCCCACGGTGTGACGCTTCGAACGCCAGGAGGTCACCATGACCCCTGCCTCGGACGGGCCGGCGTGCGACGGCGGGGTGCGCGACGGTTCCCACAGGCCCCCGAACCCGCCCACCACGCGCCCGGCACGCCCCACGTCCGCCGCGCGATACTGGACCCATGCTCGTGGACACGGTGCGCACCAGACTCGGCTCCGCCCTCTTCTCCCGCGTGGCGGGCCCGGACGGTCCCGCAAACCGCGCCCGCATCCACGACACACCCGGCCCGCGCTGGTTCGCCCCCGACTCACCGGTGCGCACGGTGCACGGCGATGCCGCCATGTTCATCGGCGGCATCGCCGCCCTGCTCCTGCAGTCCCTGCACCCGCTGGCCATGGCCGCTGTCGACGCACACTCCGGGTACAAGGGCGATCCCTGGGGACGCCTCCAGCGCACCAGCACCTTCCTCGCCGTCACCACCTTCGGCACCGAGGAGCACGCCCAGCACGCGGTGGACCAGGTGCGCGCCGTGCACGGCCGGATCCGCGGCACCGCCCCCGACGGACGGCCGTACCGCGCCGACGACCCGCACCTGCTCACCTGGGTGCACACGGCCGAGGCGTACTGCTTCCTCGCCGCCCACCAGCGTTTCGGCGCCCACCCGCTGGAGAAGGAGAGCTGCACGCGGTACGTCGCCGAGTCGGCCCGCGTCGCCCGCGCCCTGGGCGCCGACGACCCGCCCGCCGACCGGACCGCACTCGTGCGCCGGCTGAACGACTACCGCACCGAACTGCGCGCGACCCCGGCCGCCCGCGAGGCCGCACGGTTCCTCCTGCTCACACCGCCGCTGCCCTGGGTGGCACGCCCGGCCTACGGGGTGCTCGCCGCCAACGCCGCCGGGCTGCTGCCCGGCTGGGCACGGCGCGCGCTGCTGCTGCCCTACATCCCGGTGGTGGAGGAGACCGCAGTGAGGCTGGGCGGCCACGGGATGACCCGTGCCATTCGCTGGGCTATGCGCTCTCCAGCCTGACCGGTCGGACGTCGGCCGGGCCTGCACCAGATAGGCCAGCGCGGCGAGCACCTCATCGGCCGGCGTCGTCGCCGCGGGCAGGGAGCCGGTGGCCGCGGTGACGGCGTCCTGGCCGCAGAGGTTGTGCGGGCGGGAGGCAGCGCACCACGCAGGCGGGTGCCGGTCTCCATGGAGGTGCCGAGCATCCCGCTGATCACGGCGAACCGGCTGGGCCCCGGTGGGCGTTACGGCTGGGCGTCCCGCTGCAGGCCGCCGAAACGCTGCCCGCGCACGTGCGTCCGGCAGGGACCGCGCAACCACGCCGGACTCTGGTCGAAGCGGGGCGAGGTGGGCCTCGCTCACGCCTGACGGTGGCGGGCTGACCGGTCAGGCCGTCCGTCCGTGAGTATCCCCGATCGGCGACGATCTCCACGATCACCGACAAGGTGACGGCCGGCATGGCCGAGTGGTCCAACCGGCCGCTGGACCGCGTTCACCCGGTCCTGTTCGTCGATGCCATCAAGATCCGCGACGGGAACGTGGCGAATCGCCCGATCTACATCGTGATGGCCGTGACCGCCGAGGGCCACCACGACGTCCTCGGGATCTGGGCCGGTGACGGAGGCGAGGGCGCGAAGTACTGGCTGAGCGTGTTCACCGGCCCGAAGAACAGGGGCTCGACGATGTCCTGATGCTGGTCTGCGACGGACTGAAGGGCCTGCCGGAAGCGGTGGAGAGCGTCTGGCCTCGAACGATTGTCCAAACCAGTGTCGTTCACCTGCTGAGGAACAGCTTCCGGCACGCGGCCCGCCAGGACTGGGACAAGATCGCCAAAGCGCTCAAGCCCGTCTGCACGGCCCCGAACGAGGCCGCCGCGACGGAGCGGTGCAGCGAGTTCAAGAACGCCTGGGGCACGAAGTACCCGGCGGTCGTCCGGCTCTGGGAGAACGCCTGGGCCGAGTTCGTGCCCTTTCGCTCCTTCGACCTCGAGATCCGCAAGGTCATCTGCTCGACGAACGCCATCGAGTCCGTCAACGCCCGTATCCGGCCGCCTGACCCGCACAAAAAAAGACTGGATCAGCCGCCTACTGGACACACCCTCAGTTGCCGCTTTGAGTGTCACAGCGAGCCAGGCCTCATGCCCTCAGCCAGAAGGGGTGTCCTGATGAACTCAATCGTGCAACCGGATGGCGTCGCAGGCGAGTGGCCGGATCGAGTGGCCGCCGTTCGCCGCGAGCTCGCCGAGCACGGGCCGCCGCGGCGGCCCGAGGGGGGTCCGGACTTCGCCACCGTCACGCTGCCGGAGCACGACTGTGATCAGGTACGTGACCTCCTGATGGACGAGAGGGTCGGCAAGGTCGTCGAGATCGGACTTGCCTACGCCAGTTCGGCGCTGGCGATCGGCGAGGCACTGCTGCGCACCGATTCACGGAATCCGCAGCACGTGGTGATCGACCCGTTCCAGTTCACGGCGTACGACGGCGTCGGGTGGGAGCTGCTGTGCAGCGTCGGCCTGGACGGCATCGCCGAGCTGGCGACCGAACCATCGCAGCGGTTCCTCGCCCGGCTGGCCGACGCGGGCTTCACCGCGGACGCAGCGTTCGTCGACGGCAGCCACCACTTCCACAACGTCTTCGTCGACCTCCACTTCCTGAGCGAGATCGTCCGACCTGGCGGCGTCGTGCTGCTCGACGATGTCTGGTGGCCTTCGGTCGGCGCTGCCGTGGCGTACTTCGAGACCAACCTGGGGTGGCATCCGATGCCGGGCGCTCTGGTCGACGGAACCACCGACCCGGCCGGCGGTCGGCCGCGGACCGGCGCCTACCGGCTGCCCGACCCGCGCCCGACGCCGGACTTCAAGGAGTTCCGACCGTTCTGATGATGCGGGCGGGACCCGCAAGGCTCCTACTGACCTTCAAAGCGTGGTGTCGTAGAGGCTGGCGCCTCATGATCCCTGCGATATGCAGACGGCATGAGGTATGCGCAAGGGGGTGGACTGACCGAGGAACGGCGGGTCGTCCGCGAGAAGTTGAGGATGGAGTCGCCCGAGCGGTTCGCCCAGGGCGACGAGAACTCGGTCATCGCACACGACCTGCGGGTCAGCGTCCGATCGGTTCAGCACTGACGCAGAGCCTGGTCGCAGAACGGGCCCCGGGCCCTGGCCTCCACGGGCCCGGCATCACTGCCGCTGCTGAGCGACGAGCTGTTCGCCGTACTTGAGCGGGAGCTGGCCAAGGGGCCGGTCGCGCACGGCTGGCCGGACCAGACCTGGACCCTGTTGCGGATCAAGACGCTGATTGGGCGCCGCTTCCATAAGAGCTACACCGTGCAAGGGGTGGCCGCCCTGCTCAGCGGCATGGCTGGAGCTGCCAGGTCCCGCCCGCCGCGCGATCGAGCGGGACGAGGCGGCGGTGGCCGGCTGGGGGAAGGAGACCTGGCCGAGCGTGGAAGAACCGTGGCGGCGCTCCACGCCTGGCTCGGCTTCGAGGACGAGGCCGGCTTCTCGATGACGCCGCCGACCACCCGCACCTGGTCCCGCCGCGGGCACCCCCCCCGTGATCCGTGTCCGGGGCCGCTCCCGCCGCCGCTTATCGGTCGCCGCCCTGTCCTGCTACGAGGCCGGCGAACCCTCACAACTGATCTACCGGCCCTGCCCCGACGCCCGGCCCGACGGGCACAAAGCTTCTCCTGGAAGGACTACCGCGACCTGATACAGGCCGCCCACCAGCGGCTCGGCGGCCCGATCGTGCTGGTCTGGGACAACCTCAACGCCCACCTCACCGCCGGCATGCGCCGCTACATCGCCGACCGCGACTGGCTCACCGTCTATCAACTACCGCCCTGCACACCCGACCTCAACCCGGTCGAGGGCATCTGATCCGCCCTGCGGCGCACCACCACGGCCAACCGCACCCTGGCCGCGTGACCGAACCTGTCACCCATCCTTGCAGCAGACCCGTATGACTAGAAATATTTCACGCCCACCGCATACCGATCGCGGACAGCATGTCCATCCGCTCCGGTGTCAGCGTCGCCGCCCGGCTGCGCTGATTTCCGATCCAGGCACCCAGCTTGTGTTCCCGCTCCTCCTGGTCCTCCGCCGACGATTCGCTCGATGTGCTTCCTCGGGACCTGGAGGTGCCCCTCACGCTCGTAGAACTGCTTGGCAGCCTCGTAGTTCAGCGCCCACTTGTCGGCCTGCGTACGGCGCTTGGGCTTCTCGTCCTCGCTGGCGGGCTCGATCCCGAGGACCTGTTCGCACATCCACTGCTGCACGGTCGTGAGCTGATCCCAGCCGAGCCGCACGGACTGCACCCACCGCCCGAGGTCCTCGCCCTGGCGCACGACGTCGCCCACCTCGGTGGGCAGCGCCTCGCCCGTGTTCACGTGCACCCGGACCAGGTGAAAACACCGCTGCCACGTCACCGGCCAGCTCGGGCACCAGGACGCGTCGATCTCCTCCAGTTGCTCACGCGGCTCGTCCGACAGCGCCCCGGCCGACGACTCCACCGGCAGCCCCTCGGCACGTCGCTGATCGATCTCGGCAGCCTTCCGGGCGGCGGCCCGCGCGTTCTTCAGGAAGATGCCCACCTTCGCGCCCTGGAAGGTGGCGTCCGGCGGGGCCCGGAGGTGCCCGTGTTCGGCCGCCCGCCCGCGCGTAGCGGACAGACCTTCCTCCCACGCGACGTCGTAGTGCGACCAGATCATGCCGAGCTTCTCCGAATGTGTGACGCGGTCCTCGTCCATGTCGCCGCGGGCGTAGAACCGGCGGCAGTCGGCGGTCCACTGCCCGAGCGGGACCCCGGCGAGTGAGGCCGGCCACCCTTCGCCTTCCGCCTCCTGGTCGTCGACGGCGGGCACGCGGAACGTGAACGGCACCCGGAGGTCGCCGTGCTCGCGGGCGTAGATGACGGCGGCCTCCACGCCGCGCCGCCAGTGTTCGTGCGCCGGGTTGAGGACCCGCAGGTTGATGAACGCGGCGAGGGTGGCCGGGTCGCGGGGCGTACTGAACTTCAGCAGGGCCTTGGCGGGGGCGCGACGCCCCCGGAGCCCTCGCCGCTCCCGCCCGCCCCGCGCTCTTCCCGCTGTCGTCCTTGCTGACGGGCTTGTAGCGGCTCGGGGCCTGCTGCTCCGCGAGGCTCTCCACGATCCGCGCGTCGTGCGCCCGCAGCGCCTCCAAGAGCTTGGCCAGCCCGCCGAAGGCACGAGAAGTGAGCATGTTGTCCGCCGTCTCGCCCGGCCCGAGCAGTACCGGCACCACGAGCGAGGCCACCTTGCCCTCGCCCGGCTGCATCCGCAGGGCGCGCCCCACGGCCTGGACCAGGTCGGGCATGGAGCCGTGTACGTCGGCCCAGTACACGGAGTCGCAGTTCTTGGTGTCGACGCCCTCGCCCAGGACCTTCACCGAGCACAGGAAGCACTTCTCCACGACGGTGCCGTTCGTGGCGATCCCGGCCGCGAACTCCCCGAGCAGTCGGCGACGGTGGAGCGGCTTGTGGTCGCCGCACAGCCAGTCCGCCCAGATCGTCTTGGGGTACAGCTCGGGGTCGCTGGCGTGCAGCTGCGTGCCGACGTCGGGAAGGCCGGCCGCGAACGCTTCGGCCTCCTTCACCACGTGGTGGAAGACCAGCGTGCGCCGGAAGTTCTCCTCCGCCGACGCCTTCACCAGGGCGGTCTGCAGAGCGGTGAGCCGGGCCCCGCGGACCTCTGCCGAGCGGCTTTCGGCGCCAAGGAGCTGCGCGGCCTGGGGCGCGGTGTCGGTGACATCCACGCATACGACCTGGTAGGGAGCACAGATTCCCCGGTCGATGGCCTCCGAGAGGGTGAGGGTGAAGCAGCGGCTGCCGAAGGGGCCCTCGGGGTCGTCTTCCATGCTCGCGACCAGCTCGCCGGGGGCGCCGGCCTCGTCCTCGTCCCCGAGCTGCCACAGCCGGGGCGTGGCCGTCATGTAGAGGCGGCGCAGGGACGGGATCTTCTGGTTGTCGTGGACGACCGCCCATGGCTTCCCGATCCGGCCCGAAACCCTGTGGGCTTCGTCCACGACGATCAAGTCCCAGGCCGCGAGGCCCCCTGCGTGCGCCCGCTCCAGCGTGCCCAGACCGAGGCTGGCGTACGTGGCGTACACGGTCACCTTCTCCAGGCCCCGTGTCCACTCCACCAGCTCGTCCACGTCCGTGGTGTTGGGGAAGGACACCTCCTCACCCCGCAGCGAGGACACCCCGATCATCGGCCCCCGGCGGCCCCCTCGCGCCACGCGGCCTCGGTCTGCGCCAGCAGGTCCAGAGAGGGCACGAGCACCAGCACACGGCCCGCGTGGAGCTCCCCCGCGCTGCGGACCGCCACCCGGGTCTTCCCGGTCCCGGTCGCCATGATCACCTGCGTCCGGAGCCCTCGCTCGGGCGCAAGTGATCTTGCAGGCAATTCGAGGGCGCGCACGACCGCGTGGCTTCTCGCTGGGCTGCCTCGCGCTGGTCAACGCGGCACGTGCTCGTCATGTTGCTGCGTGCTTCTCCTAGTTGGTGTGGGCAACCGCCCCGGGCTTCTCGATCGTCCCTGGGCGGGTGAGATTTCGTAGTGGTGTTCTCGCTCTCGGGCAGTGTGTGCTCCTCGCAGTAAGGGCGTTACCCCGCGTTCGGCGTGGCTTTTTGAGCCTGCCTTCCAGGGTCGGAGTGCATCTCTGCCTCAGGAGGGCCGCGCTGGGCCGAGCAGCCATGTTGTTACTGCGTGGTCGAAGGTGAGCGAAGCAAGATGCGGTAGATGCGGCAGCCGTGTCTGGGGCGGCCCGACACAATATGTGTTTGACGGGGTTCAGACAGTGATGAAACGGTGCCCTCGCGTCCCCCATAAGGGTGACGTCCTATTCAACAACTCTCCGCTGACCACGGGGAATACAGGGGGGAAACGCATGCCCTTTTCCGTCGGGCTCAAGGCGGCGGTGGCTGCCACTGCGGCCATATCAGCTCTGCTCGTTCCGGCAGTCGGCTCGGCGTCCGCCGCGTCTCAGGGGTCCAGTGAAGGGGCCCTGGCGGCGGCAACCAGCAGCTTCGACGCCAAATGCAGGAGTCACAGCCGTACCTACGTCCTGAAGAAGTACTACCGGGGCCCGAAGGCCTTCACGCTCCGCTGCGGCACGAGCACGTGGGGCTGGAAACACATCAAGGCGGGGCACGGCTGGAACAGCACGATGGACCGGAAGATCAACGCGGCCATCTGGTCCGGCGACGCCAATGGCCGCGGCGGCTACTCCACGTACCTCAACCAGTGCCCGCGCGTGGAGAAGTTCCGCACCATCATCGGCACCCCGGCCGGAACCAACGACCTGCTGACCGCCTACAAGGTCAACCAGCCGGCTGTCGCCAGCACCCCGCGCTGCTAGAAATCAGGTCAGGGGACGCGGGACGAGACAGGAAGGGTGTGTCGGCCATGGCAGCAGAGACACCAGCCAAGCAGGCACTGAGCAGCTCCTACGTGGCTGCTGACGGTGTGCAGTTCGATGTCGCACAACTGTCGGTCGAGCAGCATGCGGACCGCCGGGCGACATTGACGTACGAGCTGTACGTGAGACGCCCCAGCCATCCAGATGAACACTGGGTGGTCACCCTGCCCTGGGACGACAAGTCCTGGGCTGATGTGTTTACCTCGCCCGCGCCCCCTGCCGACCGGCTGCACCAGCTCGTGCACCTCGTCCATGCCCACCTCGAGGAGTGGTGGGACACGAAGGGATACAACCGGAAGTCGGCAAAGATGGGACGCCGAGTCGCCTGACGGTCAAGCGGATTCTGAGTTCGTGGTCGAGCAAACCCGCGTATCTGTGAGTCGTGCCGCCCCGCGTCGTTGAGCCGGAAGTGCCCGGCTCCTTGTACCCGCGGCTGCGCGACGGCCTGTAGCCCGATGCCCATGCCGGCTCTGGCCGGGCGCGATCGGTACCCGCCGCCACGGTGCGCGCGACTGTCGGCCGGCCCCGCGCCGACCTCATGACCCGGGCACAGCCGGACGTTTCGGCCGCGGGCGGTCGCGGGGGAGGTCAGGCAAGACGTTTCCTCGGTATGACTGATCCCCCCACACGGGTGGCCCCGGCGCATCCGTGCCCCGGCCCGGCCGCGGTCCGGCTATCACCGGGGCATGACCATGTCTGTGCTGCGCGGCCTGGCCGTCGCTCTGCTGGCCCTGCCCGCCCTTACCGCCGCGACCGCGCCCGCCTCCGCCTCGCCCGCGCCGACGCCCGGGCCCGTCTCTGCCGCACCGGCCCACGCTGTAACGGGGCCCGCAGGGCCTGCACCGCGGCACCTGCCGCTTACTGACGCCGTCGCGCAGCTGCCGGGGGCTGCCGAGTCCCGTGAGGGGTATGTGCGGACCGCGTTCAGGCACTGGGTCGATGCCGACCGGGACCGGTGCAACACCCGAGCGGAGGTCCTCATCGGCGAGTCCCGCACCCAGCCGGTCATTGAACCCACCTGCAGGGTCACAGCAGGCACGTGGTTCTCGTACTACGACGGGAAGACCGTCACCGATCCCCGCGTCCTGGACATGGTGCCGCTCGCCGAGGCCTGGGACTCCGGCGCCTCCAAGTGGACGCCCAAGCGGCGTGAGGCCTACGCCAACGACCTCGACGCCGAGCGGTCCCTAGTCGCGGTCACCGCGAAAACCAACCGGTCCAAGGCTGACCAGGATCCGGCTCAGTGGCTGCCCCCGCTCGCTGATGCCCGCTGCACCTACGCCGCGGACTGGACCGCCACCAAGCTGCGCTGGCAGCTGAGCGCCGACCGGGCGGAGAAAGCGGCGCTGAAGAGCCTGGCGCAGGAGTGCGGGCACCAGGACGTCGAGTACGTACGGGCCGGCCAGAACGCCGGCGCCGCCGGGCACTGATTCCGAGGGGCACACGCCCCTGCCCGGGTGAGCGATCAGGCGCCCGGGCCGTGCGGTCGGATGCACTGATCATCAACCCGTCGACGCCAGGAGAACCATGTTCCGCAGCACCCCGCTGTGCGTGACCTCGCCTGCCCCCGCCAGTGCGGCCCGCCGCCCGGGGCCGCCTGCAAGAGGCCGGTGGGCCGCCCGGGCTGCAGCAGCGGCAGCCTGTGCCCTGCTCAGCACCGCGGCGGGCGGCCCCGTCGCAACAGCGGACACGCCCCACTGCCTCCCCACCAGCTACGACCTCCCCGGCGCGCACAGCCAGTTCCTGGGCTGCCGCACCACTTCGGACGTCCTGCTGCACAACGAGAGGGTCTTCAAGCCGAGACGCCTCTTGACCGTTCGTGAGAAGTTCATCGACTACCCGGGCCCACAGTCCTCCGCATCCCCCGGCAAGAGCTGCACCATCACCGCGATCCATGGCTACGACCGGCAGGGATACGGCAAAGGGGGCTATGCACAGGTGGTCGACGGCGGTATCGGCAACACCAGCGTGAGAATCCGCCTCTTCACTGACGAGCGAAACAAGCCCTTGAGGTTCGGGGTCGAAATCTACGGTGCCTGCACGCGCTGAACCCGGCTCAGATGCAGCGGTGCGCGCTGGGCGGCCGGCCGAGTCCGCGCACCGCTGAGGGTGAACCGCGACATCGAGACGCCGGGCCGGCTCCCCTGGCCGGACTTCGTCGACCTGGACGAGGTCTGCGTCCTTCACGCCACGCTCTTCCTGGGCCCGGTGCTGGATATGGGCCCGCTGCCGGCCCGCGCGGTCCTCGACCGCGCTGCGGCAGACGCCGCGGCCGGCCTGCCGCCGGCCGACCGGCCGCGGGCGAGTACGCCGGCCGGGCGTGGTCCGGCCCGCTGACCTTCGTGTGGCGCACCGGCGGCGACCTCGGCGTCACCTCCCGACGGTCCTGGACCGGCTGCACACCCTCGCCGAACCCCTCACCCGCCCGGCGGCCGGGGAGGAACAGGAGCTGCCTGCGGGCCTGCTGGAGTCCCGCCCGGCGGTGCGCGCGCTGGACTGGCTCCTGGACTACGCCGCCGCCCACGCCTCCCAGGACGGCTGGATGCCCGGCGACGTCCTGGACCTGGCCGCCGCCGTTCTGACTGCCCGCGGAGACGACCAGGCGGTCGTCGATGTGCTCGGCGCGCACCTGCCCCTCCTGCACCCCCCTCCTGCACTGCCGCTTTCACCGCCGCCCACCCCGAGCTCTACGCCCTCGTTCCCGGCTGGCCCTCGGTGGCCGCCGCGTGGCTAAGCGAAGGTGAGGCACTGGGCCGCCTTCGGGCCCGCAGCCCGTGGCAACCGTGCTGGCACTGACAGGTTGACCACGCCCGCATCTGGCGAATCCGCCGCGATGGGGAGCGTCCCGGACATGGTGAGGAGATGTGGCCGTGGGTTTCCCGTCACCCTTCAGTCATTTGCATGCGTGGAGGGCGTACTTCGCGTACGAGACCTGACCGCATATGTCTTTCTTGCGTCGCTTTGGCTCCCGGTAGGGGAGGGGCTCGTTCCTGCCCGCATGAAGGGTGACTTTGGGGGAACAACGCGCCGTTCTGTGAGGTTTCTATGTGAACGTGTGTGCCCTTCGTGGCCGCTGGGGTCGCGAAGTCTTCCTGTGGGGGGAAGCCTTGATGCAACGCACCCTAGGTGCGCGGTTCTCGCGTGCCCGGAACAGATCCCGCACGGCTGCGCTGGCGGTGCTCGCCTCCGGCGCGCTGACCGTGTCGCTGCTGCCCGCAGCGGCCGGCGCCGCCGCCGCGGACGACCCGTCCTCGGCGTGGGGCAAGGACGCCCCGTCGTTCTCGATGCCCAAGGTGCAGGTCGGCCCGAACAGGCCGGTGACGTCCGAGGCCGAGCGCACCCCGTCGAAGGATGTCGCGGCCTGGCGCGCGGCGCAGAAAGAGCGGGCAAGAGGCGGCAGTGACACCGCCGCCCGCAGCACCACCGCACCGTCGTTGCTGACGTACGTGCCCGAGGGACAGGGCGCGGTGCCCTGGCACCGGATCAGCGATTTCGCGATCACGGACGCACTCACCGCCCGGATCGACTTCTCGACCGGCAACCTGATGCTGGCGGCTACCGACTTCTCCATCGCGGGCGTGGGGCAGGACCTGACGCTGGCCCGCACCTACAACAGCCTGGACGCCCCGTGGGGCACGGTCTCCCAGCGTTGGTGGCAGCAGTACGAGCGCTACCTGGAGACCTTCGACAACGAGACCATCCTGTATGACGCCTCGGGCGACACGGTGCGCTTCACCAAGAACAGCGACGGCACCTTCAAGACCCCGGCCGGCTACTCCAAGGATCTCAAGAAGAACGCCGACGGCACCTACACCGTCACCAACTGGAAGTCCGGCTCCAAGGACACGTACAACGCGAACGGCACCTTTACGAAGGTCACCGACCGCAACAAGGGCACCATCACCATCACTCCGCACGGCAAGGGCAAGGGCGATCTGGGCTTCAAGCTCACCGAGACCCGTTCGGGGCGGTGGATCGACCTGGTCAAGACGAACGCCTCGCAGTGGCAGGCCAAGGACAACTCCGGCCGCACCGCCGTCTTTGACCTCGACCCGGACGGCAACCTGGCCCGCACCACCGACGCCGAGGGCAAAACGACCACCTTCGGCTACGACTCCTCCAGCCGCATCACCAAGATCACCACAGCCGAGGGCCGCGTCACCGTCTTCACCTACGACGACGCCAACCGCGTCACCTCCATGCTGCGCGGGACCGGCTTCAACAGCGACGGCCACACCGGCCCGACCTGGACCTACAGCTACACCGCCTCGAGCCCGACGGCGGCCGGGACGACGAAGGCCACCGACCCCGAGCAGCATGCGACGTCGTACAAGCACGATGGGGACGGGCAGGTCACCGAGGTCACCGACGCGCTCGGCCGCAAGCGGTCGACGAAGTACGACGCGAACCGCAACATCGAGACCGCCACCGACGCCATGGGCAGCGGCTCCACCGCCGGGAACGTCACCGCGTACCACTTCAACACCCGCAACAACCCGGAGACCGCGACCAAGCCCACCGGCGGAATCACCCGCAACAGCTGGCAGACCATCGCCGGCGGCGACGTACCCAAGGACTCCACCAACGCCGACGGCGAGAAGACCCAGTTCACCTACGACACGGCCGGGAACACCAAGTCGGTCGCGCAGACTGGCACCGGCGGCGGCAACGTCTCCTACACCTACAACCCCGCCAGCCCCACGTGCGGTGGCTTCGAGGGCCAGCGGTGCGCGCAGGAGACGAAGATGTCGTCGTCGAAGACGGTGAAGACGTCCTTCACCTACGACGACCAGGGCAACCTCACCAAGGCGGCCCCGCCGTCCCCGCTGGGAGCCACGACGTACACCTACGACAGCCTGGGCCGCACCGAGACGATCACTGACGGCCGCGGCATCAAGAAGGTGTTCGCCTACGACAACCTCGACCGCATCAAGACCGTCTCCACCACCCACGACACGGTCCGCTACTGGTACGACGGCGACGGCAACCCGCGCCAGCGCGACGACTCCACCGGCACCGTGAAGTACGAGTTCGACCCGCTGCAACGCGAGACGGTCCGCACGCTCCAGGACGGCTCCCAGACCCTGCTCGCCTACACGCCCGCCGGAAATGTGGACTTCTACCAGGACCCAGCCGGCAAGACCGACTACGCCTGGAACGAGGTGAACACTCTTTCCTCCCTCAAGGACCCGCAGGGGCGGGAGACCAAGTTCGAGTACAACCGCAACGACAAGCGGACGGTCACCAAGTACCCGGGCGGCACCACCCAGACGTACACGCTGGACAATTCGATGCGCCCCAAGGCGATCAAAACCACCAGCGCCAAGGGCACCCTGGTCGACCTCACCTACACCTACGGCTACGGCACCAACGCAGGCACTGACGGCGACAAGATCCGCACCAGGACCGACAACGCCGCGGGCACCAAGACGACCTACACCTACGACGGGGCAGGCCGCTTCTCCTACGCGGCGGAGAACAAGGGCTCCACGCTGAACGAGGCCTGGCAGTACTGCTACGACCTCGCCGGCAACCTCACCAGCCAGGGCGTCACGCCCGGCTGCCCGCGCGGCACCACCTACACCGTCAACGACGCCCAGCAGATCACCGCCAAGAACGGCTCGAGCGCCGGCGACTGGTCCTACGACAAGGCGGGCAACGAAACCACCGGCGCCTCCACCCAGACCTATGCCCGCCTGGGCGCGAGCTGGTCGGACCACAGCCAGATGACCTCCGTCACGCTTTCCTGGCGCAACTTCCGGGGCCAGTACGCCTCCACCGACCAGAGCGAACGCATCCAGCTGGCCGGCACCTACTTCCACAACGGTCCTATCGGCCTGGCCGGCGCCTCAACGGCTGGCGTGGACACGGGATTTGTCCGCGAGCCCGGGGGCACGCTGAACTCCATGACCCGCAGCGGCAAGGCGTACTACTACCTCACCGACGCCATCGGCTCCGTCATCGGCGTGGCCGACGACTCTGGCGCGAAGGTCAACACGTACTCCTACAGCCCCCGCGGCGTCACCCGCACCGACTACACCAGCGAAACAGTGGAGCAGCCCTACCAGTTCGCGGGCGGCTACCACGACCCCACCGGTCTCTACCACTACGCGGCCCGCTACTACGACCCCAACATCGGCCGCTTCACCCAGCCCGACCCCTCTGGCCAGGAACAGAACCCCTACCTGTACGCCGAGGGCGACCCCGTCAACCGCATCGACCCGGCTGGTCTCGCATCCTGGGGCTTCTCCGTCTCGTTCTGCAAAATTGTGTGCGGCGAGGTCGGCATCACCCAAAATCAGGACGGCAGTTGGCACCCCTCAGCAGCTGCGGGCCTGGGGACCGGTAAGGGCATTGACGTGGGAGCCCAAATCAGCGACGGAGACGCTGAACGAGGTGTCACCGGCGAGGCAAAGTGCTCGGCCGGCGGTGTCTCATACGCAAGGGGTACTGACGGTTCGAACTCGCTCGGCAGTGGCTCCGCAGATCCGGAGTGCTCAGCCATGGCGAAATACACGTACTAACCCGCGGAGGCATCAGGTGACACTCGCCGTTCTCGTGACTCAGGACAAGCGCCCAGATGGTCCTAACTGGCTGCCTTGGGTCTTCGTCATCGTGGTAGCTGCGATCTTCATCTTCGGTTTCGTGTCCATGTGGCGCAAGAAGCGATGACCGACTTCTTGAGTTGAGCTTGCGGAGGGGCCGAGAACGGCCCCTCCGCTTACCGGGTGAGAGAGCGAAGAACTGATGCGCATAGCTTTTGGGCTGCTTATGATTTTGGTCGGGGTCGGTTGCGTTGCCCTTTCCGATCGTTCTGCCCGTGGAGATCAAGAGAAGTCGAGAGTGGTATTCGGTCAACGGAGCGGCTCTGTCGCGAAGGCATATGGCATGGTGATGTATATTCTCGTCGGATCGGCCCTGGCCGTGGCGGGCATCCTCTACGCGACGGGCGTTATCTAACATAAATGTCGCATATTTGTGCTCCTTCTCGTGTGGTTCAGTGCGAGAGCTACTGCCGAATGCGTAGAAATGTGGCCGACAACCTCTGTATGAGTCCGTGGGAGGTGTCCATACGTACCGTCGTAATAGTGCGCCCCGCCTGGCGCACTGGCGCGAGTTCCAGGGCTGGTCACGAGGGCCGTCTGCTTCGGCGGTCAGCACGCGATCTGGTCCTGCTTGCCCTCTCCCGGCGTCGCGCACGCCGCTCCCGGTAGTGCAGGTACTCCAGCCACAGATCCCGCTTGTGCTCGGAATCCGACGGGAAGAGGACGGGAGCCAGCCAGATCACGCCCGTCACCACGACCGCCAGACCGACCACGACAGCGACGACCCACCACGGGGCCCCCGCCCCCGCCAGGGCCAGGACGGGGGCACCGGCGCCAAGGGACAGCGCTCCGCGCCAGCGCGGGACAGCCGGACCGGCCGCCTGCTGCGCGCCGGTCCCGGCCGCAGGTCCGGGCTCCGGCGTGATCGGTATGGAGGGTGCGGACCGGGAGACGGAAGAATGCCGTGCGGGGCTCATACGGGTACTCCGGGGACGACGAGGGGCGCGGGTGACGGCCACCTGCCTGGTGGCGTCCGCGTGGGGTGACACGCCTCGCGGTCGGCGCCCCCTCGGTACCGCGCCTGCGGCATCCGGGGCTGCCACCACAGTAGCGGGATCCGACGCGGACGTTGCAACGACAGGGTTCAGGTGTGGGGCGGTCGTCATCGAGACTCCTCGAGGCAGCAGGTGGACGGCTTGGAATCAGCGGCACAGCAAGACAGCGGACAGACCGTGCACGGACCCGGGCGCTTGCGTCTCCTCCTGCCGGTGACGGCTTGTTCATCCCGTAGGGCTCAAAGAGGGGAGCCGGACAGCAAGGGCCGGGCACGAGATACGCGCGCACGGTGAAGGCCCGGGCACAGGCCCGGGCCTTCACCCGATGTTCAGGGGGGCCGAATGCCAGGGGCCAACCCCCTTCTCTTTCCTTCGAAGGGAGCCGGTGACCTCCCACAAGTGATGTCGTAATCAGAGGAAGATGTGACGCTGTGCCTGTAGAAGGCACGGCAAGGGCCCAGGTCGTCCGGCCCGGACCCTTGCTACTTCTACTGAGTCGACTGCCTGACGCATGGGTTATGTCGTAATCCCGCGCAGATGTTTCACTGCCAGCCTCACCAGCGCATGCCGAGTGCATCGAGTGCCGACCGCCGTTGCTCGCTTCACCGGCCGCTCCTCGGCTTCGGCCGCCTCGATACCGAGGACACCCAGCAGCCACTGCTGCGCCGGTACCAGCTGGTCGAAGCCGTAGCGCTGCGCGGTGACCCAGCGTCCGAGGTCCTCGTCCTGGGCCATGACCTTCCCCGCCTTCGTAAGCAGGCTCCCGCGGTCGGCCAGGTGGGCTTGGACCAGCCGTCAGCGGGGGCGGGTGCCTGCCTTGGGGCCGCGGGCTATTCGCGGTCGCCGGTGGAGGCGATGAGGGCGATGAGCGTGAGCAGGCAGACGGTGAGTGCGATGACCTGGCCGGGTTCCCATCCCTGCTGCAGGGCCAGAGCGAGGGCGGCAGTGACCACGTACGGCCAGGAACGGCCGTGGGACTGGGGGGAATTGGGTGCGGGCATGGGCTGTCTCCATGGGTCGGATGGGTGTGCTGGAGACTCACCGTGGGGCATGGTTTCGTTGTCCATCACGGCTGAATGCGTTGCCGCAGGTGGAGACGGCTAGCCCAGGGACAACGCGGGTTTGTCCCTGGACATCAGGACACGGGGGAGTGGATGGGACGTCCACTGGGGGAGCTGAGAGGGCGGACGGAGCAGGCCAACGAGTTCGCCCGCTGGCTGCGGATGATCACCCGGGGCGTGACGGTGCGCCGGCTGGAGAGCGATCTTCCCTATGGCAGGTCGTCCTGGAGCGGGTTCCGCGACGGCAGCCGCCTGCCCGAAGCCAGCCTGGTGAAGCGGGTTACGGACCGCTACCTGCACGAGCCCGTCATGCGGCAACGCCAGGCGGAGCGCGGGCTGGCCCTGCTCCGGGCCGCCGAACAGGCGGCGAAGGCGCTGCAGGATCAGGAGGAGAACCCGTCGCTCCGCGGTGACCTCTCCGGACTGCTGTCGGCCCAGCGCAAGCTCGACCCTGTTACCGCTGCACTGCTTCGCCTGGACGATGCCCGCCTGCGCCAGATCGAAGCGATGCAGGCACTGTCGGCGTCCGAGCGGCGGCGGGAGGAGCTGGAAGCCATGATCTCGGTCCTGGAACAGCGCATCACCGTGCTGGAAGGAGAGCGCGAACGCGCACGCGAGGACGTGCGTGCCGAGCTGCAACGCGAGCTGCAGATGTCGCGCGAGTACCGGCGCCAGGCCGGCGAGAGTCTCAGCCAGGCGCAGCAGGCCGTCGAGCGGGCTCGCTGGCTGCGGCTGGCGGCGGAGAAGCAAGTCGCCCAGCAGCGCAACGAACTGCGGCACGTCGCCTCCCCGCAGCTCGAAGGCCCGACCCCTTCCTCCGTGCCAGGGGAAACCGTCGCCGACGAGTTACAGCTGCCCCCGCTGCACCGCATCCAGGAATTCCTCGACGCGAACCGCGAGCAGATGGACTCGCTCCACGACGAACTGGACGAACTGGGCGAAGAACTCGGCGAACCAGACACCCGCCCCCACGACCAGGCCCCCGCGCCCCGCATCGTGCAGGGAGCCGTCCTGAACGCCGGAGACCCGGCAGACGTTGTCCACGACCAGGCGTTGGACAAACCGCGAAAACCCCGCACCAGCCCCCTCGCCGCCCCAGCGCCACAACCGGACGGCTCCCCGAGCGCACCGGCCGCGCCCCTCGCTCCCACCGCCCGTCACGCCCCCTCCACAGCTCTGCTCGCCGGCCTGCACACGGCCGACACCCCGGAAGCACTGGCCAAGGCGCTGGGACAGCTGCTGCGCCGCAGTGCAGCGCACGCGGCACAGCCCTCGGCCGACGAACTTGCAGCCGAGCTCGACGACCCGCCGGGACCGCACACGATGCGGCAGCTGGCCAACGAGCTTCCTGCTGAAGTGCGGGACGACGTCCTGCGGGCCACGGTCGGTCGATGGGTCGACGGCGACACGCTGCCCGACGCCTGGCCACATCTCGAGGCCCTGATCAAGGTCATGGGGGTTACGAACGATGAGGCTGTGGCCTTCCGGGACGCCTACGAGCGGATTGTGCACGCCAAAGTGGCCAACGCAGTGGACTGGAGCCCGAAGGAGGATCTGTCGGAACTCATGTCCTTCCGCCGGGGCGTGCGCCGCTTCCTGCGTCGCCGGGCACCGCGCGGGCACGAGCGCTGAGACGGATCGTTGCTGCTTCCTCTGCCCTGGCCGTGCTCACTCTGACGAGTTGCAGTTCCACGCCACCCCGCGTCCCACGGTGCTGACGGCAACCAGCTGGCGCGGTGCTGCCCAGGCCAGCTGCGCGTACGGGGCTCGGGGCGGTAGGACAGTCGAGGCGAGATGTCGGCGAGCCAGATCAGGATTGCCCCTGCGGCCAGAGCGGCCGGGCTGTTCATCGGTGCGCGCCCCCTTCCAGGTTGCCTCATGACGCGCGCGAGATCCTCCGCGCCTGGCGGTGCCTCGGCCGTGCCAGGCAGTCGGGCTTTATCTGTCCGGCCCTGCTGGCTGGCACGACGTGCATGCTGAGCTATGGTCGGTAGTGGAGTCGTACGCAGTCCGTACGGCCCGTCGGCCCGTAAGGGCCTGTAACCACGAAGGGCCGGACCGCTCCAACGGTCCGACCCCTCGCGCGTGGTTCAACTATGAGCCCGGCCGCCTAGTACTCGGCCGGGCTCAGTTATGAGCACAGCCACTGCGGTCGGGGCCACGGTTCACATCCAGAAGGATGCGAGCTCGACCACGATCTTGATGACGGTTCCTGCCGCTCCGAGAGCGGTGAGCCACGCCGTCAGGACCTTGCCCGGGGGCTTGATCCACTTCTGGCGCCGCTTCACCGACTGCCGGTCATCAGGCATCGTCATATTGCACCTCCAACGGTTCCAAGAACCCCTATAACAACGGGGGTTGCCTCTCAAGGTGAGAGGTAACTCGGTGAGGTTCCGTTGGAGCGGTCCCAGCATAGGCCGTGTCCTCAGCCGCGAAACCGCCGCGACCACACCCCCTGGGCCGGTAAGACAATCCAACCACTAGATGTGGGGTTCGGCTGCCTTTGGGGCACCAGAGCGTGTCGCCAAAAGCGGAGTCGCACGCACACTCCCCGGAAACACCACAGGCCAAAGACCTTGATCGGAGTCCGGCCCGTTCCGATATGACTCGGACCGGCGCGACGCACTCGAGAAGGGGGCGGCCAAGAGCGGGTCAGCCTCGGCGCTGGAGCGTACCGGATTGCACCGAATTGCCGCTCTTGCCGGCCGCTGGCCGTACACTCCAGACGCATGATCACGACGAGTAGGCTACGGTTTTTCATTCGAACGTGTGTTTGGCGCAACCTTTCGAAAGGAACTACCGTTGGCTAGCTAGGGAGGCATTCTCGAGTGGTGCCGACCGGCGTGGCCACACCGCAGGCAGTGCCACGATCACTGCCCAGGGCCGCGCCCAGGGACGACTCGAGCCGGTGCATGCCGTGAATGACGCAGCCATGACCCAGGAGGGGCCCAAGCCCGGCCGCTCCTTGCCCGGCCGACCTCCAGGCATCCGCGCCGACAGCTCGGGGCTCACCGACCGCCAGCGTCGTGTGATCGAGGTCATCCGGGACTCGGTGCAGCGTCGCGGGTACCCGCCGTCGATGCGGGAGATCGGCCAGGCCGTCGGCCTGTCCAGCACGTCGTCGGTGGCTCACCAGCTGATGGCTCTCGAACGCAAGGGCTTCCTGCGCCGCGACCCGCACCGCCCGCGTGCCTACGAGGTGCGCGGCTCGGACCTGCCCAGCACGCAGCCCTTGGCTATTCGCCCTCAAGGTCGTCGGTGACTCGATGAGCGAGGCTGTGATCTGCGACGGCGACTGGGTCACGGTCCGCCGCCAGCCCGTCGCGGAGAACGGTGACATCGTGGCGGCCATGCTCGACGGCGCATCCATCGTCAAGCGCTTCAAGCGCGAGGACGACCATGTGTGGCTCCTCCCGCACAATGCGGCGTACCCGGCGACGAGGCGACGATCCTCGGCAAGGTGGTGGCGGCCTCCCGCCGCGTCTGACTCTCCCTGACTGGGCCCCGGAACGAACTGCGCCGGTTCCGGGGCCCAGAGCTGTCCGGGTCGCAGACCTGGCTCGGTGCGCAACCTCGCCGCCGCGTCGATCGCCGCGAGCGAGCGCCGCGCCTGGTTCCGGTCCGTCGTGTACCAGAAGTCCGGCATGTAGGCTCGCTGCCGTGGCATCTCGGCGGGTACTTCTGTCGGGCATGTTGGTGAACTTCGAGACGTGCGTCCCCAGCGGCACGTCGTGCTGCAGACCCATGGAGAAGGCGTCCATCATGACCGCGAGGGTGGGGCCTTGCTTGGACATCTTCGGGAAGACCTCACCGACATCATCTCCTCGACGTCCTCGACCGTCGCCGTCTCCGGGCGCTTGTACGACGTACCCGTCATCAGCGAGGTGATCGCGTCGGCGAGGGCGCGGCCGCCGTCCGAGTCGTAGGCGTGGCCGGTCGCCATGAGCAGGGCGCCCAGGTTCGCGTAGCCGATGCCGAGCTGGCGGAAGGCGCGGGTTTTCTCGCCGATCTTCTCCGTTGGGAAGTCCGCGAAGCAGATCGAGATGTCCATCGCGGTGATGACCAGCTCGACGATTTTCGAGGATCGACTCCATGGAGTCGTCGACGAACAGGATGAAGCAGGCGGAGACCTGCTGGGGCTGCGGCGTGCCCACGTCGGACCACGCCGGCGAGTTGAAGCTGAAGATCTGGTGCAGGAGGGCGTAGGCCAGCTCGTGCTCGAAGATCTCGGCGTCGGCGGGGGAAGAGAAGTACTTGTAGTCCTCGCCGGCCTTCCGATACGTCTTCACGATGCGGTCGATGAGCTGCTTGAGGCTCACCTCGCGCTGCGGGGTGCCGACGGCACTGCGGAAGTACGTGCTGGTGACGATGTTGACCGCGTTCACCGACCAGAACTCGGGGAACTCGACGCCACGCTGCTCGAAGTTGACCGAGCCGTCGCGCCAATTGGTCATGACGACGTCTCGGCTCGCCCATTCCACCTCGTCGTACGGGTGCACGCCGGGGGTGGTGTGGATGCGCCCTGCGCTCGTCGAAGTCGATGTCGACATCGGGCATGGAGACGCGCTCGGGGTTGAGGAACCGCTCGAAGATCAGTCCGTGCGTGATCGGGTCGAGGTCGGTGATGCCCATGGCGTACGCGACGATCGAACCGGCCGCGGAGCCACGGCCGGGGCCCACCGCGATGCCGTTGTTCTTGGCCCACATGATGAAGTCGGCGACGACCAGGAAGTACCCCGGGAACCCCATCTGGATGATGATGTCCATCTCGTACTCGGCCTGCTTCTGCCGGTCCTCGGGGACGCCGCCCGGGTAGCGGCGCTCCATGCCGCGGCGGACCTCCTCCTGGAACCAGGTGACCTCGGTGAAGCCGTCGGGGATGTCGAACTTCGGCATGAGGTCGCGCTTCTCGAACATGCCGGTGGTGTCGATCTGCTCGGCGACCAGGAGCGTGTTGCGGCACCCCTCCTGCCAGGCGTCCGAGGAGTCGACGGCGTACATCTCGTCGGTCGACTTCAGGTAGTAGCCGGTGCCGTCGAAGCGGAAGCGGTCCGGGTCGGAGAGGTTCTTGCCGGTCTGGATGCAGAGCAGGGCGTCGTGCGCGGTCGCCTCGTGCGCGTACGTGTAGTGCGAGTCGTTGGTCACCAGGGGCGGGATGCCGAGCTTCTTGCCGATCTCCAGGAGACCGTCGCGGACCCGCCGCTCGATCTCGATGCCGTGGTCCATCAACTCCAGGAAGTACCGGTCATTGCCGAAGATGTCCTGGTACTCGAAGGCCGCCTGCACGCCCGTGCCTGCACGACGACCTCACTCTCCCTCAGCGATAAGGACAGCCCAGGGCATCCTGGAGATGGTGGCGAACCCGTGCTGCGTGTCCTTGTTCTTGATCTGGCCGCCATGGAGCTGGCGGGGTGCATCCCAGACTTCTTGTAGTCAGGGCACCCCACCAGCTACGGGGTCAGCGCCAGTGGTGAATCACGTAGGCGATACCGACCGCGACGCCGCCCAGGCCTGCCTTGACCGTGATGCGGGTCAGTTCATCCGTCGCGGTGTGCAGCAGCCGTCGGGCGTGACGGCGTGCTGCGGTGGGGCGTTCGGCCTTGGGGGTGCGGCCCAGTTCGGGCTCGTCAGCCTGCTGTTGTCCTTGGGAGCCCGTAGGCTCAGGAGTGGTAGGGATCTCGGCCTCCATCCATCGGTGGTGCGCCAGTCCTTGCGACATGTGGCGGCCTCCTGGGTGAGATCAGGGGGCCGCCGCCGTAACGACCGGCGAGCCCGTCAGGCCGTCGGGAACATTGTGCGGGGTGCTGCTGACAGTCCACGCGTCACGCGGCGGGCACGCTGCGCACGAATCAGCGCCGTCGGAGCTGCCCCGTCGACCACCCGACGTGATGCGTGGTGATCTCCGCAGCCCACTGCTGAACGGCACCGCGAGGATTCTTTGCCGTCTTCGACACCGCGTTCGGCGAGCTCCTTGCAGCGGACCCCGCCGCGTTCCGGGGGAAGTTCCGCAAGATGGCCGCCTCCGCGTTCGCCTTCTATCGGGGCACGGCCTGCCTCTCCTACACGCCAACCCCTACCCGAACGACCGCACCAGCAGGGTGAGCGGCCAGAGCCCTTATACGTGCAACCCCGTCGCGCTTGGGACCATGACCTCGACGACCGGCAACCGCTTCGTGCCCACCCGACCCCGGCGTCAGCGGCACAGCTCGACGCGCTGCGCGATGATGATCTCCCGTAGCGAAGTCGTGAATACGGCCCCGTGCTCCCATGTACGTGTCCACTCAGGTGCCCTTCAGACGGGCATGATGTCTCTGTCTACCCACACCCTTCCTAAACGGACGCAGCCACCGCGGGCGCACCACTCTCGAAGTGCGGCTTGCTCACGACATATGTGACGCTTCACCAGCGCATGTCGAGTTGGTCCAGCGCTGACCGCCGCTCCTCGCTGAGATTGTCGGCCCTGCGCCGTACGTTCGCGGCCCACATCCCCAGATCGATCCGGATCGTCTCCTCCGGTGTGGTCTCGCGTCCGGTGGCGGCGGGCCCGGCCAGTTCCAGGGGCAGCTCCTCGACATGTTTGCGGGGGACGTGGAGGTGGCCTTCGCGGGCGTGGAACTGGCGGGCGGCGGCGAGGTTCAGGCGCCACTTGTCTTCCTGGGTCCGTTTCACCGGCCGCTCCTCCTCCTTGGCGGCCTCGATGCCAAGGACTCCCAGTAGCCACTGCTGCGCGGCCGTCAGCTGGTCGAAGGCGTAGCGCTGGGCGGTGACCCACCGTCCGAGGTCCTCGCCCTGGACCACGACCTCCCCCGTCTTCGTGGGCAGGCTTCCGCCGTCGGCCAGGTGGGATTGTACGAGGCGGAGGCAGCGTTGCCAGCCCGCGTCCCAGGCCGGGCACCAGCCGGGGTCGATGTCATCGAGAAGCCGGCGCCGCTCCTCGATGAGCGCCCCGGCCACCGACCCCACCGGTTCGCCGGCCTCGCGGCGCTCGGAGATCTGGTCGGCGAGCTTGGCCGCGTCGCGCATGTTCTTGGCCCACTTCCCGACGGGATAGTCGTTCCACACGGCCGTGGCGGGCGGCAGGAAGTGTCCGTGTGCCTGCGCCCAGGCCTTCGCGGCGGCCAGGCCGTCGGCGAATGCGTCCTCGCGCGGCGCCCACACCATCCCCAACTCTTCCAGCTCCGCGACCCGTTCAGCATCGAGTCGTCCGGCCTTGTAGGAGCGCCGCTGGTGGGTCAGCCACACCCCGAGCGGGAAACCCGCGGGCGCCCAGTCCTCGGGCGTGACGAAGGCGTACGGCACGTTCAACGGCCCGCCCTCGGACTCCTTCACGTAGCGGGCCGCGGCCTCGATCCCGCGCAGCCAGTACGCGCCCTCCGGCTCCAGGACCCGCAGCCGCAAGAACCGCGCGAGCTCCGCCGGGTCTCGAGGAGTGGAGAACCTCAGCAGCTCCTGTGCCCGGGGACTCACCGCCTCGGCTGCCTCGACCCCCTCCAGAGCATCGACGTCATCCAGGGAACTCTCATCCCCAGCCCCTTCAGCCCCTTCCTCCTCCCAACTCCCGCTGCGCGCACGAGAGTCAGCAAGTGCCTCGATGGTCTCAGTGTCGTGCGCCCGGAGCGCCTCGAGGACCTTCGCGAGGGCTCCATAGGCCGGAGAGGTAAGCAGATTGTCCGCATCTTCATCCGGTCCGAGAAATACCGGCACCACCAAGGATGCGATTTTTCCCTGTCCTGGCTGCATGCGCAGGGCCCGTCCGACCATTTGCACGATGTCCACCATGGAGCCGCGTACATCGCAAAAGGCGACGGAATCACAATTCGCGGTATCGACGCCTTCACCTAGCACTTTCACGGAGGAAAGGACCCGCAAGGCAGCAGGCAGCATCTCCGCCCTGCCGCCACCCCGCACGCCTGGCCCACCCTGGCGAGGCACTGCGCCTGCTTCGGGCTCCTGGCGCTCGATGACGTCGGAGGCGAACTCCTTGAGCACGGCCCGCCGGTGCGCCGGCGGATGCTCGCCGTGCAGCCAGGACGCCCACACCCGCTTCGGATCCGGATACGTCTGCGGATCCTCCTCCCACAGCCGCGCCGCGGCGTCGCCGATCCCGGCGGCCATGGCTTCGGCTTTCGCGACGCGGGAGTGGAAGGTGAGCAGCTTGCGCAGGTTCTCCCGCGCGGCCGCGGTCAGCACTCCGGCCTGCAACGCCGCCAACCGCGCCCCGCGCACCCGCTGCGTCCCCGACCCCAACTGCGCGCGGTGCCCGTATTCGGGGTCGCGGATGTCGACGCACACGACTTGATAAGGGGCGATCAGTCCGTGCTCGATCGCCTCCGACAGCGTGAGCTTGTAGGCGACGGGGCCGAAGACGGGCGAGTCCTCACTCATGCTCGCTACCAACCGCGCCTCCCCACCCTGGCCACCGTCACCGCCACCAGGAGGGGCCCACACGCGGGGCGTGGCCGTCATGTACAGCCGCCGGGCCGCATGCAGCTTGTCCTGGTCGTGGACGGCGGCCCACGGCTTCAGGCCGTCCCCGCTGGTGCGGTGCGCCTCGTCGACCACCACCAGGTCGAACTCGGCTAGGCCGAGCGCGTGTGCCTTGCGCACTACGTCGACGGACGCGTACGTGCCGAACAGGGTCGCGGTGTCCAGGTCCCGCACCCAGTCGGCGAGTTCCGCCTCGTCGGTCGTGCAGGGCAGGCCACCGGAGTCCTTCGCGGGCAGGGAGCACACCCCGACCATCGCCCCGCCCCGACCACCGTCCCGCCGCCAGGCAGTGGCCATCTGCACCAGCAGATCCAGCGTCGGCACCAGCACCAACACCCGCCGCGCCCCCAGGCGCTGGGCGGTGGCGGCGGCGATGAGGGTCTTGCCGGAGCCGGTCGCGGCAATGCACTGACACCGCAACCTCTCGGCGGGCAGACGGCCGTCTGCGGGCCCCTGAAGCGCCCGCGTGACGGCGTCGACCGCCTCGACCTGGTGGGGCCGCAGAACCTGCCCATGCGCCCGTACAGGGGCCCGCCCGGTCACCGCGGGCCCAGCCCGTCGAGCTCGGAGAGCAGGGAGGGGTTGACGAGGGACACGACCGCCTCGATGTCCGCCTGACCGGCCGCCGGCCACAGCTCAGCCCGCGCGGCCCGGTACTTCGCCGCCAGCCGTTCCCGCTTGTCCGCTGGTAGTTGGGCGGCGCGGTCGGGGTGGCTGTTGTGCGCGTTGTCGGCGATCTTCAGCAGCGTGGCCTGGGGATCGGCGGTGATCCGGCGGATCTTCTCCTCGTAGGCCATGTCCGCCTGGTTCGTCACCGCCTCCACGATCTCCACCACCCGCGCAGGCACCCCGCGCTGAAGCAGATCGTCAGCGCTCATGTCGGTGTCCTCGAGGACGTCGTGCAGCAGCCCCGCCATCACCAGCTCGTCGCCGAACGGGACGAGGCCGGCCGCGACCGCCCGCACATGCTCGATATAGGGGACACCGATTTTGTCGACCTGGCCCGCATGCGCGGCAGCCGCCAGAGCGTCAACCTCCGCGACGGAAATCACCGCACCGTGATCTTCGGAACTGACTTCCTCAGCAGAGTTACGCATTCTTTCCTCCTGGGGTTAGACACTGAGTTCAGGATTCAGCGGGGGACGAAAATTACACACCATCCGTCATCCCTCACTCATGTGTCAGGCAAGGGGCGTGTACCTCGATCGGGCAGGCATCTTGAGTGCAGAGCCTAGCTGGGCCATCGCCTTGACACAGTGGGTTGGGAGAGGTTGTCCCGCAACCGTACGGGATCGGTATCTTCGAAGACGGGAGTTGACCGTTTCACCGGCCGGGATCCATGACCGAGGGGCACGTTGCAGGGCGACCCCGTGTGGAACTCCTGTAGCAGGGAGCAATCCTGGCGGGTTCCGGGGTCCGCTTGCCGACAGCCGTCGCGGGCACACGAGCCGGGGGAGGCGGATCGTTGATGAAGAGAATGAAGAGGCGGAAAGTGCCGGCGTGGGCCAGGCCAGGCGCGCGTTGGGTGCCGTGGTTCTACTGGCCGATGCTCTGCCTGAGCATCGCTGTCCTCGTATATCGGATCGTGGACGGCCAGAAGGCAGACCAGATCATCGTCTTCGCCTTCGTGCCAGCAGCGTTCGTCTACATCCTGATCTCGAACCGGAGGCATCGACAACGGCAGCCCGGATCCCAGGACCACCCCCTGGTGTAGCCAGCCGTCTTTCAGGGCCGCGCGGAGCGTGGACCTGTCAGGCCGGATCGCGGAGCGAGCCGAGCCGCCGGGCCGCGGAGCGGATCCGGCAGGCGTCACGGAGTGACGCCCGATTCCACGACGAAGTCGGGGAATCGTACCGATGCGAAGCATCGGTACCCGCCGCGTAGCGGCGGCGCGTCGTGTCTGCGGAGCAGACCGCGCG
>NZ_JBITLI010000018.1:0-167888 GCF_044465085.1 Streptomyces sp. NPDC049813 | reverse complement strand
GGCCTCGTACTGGACGTACTTGGCCTTGCGCCCGGTGCGGCGAGAGTGCGTGCCAGGCGTCGTGGGGCAGACGGGAATTGTCAGACAGGCCCTAGGGGGTCGTCACGATGGGCGGGCGCCCGGGCCGGGTCCGCGCACTCCCCGCGCGCACAGCAGAGCCCCTCCGGCGCTTGAGGAGCGGGGTCCGGGCAGAGCCCTGTGACCTCGACCTCGCGCCCCGGAGGGGCTGACAGGAAGTCGGGCGGGTGCGGAGGCCTTAGAGCGCGACTCCCAGCAGCGCGTCGACGGCCCGGGAGACGACGCCGGGGGCGCCTTCGTCACCGCCGCCGGAGGCGGCCTGCCGCTCGGCCCAGCGGTCGACGGCGGCCAGGGCCGCGGGGGCGTCCAGGTCGTCGGCGAGAGCCGCCCGGACCTCCTCGACCAGCTGCTCGGCCGGGGGGCCGTCGGGCCGCGACACCGCCGCCCGCCACCGGTCGAGACGGGCCACGGCGTCCGCGAGGACCTGGTCCGTCCACTCCCAGTCGGAGCGGTAGTGGTGCGCGAGGAGCGCGAGCCGGATCGCGGCCGGGTCGACACCATCGCGCCGCAGCTGCGAGACGAAGACCAGGTTCCCCTTGGACTTGGACATCTTCTCGCCGTCGAGCCCGACCATGCCGGCGTGCACGTACGCCTTGGCCATCGGGTACTCGCCGGTCAGCGCCTGCGCGTGCGAGGCGCCCATCTCGTGGTGCGGGAAGGCCAGGTCGGACCCGCCGCCCTGGACGTCGAAGCCCATGCCGAGGTGGTCGAGGGCGATGGCGACGCACTCGATGTGCCAGCCGGGGCGCCCCTGGCCGAGCGAGCCGCCGTCCCAGCTGGGCTCGCCGTCGCGCGCGGCCATCCACAGCATCGGGTCGAGCGGGTTCTTCTTGCCCGCGCGGTCCGGGTCGCCGCCGCGCTCGGCGGAGAGCAGCCGCATCGCCTCGGCGTCCAGGTTCGAGACGGACCCGAAGTGCGGGTCGGCCTCGACGGAGAAGTAGATGTCGCCGTCCAGCTCGTAGGCGGCGCCGGTGTCCCGCAGCCGCTCCACGAGCGGCACGATGCCGGGTATGGCCTCGACGGCGCCTATGTAGTGCTGCGGCGGCAGCATCCGCAGGGCGGTCATGTCCTCGCGGAACAGGGCGGTCTCCCGCTCGGCGAGACCGGCCCAGTCGAGGCCGTCGCGCACGGCCCGCTCCAGCAGCGGGTCGTCGACGTCCGTCACGTTCTGGACGTAGTGGACCTGCCGCTTGGTGTCGAGCCACACGCGCTGCACGAGGTCGAACGCGTTGTAGGTCGCCGCGTGACCCATATGGGTCGCGTCGTACGGCGTGATACCGCAGACGTAGATACGGGCGACGGGACCGGGGTCGAGTGTGACGAGCCCATCGGTCGCGGTGTCGTGGATCCGAAGGTCGCGGCCCTTGCCAGGAAGGGCGGGGACCTCAGAAGCGGGCCAGGCATGCATGCCTTGAGCGTAACCGGACGGTGCTTCCGCATACGAACCGGACCGGCTTCCGTGGCCGACGGGGCCCTCTTGCGCGTCCATGCCGCAGCCGCTAGTCGAGGACCGTGGCCCGGATCGCGTCCGAGAGCCCGAAGTGCCGCAGCCCGTGCTGGAGGTAGGCGCGCAGGCCGCACATGAAGTACGTCCAGCCCTGTGTCTGGCCCGCCGCGCGGGCCGCGCCCTCGGTCCCCTCGCCCATGGGCTGTTCGGTGACGGTCAGCCGCGTGGCCCCGTCCGCGTCGGCGAGCTCGATGGTGACCTGCCCGCCGGGCCAGGTCCAGGAGATCAGCCGATCCGTCTCGATCTCGCCGATCTCCACGTCGAAGGTCGCGTCCACGTGGCCGAAGCGCCAGGTCACCGTCGTGCCGGGCGTCATGCCCGCGGAGGCCTCCGCGGTGAAGAAGCTGGACAGGCCGTCGGGCGTCACGATGGTCCGGAACACCTCGGCGACAGGGCGCTCGATCCGGTCCTCCACGATCAACTTGGTCATGGCCCCGAACCTAGCGCGGGCCACTGACATCCGCCCTCGGACGTACAGGAGCACCAGGTCAGATGGGGGGCCACGGAATCGCGGGCCAGTCGCCGCCGGGCTCGCGGTGCCGGCCGGTCTTGAGCAGCTCCGCCACCCGCTCCCGGACGGCCTCCAGCTCCGCCCCGGTGATCAGCTCGCCGAGCCGCAGGGCCAGCGGTTCGCCGGCGCCGAGCCGCTCGCGCAGCCCCTCCAGGGCGCCGGTCGCCTCCTCGGTCAGCGGCTCCCCCGCCCACCCCCACAACAGGGTGCGCAGCTTGTCCTCGACGTGGAAGGTGACGCCGTGGTCGATGCCGTAGAGCCGGTTCCCGGCGTCGACGAGCAGGTGTCCGCCCTTGCGGTCACCGTTGTTGATCACGGCATCGAGCACGGCGAGGCGGCGCAGCCGGGGGTCGTCGGCGTGCACGAGCAGGGCGGTACGGCCCTCCTCGACCTCGGCGAACCCGATGGCCTTCCAGCCCTCGTCCGGCTCCTCGGCGTCGACGAGGGCGAGCAGCCGGTCGGTGCGGGCGGCCTCCGGGGACTGCGCGGACTCGTCGGGCCCCTCGATCCACAGCTGGCACATGCCCTCGCCGTACGGCCCGTCGCGCAGCACGGTCGGCGGCACGAGCCCCCAGCCGAGCGCCTCGGAGACCTCGAAGGCGGCGACCTCGCGCTGGGCGAGCGTGCCGTCGGGGAAGTCCCACAGGGGCCGCTCGCCGCGCACCGGCTTGTAGACGCAGCGCGCCTCGTGGCCCTCGTGCGTGACGGTGCACAGCAGGACGGCGTTCGACGCCTCCCGGATCTGTCCCTGTACGTGCAGTTCGCCCTGGGCGAGCAGGGCGTGGTCCCGGTCACTCACGCGTCGCGCCGGTATCCGTTCTGGCGCGGGCATACGTGTCCCTCCGGGTCGAGCGGAAGACTGCACAGCGGGCACGGCGGGCGCCCCGCGTTCACGACGTCCAGGGCCCGCTTGGCGAAGGCGCGGGCCTGGGCGCCGGTGAGCCGGACCCGGAGCATCGGCGGGCCGTTCTCCTCGTCCTGGAGAAGCCTCTCCTCCGCCTCCGCGAGGTCCTCGTCGGACTCGGCGTCCACCTCGACGAGGGCCTGCGCCTCGACGATCATGCGCTGCTCGTCGCCGTCCCAGGCCAGCGCCATGGTGCCGACGCGGAACTCCTCGTCGACGGGGGCCTCCAGCGGCGCGGTGTCGGAGGTCTCGGCGGGCACCACGGCGGGCACCGGAGCATTGCCCCCGCTGCGCCGCACGACTTCGTCGAGCAGCTCTTCCATCCGCTCGGCGAGCGCGGCCACCTGGGTCTTCTCCAGCGCCACGCTGGTGACCCGGGCTCCTGCCGAGGCCTGCAGGAAGAAGGTGCGGCGCCCGGGGAGCCCGACCGTACCGGCCACGAACCGCTCCGGGGGGTCGTAGAGGAACACCTGACGGGACACGTCCTGTCTCCATGGGATCGGGGGAACGACCGGCCGGATCCGGTCTCGCGAGAGCCGGACCCGGTCGTGCTTACGGGGGCTTCAGCCTACTGCGGCCGACGATCACGGTGCGCCCGCGCCGCCCCCGACGGGTGCGTCAGCCGCTTCGCTCTCCCCGCTCTCCTCGCGCGGCGCCAGCGAGGCGAGGTCACCGGTGTCGCCGAGGCGGACGAGAAACGGGCGCAGCCGGGTGTAACGGATCGCTGTGATGGAACAAGGCTCTACAGAGATGCGCTGAAAGAGGTCCAGATGCAGTCCGAGGGCGTCCGCCACGAGCGACTTGATGATGTCGCCGTGCGAACACATCAGGTAGACGGCGTCCGCGCCGTGCTCGCGCTCCACGCGCGCGTTCCACTCCCGCACCGCTTCGGCGGCCCGGTGCTGCATCTGCCGCATCGACTCCCCGCCGGGGAACGCGGCGGCGGTGGGGTGCTGCTGCACGACCTCCATGAGCGGCTCGCCGGCCAGCTCGGCGAGCTTGCGGCCCGACCAGTCCCCGTAGTCGCACTCGCCGATCCGCTCCTCGGTGCTCACCGGCACGTCGGGGCGGGCGGCGAGGAGCGGGGCGAGCGTCTCGTTGCAGCGCTGGAGCGGGCTGGTGACGATCTGGGCGAGGGGCAGCTCCCGCAGCCGCCCGGGCAGCGCGGCGGCCTGCGCGGCGCCGCGCTCGTCCAGGGCCACGCCGGGGGTCCACCCGGCGAGCAGGCCTTCGGTGTTGGCGGTGGAGCGTCCGTGGCGGACCAGGATCAGCGTGGGCATACGGGCCAGCCTAGGGCCTGGCGCGCGTGCGCCCGCGCCGCCCTCCGGGAAGAATGCGCCGCATGATCGTCGACTGTGCCGTCTACCGGGACGGGCGCCGGACCGAGGGTCCCGCGGACTTCTCCGAGGCTCTCGACGCGGCGCGGTCGGCGGGCGACGCGTTCGTGTGGATCGGCCTGCACGAGGCGACCGAGGACGAGTTCGATCAGGTCACGCAGGAGTTCGGGCTGCATCCGCTGGCCGTGGAGGACGCCTTGAAGGCGCACCAGCGGCCGAAGCTGGAGGTCTACGACGACTCGCTGTTCGTGGTGCTCAAGCCGGTCGTGTACGAGCCGAGAAGCGACCAGGTGTCCACGGGCGAGCTGATGCTGTTCCTGGGCGACTCGTTCGTGGTGACGGTGCGGCACGGCGAGGGCGCGCCCCTGAAGGCCGTACGGCAGCGTCTGGAGGCCGATCCGGGGGTGCTGAAGCAGGGGCCGACGGCGGTCCTGTACTCGGTCGCGGACGCCACGGTGGACCACTACCTGGAGGTCGCGAACGAGTTGCAGACCGACCTGGAGGAGCTGGAGGCGGAGGTCTTCTCGCCCGATCGCGGCGGGTCGCGGGACACCGCGTCGCGGATCTACACCTTCAAGCGGCAGGTCCTGGAGTTCCGGCGCGCCACGCTGCCGCTCGCGCTGCCGCTGGACCGGCTCTCCGGTGTCGGCCCCTGGGGCCTGGCGAAGGTCCCGTTCGTGAACGAGGCCGCGAAGCCGTTCTTCCGTGACGTGAACGACCACCTGACGCGGGTCAACGAGTCCGTCGACAGCCTGGACCGGCTGGTGTCGGACATCCTCTCCGCGCACCTGGCGCAGATGAGCGTGCGGCAGAACGACGACATGCGGAAGATCTCCGCGTGGGCCGCGATGGCGGCGGTGCCCACGATGATCGCCGGCATCTACGGCATGAACTTCGACCACATGCCCGAACTGCACTGGGTGTGGTCCTACCCCGCGGTGATCCTGCTGATGGTCGTCCTGGAGGTGGTCCTGTTCCGGCTGTTCAAGCGGCGCGGCTGGCTGTAGCGCGGATCAGGCGAACTCCGCCGCCGTGGTGGCGGGGCCGCCGAGCGCGTCGCGCCGTCCCGGCATCTCCAGCGACACCATGCGCCGCCAGCCGCCGGCCCGCTCGTACGCGTACAGCGCGTGGATGCCCGCGGCGAGCAGCGCCGACCGGGCCTTCGACCATCCCAGGATGCGGCCCATGTGGGCCATGACGGCGAGGCTGACGTCCCGGTAGACGGCGATCTCCGCGAGCGCGCACTCGCGGAGGACGCGCTGGATGGTGCGCCCGTGGCCCGCGTACGCGAAGCGGAGCAGTTCTTCGTGGCAATAGGCGAGGTGGTTGTCCTCGTCGTGGGAGATCATCTTGACGGCACGGCCGAGGTCGGGGTGGTCGGCGAAGTGCCGGCGCAGCAGCTCCATCTGCTCGGAGGCGCGCTGTTCGGTGACGCGGCTGTGCGCGAGGTAGGTGACGACGTCCCGCACGGTGAGCGGCTCGTCGCGCTGGAGCCGGGCGTGGGCGAGCCCGATGCCGTGCCGTTCGAGGAGCATCGTGTAGTCGGTCTCGGGCGGTACGGGCACCGCCTCCAGGCCGCGCTTCTTCATGAGCGCGTGGAAGATGCGGCCGTGCTTGTCCTCGTCGGCGCCGTGCCGGGCGATCTTCGGCGCGAGGGCGCGCTCGCCCTCGGGGACGAGGGCGGCGATCCGCCCGTTCTCCCAGCCGCCCTGGGCCTCGCCGCTGGCCGCGATGGAGCAGAACAGCCGGAACGAGTCGTCGTCGTCGATGATTTCCTGGAACAGGCTCTTGGCCGACAGCATCTGGGACCTCCATGCCCGCGCGCACCGCACCGGTGTTCCGCAGAAGACGAGTCAAATGCGGTGCGCGGGCCGGGGCAACAGCTGTGCCGGACGACTCGGCCGAACGGAGGAGGGCGGGTGCCGGACGAAGGCGTAACCGCGCGCGCGGTGACGCGTTGTCCCCCGTGACGGCCGTGGCGGGGAAGACCCCCGAGCCCCCACCACGGCCGCAGACCTCTCTCCGGGCCCGCGCCGGGCCCTGACTGGTCCCGCGCGCGCCGACCGCCGTTACGCCAGTCCGGCCCGCTCCAGCGCCTCGGTGCCGGCCCGCAGCGCCGCCACCCGCTCGTCGAGCGTGAACCCGGCGGGATTGATCGTCAGCGTGGTGACCCCGGCGGCGGCGTAGGCCCGCATCCGGTCGGCGATCCGGTCCACGGAGCCGAGCAGCGTCGTGGAGTCGATGAGCTGGTGCGGGACGGCCGCCGCGGCGCCCTCCTTGTCGCCGGCGAGGTATTTCTCCTGGATCTCGGCGGCCTCCTTCTCGTAACCCATGCGCCGCGCGAGCTGGTTGTAGAAGTTCTGCTTGGCGCTGCCCATGCCGCCCACGTACAGGGCGGTGTAGGGGCGGAAGAAGTCCGCGAGGGCCGCCACGTCCTTGTCGGCACCGAGCGCGAGAGGCACCGTCGGGCAGACGTCGAAGCCCTCCATCGTCTTGCCGGCCTTCTCGCGGCCCGCCCGCAGGGGCGCGATCGCGGTCTCCTCCAGGTGCTCGGCTGCCGGGAAGATCAGCAGGGCGCCGTCGGCGATCTCGCCGGTCTGCTCCAGGTTCTTCGGGCCGATCGCGGCGATGTAGAGCGGGATGTGCTCGCGCTGCGGGTGCAGGGTCAGCTTGAGGGGCTTGCCCGGGCCGTCCGGCAGCGGCAGCGTCCAGTGGGCGCCTTCGTAGGAGACCCGCTCGCGGCTCATCGCCTTGCGGACGATGTCGACGTACTCGCGCGTGCGCGCCAGCGGCTTGTCGAACTTCACGCCGTACCAGCCCTCGGAGACCTGCGGTCCGGAGACGCCGAGGCCCAGGCGGAAGCGGCCGCCCGAGAGGGAGTCGAGGGTGGAGGCCGTCATCGCCGTCATCGTGGGCTGGCGGGCCGGGATCTGGAAGATGGCCGAGCCGACGTCGATGCGCTCGGTCTGCGCGGCGACGTACGCGAGGACCGTCGCCGCGTCCGATCCGTAGGCCTCGGCGGCCCAGCAGACCGCGTAGCCGAGCCGGTCGGCCTCCTTCGCGACGGCGAGGTTGTCCGCGTCCATCCCCGCGCCCCAGTACCCGAGATTGATGCCGAGCTTCATTGACCACATCCCCTTAACGCCGTGCGGATCCGCTGGCTTACCCATCGGTAACGTCTCTTGCCGGGCACCCTAGCGCGACGGCCCGGAGCCCGGTTGTCCACAGGGGCCCCCATCGTGACCTTCGGCCAGTAATCTCAGCGCCCATGGAGCAGAGGCATCTCGGCCGCACCGGCCTGCGCGTGTCCCGGATCGGACTCGGCACCCTCACCTGGGGCCGGGACACCGACGAGCACGACGCCGCCGACCTGTTGAAGGCCTTCTGGGAAGCGGGCGGCACGCTCGTCGACACCGCCGACGTGTACGGCGACGGCGAGTCCGAGTACCTGCTCGGCCGGCTCGTCGAGGGGCTCGTGCCCCGCCGGGACCTGGTCATCTCCACGAAGGCGGGCAGCGTGCCCGACCCGGAGCGGCGCTTCGACGGCTCCCGCGGCCATCTGCTCTCCGCGCTGGACGCCTCGCTCGCCCGGCTCGGCACGGACTACGTCGACCTGTGGCAGATCCACGCCTACGACGCCGGGACGCCGCTGGACGAGACGCTCCAGGCCCTCGACATCGCGGTCAGCAGCGGGCGGGCGCGCTATGCGGGCGTCTCGAACTTCTGCGGGTGGCAGCTGGCCAAGGCGGGCACCTGGCAGCTCGCCGCGCCCGGCACGCGCACCCGGCTGGCCAGCACGCAGATGGAGTACTCGCTGCTGCAGCGCGGCGTCGAGCGCGAGGTGCTGCCCGCCGCCCTGGACCTGGGCATCGGGCTGCTGCCGTCCTCGCCGCTGGGCCGGGGCGTGCTGACGGGCAAGTACCGCACGGGCACGCCGACGGACTCGCGGGGCGGCTCCGACCACATGGCGCCGTTCGTCGCGCCCTACCTCGACGAGGCGGCCGGGCACATCGTGGACGCGGTCGCGATAGCCGCCGACGGTCTCGCGGTGACGCCGCTTCAGGTCGCGCTCGCGTGGGTGCGGGACCGGCCCGGGGTGAGCGCGCCGATCGTGGGCGCGCGCACCGCACAGCAGCTCACGGCCGCGTTGTCAGTGGAGGCCCTTAGTCTTCCTGACGAGATCTGCCAGGCGCTCGACGACGTGTCGGCGCCCGTGCACCGCTATCCCGATCAGGACTGGAGCACGTTGTGAGTACGGAGTCCGCTGCCGCGGAGAACGAGTCGGCGGCCCGCCCCGACGCCGGGCCGGACGAACCGACCGCGGGGGGCGCCCGGGGCGCCGGGGGTGCCGAGGACGCCGAGGGGGCGGCTGCGGAGGAGCCCGCGGGCGGCGAAGGGTCCGCGGGCGCCGGGGGCGCCGCGAGCACCGCCGCCGAGGAGGTCGCGGCCACCGGGGCCGCGGCGGAGGGGGACGCTGCGAGCACCGAGCAGTCCGCGGACGCCGGGGATGCTGCGAGCACCGAGCAGTCCGCGGGCGTCGGGGCCCCCGCAAGCACCGGGGATGCCGAGGTCGGTGCCGGGGACGCCGCGAGCGGTGAGGGCGCTGGGGACGCCGTGGAGTCCGGGGACGCCGCGCGTGCTGAGGACGCCGCGAGCGGTGAGGGCACAGGGGGCGCCGTGGAGTCCGGGGACGCCGCGAGCGGTGAAGGCGCTGGGGATGCCGAGGAGTCCGGGGACGCCGCGCGTGCTGAGGACGCCGCGAGCGGTGAGGGCACAGGGGGCGCCGTGGAGTCCGAGGACGCCGCGAGCGGTGAAGGCGCTGGGGATGCCGAGGAGTCCGGGGACGCCGCGCGTGCTGAGGACGCCGCGAGCGGTGAGGGCACAGGGGGCGCCGTGGAGTCCGGGGACGCCGCGAGCGGTGAAGGCGCTGGGGATGCCGAGGAGTCCGGGGACGCCGAGGAGTCCGAGGGCGCCGCGCGTGCCGGGGACGCCGAGGGTTCGGCCCAGTTGTCCGAGGCCGAGGCGGAGATCGCGGCGCAGCGTGCGTTGCAGGAGCGGATCGCGGAGCGCAAGGCCGCCAAGGGCGGTCCGGTCGACGCGGGGGCGAAGCTGAGCGGGACGGCCGCCGACCTGCTGGCCGCGGTCCGTGCCGTGGAGAGCGGGGAGAAGCCCGCCACCGCGGTCTTCGCGGAGCCGGAGCGCACCCGCCGCCGGGTCGTCGTGCCCGAGCCGCAGCGCGGGCCCGCGCCCGTCGCCCCCGCCGTGGACGCGGGGCCCGACGCCGGGACGGTGGAAGCCGTGCGGGCCGTGCTCGCCGAGGGCCGGGCCCCCGAGACGCTCGCCACGGCGGCGGCCAGAACCCTGGGCGAGGGCGCGCAGGACACCCTCCGCGCCGACCCCTGGCAGCTGCTGCGGCTGAGCGGCGTCCGGCCCGAGCAGGCCGACGGGTTCGCGCGGGCGCTGCTCGGCGCGGAGTGCGCCCCGGACGACGAGCGGCGCGGCCGGGCCGTCACGGTCTGGCTGCTCGAACAGGCCGCCGTGGCCGGGCACACCGCCCTCGACCTGCCTGTCCTCGTCGAGGCGCTCGGCAAGCAGGGGGTACCGGACCCGGACGAGGCGGTGCAGGGCGCGGTCGCGGACGGGGACGCGCTGCTCTTCCAGGACGCCCTGGACGAGGCGCCCGGGCCCGCGCCCGCCGAGGACCCGCAGGAGGACGACGCCGAGCGGCCGGTACGGGTGCTGGTCGGCCTGGAGCGGACCGCGCTCGCCGAGGAGAGCCTCGCCGACGCGGTGGCCCGGATCATCAACTCCGGCGCCAAGGAGGACGGCCCCGCCGACGACGCGTGGGAGGCCGCCGCAGGCGCCGCGCGCGGTACGACGGCCGAGCTGGTCCGCGCCGTCGCCGGGCACCGGCTCGTCCTGCACACCGGTGGCGAGGCCGCCCGCGCGGAGCCCGTCGCGGTGGCGGCGGCCGCCGCGGGTCTCGGGCTGCGGGTGTGCGTCGCCGCGCACAGTGCCGACGGGCGGCGGCGGGCCGCACACCTGCTCGGCCCGCAGGCCCCCGAGACCGCCACGGCCACCGTGGCCGGGCTGCTGGCGCAGACCGAGGGCCCGGGGCGGGACGCCGACGGCGCGATCGCCGTCGACCTCCTCGTCGTCCTGGACGCCCCCCAGCTGGACGTGGACGACGCCGCGATGCTCGTGGAGCTGCTCGCCGACGGGACGGGCCTCGTGCTCAGCGGCGACCCGGGCGTCCTGGCGTCGGCGGGCCCGGGCCGGGTCTTCGCCGACCTCGTGGCGGCGGCGGTCTGCCCGCGCGTGGCCTCCCGCACCCCGGACTCTGGGCCCATCGGCGAGCTGGTCTCGGGGATCGGCATCGGTGAGCTGAACCAGGTGGAGGCGCCGGGCAAGGAGGTCGTCATCGTGCCGGTGCGGGACGCGGCCGAGGCGATCCACCGCACCGTGCAGCTCGTCGCCGACTCGGTGCCGCGGGCGATCGGCGTCCCGGCCGAGGAGACCCAGGTGATCACGCCCGGGCACGGCGGGGCGGCCGGGACGCGGGCGCTGAACGCGGCGCTGAAGGAGCGGCTCAACCCCGGCCCGGGTCGGTTCGGCGGCTTCGACCCCGGGGACCGCGTGGTGTACGTGCCGGGGCGGGTCAGGCCCGGCCGGGTGCTGGGCGCCGACGCGCAGGGGCTGCGTCTGGAGTGCGACGGTGAGCCCGTCCTCGTACCGAAGGAGCAGGTGGAGCGGGCCGTGCGGCACGGGTGGGCGGTCACCGGCCACCAGGCCGTGGGGCTGCGCTGGCCGGCGGCCGTGGTGGTGCTGCCCGGGGACGCGACGCAGGCGCTGAGCCGCCCGTGGGTGTACACCGCGTTCGGGCGCGCGGAGCGACACCTGTCGGTCGTGCACGGGGCGGACGCGGCGCTGCCGCGGGCCGTCGCGGAGGGAGCGGCGAAGCCGCGCACCACCCGGTTGCAGCGGCTGGTCCAGGCACAGCTGCCCGGCGTCTGAGGCCGGGCAGCGGGCCGCCCCCGTCCCGGTGCTCCGGGGCGGGGGCGGGGGCGGCCCGCTGTGCGCCGCGGTCAGCGGTCGGCGTCCTCCAGGGCCTCTTCGAGCTCCAGGTCCTCGGGGTCGGCGTCGTCGTCGAGGTCGAGGTCGTCGTCGAAGACGGCGCTGACGTCGAAGCGGCAGACGACCCGCTGCGGATCGGCCTGCTCGAACGGGGCCTCCAGCCACTCCCCGGCCTCCGGGGGCTCGTCCGCCGCCAGCACCCAGAGCGTGGAGTCGCCCTCCTCCAGGCCGAACTCCTTGTGGCGGCTGGCGATCTCGTCGGGCTCGAACTCGCCGAAGAGGACGCCGAGGGCGGCGTGGACGCTGCTGCCCGCTCCGGTCGCGGAGTCGGTGTCGATGTCCGGGTCCCCCTCCAGGTCGGCCACCCGGCCGGCCTGGGCGAGGAGCCGCTGCGGCTCCACCACGGCGTAGTCGCGCCGGATCAGCACGCTCAGCGCGTTCGGCTCCTCGGGCCCGGTGTACGGCGGCAAGGTGTCCTCGCCGCCGGGGATCTCGAAGGGGGTGACCTCGTCGTGGCGGTCGTAGAGGAGCTCGTCGTACTCCTCGGCGGCCGCGGCGAGCTCGTTGAACGCTTCGTAGACGGCCGGGTCGTCCTCCCCCGACCTGCGCTCGACAGCCGCCAGGTGGCGGTCGAGCGCGGCCTTGACCGCCTCGGCGGCGGCGCGTACCTCGGCAGCGGTGGGCTGCGCAGCATCAGACATAGTGCAGACGCTATCCGTACCGGGCCTGTGCCCGCACAATAGATGCGATGCCGGAATACGAATTTGTCGACGTGTACGTACCGCGCGGGGTCTCCCGCAAGGATGCGACGCGTCTGCTGACAGAACACGCCGAGTACGGACACTGGGAGCTGGACCGACTGAGCCTGCGCCGCGACGGCAGTCGCCGCGTACGGCTGCGCCGCCGGATCATCCGCCAGCTCCGGGCCACCTGGTGACCCGGAGCTGACCGCACGGCCGACGGAGAACGGAGCGGGCCCCGCATGTGCGGGGCCCGCTCCGTTCGTCCTGCCCGTGGTCCGCGGGGGCTCAGTCCGTCACACGGAGGCCCTGGCGCGGCGGTAGAGCACCGCGCCCGCGAGCAGCGCGCCCGCGCCGACCGGAACGGCCACGCCGATCGGCAGCGAGCTGCCGGTCATCGCGAGCTGGGACTCGGCCCGGGGCTGCGCGACGCTCTCCGTCTCGGCGAGGGCCTGCGGCCTCGGCTGGTTGGGCTTCTCCGCGGCGACCTGGCCGACCGGGTGTCCGCCGCGGGTCTCGGGGGTGCCCGGCTGGTGCGGCTTCGACGGCGGCTTCTCGGGGCCGCGGGGCGGCGTGGGAGCGTGGCCTGCGGGGTTGGCGCAGTCGTTCCCCGTGGCCGGGTCGAGCAGTCCGATGACGCTGACGGAGTTGCCGCACACGTTGGCGGGGATGTCGATCGGCGCCTGCACGTGGTTGCCGGAGCCGACACCCGGGGAGTTGCTCGTGGAGCCGCCCGCGTGCGCTCCGCCCGAGCCGCCGCCCGACGGCTTGGGCCCGCCGCCCCGGCTGTCGTGGCCGCCGTGGCCGTGGTGTCCGCCGTGGCCGCCGTAGCCGCCGTGGTCGCCGTGGCCGCCCGAGGTGTTGGCGCAGTTGTTGCCCATCGCCGGGTTGAGCAGCCCGATCACGTTGACCGTGTTGCCGCACAGGTTGACCGGCACGTGCACGGGCGCCTGGACCGAGTTGCCGGACGCGACGCCCGGCGAGTTCGCGGCGCCGCCCTGCGCGCCGGAGTCGGCGTGCGCGTAACCGCCGGTGACCGCGAGCACACCGCTCGCCGCCGCCACCGTGATCAGGCCCTTGCGTGTGACCTGTCGCATAGCTTTCCCTGCCTTCTACGTTGCCCGACCACTACCGAAGGCGCGGGGACCGGTGGGGCCGCGCGCCGGATACCGAATCGGCCCCGGAGCGCATGGCACGCACTCCGGGGCCGACGGACTCAGCCCCTCATGGGGCGAGGCTCACCGACGTCAGTCGTTGACGCAGGCGTTGCCGAAGGCGGGGTTCAGCAGCCCGATCACGGAGACCGTGTTGCCGCAGACGTTCACCGGCACGTGGATGGGAACCTGGATGACGTTGCCCGACAGCACACCGGGAGAGTTCACGGCGGCACCCTGGGCACCGGCGTCGGCAGCGGCGATACCCGCGCCCGCGAGCACGAGACCACCCGTGGCAGCCGCAGCAGCGACGACCTTCTTGATCATTGTTCCTCCTTGTTGGCAGTGCAGTCCCAGCCGCGGACTGCACCCCCTGTAACGAGGAGAAAGTGATAGGGCTACGAGCCTATGGTTCCTTTCACTCGTTCCGGTCAACTCCGCACGCGCGCCCGAATGTTGCGATCATCCCCAGGTTGACGCGCGGCCGGTCAGGACGCGTCGATGAACCGGTCGAGCACCCGCACCCCGAACCGGAGTCCGTCGACCGGGACCCGCTCGTCCACGCCGTGGAACATGCCCGCGAAGTCCAGCTCCGGCGGCAGTTGCAGCGGCGCGAAGCCGAAGCCGCGGATGCCGAGGTCGTCGAAGGACTTGGCGTCGGTGCCGCCGGAGAGCATGTACGGGATGGCCTTGCCGATCGGGTCCTCGGCGACGATCGAGGCCTTCATGGCCTCGACGAGCGCGCCGTCGAAGGTGGTCTCGACGGCCTTGTCCGCGTGCACGTCCGTGCGCGTGACGTTGGGGCCGAGCAGCCGGTCGAGGTCGGCGAGGAACTCCTCCTCGTGGCCGGGCAGGAACCGTCCGTCGACGTGCGCGGTGGCCTCACCGGGGATCACGTTGACCTTGTAACCGGCGCCCAGCTGGGTGGGGTTGGCGGTGTTGCTCAGCGTGGCGCCGATGAGCTTGGCGATCCCGCCGAGCCGGGCCAGGGTCGACTCCATGTCCTCGGGGTCGAGTTCGGTGCCGAGCGCGTCGCCGAGCTCGTCGAGGAAGGCGCGGGTGGTCTTGGTGACACGGACCGGGAATTTGTGGCGGCCGAGCCGGGCGACCGCCTCGGACAGCTCGGTGATCGCGTTGTCCCGGTGGATCATGGACCCGTGCCCGGCGGTGCCGGCCACGGAGAGCTTCATCCAGTTCATGCCCTTCTCGGCGGTCTGCACGAGGTAGAGCCGGCGCTGCTCGCTCACCGTGAACGAGAAGCCGCCGACCTCGCTGATCGCCTCGGTGACCCCCTCGAACAGGTCGGGGTGGTGGTCGACCAGGTGGCGTGCCCCGTACGTGCCGCCGGCCTCCTCGTCGGCGAGGAAGGCGAGGACGATGTCGCGCGGCGGCTTGCGGCCGGTGCGCAGCCGGTCGCGGACGACCGCGAGGGTCATCGCGTCCATGTCCTTCATGTCGACCGCGCCGCGGCCCCACACGCACCCGTCGGCGACCTCGCCGGAGAAGGGGTGGTGGGTCCAGTCCGCCGCGTTGGCCGGGACGACGTCGGTGTGCCCGTGGATGAGGAGCGCGGGCCGCGACGGGTCCTCGCCCTCGATGCGGGCGACCGTGGAGGCGCGGCCGGGGTGGGACTCGAAGATCTTCGGTTCGAGGCCGACCTCGGCGAGCTTCTCCGCGACGTACTCGGCGGCCTTGCGCTCGCCCGGACCCGAGTGGTCGCCGTAGTTGCTGGTGTCGATCTGGATCAGTTCACGGCAGAGGTCGACGACCTCGTCCTGTCCGGAGACGGCCCTGCCCGTGCTCGACTCGCTCACGCTTGTTCCTCTCTCCCTGTGGATCCCCCTCATCCTCTCTCCCCCGGCCCCGGTGCCAAAGGCCGGGCCGCCCCCGTCACGTGCCGTTCACAGGCCGCTCGGGCAGGCGGGCGGGGTGATCGGAGCACTCGGATTCTTTGGTAATGTTCTCTGTGTCGCCGCGGGGAACACCCCGCACAGAGCGGCAGACACCTTGTCCGGGTGGCGGAATGGCAGACGCGCTAGCTTGAGGTGCTAGTGCCCTTTATCGGGCGTGGGGGTTCAAGTCCCCCCTCGGACACAGCGAAGGACCCCAGGTCACCCTGGGGTCCTTCTGTATGTCCGGGTCAGTGCGTACGGGACAGTGCGTGCGGGTCAGCCGGTGAAGCCGGCCGTGATCTTCGTGAACTGCCAGGTGTCCTGGTTGATGCCGGAGCAGTTCTCGGCGACGCCGCCGCCCGCGCAGGGCCGGTCGCGGTTGACGGACCAGAAGGCGAGCCGTGCGATGTGCTTGCTGTTGGCCCAGTCCTTGATCTGGGTCCAGATGGCGGGGGTGGTGGTCTCCTGCTGGTCGCTGAGGCCGTTCATCCCGGAGATGCCGAGGTGGGCGTAGGCGGTGGCGTCGTCCCAGCCGAAGACCGACTTGAGCTTGGTCTTCAGGCCTTCGGCGGCGTTCACGGTGTTGCCGTACATGTCGGCGCCGCCGCCGAAGTCGAACGGCATGATCGTGAAGACGTCGACGTTCGCGTTCAGCGCCTTGGCCTGCTCGATGAGGCGGTTGCCGTAGTACGTCGGCCCGGTGGTGGAGGTGCCGAAGGTGAGGATGGTGCGCAGGCCGGGGTTGTTCGCCTTGACGATCTTCAGGGCGTTCAGGATGCGGTCCTGCACGACGGTGTTCTCGAACTCGTCGCTGTTCTCGATGTCGACGTCGATCGCCTTGAGGCCGTAGGCGTCGATGACCTTCTGGTAGGCGCCCGCGAGGGCCTCCGGGGTCGAGCAGTTGGGGCCGAGCTTGTTGCCGCTCCAGCCGCCGATGGACGGGACGATGTCGCCGCCCGCGGACCGTACGGCGTTGATGGCGGTCTGGTCCTGGCCTCCGGTGAGCGGGCGCTGGCCGTCCCAGGCCGGGTTGCAGCCCCCGGAGGAGAGGATGAAGGCCATGGTGAACCACTTGACGCCGGTGGCGTTCATGACGGTGGTCGGGCTCGGCGGGTTGCCCCAGCCGGTGTAGAGGTAGGGCGCGGCCTGCTTGAAGCCGGTGCCGCCGGAGCCCGCGCTGGTGGTCACGGAGACGGCGTTGGAGGCGGCCGAGCTGTTGCCGGCGGCGTCGTGGGCCTTGACCGTGAAGCTGTACGCGGTGGACGGCGCGAGGCCGGAGACGGTGGCCGACGTGCCGGAGACGGTGAGCAGCTTGTTGCTGCCGCCGGAGTAGATGTCGTAGCCGGTGACGCCGGTGTTGTCGCTCGCGGCGCCCCAGGACAGGGAGACGCTGGAGGACGTCTTGCCGGTGGAGGTCAGGCCGGTCGGCGCGGTCGGGGCCTGGGTGTCGGAGCCGCCGCCGCCCGGTCCGTCGAGGCTGAGGTCGTCGGCGTAGTAGGTGCCCTGGCCGTACCAGCCCTGGGTGTAGAGCGTCGCGCTGGTCTGGGCGGCGCCGGTGGTGAACGTGACCGACAGCCGGCTGTACGCGGACGGGGACTGGGTCCAGGTGGAGGCGCCGCCGTCGACGCCGAGGTAGACGTAGTTCCCGCGGACCCAGCCGGAGAGGGTGTACGCGGTGTTCGGCTGGACGGAGACGGTCCGGCTGCACTTGGCGTTGTCGCTCGCGCTCGCCGCGCCCGCGAGGGCCTTGGCGCCGCCGTGGACGGGGGTGGAGACCACGGAGCCGAGGTTGCCGGAGCAGTTCCAGGAGCCGAGCGAGCCGGACTCGAAGCCGGGGTCGGACAGGACGTTGGCGGCCTCGGCCGTGCCGGGCAGGGCGACGGCGCCGCCGAGCGCCAGGGCCCCGGCGCCGATCAGGGCGAGGAGACGGGGGCGCAGGGTGGGGGCGGTGCGTCTGGTGCGGCGTTGCGTTCGGCGTGGGGACACACGAACTCCCTGTGTTCAAAGGGGACTTGGGGACGTGCGCGAGCCATGGCGATACTGGGCCTCATATTTGGTATGGACCAATGCTGTTGTCAAGGTGCCGGGCGCGACTGCCCCGTCCGCCCGGCAACGCCGCAGGCCCGCCGGACCGGGTGGTCCGACGGGCCTGCGGGGTGGAGCGGGTGGCGCGGGTTACTTCTTGGCGGACTCGACCGCGTGGCCGCCGAACTGGTTGCGCAGCGCGGCGATCATCTTCATCTGCGGCGAGTCGTCCTGGCGGGAGGCGAAGCGCGCGAAGAGGGAGGCGGTGATCGCGGGCAGCGGCACCGCGTGGTCGATGGCGGCCTCGACGGTCCAGCGGCCCTCGCCGGAGTCGGCCGCGAAGCCGCGCAGCTTGGCGAGGTGCTCGTCGTCGTCCAGGGCGTTGACCGCGAGGTCGAGCAGCCAGGAGCGGATGACGGTGCCTTCCTGCCAGGAGCGGAAGACCTCGCGCACGTCGGTCACCGAGTCGGCGGCCTCCAGCAGCTCCCAGCCCTCGGCGTAGGCCTGCATCATGGCGTACTCGATGCCGTTGTGGACCATCTTCGAGAAGTGGCCCGCGCCGACCTTGCCCGCGTGCACGGAGCCGAAGTCGCCCTCGGGCTTGAGCGCGTCGAAGACCGGCTGGACCTTGGCGATGTTCTCCTCGGTGCCGCCGTACATCAGCGCGTAGCCGTTCTTCAGGCCCCAGACGCCGCCGGAGACGCCGCAGTCGACGAAGCCGATGCCCTTCACGCCCAGCTCGGCGGCGTGCTTCTCGTCGTCCGTCCAGCGGGAGTTGCCGCCGTCGACGACGACGTCGCCCTCGGAGAGCAGCTCCTTCAGCTCGTCGACGGTGGACTGGGTCGCCGCGCCCGCGGGGACCATCACCCACACCACGCGCGGGCCTTCGAGCTTCTCGACGAGCTCGGCGAGGGAGGCGACGTCGGAGACCTCGGGGTTGCGGTCGTAGCCGATGACGGTGTGGCCGGCGCGGCGGATGCGCTCGCGCATGTTGCCGCCCATCTTGCCCAGACCGATCAGACCAAGCTGCATATCAGTTCACTTACCTTCGGTGGTACGGCCGCGCAGCGCGCGGTAGGTGTCGACGAGGGACTGGGTGGAGACGTCGAGGCCGGGTACGCCGGCCACGCTGCCGCCTTCGGTGAGTGCGGGTTCGACGCGCTTGGCGAGCACCTTGCCGAGCTCGACGCCCCACTGGTCGAAGGAGTCGATGTTCCAGATCGCGCCCTGGACGAAGACCTTCTGCTCGTACAGCGCGATGAGCTGGCCGAGGACCGAGGGGGTCAGCTCGGTGGCGAGGATCGTCGTCGTGGGGTGGTTGCCCTTGAAGGTCTTGTGCGCCACCAGCTCCTCGTCCACGCCCTCGGCGCGCACCTCGTCCGGCGTCTTGCCGAACGCGAGCGCCTGGCCCTGCGCGAACAGGTTGGCCATCAGCAGGTCGTGCTGGTCCGCGAGCGCACCGAGCTCCTGGACCGGGCGGGCGAAGCCGATGAGGTCCGCGGGGATCAGCTTGGTGCCCTGGTGGATGAGCTGGTAGTAGGCGTGCTGGCCGTTGGTGCCGGGGGTGCCCCAGACGACCGGGCCCGTCTGCCACTCGACCGGGCGGCCCTGGCGGTCCACGGACTTGCCGTTGGACTCCATGTCGAGCTGCTGGAGGTACGCGGTGAACTTCGAGAGGTAGTGCGAGTACGGCAGCACCGCGTGCGACTGGGCGCCGTGGAAGTTGCCGTACCAGACGCCGAGCAGGCCGAGCAGGAGCGGCGCGTTGGCCTCGGCGGGAGCCGTGCGGAAGTGCTCGTCGACGAGGTGGAAGCCGTCGAGCAGCTCACGGAAGGCGGCCGGGCCGATGGCGATCATCAGGGAGAGGCCGATGGCCGAGTCGAAGGAGTAGCGGCCACCGACCCAGTCCCAGAACTCGAACATGTTGGCCGTGTCGATGCCGAAGTCGGCGACCTTCTCGGCGTTGGTCGACAGGGCGACGAAGTGCTTGGCGACGGCCGACTCGTCACCGAGCGCCGCGAGCAGCCAGGAGCGGGCCGCCTTGGCGTTGGTGATCGTCTCGATGGTGGTGAACGTCTTCGAGGCGATGACGAAGAGCGTCTCGGCCGGGTCGAGGTCGCGGACGGCCTCGTGCAGGTCGGCGCCGTCCACGTTCGACACGAAGCGGAAGGTCAGCTCCCGCGCGGTGTAGGGGCGCAGCGCCTCGTAGGCCATCGCGGGGCCGAGGTCCGAGCCGCCGATGCCGACGTTGACGATGTTCTTGATGCGCTGGCCGGTGTGGCCGGTCCACTCGCCGGAGCGGACCTTGTCGGCGAAGCCCGCCATCTTGTCGAGCACGGCGTGCACCTGCGGCACGACATTCTCGCCGTCGACCTCGATCACCGCGTCGCGCGGGGCGCGCAGTGCCGTGTGGAGCACGGCGCGGTCCTCGGTCGTGTTGATCTTCTCGCCGCGGAACATGGCGTCCCGCAGCCCGAAGACGTCGGTGGCGGCGGCCAGCTCCTGGAGCAGGGCGAGCGTCTCGTCCGTGACCAGGTGCTTGGAGTAGTCGATGTGCAGGTCGCCGACCTGGACGGTGTACCGCTCGGCGCGGCCCGGGTCGGAGGCGAACAGCTCACGCAGGTGGGTGCCGTTGAACTTCGCGCGGTGGTCCTCCAGGGCGGTCCACTGCGGGCGGCGCGTGAGCAGGGGGGTGGTGTCAGGCATGGTCTACGGACTCCTTGGCGGCCTTCTTGGTGGACGGCGCGGCCTTCGCGGGCGCGGCCGGGGCGCCCTTGCCGTCTCCGTGCAGCGCGACGGCGTACATCTCGTCGGCGTCCAGGCGGCGCAGCTCCTCGGCGATCAGCTCGGCGGTCGAGCGGACCTTGAGGGCGAGGGTGCGCTCGGGCTGGCCCGGCAAGGTGAGCGTGGCGAGGGGGCCTTCGGGGCGGTCGATGCGGATGTCGCCGTCGGCCGTGCCGAGGCGGACCGCGGTGACGACGGGGCCGCCCGTGGTGACCCGCTCGACCGGGACGCCGAGCCGGGTGCCGAGCCAGCGGGCGAGCAGCTCGGCGCTGGGGTTGTCGGCCTCGGACTCGACGGCGGCGGAGACGATGTCGGCGCGGGCCTGGTCGAGCGCGGCGGCCAGCATGGAGCGCCACGGGGTGAGCCGGGTCCAGGCCAGGTCGGTGTCGCCGGGCGCGTAGGACGCGGCGCGCCGGTCGAGGGCGTCCAGCGGGTCCTCGTCGGCGTACAGGTCGGTGATGCGGCGGGCGGCGAGCGCGCCCAGCGGGTCCTTGGCGGGCTCGTCCGGGGCATCGACCGGCCACCACACGACGACCGGGGCGTCGGGCAGCAGCAGCGGCAGGACGACGGAGTCGGCGTGCCGGCCGACCTCGCCGTGCAGGCGCAGGATCACGGTCTCGCCGGTGCCGGCGTCGGAGCCGACGCGAACCTCCGCGTCGAGCCGGTTGCCCTGCCGGTCGCGCGGGGTGCGGGCGGTGCGCTTGATGACGACCAGGGTGCGCGAGGGGTGCTCGCGGGACGCCTCCTCGGCGGCCTTGATCGAGTCGTACGCGTTCTCCTCGTCGGTGACGATCACCATCGTGAGGACCATGCCCACGGCCGGGGTCCCGATGGCGCGACGCCCCTCGACGAGCGCCTTGTTGACCTTGCTTGCCGTGGTGTCGGTCAGGTCGATCTTCATGGCCTGCGCCAGCTCCGTCCGTCTCGTGCGAGCATCTCGTCCGCTTCCTTCGGGCCCCAGCTTCCCGAGGCGTACCGGGCGGGCTTGCCGTGGGTGTCCCAGTGCCCCTCGATGGGGTCGAGGATGCGCCAGGACTCCTCGACCTCCTCCGTGCGCGGGAAGAGGTTGGCGTCGCCCAGCAGGACGTCCAGGATCAGCCTTTCGTACGCTTCCGGGCTGGACTCCGTGAACGACTCGCCGTACGCGAAGTCCATGGACACGTCCCGGATCTCCATCGAGGTACCCGGGACCTTCGATCCGAAGCGTACGGTCATGCCCTCGTCGGGCTGGACGCGGATGACAATGGCGTTCTGGCCGAGCTCCTCCGTGGCGGTGGAGTCGAACGGGGAGTGCGGGGCGCGCTGGAAGACGACCGCGATCTCGGTGACGCGGCGGCCCAGGCGCTTGCCGGTACGCAGGTAGAAGGGGACGCCCGCCCAGCGGCGGTTGTCGACCTCCAGCTTCACGGCGGCGTAGGTGTCGGTCGTGGAGGCGGGGTCGATGCCGTCCTCCTGGAGGTAGCCCTTGACGCGCTCGCCGCCCTGCCAGCCGGCCGCGTACTGGGCGCGCACGGTGGACTCGCCCAGGTCGGCGGGGAGCCGCACGGAGCGCAGGACCTTGAGCTTCTCCGTCACGAGCGACTCGGCGTCGAAGGAGGCGGGCTCCTCCATCGCGGTGAGCGCCATCAACTGGAGCAGGTGGTTCTGGATGACGTCGCGGGCGGCGCCGATGCCGTCGTAGTAGCCGGCCCGGCCGCCGATGCCGATGTCCTCGGCCATGGTGATCTGCACGTGGTCGACGTAGGACCGGTTCCAGACGGGTTCGTACATCTGGTTGGCGAAGCGCAGCGCCAGGATGTTCTGGACCGTCTCCTTGCCGAGGTAGTGGTCGATCCGGAAGACCTGGTCCGGGGCGAACACGTCGTGCACGATCGCGTTCAGGTCCTTGGCCGACTCCGTGTCGTGGCCGAAGGGCTTCTCGATGACGGCGCGCCGCCAGGAGCCCTCGGGGGCGTCGGCGAGGCCGTGCTTCTTGAGCTGCTGGACGACCTTGGGGAAGAACTTCGGCGGCACCGACAGGTAGAAGGCGTAGTTGCCGCTGGTGCCGCGCTTCTCGTCCAGCTCGTCGACGGCGTCGCGCAGCTGCTTGAACGCGGTGTCGTCGTCGAAGTCGCCCGGGATGAAGCGCATGCCCTCGGCGAGCTGGGCCCAGACCTCCTCGCGGAAGGGGGTGCGGGCGTGCTCGCGCACGGAGTCGTGGACGACCTGCGCGAAGTCCTGGTCCTCCCACTCGCGGCGGGCGAACCCGAGGAGCGAGAAGCCGGGCGGGAGCAGGCCGCGGTTGGCCAGGTCGTAGACGGCCGGCATCAGCTTCTTGCGGGACAGGTCGCCCGTGACGCCGAAGATGACGAGCCCGGAGGGGCCCGCGATGCGCGGCAGCCGCCGGTCGCGCGGGTCCCTCAGCGGGTTCTGCCAGGCGGTGACGCTCACTTGCCGGCACCTTCCTTGCCGGCGAGGCGGTCGGCGACCGTGCCGAGCAGGTCGTTCCAGGCGATCTCGAACTTGGCGACGCCCTCGTCCTCCAGCTGCTTCACGACCTCGTCGTAGGAGATGCCGAGCCGCTCGACGGCGGCGAGCTCGGCGCGGGAGGCGTCGTAGGTGGCGGTGACCGCGTCGCCGTGGATGTCGCCGTGGTCGGCGGTGGCGTTCAGGGTGGCCTCCGGCATGGTGTTGACCGTGCCCGGGGCGACCAGCTCGTCGACGTACAGGGTGTCCTTGTAGGCCGGGTCCTTGACGCCGGTGGAGGCCCACAGGGGGCGCTGCTTGTTGGCGCCCGCGGCGGCCAGCTTGGCGGCGCGCTCACCGGCGAAGACCTGCTCGTAGGCCTCGTAGGCGAGGCGGGCGTTGGCGAGGGCGGCCTTGCCCTTGAGCGCCTCGGCCTCCTCGGTGCCGACCTTGCCGAGGCGCTTGTCGATCTCGGCGTCGACGCGCGAGACGAAGAAGGACGCGACGGAGTGGATGCCCGCCAGGTCGATGCCGCGCTCGTGCGCCTTCTCCAGGCCCGCGAGGTAGGCGTCCATGACGGCCTTGTAGCGGTCCAGGGAGAAGATCAGCGTCACGTTGACGGAGATGCCGAGGCCGATGACCTCGGTGATGGCCGGCAGGCCCGCCTCGGTCGCCGGGATCTTGATCATGACGTTCGGCCGCTCGACGAGCCAGGCCAGCTGCTTGGCCTCGGCGACGGTGGCCGCGGTGTCGTGGGCCAGGCGCGGGTCGACCTCGATGGAGACGCGGCCGTCGCGGCCCTGCGTCGCGTCGTACACGGGACGCAGGAGGTCGGCGGCGGCGCGCACGTCGGCCGTGGTCATCATGCGCACGGCCTCCTCGACGGTGACCTTGCGCACGGCGAGGTCGGCGAGCTGCTCCTCGTAGCCCTCGCCGGAGCCGATGGCGGCCTGGAAGATCGAGGGGTTCGTGGTGACGCCCACGACGTGGCTGTACTCGATGAGCTCGGCGAGGTTGCCGGACTCGATGCGCTTGCGCGACAGGTCGTCCAGCCAGATGGAGACGCCTTCGTCGGAGAGGGTCTTCAGCGCGGCAGCGGCGGTGCTCATGTTCTGCTTCATCTTCTTTCGGTACGGCGGTGGTGCGGCAGGGGTGGTCGGGGTTCAGGCGCGGGCGGCGGCGAGCGACTCGCGGGCCTTGGCGGCGACGTTCTCGGCGGTGAAGCCGAACTCGCGGAAGAGGACGTTCGCGTCCGCGGAGGCGCCGAAGTGCTCCAGGGAGACGATGCGGCCGGCGTCGCCGACGTAGCGGTACCAGGTCAGGCCGATGCCGGCCTCGACGGCGACGCGGGCCTTCACGGCGGCGGGCAGGACGCTGTCCTTGTAGGCCTGCTCCTGCTCCTCGAACCACTCGACGGACGGCATCGACACGACGCGGGTCGCGACGCCCTCGGCCTCCAGCGTCTCGCGCGCCTCGACGGCGAGCTGCACCTCGGAACCGGTGGCGATCAGGATCAGGTCGGGGGTCTGCTTCGACGCCTCGACGAGCACGTACCCGCCCTTGGCGGCGTCCTCGTTCGCCTCGTACGTCGGCACGCCCTGGCGGGTCAGCGCGAGGCCGTGCGGGGCGGGCTTGACGGAGCCGCGGCGCAGGATCTCGCGCCAGGCGGTCGCGGTCTCGTTGGCGTCGGCCGGGCGGACCACGTTCAGGCCGGGGATGGCGCGCAGCGACGCGAGGTGCTCGACCGGCTGGTGCGTCGGGCCGTCCTCGCCGAGACCGACGGAGTCGTGGGTCCAGATGTAGGTGACGGGCAGCTGCATGAGGGCCGACATGCGCACGGCGTTGCGCATGTAGTCGGAGAACACGAGGAACGTGCCGCCGTAGACGCGGGTGTTGCCGTGCAGCGCGATGCCGTTCATCTCGGCGGCCATCGAGAACTCGCGGATGCCGAAGTGGACGGTGCGGCCGTAGGGGTCGGCCTCGGGCAGCGGGTTGCCCGCGGGCAGGAAGGACGAGGTCTTGTCGATCGTCGTGTTGTTCGAGCCGGCGAGGTCGGCGGAGCCGCCCCACAGCTCGGGCAGGACCGGGCCGAGCGCCTGGAGGACCTTGCCGGAGGCGGCGCGGGTGGCGACCTTGGTGCCGGTCTCGAAGGTGGGCAGCGCCTGCTGCCAGCCCTCGGGGAGGCGGCCCGCGACGACCCGGTCCAGGAGCTTCGCGCGCTCGGGGTTGCCGGCGCGCCACTCGGCGAGCTGCTTGTCCCAGGCGGCGTGCGCCTCGGCCCCGCGGTCGAGGGCGGCGCGGGTGTGCGCGGCGACCTCGTCCTCGACGACGAACGACTGCTCGGGGTCGAAGCCGAGGGCGCGCTTGGTGGCGGCGATCTCGTCGGCGCCGAGCGCGGAGCCGTGGGAGGCCTCGGTGTTCCGCGCGTTCGGGGCGGGCCAGGCGATGATCGTGCGCATCGCGATGATCGAGGGGCGGGAGGTCTCGGCCTTTGCGGCGGCGAGCGCCTCGTACAGGGCCTCGACGTCGACGTCGCCGTCCTCGCGCGGCGTGATGCGCTGCACGTGCCACCCGTACGCCTCGTAGCGGCCGAGGACGTCCTCGGAGAAGGCGGTCGCGGTGTCGCCCTCGATGGAGATGTGGTTGTCGTCGTAGAGGAAGACGAGGTTGCCGAGCTTCTGGTGCCCGGCGAGGGAGGAGGCCTCGGCGGAGACGCCCTCCTCCAGGTCGCCGTCGGAGACGATCGCCCAGATGGTGTGGTCGAAGGGGCTGGTGCCCTCGGGGGCCTCGGGGTCGAACAGACCGCGCTCGTAGCGGGCGGCCATCGCCATGCCGACCGCGTTGGCGAGGCCCTGGCCGAGGGGGCCCGTGGTGGTCTCGACGCCGGCGGTGTGGCCGTACTCGGGGTGGCCGGGCGTCTTGGAGCCCTGGGTGCGGAACGCCTTCAGGTCGTCGAGCCCCAGCTCGTAGCCGGAGAGGAAGAGCTGGGTGTAGAGGGTGAGGCTGGTGTGGCCGGGCGACAGGACGAAGCGGTCGCGGCCGGTCCACTCCGGGTCGGCCGGGTCGTGCCGCAGGGCCTTCTGGAAGATCGTGTACGCGGCCGGGGCCAGGCTCATCGCCGTGCCGGGGTGGCCGTTGCCGACCTTCTGCACGGCGTCGGCGGCCAGCAGCCGGGCGGTGTCGACGGCACGCTGGTCGAGTTCGGTCCACTCGAAGGGCCGCTCGAAGGGGTCGAGGCCGTTCGGTGTCTGCGTGCTCATCTGTATGACTTCCTTCGCATCCGTGGTGCTCTTGCTGTGCCCTGAGGCGGTCGTCCCGTCGAGCCAAAGGCCCAGGTGGAACCAGGTACGACGGTAAAGGTCATACTTTTGGCTCGGTAGGTGCCCCCGTGCCAGCGTTCGGTGAAAATGGGACACGCAGACCGGTCGAAACCAAGGAACGTGCATGACGGAGCAGGGCACCGCGCAGACGAGCGCACATCTGGGAGCGGCGGAGCACATCCGCACGTATCCGTTCGATCCGAGCGCGAGCGTCTCCGGGGTCGGGATCCAGGTCGGGCCGATGGGCACGGACGGCCCGTGGGCGGGTGGGGTCGGTCTGGCGCGGCGCGTACACCGGATCGACTTCCATGTGCTGCTCTTCTTCCGCGAGGGCCCGGTCCGCCACATGATCGACTTCACCGAGCACGAGGTAGGAGCCGGGGAGATCCTCTGGATCCGGCCGGGCCAGGTGCACGGCTTCTCGGCCGCGGACGCGTACGTCGGCACGGCCCTGACCATGCAACCGGGATTCCTGCCGCGCGCGATCGTCGAGGCCACCGGCATGTACCGCTACGACCGGCCGCCGCTGCTCCGCCCCGACCGGGCCCAACTGGAGGCGATCGAGGCCTCGTTGGCGCAGTTGCAGCGCGAGTACCTGGACACCACGACCCTGCCGCTGAGTCTGCACACCTCGGTCCTGCGCCATACGCTCACCGCCTTCATGCTGCGCGTGGCCCATGTGTCGGCGCAGGCGGCGGCGGACGCGTGCGAGCCGCAGCCGGACACCACGTTCACCCGGTTCCGCACCGCCGTCGAGCAGGGCTTCACGACGAACCACAGCGTCAGCGCGTACGCCGACGAGCTCGGCTACTCGCGCCGCACGCTGGTCCGCGCCGTGCGGGCCGCGACCGGACAGACCCCGAAGGCGTTCATCGACCGGCGGGTGATCCTGGAGGCGAAGCGGCTGCTGGCCCATACGGAGCTGCCCGTGGGGCGGATCGGGGTGGCCGTCGGCTTCGGGGACTCGGCCAATTTCTCCAAGTTCTTCCAGCAGCACACGGGGGTCACGCCTGCGGCGTTCCGGGCCGACCAGGTCTGAGCGCCCGTATGTGCGGCTCCACCCGGCGCCGGTTTCAGCCCACGGGGCTCCGCCCCGGACCCCGCTCCTCAATCGCCGGAGGGGCTTGATGTACCCCCGTTTCACCCTGCGCAACGGGGGGTTGACCGTTTCCCGAGGGGCTCGTACGGTGCTCGCACCCCCGCAGGTATATCGATTAACCAAGCTGGTTGGAGACGTACCGCTGTGCCCTTGACGATGAGTCGGCGCGCTTTCCTGGCCACCACCGCCGCCGCCCTGCCCGCCCTGTCCGGCTGCTCCTCGCTCGCCGCGGCCGACGACGATCCCGACACGCTCGTCGTCCACAGCCAGCTCGGCACCACCGCGCCCGGCTCCCCCACCTACCTGGCGGCCCTGGACCGGTTCCGCAAGGAGAACCCGGGGCTCAAGGTCAGGAACCTCGTCAACGGCGACGACCTCGCGCAGGTCTACGAGACCTCGCGGCTGGCCCGCAAGGAGCCGGACGTCGTCATGGTCAACCTGTACGACAAGACGCTGGCCTGGACCGACGTCGGCGCCACCGTCGACGTCAAGGGCTACCTGGACGACTGGGGGCTGCGCGAGCGGGTGCTGCCCGTCGCGCTCGACGCCTGGACCGACGGCAAGGGCCGCCTGCGGGCCTTCCCCTACTTCGCGACGAACTGGCCGGTCGCCTTCAACCGGGCGCTGCTGGGCCGCGCCGGCGTCGACGAGATCCCCCGCACCGGTGACGAACTGATCGCCGCCGCGGGCAAGTTGCGCCGCAAGCACCTCGCGCCCGTCACCACCGGCGGCAACGACTGGACCGGGCAGAAGCTGCTCGCGCAGATCATCCAGACGTTCCTGACCGAGGACGAGGCCCGGCACGTCTACACGACCGGTGACTTCAGCGGCAGCCGCGGGGCGCGCCGGGGCATCGACTACTTCGTCGAACTGCGGGACGCCGGGGTCTTCGCCGACAAGGCGCAGGGGCTGACGTCGGACACGATGACGACGCAGTTCAACACCCAGGCCGCGGCGGTGCAGTCGGCGATGTCGTCGGCGCTCGCCAAGGTGCCGGAGAACGTGGCGCGCCACACGGACGTGGGCGGCTGGCCGCTGGCGCCGGGCGCCGCGCACGACAAGCCGACGATCCTGCGCACGTACACCCTGATCGGCTTCTGGATCAGCCCGAACGGCACGAAGAAGATCGACGCGGTCGAGAGGTTCCTGAAGTTCTTCTACCGCGCGGACACCGTCGCCCGGTTCATCACGGAGTCCGGCCGCGACATGGCGCTGCGCTCGTCCGCGGTGAGCACGGACTTCCCGCTGGTGGCGGCGGCGCAGCGGCTCGGCTCCGACGTGGGCCAGGTGCTGCTGCCCGACCTGTTCGTGCCGCCGGCCGCGACGCAGCCGCTGATCACCGCCACCAGTACGTCCTTCACGCGCGGCACGAGCGCCGCCCAGGTCCGCAAGGTCCTGGAAGCCGCCTACCGCGGCGTCTGACCGTCCGCCCCATCTCTGCTCGCACGTAAGGGAGTTGCTTCATGACGACGATGACGTCGACAGCGGGCGAGGCAGCGGTCAGCCGCCCCACCCCACCTTCCGCACCGGGTTCCGGCGGCCGGCCGCGGCGCCAGGGCGGCACGGTCCTCGCGCTGCCCGCGCTCGTCTGGTACCTGGTCTTCATGGTCGGCCCGCTGGTCGCCATCTTCGTGGTGGCGGCGCTGCACTGGCCGGGCATGCTCCAGCCGGTGTCGTTCGCCGGCCTCGACAACGCGCGGGTGGTCCTCGACGACCCGGTGTTCTGGGACGCGGTGAGCAACACCGCGATCCAGCTGGTCGTCGCGGTCCCGGTGATGGTGGCGTGCGCGTTCATGCTGGGCTACTACGTGGCGCAGAAGCCGCCGGGGCACCGCGTCGTGCGGTACCTGCTGTTCATCCCCGGGCTGATCTCGACGCCCGCGAAGGCGATGGTCTTCTACGCGGCCCTCTCCCCCGACGGGCTGCTCAACGGCGGTCTGGAGGCGGTCGGCCTCGGCTCGCTCGCCGACGCGTGGCTGGCCTCCCCCTCGACGGCGCTGGCCTGCCTGATCGCGCTCGACATCTGGGCCGGGATCGGTTTCACCGCCGTGCTGTTCGCGGCGCGGCTCGGCAGTGTGCCGGAGGAGCTGGGCGAGGCGGCGCAGCTGGACGGGGCCGGGCACTGGCGGACCATGTGGCGCGTCCACTTCCCGGTGATCAAGGACTACGTGGGCGTCGTGACGATGCTCCAGTTCCTGTGGACGCTGTTCGGCTCGGCGCAGCACGTGCTGCTGCTGACCCAGGGCGGGCCCGGCAGTTCGTCGACGACGCTGTCGTTCCTCGTCTACCAGAAGGCGTTCGTCGCGGCGGACCTCGGCTACAGCCAGACCGTCGGGGTCCTCCTCTTCCTCGCCGGGCTCGTCGGGCTGCTCGCCATCCGGCGGGTCTTCCGCCAGAGCTACTGACCGCCCGCCCCTGATCGGAGTACGCCTTGAAGTCCTCGGCACGTTCCCGCTTCGGCCGGTCCTGGCTGCCCGCGCACATCCTGGTCTGGCTGTACGCGGTGCTCCTGGTCGTCCCGCTGTACTACTTCCTCGCCTCGGCGTTCAAGACGAACGACGGGATCTTCGCGCACCCCTTCGCGCTGCCGTCCTCGTTCGGGTTCGGGAACTTCTCGACCGCCTTCGACAGTGCCGACCTGGGGCTCGCGGTCGTCAACTCGGCGCTGGTGACGGTCTTCTCGCTGGTCCTGACGCTGGCGCTGGCGATCCCCGCGGCGTTCGCGCTGGCCCGCTCCACGGGGCGGCTCGCCTCGGCGGTGGAGAAGGTGTTCTCGCTCGGCTTCCTGATCCCCACGTTCGCCGCGCTCTTCCCGACCTTCCTCCTCGCGGCGGCGACCGGGCTGTTCCACACGCGCACGTTCATGGTGCTGTTCCTGCCCGCGACGGCGATGCCGCTGTCGGTGGTGATCCTGGTGCAGTTCATGCGGACGGTCCCCAAGGAGATGGAGGAGGCGGCCCGGCTCGACGGCGCGTCCACCTTCGCGGTGCTGCGGCACGTCTACACGCCGATGTGCCTGCCCGGCATCGCGACGGTGCTGCTCCTGAACTTCCTGACGTTCTGGAACGAGTACCTGTACTCCCTGGTCATCATCGGGCCCGATCCGGCGCAGCGCACCGTCCAGGTTGCGCTGCCCACCCTGAAGGCGATCACCGGCACGGACTACGGCGTGCTGACCGCGGGCACCGTCCTGACGCTCGTCCCGGTCTGGGTGGTCTATACGGTGCTCCAGAAGCGGATGCAGCAGGCACTGGTCAGTGGGGCGGTGAAGATGTGAGCGGCGGTCCCGGCGGCGGGCGGACCGGGGTCCGGCCCACCATCAAGGCGGTGGCGGCGGCCGCGGGCGTGTCGACGGCCGCGGTGTCGCAGGCCTTCAACGACAAGGGGCGGCTCGCCGAGGCGACCCGGCAGCGGATCCTGGCGGCCGCCCTCGACCTCGGCTGGTCGCCGAGCGCGTCGGCGACGGCGCTGCGCAGCGCGCGGACCCGCACGCTCGCGCTGGTGGTGCGCAGGCCCACCGACGTGCTGGGCGCGGACCCGCACTTCAGCGAGCTGATCACCGGCATCGAGGGCGAGCTGGCGCCGCGCGGCTACGGCCTGCTGCTCCACCTGGTCGCCGACGTCGCGGAGGAGAGCGCCCTGTACGAGCGGCTGGCGGCGGAGAAGCGGGTGGACGGGGCGGTGCTGACGGACGCCCGCGCCGACGATCCGCGTCCGGCGCTGCTGACCCGGCTCGGGCTGCCCGCGGTCCTGCTGGGCGCACCGGACCCGGAGGCGGGTGTGCCGGTGGTCGGGCTCGGCAACCAGGGCGCCGGGGTGCGGGAAGTGGTGGCCCATCTGAGGGAGTTGGGGCACACCCGGATCGCTTACGTGGCCGGTCCCGCGGAGCTCCAGCACACCCGGATGCGCCTCGCCGTCTTCGAGGAGAGTCTCGCCGCGGCCGGGCTCGCGCCCGCCGCCGTGCGCCACACCGACTTCTCGGAGGCCGCGGCCGTCGCCGCGACCCGTGAGCTGCTCGCCACCGCCGGGCGGCCGACCGCCCTCGTCTACGCCAACGACTCGATGGCGGTGTGCGGCATCGGCACCGCCCAGCGGGCCGGTCTGCGCGTGCCCGAGGACGTGTCGGTCGTCGGCTACGACAATCTGCCGCTCGGCCGCTGGCTGCACCCGCGCCTGACCACCGTCGACCAGCAGGTGCAGCGGGTCGGCGCGGCCGCCGCCCGGGCCCTGCTCGCCCGGTGCGGCGAGGAGCTGCCGGCGGTGCGCCTGGACGAGCGGCCCCGCCTCGTCGTCCGCGAGTCGACCGGACCCGCGCCCCGCAACTGAGTCACGACCGCACGCACTTCTGCAACGGAGACCCGTACCACCATGCGACGCCACAGCGCCCACCTCACCCACGACGCCGCCGTCCTGCCCTGGCTCGGCGCCAACTTCTGGTCCCGCACGGGCGGCCCCCTGATGTGGCGCGACTACGACCCGGAGGTGGTGCGCGCGGAGCTGGACGTGCTCCGCGCGCACGGGCTGAACATGACCCGCTCGTTCTTCTACTGGCCGGACTTCCACCCCGAGCCGCACCGGATCGACGAGGAGCTGTGCGAGCGGTTCCGCGACTTCCTGGACGCGCACCGGGAGCGGGGCATGGGGACGGTGCCGACGTTCATCGTGGGGCACATGTCCGGCGAGAACTGGGATCCGGCGTGGCGGGGCGGCCGCGATCTGTACGAGGACGTGTGGATGGTGGGCCGCCAGGCCTGGTTCGCCTCGCAGATGACGCGCCGCTTCAAGGACCATCCGGCGGTCACCGGCTGGCTCATCACCAACGAGATGCCGGGCTACGGCCGGATCTACCAGGTCGATCCGCCCGCCGGCGACGTCGTGACGGCGTGGGCGCAGGCGATGTGCAACGCGGTGCGGGCGGCGGGCGGGACGCAGCCGGTCTCGCTCGGCGACGGCGCCTGGGGCATCGAGGTGACGGGCCGCGACAACGGCTTCTCGCTGCGCGACACCGCCGAGTACGTGGACTTCGTGGGCCCGCACGTCTACCGCTCGGACACGGACAGGGCGCGCCAGCACCACCGTGCCGCGTTCGAGTGCGAGCTGGCCGGGGTGACCGGGCAGCCGGTGGTCCTGGAGGAGTTCGGCCTGTCGACGGACACGGTGTCGGCGGCGAACGCGGGCGTGTACTACCGCCAGACGCTGCACAATTCGCTGCTCGGCGGCGCGACGGGCTGGATGGCCTGGAACAACACGGACTACGACGACCTGTGGGAGCAGTCCCCTTACGACCACCACCCCTTCGAGATGCACTTCGGCATCACCGACGCCGCGGGCGCGCCCAAGGAGCCGCTGCACGAACTCGCCGCCTTCGCGCGAGTGTTGAAGGACGTCGACTTCGCGCGGTGCCGGCGCGCGGACGCGGGCGCCGCGCTGGTCGTGCCCGCGTTCCTGGAGCGCGGCTACCCCTACAGCCGCCCGGCCGACCGCCCGCTGATCTTCACGTCGCTGCACCAGGCGTACGTGGCCGCGCGCACCGCCGATCTGCCGGTGGGCCTGACCCGGGAGGCGGACGGCATCGCCGAGGACGTGGACCTGTACCTGCTGCCCGCGACCCGGCAGCTGACGACGCGGACGCGGCGGGCGCTCCAGCGCCGGGCGGAGGCGGGCGCCACCGTCTACCTGTCGTTCTGCTCGGGCGAGCACCCGGGCACCCGCGGCCCCTGGTTCGACGACCTGGACGGCCTGTTCGGCGTCGAGCAACAGCTGTCGTACGGGGTGGCGGAGCCCATCGAGGACGACGTGCTGGAGATGACGTTCCGGGAGGACTTCGGCGGCATCCAAGCGGGCGAGGTGCTGCGCTTCCCGGTGGCGGGCAACGAGGACAGCCGCGCCTACCTGCCCGTCGTCCCGCGCGACGCCCGGGTCGTGGCGGTGGACGGGCACGGCCGCCCGGCGCTGCTGTGCCGCGAGACCGGCCGCGGGCGCACCGTGCTCGCCACGTATCCGCTGGAGCACATGGCCGCCCGGACGGCCCGGGTCAATCCGGAGCGGACGCACCGGCTGTACGCGGCGCTGGCCGAGGTCGCCGGGGTGGCGCGGCCGGTGACCGTGGACGAGCCGCACGTCGGCGCGGACACGCTGGTGCACGAGGACGGGCGGCGGTTCGTCTGGCTGGTCAGCCAGGCCGACGGCGAGCTGACCGTGCGCCCGGTGGCGGACGGGACGCTGCACGCCCTCGGCACCGGTGAGCCGGTCGCCGCCGTCACCCTGCCCGCGTTCGGGGTCCGCGTCCTGGAGCTGCGGTGAGCGAGCCGCTGTACCGCGACCCGGCCGCGCCCGTCCCGGACCGGGTGGCCGACCTCCTGGGCCGCATGACGCCGGCGGAGAAGGTCGGCCAGGTCAACCAGCGGCTGTACGGCTGGCACGCCTACGAGCGCGGCGCCGACGGCGGGCACCGGCTCACCGACGCCTTCCGCGCGGAGGTCGCGGCGTACGACGGGATGGGCGCCCTGTACGGATTGCAGCGCGCCGACCCCTGGTCGGGCGTGACCTTCGCGGACGGCATCGGGGCGGCGGACGCGGCCCGCGTCGCCGACGCGGTGCAGCGGTACGTGGTGGAGGGCACGCGTCTTGGCATCCCGGTGCTGATGGTCGAGGAGGTGCCGCACGGGCACCAGGCCCTGGACGGCACGGTGCTCCCCGCGAACCTCGCGGCCGGCGCGAGCTGGGACCCGGACCTGTATGAGGCGGCGGCCGCCGCTGCCGCCGCCGAACTGCGGGCGCGCGGCGGCCACCTGGCGCTCGTCTCCGCGCTGGACCTGGTGCGCGATCCGCGCTGGGGCCGGGCCGAGGAGTGCTTCGGGGAGGATCCGTACCTGGCGGCCCGGTTCACCGGGGCGCTGGTGCGCGGGATGCGGTCGCGGGGCGTCGGGGTGGTCCTGAAGCACTTCGCCGGGCAGGGCGCGACGGTCGGCGGGCGCAACAGCGCGGCGACCGAACTCGGCGCCCGCGAGCTGCACGAGGTCCACCTCGAGGCGGCCCGCGCCGGAGTGCGGGCCGGGGCCGCCGGAGTGATGGCGGCGTACAACGAGTTCGACGGGCTGCCGTGCGCCGCGAACCCGTACCTGCTCACCGAGGTCCTGCGCCGCCGCTGGGGGTTCGAGGGGATCGTGATGGCCGACGGGTGCGCGCTGGACCGGCTGGTCCGCCTTGCGGGCGACCCGGTGGCGGCGGGCGCGACGGCGCTCGCGGCGGGCACGGACCTCGGCCTGTGGGACGGCGCCTTCCCGCGGCTCGGCGAGGCCGTCACGCGGGGCCTGGTGGCCGAGGAGACCCTGGACCGGGCGGTCGGGCGGGTCCTCGCGCTGAAGTTCCGGCTCGGACTGTTCGAGGAGCCGTATGCCGGGCAGCGGGAAATGCCGGTCGGGGCGGCGGAGTTGAGCGAGCGCCTGGCGCGCGCGTCCGTCACGCTGGTGGAGCACGACGGGACGACCCTGCCCCTGTCGCCCGCCGTGCGCCGCATCGCCGTGCTCGGCCCGAACGCCGACTCGGTGCCGCAGCAGATCGGCGACTACACGGCGCCCCAGCGGCCCGGCACCGGCGTCACCGTGCTCGACGGCGTCCGGGCCGCGGCCGGTCCCGGCCGCGAGGTGACGTACGCGCGCGGCTGCGAGCTGGTCGGCGACGACCGGTCCGGGCTCGCGGAGGCGGTGGCCCTGGCCGCGCGGGCGCAGGTGGCGGTGGTCGTGCTCGGCGGGTCGAGCGCCCGCGGGGCCGGCACCCGGTTCGCGGCCAACGGCGCGGCGGTCGTCGCGGCCGGCTCGCCGCCCGGCATGACCTGCGGCGAGGGCGTCGACCTGGCCGACCTCGCGCTGCCGCCCGGCCAGCGGGCGCTGCTCGACGCGGTCGCGGCGACCGGGACGCCGGTCGTGACGGTTTTGGTGCAGGGCAGGCCGCACGCGCTGCCGGAGTCGGCCGGGCGGGCAGGAGCGCTGCTGGTGGCGTGGTACCCGGGGCCGTGGGGCGGCCGGGCCGTCGCGGACGTGCTCTTCGGCGCGGCGGGGCCCGCGGGGCGCCTGCCGGTGTCGGTGCCGCGCTCGGCGGCCCAGCTCCCGGTCTTCTACAACGGCAAGGACCACGGCTACCGGGGGTACGTCGACCAGCCGGCGACGGCCCGGTACGCCTTCGGGCACGGGCTCTCCTACGGCAGCGTGCGCTACGGGCGGCCGGCCCTCAGCCGCGCCGCCGTACCCGCCGGTGACCCGCGTCTGACCTGCACGGTCACCGTCGAGAACACCGGCGGGACGGCCGTCAGGGAGACCGTGCAGCTGTATGTGCGGCGGGTCTCGGGCGGTTCGTCGTGGCCGCGGGTGCGGGAGCTGCGCGGCTTCACCGGGGTGGACCTCGCGCCGGGCGAGCAGCGCGCGGTGGACTTCGAGGTGACCGCGCGGACCCTGGCCTCGGTCGGCCGTGACCTCGAACTCGTCGTGGAGGCGGGCGCGTTCGTGGTGGAGACGGGACCGGCGTCCGACCGGACCCAGGGCGCCCCGCTCACCGTCACACCGGGCTGAGCGTGCCGTGGGGGACAATGCCCCCATGGCACGCCCCACCCTCCCCACCTGCCCCTGCGGTCTCCCCGAGCCGTACGAGAACTGCTGCGGCCGCTACCACCGCGGTGCCGCGGCGCCCACGCCCGAGGCGCTCATGCGCTCCCGGTACACGGCGTTCACCCGCAAGGACGCCGGGTACCTGCTGCGGACCTGGCACCCGGACACCCGGCCGCCCGCGGTCGACTTCGACCCGGCCCTCAGCTGGACCGGTCTGGAGATCCTGGGGAGCACCGACGGCTCCGCGTTCCACCAGAGCGGCACCGTCACCTTCCGGGCCCGCTACAAGGACGGCGGCCGCGCGGGCGCGCTGCACGAGCGCAGCCAGTTCCTGCGGGTGGCGGGCGCGTGGGTGTACGTCGACGGGGACTTCATCGAGTGAACTCCCCCGCGCCCGGCGGGGCCGGTCAGGGCGCCAGGATGTCCAGCTCGTGCAGGGCGCCGACCGCGATCTCGCGGGTGAGCGCCTCGGCCCGCCCGGCGTCGCCCTCGCGCACCGCGTCGGCGACCCGCACGTGCAGGGTGACCGCCGCCGGGTCCGGGTCCTCGAACATGACCTGGTGGTGGGTGCGGCCCGCGAGGACCTCCGCGACCAGGTCGCCGAGGTGGGCGAACATCTCGTTGCCCGACGCGTTCAGCACGACCCGGTGGAACTCGACGTCGTGCACGAGGTACGCCTCCAGCTGCTGGCCGCGGGAGGTGGCGACCATGCCGAGCGCGCACTCGGTGAGCGCCGCGCACTGCTCCGCCGACGCGTAGCGGGCGGCGAGTCCCGCGGCGACCGGTTCGACGGCCGAGCGCAGCATGGTGAGCGAGCGCAGCTGGCGCGGCCGGTCGGCCCCGGCGAGGCGCCAGCGGATGACTTGCGGGTCGTAGACGTTCCACTCGTGCGCGGGCCGGACGGTGACGCCGACCCGGCGCCGGGACGCCACCAGGTGCATGGACTCCAGGACCCGCACCGCCTCGCGCATCACCGAGCGCGACACCTCGTAGCGCTGCGCCAGCTCGTCCGTGCGCAACACGCTGCCCGCCGGGTACTCCCCCGCGGTGATCGCAGGACCGAGGCTGTCCAGTACGCGGGCGTGCAGCCCCCGGTCCTTCGTGGTCATGGAGCCAGCGTACGGTTCCGCCAGAGCCAACAAAAAGTCTGACTTATAAATCACAGACTCTTGAATTTGTCAGACCTATTGGGTTTCAGTGACGTGACACAGCGATGTCGATGAAGACAGCGAGGCAGCGATGAGTACCCCCCATGTCGTCGTGGTCATGGGCGTGGCAGGCACCGGCAAGACGACGATCGGTCCCCTGCTCGCCGAACGGCTCGGCGTTCCCTACGCCGAGGGCGACGACTTCCACCCGCCGGCCAACATCGCCAAGATGACGGCCGGCACGCCCCTCACGGACGAGGACCGCTGGCCGTGGCTGGACGCCATCGGCGCGTGGGCCCACGGCCGCGCCGGGCTCGGCGGGGTGGTCAGCAGCTCCGCGCTGAAGCGCAGCTACCGCGACCGGCTCCGGGCCGAGGCGCCCGGTGTCGTCTTCGTCCACCTGACCGGCAGCCGCGCCCTCATCGAGGACCGGATGTCCCACCGGCAGGGCCACTTCATGCCGACCGCGCTCCTCGACTCGCAGTTCGCCACGCTCCAGCCGCTCGCGGCGGACGAGGCGGGCGTCGGCGTCGATGTGTCGGGCACCCCGGACGAGATCGCCGACCGGGCCGTACGGGCCCTGGCCGCGCGCGACTCCGCCTAGCCCGTCCGCCCGTACACCCGGGCACCCCCTCAACCCCCTCCCACGTACGCAAGGGATAGACCGTGACCAGTCTCAGCGTCGAGATGCTGGCAGCGGACGCCGTCGAGCCGATCACCTCCGCGGGCCACGCCCAGCTCGGGATCGCCGTCCTCGCGGGCATCGCCGTCATCGTCCTGCTCATCACGAAGTTCAAGCTCCACGCCTTTCTGGCCCTGACCATCGGCTCGCTCGCGCTCGGCGCGTTCGCCGGGGCGCCGCTGGACAAGGCGATCACCAGCTTCAGCGCGGGCCTCGGCTCGACGGTGGCCGGTGTGGGCGTGCTGATCGCGCTCGGCGCGATCCTCGGCAAGCTGCTCGCCGACTCCGGCGGCGCGGACCAGATCGTCGACACGATCCTCGCCAAGGCGGGGAAGTCCGGCGGGAAGGCGATGCCCTGGGCGATGGTGCTGATCGCCGCCGTGATCGGGCTGCCGCTCTTCTTCGAGGTCGGCATCGTGCTGCTGATCCCGGTCGTCCTGATGGTCGCCAAGCGCGGCAACTACTCGCTGATGCGGATCGGCATCCCCGCCCTCGCGGGCCTGTCGGTCATGCACGGCCTGATCCCGCCGCACCCCGGCCCGCTGGTCGCGATCGACGCGGTCAAGGCCAACCTCGGCATCACGCTGGCCCTCGGCATCGTCGTCGCCATCCCGACGGTGATCATCGCCGGTCCGGTCTTCTCCAAGTACGCCGCCCGCTGGGTGGACGTCCCCGTGCCCGACAAGATGGTCCCCGGGCGGGCCTCGGACGACCTGGAGAAGCGGCCCGGCTTCGCCGCCGCCGTCGTCACCATCCTGCTGCCGGTCGTCATGATGCTGGCCAAGGCGCTCGTCGACATCATCGTGGACGACCCCGAGCACACCGTGCAGCGCACCTTCGACGTCATCGGCAACCCGCTGACCGCGCTCCTCGTGGCCGTGATCGTCGCGATGTTCACGCTCGGCCGCCCGGCCGGTTTCACCAAGGGCAAGCTGCAGGCCACCACCGAGAAGTCGCTCGCCCCGATCGCGGGCGTACTGCTCATCGTCGGCGCGGGCGGCGGCTTCAAGCAGACGCTCATCGACTCCGGCGTCGGCCAGATGGTCCTGGACATCTCCAAGGACTGGAACATCTCCGCGCTGCTGCTCGCCTGGCTGATCGCCGTGGTGATCCGCCTCGCCACCGGTTCGGCGACCGTCGCGACCGTCTCGGCCGCCGGCCTCGTCGCGCCCCTCGCGGCGAACATGTCGGAGACCCACACGGCGCTGCTCGTCCTCGCCATCGGTGCGGGCTCGCTGTTCTTCAGCCATGTCAATGACGCCGGGTTCTGGCTGGTCAAGGAGTACTTCGGGCTCAGCGTCGGGCAGACGATCAAGACCTGGTCGGTCATGGAGACGATCATCTCCGTGGTCGCGGGCGCCCTGGTCCTGCTGCTCTCGCTGATCCTCTAGACGCGCCGGGAGAGGTACGCCGATGAGTCACCCCCTGTTCGACATCAGCGGCCGCACCGCCCTGGTCACCGGGTCCAGCCGCGGGATCGGGTCCGCCCTGGCCCGCGGCCTCCTGGAGGCCGGCTGCACGGTCGTGCTCAACGGCCGCGACCCGAACCGGCTGGCGGAAGCCGCCGCCGCGCTCGGCGGCGACGTCCACACGGCGGCGTTCGACGTCACCGACGGGCCCGCCGTCGCCGCCGGGATCGCCGACGTCGAACAGCGGGTCGGCCCGCTCGACATCCTCGTCAACAACGCGGGCATGCAGCTGCGCGCCCCGCTCCTGGAGTTCGCCGACGCCGACTGGCACCGGATCCTGGACACCAATCTGACGAGCGCGTTCCTGGTGGCGCGGGAAGCGGCGCGCGGCATGGTCGGGCGCGGCCACGGCAAGATCATCAACATCTGTTCGCTGCAGAGCGAGGTGGTCCGGCCGGGCATCGCCCCGTACGCGGCCACGAAGGGCGCACTGAAGATGCTCACCAAGGGCATGTGCGCCGACTGGGGCCCCTCGGGCGTCCAGGTCAACGGGCTCGGCCCCGGGTACATCGAGACCGAGCTGACCGCGCCCCTCGTGCGGGACGAGGAGTTCAGCGCCTGGGTGCGCCGCAGGACCCCGGCCGGGCGCTGGGGCACCACCGAGGACCTCGTGGGCGGTCTGCTCTTCCTCGCCTCGCCCGCGGCGGACTTCGTCGGCGGCCAGATCCTGTACGTCGACGGCGGTATGACCAGCGTTCTCTGATACGGGAGTTGCCATGTTGGGCTGCGTGATCCACGGCGCCGGTGACCTGCGCGTCGACGAACTTCCCGCCCCCGCGCCCGGCCCGGGTCAGGCCCTGGTCGCAGTCGGGTACGGCGGGGTGTGCGGCTCCGATCTGCACTACTGGCGCCATGGCGGCGTCGGCGACTTCCGGCTGACGGAGCCGATGGTGCTCGGGCACGAGGTCGTCGGCACCGTCCTCGGGTACGGGCCGGGCGCCTCGGGCCCGGAGCCCGGGACCCCGGTGGCCGTGCACCCGGCGACGCCGTGCGGGGCCTGCCCCGAGTGCCGGGACGGGCGGCGCCACGTCTGCCGGGACACCCGCTACCTGGGCAGCGCGGCCCGCACCCCGCACGTCCAGGGCGGTTTCGCCGCCGAACTCGCCGTTCCGGCCGGTCAGTTGCGGGCGCTGCCCGAAGGGCTGCCACTGGCGCGGGCCGCTCTCGCGGAACCTCTCTCGGTGGCGCTGCACGCGGTGCGCCGGGCCGGGGACATCGCCGGGCGGCACATCCTGGTGACCGGCGCGGGTCCGATCGGCTGCCTGGTCGTCGCGGCGGCGAAGGCGGCGGGCGCGGCCCGCGTGACGGTGACGGACCTACTGCCGACGGCGCTTGCGTACGCCTCTGTCGCGGGCGCCGACGTCCTCGTCCAGGCCGGTGATCCCGGCGATCCCGGGTGGCCGGACGAGGTCGACGCGGCGGTCGAGGCGTCCGGGGCCGCGGCCGGGCTCGACACCTGCCTGCGCCGGGTGCGGCGGGGCGGCGTGGTGGTCCAGCTGGGGATGCTGCCGCCCGGGCCGAGCCCGTTCGCCGGGAACCTCGTGGTGAGCCGGGAGGTCGAGCTGCGCGGCGCGTTCCGCTTCGACACCGAGTTCGACGACGCGCTCGCCCTGCTGGCGCGGGAGCCCGCGCTCGCCGGGCTGATCAGCGCCGTGGTCCCGGTGGCCGAGGCCGCCAGGGCGTTCCCCCTGGCGGCGGACCGGTCCGCTTCCTGCAAGGTGCTGCTGGACTTCGCGGGCTGACCGGCCCCGGCCCGGGAGCGCTCAGCTCGCCTTCTTCTCCAGCTGGAACGCCTCGTTGCCCAGGCCGATGCGGGCGTGGGCCGCGGGGTTGCGGGAGCGCAGGACCAGGCTGTGGACGACGCCGACGAGCGCGGCCAGAGCGATGACGCCGGGCAGCAGCCAGTTCAGCGCCGAGCCGGGGCCCGAGCCGACCAGCACGTCGAAGTCCTTGACCGTGTAGCCGGCGATCACCAGCAGCGCGAGGCCCGCGATGCCGGAGGCGACGAGCCGCCAGGCCTGCGGGCCCGCCGCGCCGCGCTTGACGAAGAAGACGATGACCGCGAGCGACGCCGTGGCCATCAGCAGGATGACGCCGAGCGCGCCCACGTTCCCGCCCCACGTGAACAGGTGGAGGACCGGGGCCGTCGGGTCACCGGCCGGGCCGTCGTCGGCGACCGCGAAGCAGACGACGACGATCAGCGAGATCACCGACTGCAGGACCGAGCCGGTGCCGGGCGCGCCGCTGCCGCTGTTGGTGCGGCCGAACCGCGCCGGCAGCAGGCCCTCGCGGCCCATCGCGAAGGCGTACCGCGCCACCACGTTGTGGAAGCTGAGCAGCGCCGCGAACATGCCGGTGACGAACAGGACGTGGACGACGTCGGTGAAGGTGCCGCCGAGCCGGCTCTCGGTCAGGCCGAACAGCAGGCCCGCGGACTGCTTCTGGGCCTCGCCGACGATGCTCGCCGGGCCGGTGGCCACGGTCAGCGCCCATGAACTGAGCGCGAAGAAGACGGCGACACCGCCGACGGCCAGGAACATGACGCGGGGCACGAGGATGTGCGGGCGGCTCGTCTCCTCCGCGTACACGGGCGCCTGCTCGAAGCCGGTGAACGCGGCGATGCAGAAGCACAGGGCGGTGCCGAGGCCGACACCGGAGAGCGTGGACGGGTCGAAGGCGTGCAGGGACAGGCCTTCCTTGCCCGGGTCGCCGATCGCGGCGATGTCGAAGACGACCACGACGGCTACTTCGAGCAGGAGCAGGACGCCGAGCACCTTCGCGTTCACGTCGATCTTCAGCAGGGCGAGGACGCCGACGGCGACGACGGCGGCCAGCGCCGGTATCCACCAGGCGAGTTCGGTGTCGAGGTACTGCTGGAAGAGGCCCGCGACCTCGAAGCCGAAGATGCCGAAGATGCCGACCTGGAGCACGCTGTAGGCGACGAGCGCGACCAGCGCGGCGGCGGCGCCGGTGGTCGGGCCGAGGCCGCGGGAGATGTACGCGTAGAAGGCGCCCGCGTTGTGCACGTGCCGGCTCATCTCCGCGTAGCCGACGCTGAAGAGGGTCAGGACGACACCGAGGATGAGGAAGAGCAGCGGCATGCCGACGACACCCATGACGGCGAACGTGGTGGGCATGACGCCGGCCACCACCATCACCGGACCGGTCGCGGCGAGCACGGAGAGCAGCAGCCCGGCCGTGCCGAGGCGGCCGGCGCGCAGCGCGCTCTCCTCGCCCCGATAGGTGCTGATGCCCGGCTCGGCCACCACTGCTCTGTCGCTCGTACTCGAACTGCCCGTCGTCATCGCGGGATCGTCCCTTCCGATGGGTGCTGTCTGGCTGCTGGCTGGATCCGCTACGCCGAACCGAGCGCGGCACTGCGCGCGGCACGGAACGCTTCGTGCGGGTCCCGGTCCGGATAGGACCACGGGACCGGTGTGAGGTGCGGGCCGATGCGGTGGAACAGGACGGCCGCCTCGGCCGGGCGGCCCTCGCAGTACTTGGCGTGGGCCAGGAAGTTGAGGTCGATGCGGCCGCGCGGGTGGGCGAGACCGGCCCGGTCCTGCGGGTCGCCCCACTCCAGCCACCAGTCGAAGGCGGCCTTCATCACCAGGCGGGCCCGCCGGCCGCCCCAGTGCCCGGAGGCCTTCGGGTCGGGGGGCTCGACGCCCGCCCGGGCGAGGACGCGGTAGCGCTCGGCGTGCGCGACGACCGGCAGCACCGCCAGCGGCGAGGCGGGCGGCGCCTGTTCGGCGGCCCAGGCCGCGAAGTCGTAGACCTCGTGCAGCGGGTCCTGGCCCGCGTCGGCGCGCCGCTCGGCGAGCCGGGCCACCATCAGGTGGTGCGCGTGGTGGTGGGCCGGGTGGCGCAGGCGGACCTCGTCGAAGAGGCGCACGACGTCCTCCTCGCGGCCCAACTCGCGCTCCAGGAGCAGCAGTCCGAGCCAGGGGGTCGGGTCCGCGGGCACCAGGGCGGCCGCCTCGGTGCAGGCGGCGCGGGCCTTGTCGGGGCGGGTCCGGCCGGCCACGGCGCGGTGCACGGCGGCGCAGGCGAGCAGGACGGCGGCGTCCGTGGACTCCGGCTCCGCCAGGCGCCAGTCACCGACCCAGGCGGTCGCGGTGGGTTCCTGCGCGAGTCCCATCACGCGGTGGCCCCGGCGGTCCCAGTCCTGCCCGGTCGCGGCGAGCAGGGTCCGGGCCTCGGTCCACCGGCCCTGGGCGAGGGCGGCACGGGCGGCGACGAGCGCGGTGTCGTCGAGAGCGGGGTCGAAGGAGTGCGCGGCCTTCTTGCGGGGGCGCCCGAGCGGAGGCGGGGGTGGGGACACCGCGGCGGTTCCTCTACGACTTTTTTCAGCTACGAAGCGACGAACGTCGGAACCCGGGCGCTGGTGCGCGGCCCGGGCGGATGATCACGCACAGCAAACCGGTACCGGGCCCTCCACGTCAAGGGTGATCGGGTGACGGATTTCACCAACTCGACGCTGTTCATGTCGAGTTCGGCGTTCCGATTCCATGAGCGCGTCCGTGAGCTGGGACGTTGCGCATGTGACACGTGTACGTGGTGGGCCGGGGCCCGCGGGGCGCCGCCGGGCGGCTCGTCGAGCGGCCGGCGCCGGGGAGCGCTATCGTCGGCAGATACCCGCCCCTGCCCGTCCAGCGGCTCTCCGAGGTGCGCAGCGTGTCGGTCCTGGTCCTCGTCCTCTCCGTGAGCGCGGCCTGCTGCCTGGGCATCGGTTTCGTCCTCCAGCAGAACGCGGCCCAGCACGCGCCGCTCGGCGACTTCCTCTCCCCGCGGCTGCTGCTCGACCTGATCCGGGTGCCGCGCTGGCTCGCCGGGATAGGGCTGATGATCTGCGGCATGGGGCTCGGGGCCGTCGCCCTCGGCCGGGGCGAGGTCTCCCTGGTCGAGCCGCTGCTCGCGACGAACCTCCTCTTCGCCCTGCTCCTGTCGCGCCACCAGACCAGGGCGCCGCTGGGCCGGCAGGGCTGGGCCGGGCTGCTGCTCCTCGCGGGCGGGGTGACGGCGTTCATCGTGGCCGGGCAGCCGCGCGGCGGCACCGCGGTCACCGACCCGCTGCGGCACTGGCTGATCATCGGCGTGATGGTCGGCGGCGCGCTGGCGCTCGCGGCCCTCGCCAAGCGGTCCCGGCTGAGCGCGGCGCCCGCGCTGCTCGCGGTGGCGGCGGGAATGCTGTACGGGGTGCAGGACGCGCTGACCCGGGTCAGCGGGCAGCGGTTCGGTGCCGGGGGCTGGTCGGAGCTGCTCACGTCCTGGCAGCCGTACGCCGTGTTCGCTCTCGGGGTGACGGGGCTGGTGCTGGTGCAGAGCGCCTTCGAGACGGCGCCGCTGCGGATGTCGTTGCCGGCGCTCACCGCTGCGCAGCCCTTGGCGGGGATCGTGTGCGGGGTGGGGTTTCTCGGGGACCGGCTGCGGACGGACGCGGGGGCGCTGGCCTGGCAGGCGGTGGGGTTGGCCGGGGTCGTGGTGGGGGTGGTGCTGCTCGGGCTGCATCCGGCCATGCCCGGGGCCGCGGAGCGGGAGCGGGGTGAGATGCGGAGCGTCACGTAGGCCTTGCCTGCCGGCGGTGCGTGGTCGGGCGCGGGTCCGTCGTGGCTGGTCGCGCAGTTCCCCGCGCCCCTGAGCGGCGTCCACGCACGCCCCGTCAGGGGCGCGGGGAACTGCGCGCGCAACCACGACGCACGTGCACGTCACCGCGGAACTAGCCTGGCCGGATGAACCCCGCTGAGGAGATCCTGGACATCGTCGACGATCAGGACCGGGTCGTCGGGCAGGCCCCGCGCGGCGAGGTGTACGCCAACCACTGGCGCCACCGTGCCGTGTTCGTGCTGGCCAGAGACCCGGCCGGCCGGATCTTCGTACACCGGCGGACCACCACCAAGCTCGTCTTCCCGGGCAGGTACGACATGTTCGTCGGCGGAGTCGTCGGCACCGGCGAGAGCTACGACGCGGCCGCGCTGCGGGAGGCCGAGGAGGAGCTGGGCGTGAGCGGCCTGCCGGCCCCGGCACCGCTGTTCAAGTTCCTGTACGAGGGCGAGGACGCGGAGGCGCACGGCGGGGGCGGCTCCTGGTGGTCGTACGTCTACGAGGTGACCTGTGACCTGCCCGTGCGCCCGCAGGCCGAGGAGATCGACTGGCACGCCTTCCTGCCTCCGGAGGAACTGGAGCGGCGGCTCGGCGAGTGGCCCTGGACCCCGGACGGCCTCGCGGCGTACGAGCGGCTGAAGGCGCACCGATGACGCACCGGTAAGGTCCCTCCAGTGATCGAATTCGTGCGTAACGTCCGTCTCTGGTTCGCGCCGGAACGGGTCAGGGACGAGGGCGACACGCCCGACTACCGGTTCTCGCTGGCCAACGAGCGCACCTTCCTGGCCTGGGTGCGCACCGCCCTGGCGCTCATCGGCGGCGGGTTCGCCGTGGACCAGTTCCTGCCGGACCTGCGCTGGGCCTGGCGGGTCGGCCTCGCGCTGGCCCTGCTCGCGGCGGGCGTGCTCTGCTCGCTGCGGGCGGTGAGCCACTGGGTGCGCTGCGAGCGGGCGATGCGGCGCGGCGAGGACCTGCCGGTGTCGCGGTTCCCGGCGCTGCTGAGCCTGGTGGTCGCGCTGGTCGCCGTGGCGATGGTCGTCGTGGTGATCGTGGGCTGGGAAGGGTGAGCGGGGCCGCCGGGGCGGACGGGCCCGTGCGCGATCCCGGTCTCCAGCCGGCCAGGACCCGGCTCGCGTGGCGGCGTACGACGCTGTCCTGCACCGTCGCCGCGGTGCTCGCCGTGAAGACCGTGCTGCACGGCGGCACCGATCCGCTCGGCATCGTGGCCGCGGCGCTGTGCCTCGCGGTGTGGCTCGGCTTCCTCGGGGTCGCGCACCGCCGCATCACCGGCCTGGCCCGCGACGAGGCGGCGCCCGCGCGGCTGTCCCGGCGGGCCGCGACGACGGCGGCGCTGTGCACCGTGGCGCTTGCGGTGTCCGCGGCGGCCCTCGTGGTGTGACGGCGGCGGCACGCAGGGCCACGTTCCCGTACGCCACTGGACGACATACCGACTGGTCGGCATGATGTGGGCATCGCTCGTACCGCTCGTACCACCCGGACTCCGGAGGACCTCGATGAGTCACCCCCCAGGCCTCGACCTCGACCAGCTGCGCGCCTACCTCGACCGTGAGCGGCCCGGCCTGGTCGGGGGCCCGCTGTCCGGGCGGCTCATCGAGGGCGGCCGGTCCAACCTGACGTACGAGGTCGGCGACGGGCACGCGACGTGGGTGGTCCGGCGGCCCCCGCTGGGCCACGTGCTGGCCACCGCGCACGACATGAAGCGCGAGTACCGGGTGATCGCCGGGCTGCACCCCACGGCCGTGCCGGTCCCCGAGCCGCTGCTGCTCTGCGAGGACGAGGAGGTGCTCGGGGCGCCGTTCTACGTCATGGAGTTCGTGACGGGGACGCCGTACCGGACCGCGGAGGAGCTCGCCCCGCTCGGCCCCGAGCGGACCCGGGCGGTCGTGCTCGGGCTCGTGGACACCCTCGTCGACCTGCACGCGGTGGACCCCGCGGCGGTGGGCCTCGCCGACTTCGGGCGGCCGGAGGGCTTCCTCGACCGGCAGCTGCGCCGCTGGGGCAAGCAGCTGGACGCGTCCCGCAACCGGGAGCTGGCCGGCATCGACGAGCTGCACGCCGCGCTCGGCCGCGCGCTGCCCGTCTCGCCCGCGCCCACCATCGTGCACGGCGACTACCGGCTGGACAACGTCCTGATCCGCCGGGACGAAGAAGACGCAGGCGCCGGCACCGACCGCATCACGGCGGTCCTCGACTGGGAGATGTCCACGCTGGGCGATCCGCTCACCGACCTCGGCCTGCTCGTGATGTACAGCGCCCCGCTGGAGCTGCCCGGCTCCCCCATCTCCACGACCGCCACGGCCGCCGGGCACCCCGCCCCGGCCGAGCTGGTCGAGCGGTACGCCGCGCGCTCCGGGCGCGACGTGTCCGCCGTCTCCTGGTACACGGCGTTCGCCTGGTTCAAGCTCGCCGTGATCCTGGAGGGCATCCACTACCGCTACACGCTCGGCCAGACCGTCGGCGCCGGCTTCGACCGGATCGGCGACCTGGTCCCGGTCTTCATCGAGCACGGCCGCTCCACCCTCCAGGACCTTCAGGAAGGCTGATCCCACCCATGGACTTCGCATTCGACGCACGCACCCAGGAGCTGCGGGAGCGGCTGCTCGCCTTCATGGACACGCACGTGCACCCGGCCGAGGCGGTCGCCGCCGAGCAGCGGGCCGCGCTCGACTCGCCGTGGCGGACGCCGGCCGTGGTCGAGGAGCTGAAGGCCGAGGCCCGCAAGCAGGGCCTGTGGAACTTGTTCCTGCCCGACGCCGAGCACGGCGCCGGCCTGACCAACCTCCAGTACGCGCCGCTGGCCGAGATCACCGGCCGCAGCCCGCAGCTGGCGCCCACCGCGCTGAACTGCGCCGCGCCCGACACCGGGAACATGGAGGTGCTCGCCCAGTTCGGCAGCGAGGCGCAGCGCGAACGGTGGCTGGAGCCGCTGCTCGCCGGGGAGATCCGCTCGGCGTTCGCGATGACGGAGCCGGAGGTCGCCTCCTCGGACGCCACGAACATCACGACGCACATCGAGCGCGACGGCGACGAGTACGTCATCACGGGCCGCAAGTTCTACATCTCGGGTGCCATGAACCCGGACTGCGAGATCTTCATCGTGATGGGCAAGACGGACCCGGACGGCGCCGACATCCGCCGCCAGCAGTCGATGGTCCTCGTACCGCGCTCCACCCCGGGCGTCGAGGTGCGCCGGGCCATGACGGTGTACGGCTTCGAGGACCACTGGCACGGCGGCCACGCCGAGGTCGTCTTCGACCACGCGCGCGTGCCCGTCAGCAACCTGATCGGTGAGGAGGGCGGCGGTTTCGGCATCGCGCAGGCGCGGCTGGGCCCCGGCCGCATCCACCACTGCATGCGGCTGATCGGCATGGCGGAGCGGGCCATCGAGCTGATGTGCCGCCGGGCCGTCTCCCGTACCGCCTTCGGCAAGCCGCTCGCCCAGCAGGGCGTGGTGCAGGAGTGGATCGCGGACGCGCGGGTGGCGGTGGAGCAGCTGCGCCTGCTGGTGCTCAAGACGGCGTGGCTGATGGACACGGTCGGCAACCGCGGGGCGCACACCGAGATCCAGGCCATCAAGATCGCCACACCGCGGACGGTCGTCGACATCATCGACAAGGCGGTCCAGCTGCACGGCGCGGGCGGCGTCTCCCAGGACTACCCGCTGGCGGAGCTGTGGGCGGGTGCCCGGACGCTGCGCCTGGCGGACGGCCCGGACGAGGTGCACCAGCGTTCGCTGGCGCGGCGGGAGCTGAAGCAGTACCTGTGAGTCCGGGCCCGGGCGGTGGTGTCCTGCCGGGCACCACCGCCCGGGCTTACGGCCGCAGCGCCCGCAGCAGCAGGTCCGCCAGCTGGTCGGCGAGCTGCTGCGGGGTGAGGGGGCCGTCGGGGCGGTACCAGGTGGAGAGATGGTGGATCGAGCCGAAGTGGTAGTCGACCACCAGGTCGGCCGAGGTGCCGGCGGCGAAGACGCCGGTCTTCTGGCCCTCCTCGATCAGCGCCCGGAACCGCTCGTGGTAGCGCCGCCGCTCGGCCCGTACCTGCTTGTTCTTCTCGGGGCTGAGGTGGTGCATGGAGCGGAAGAAGATCGACGCGTCGTCCAGATTGTCGATCGTCGTGACGACGACGTCGGCAGCCGCCGCGCGCAGCCGCTGCTCGACGGGGTCGTCGCCGTCGGCGAACGCGTCGAGCCGCTCCTGCTGGAGGCGGAGCACGCGCGCGTACACCTCGTGCAGCAGGTCGTCCTTGGAGCCGAAGTAGTGGTAGAGGGCGCCCTTGGTGACGCCCGCCGCCTCCACGATCTCCTGCACCGAGGTGCGGTCGTAGCCGCGCTCGGCGAACAGCCGGGTGGCGGCCGCGAGGAGCCGTTGCGGAACGGGCGTGCCGTCGCCGTCCGTCGTCCTGGGCACTGCCGCCACCTGCCTTTCCGGTACTTCGCCTGTCATGCCGTGGGGGAACGCAGTTCCCGCCGGAGGATCTTCCCACTTGCCGTCTTCGGCAGCTCGCGCAGGACCTCGACCTCCCGCGGGTACTTGTACGCCGCGAGCCGCTCCTTGCAGTAGCCGGAGAGCTCCTCGGACGTGGCGTCCGTGCCCGGGCGCAGGCTGACGTAGGCCTTGACGCTCTCGCCGCGGTAGGCGTCGGGGATGCCGACGACGGCCGCCTCGCGCACGGCGGGGTGCGTGTAGAGGACGTCCTCGACCTCGCGGGGCCAGACCTTGAAGCCGGACGCGTTGATCATGTCCTTCTTGCGGTCGACGACGTAGAGCCAGCCGCGCTCGTCCATGAAGCCGATGTCGCCGGTGCGCAGTTCGCCGTCGGGGAAGGCCTCGGCGGTGGCGTCGGGGCGGCGCCAGTAGCCGGGCACGACCTGGGGGCCGCGGACGGCGATCTCGCCCGGTTCGCCGAAGGGCACCTCGTGGCCGAGGTCGTCGAGGATGCGCACGACCGAGTCCGGGCCGGGGACGCCGACGGCGAGGGTGCCGGAGACCGGGTCGACGGGGGCCTCGACGCCCGGGGGCACGGAGGCGCAGGGCGCGGTGCACTCGGTGAGGCCGTAGCCGTTGTGGATGTAGGGGCCGAAGGCGGCGCGGAACTTCTCCACCAGCGCGGGGGGCACCGGCGCGCCGCCCGAGGAGATCGAGACGAAGGAGGCGAAGTGCGCGCGGGTCGCCTGCGGCTGGGCGCCGAGCGCCATGAACGCGGTGGACGGGCCGACCGTGTAGGCGGGCGCGTGCTCGGCGAACGCGTCGAGGACGACACCGGGTTCGAAGCGGTAGGCGAGCGCGAGGGTGCCGGTGTTGACGACGCTCGCGACGAGTTCGCAGACCATGCCGGTGATGTGGAACAGCGGCGCGAGGGCGAAGTAGGTGGCGCCTTCCGGCAGCCCGAGGCCGGTGCGCTGGCGCTCGGCGTTGTACATGATGTTGCGGTGCAGGTTCGTGGCGCCCTTGGGGGTGCCGCTGGTGCCGGACGTGTAGCTGATCAGCGCGGTGTCGCCGGGGGCGAGTGCGCGGTCGGCGGGCGCCGGGTGACCGGCCCGGGCCACGGCCACCAGGTCGTCGGCGTCGCCGGCCGCGGGGGTGACCCGCTCGAAGGTCAGGACCCGCTTGTCGTCGCGGGCCTGGAAGTCGAGTTCGCAGGCGGTCAGCGCGATGCGCACGGGCGAGCCCGCGGCGGTCTCGCGCAGGTAGGCGTCCCAGGCGCGGTCGGTGCAGACCAGCGCGGTCACCTCAGCGTCGTGCAGGACGTGGCCGACCTCGCCCGACTTGTACATGGGGTTGACGGGGACCACGACCGCGCCGGCCTTGAACGCGCCGAGCAGCGCGAGGACGAAGTGCGGGGTGTTCTGCAGCATGATCGCGACGCGGTCGCCGCGCTCCAGGCCCCGGGCGGCGAGGTGGCCGGCCACCGAGTCGGAGAGGGCGTCGACCTCGGCGTAGGTCAGGCGGCCGTCGAAGTAGGCGAGGGCGGTGCGGTCGGGGGCGCGGCGCACGGCGGCGGCGAAGGCGTGGGCCACGGTGGCGGCGGGGGTGACGGGGGCCTTCTGGGCCTCGCTGAGGACGCCGAGCCAGGGGCGGGCCGCGTAGATCGAGTCCGTCACTTGGCGGCCTCCCACTTCTGCTGGATGTGGTTCATGCCGGTCAGCCACCGCTCGGGGACGGCGGCACGGGCCGCGTAGTACTCGGCGACCTCCGGGTGCGGCAGGATCAGGAAGCGGTCCTCCTCGATGCCCGCGAAGAGGGCGTCGGCGACGTCCTGCGGCTCGATGGCGGTCGGGGCGAGGACCAGCTCGCCGGCCGATCCGGCGGCGGTGAGCATGTCGGTACGCACGCCCTGCGGACAGATCGCGTGGACCTTGATCCCGCGGTGGCGGTAGGTGAGGGAGAGCCACTCGGCGAAGGCGTACGCGCCGTGCTTGGTCACGCTGTAGGGCGCCGCGCCCACCATGGTGAGCAGTCCGGCCGCCGAGACGGTGGAGACGAACCGGCCGCTGCCGCGCTCCAGCCAGCCGGGGAGCAGGGCGTGGGCGGCGCGGACGTGCGCCATGACGTTCACGTCCCAGGCCGCGGCCCAGATCTCCTCGGCTGCGGCCTCGGTGCCGCCGGAGGCGAGTCCCGCGTTGGCGCAGTAGACGTCGACGGTGCCGCCGAGGGCGGCGCGGGCGTCGTCGACGATCGCGGAGGCGTCGCCGGGGACGGCCGTCGCGCCGATCTCGTCGGCGACCGCCGCGGCCCTGGCCGCGTCCAGGTCGTTGACGACGACGCGGGCCCCGGCGGCCGCGAACCGGCGGGCGAGGGCGGCGCCGATGCCGCCGCCCGCGCCGGTGACGACGACTCCCTGCCCTTGCAGACTCTCCACCATCGGTCTCCTTCGACACGACTTCGGCACGACCTCGGCACGGCGCGGACCGCGCCTCGCGACGTGGCTCCCGGCTCCGTTTCCACAGCAGACTAACCAGTCGGTATGTCGGCGCGGAAGGGGTTTCCCGTGGTGATCGCGTGCGGTGCGTTCCCCGCCGCCGGTCCGGGCGCTAGCGTGCATGGCCATGCCAGTTCCGCTGTACACGGAGGTTTTTGCATGAACGTGTCGAGACGGGTCCTGCTCGCCGCGAGCGCGGGGGCGGTGGGCGCCGCCGGCGGTCCACTGGCCGCCGCCGGGGTCGCGAGCGCCGCTCCCGCGGGCGGCGGGCACCGCCTGCGGACCGGTTTCGAGCGGCTCCGGGCGGACGGCTACCGGCTGCTCGACGGGGACAAGGTCGGCATCGTCACCAACCCGACCGGCGTCACCCGCGACGTCCGGCACATCGTCGACGTGATGCACCCGGACGAGCGGGTGGACCTGGTCGCGGTCTTCGGTCCCGAGCACGGCTTCCGCGGCACCGCGCAGGCGGGCGGCTCGGAAGGCCGCTACGACGACCCGGCGACCGGGCTGCCCGTCTACGACACCTACCTGAAGAGCGGGCAGGCGCTCGCCGACGTCTTCACGGCGTCCGGTGTCGACACGGTCGTCTTCGACATCCAGGACGTGGGCGCCCGCTTCTACACGTACATCTGGACGCTCTACGACTGCATGGAGGCGGCGCAGCTCGCGGGCAAGCGGTTCGTCGTCCTGGACCGCCCGAACCCGGTGACCGGCCGCGGCGCGTACGGGCCGGTCCTGCACAAGGAGTTCGCCACGTTCGTCGGCCGCCGGGAGATCTCCCAGGCGCACGGGATGACGGTCACGGAGCTGGCCCGTCTCTTCAACGCCGAGTACCTGACGCGCCCGGTCGAGCTGGCCACGGTCGCGATGACGGGCTGGAAGCGGAGCGACTTCTACGACGCCTCGGGGCTGCCGTGGGTGCCGCCGAGCCCGAACATGCCGACGGCCGACACCGCGCTGGTCTACTCGGGCACGTGTCTGTTCGAAGGCACCAACCTCTCCGAGGGGCGCGGCACCACCCGCCCCTTCGAGCTGCTCGGGGCGGACGGCATCGACGGGGGCTGGGCCGCGAAGGCCGGTGAACTCGGCCTGCCCGGCGTGCACTTCCGGGAGGCGTACTTCGCGCCGACCTTCTCCAAGTTCCAGGGCAAGACCATCGGCGGCGTGCAGATCCACGTCGACGACCGGCAGGCGTTCGACCCGGTCCGCACCGGCATCGCGCTGCTCGTCACCGCGAAGCAGGCCTGGAGCGGATTCGCCTGGCGGCCGGACAACTGGATCGACAAGCTGACCGGTTCGACCCAGGTGCGCACGATGATCGACGCCGGGGCGACGACGGACGAGGTGGTGGGGGCGTGGCAGGAGGAGCTGCGGGCGTTCCGCCGGGTCCGCGCCCGCTACCTCACCTACAAGTGAGCGTGTCGGTCTCAGTGACCGAGACAGCGCGTCCCAAGCATTGACTGCTATATGCAGCTACCGCGACAGTGCAGGACGTGCTCAACTCCGACCCCACCAGGGAAGACACCGCTCCCGCCCCCGCCGCGTCGCGGTGGCGAGTTTCATCGGGACGGCCATCGAGTTCTACGACTTCTACGTCTACGGAACGGCCGCCGCGCTCGTCCTGAACGACGCGTTCTTCCCGAACCTCTCTTCCCTCAACGCCACGCTCGCCTCCTTCTCTACGTACGCCGTCGCGTTCGCCGCACGCCCGATCGGCTCGCTGGTCTTCGGTCACTTCGGCGACCGGATCGGCCGCAAGTCGGTCCTGGTGGCGTCGCTGCTCCTGATGGGCCTGTCGACGGCCTGCGTCGGGCTGCTGCCCGGGTACGGCACGTGGGGCGTGTGGGCGCCGGTCCTCCTCGTCCTCCTCCGCTTCCTCCAGGGCGTCGGCCTCGGCGGCGAGTGGGGCGGGGCGGCGCTGCTCGCCGTGGAGCACGCGCCGCGCGGCAGGCGCGGCCTGTTCGCGGCCTTCCCGCAACTCGGCCCGTCCGTCGGGTTCTTCGCGGCGACCGGCATCTTCTGGCTGCTCTCCGAGACGCTCTCGGACGCCGCGTTCCGCTCGTGGGGCTAGCGCGTGCCGTTCCTGCTCTCCTTCGTGCTGGTCGCGGTCGGCCTGTTCGTCCGGCTCAAGATCAGCGAGACCCCGGTCTTCGCGAAGGTCATGCGGGACCAGGAGGCCAGCAAGGCCCCGGCCCTCGACGTGTTCAGGCGCCACCCCAAGGAGATCCTGCTCGGCGCGGGCGGCATGGTCGTCGCGTACGGCCTCTTCTACACGGCCACCACCTACTGCCTCGCCTACGGCACCACCACGCTCGGCGTGCCGCGCGGCACCATGCTCGCGGTGTCGCTCGTGGCCTGCCTGTTCCTGGCCGCGGGCACCTGGCTCGCGGCGACCCGCTCCGACGCGCGCGGGCGGCGCAGGACGGTGCTCGCGGGCTCCTGCCTCGCGGCCGTCTGGGGCCTGGTCCTGTTCCCGCTGCTGGACACCGAGCAGCCCGCGCTGATCGCGCTCGCGCTCGGCGGCGCGCTGTTCTGCATGGGCGTGGTGTACGGCCCGATGGGCGCCTACCTGCCCGAGCTGTTCGGGGTCCGGGTGCGCTACTCGGGCGCCTCCTTCGCCTACAACCTCGGCGGGGTGCTCGGCGGCGCGGTGGCGCCGCTGGTGGCGACGCGGTTGCAGAGCGCGTTCGGCTCCTCGTCGGTCGGCTGGTACGTGAGCGCGATGGCGGTCGTCTCCCTGCTGTGCGTCCTCGCGCTGCCGGAGACCCGTGAACGCGAACTCGCCTGAGGGACACGGTTCCTGACGTCACGTCTGGCCAACCCCCGGCTCCGGCAGGACGATGCGGCACACCGCACGGACGACTGCCACGGGGGTGGCCATGGCCGCACCGGAAGTACACGTACGTCCCTACTGGGAACTGACCTTCGACGCGGACGGGGACCCGGACCCGGGCCGGCGCGACCTGCTGCTGCGCGGGGTGCGCGAGCGGGGCGTGCGGGACCTCGTCGTCCTCACCCACGGCTGGAACAACGACCGCGCCCTCGCGACCCGCCTCTACGACGCCTTTTTCGCGCCGTTCCCCGCACTCGCGCCCGGGGCCGGGCTCGGCTACGCGGGGGTGCTGTGGCCCTCGATGCGCTTCACCGACGAGGAGATCCCCGACTTTGACCCCGGGCTCGTGGGCGGGGGCGCGCAGGCGATGCCCGGCGCGCTCGGCGCGGGGACCCGGCAGGCGCTCGGCACGGTCTTCCCGGGCGGCGAGGCGGTCGTCGGCCGGCTGGCCCGGCTCCTGGACGAACAGCCGTCCGGGGCGGACGCGTTCGACCAGTTCGGCGGCCTGGTGCGGCAGCTTGCCGGTGTCCACCCCGCCGAAGCCGGGGCGGACACCGAGGAGGACTCGCCGCACACCGCTCCCGCGATGCTCCAGGAGCATCCGCACGCCGTCTGCCTGCGGTTCGCGGCCGCCCTGGAGGAGACGGGCGGCGCGGGGCTGCGGCTGCCCGGCGGCCTCGGGCGGGCCTGGCGGGGAGCGCACGAACTGCTGCGCCAGGCCACGTACTACGCCATGAAGCGGCGGGCCGGGAAGGTCGGCAGGGACGGGCTCGGCCCCTTCCTCGGCCGGCTCGCGCACGACGCCCCGCAGGTGCGGGTCCATCTGGTGGGGCACAGCTTCGGGGCGCGGCTGGTCTCGTTCGCGCTGGCCGGACTGCCGGCCGGGGCCGCCAACGTGGCGTCGGTGACGCTGCTCCAGGGCGCCTTCTCGCACTACGCGTTCGCTGACCGCGGCGTGTTGAAGGGGCGGCAGGAGCGCATCGCGGGCCCGCTGGTGTCGTGCCATTCGCACTTCGACTCCGCGCTCGGCACGCTGTATCCGCTGGCGTCCCGGCTCGCCGGGGACGACCGGGGCGCCCTTGAAGCCGGGGCCCTCGGGGCCCGCTGGGGCGCGATGGGGTTCGACGGCGTCCAGGACGTGCCCGGCGCGGTCCGCCTCACGCTCGCGGACGCGCTGCGGTCGGGGCTGCCGGACCGGGGCTGCGTGAGCGTCGACGCGGCGCGGGTCGTGCGCCGCGGGGCGCCGCCCGCGGGCGCCCACAGCGACATCCTCCACGAGGAGCTGGCGCGGGTGGTGCTGGCGGCGGGGCGGGTGGGCGGCTGAGCGCACGGACGCGGCCGCCCGGACCGGGCGGCCGCGTCCTCGGGTCACCGTGCGGTGGCCCGTGCCCCTACCGGTGGGCCGGGAACTCCACGACCTGCTGGTACGTGGGACGGTTCTGCCACTGGATGCCGCGGTGGGTGATCCCGCCCAGCGCCCGGTGGATGATGCTGTCGGCGCACCACTGGTCACCGGCCTTGCAGGCGTCGTCGCCGGGGTAGACCGTGGTGGCCGGGGTGGCCGCCGCCGTCGCCAGGGTCGTCAGGAGCGCGTCCCGGCAGGCGGAGAGGGACCCGCCGCCGCAGTACGTGGCCCCGAGCGGGCCCTTCACCGGCTGCCCGAGCACCGACCGCAGATCCTTGTCGACATAGCCCCACCAGCCGTACTGGAAGGCCGATCCGGCGTGCGCACCGGTCGGGCCGTGGCCGGCCGAGGGGGCCTCGTCGACGCTGAGCTGGCCGGTCAGCGCCTGGTAGAGGTCGCCGCCGAGCCCCGGTTCGAACTCGGCCCGCACCAGCAGCGGCCACCACGCGTCCATGATCCGCACGGCGTCGGGGTGGGCGTAGGTCTTGGAGCCCGCGGCCGTCTGGTTGCGCTGCGCTCCCGCGGTGCGCCAGGCCTCCAGCTGCTGGACCGCCGTGGACAGCTTCGGGTCGTCGACCGGTTTGCTGCGGATCACCTTGAGGAGCTCCGGCAGCACCTGTTCGCCGCGCAGGTCGGTCACGGCGGCCTGCGCCATGGCCTGGGTGAGCGAGGCCCGCGTGACGCCGCCCTCGGCGGTCAGCTTCTTCACCCGGTCGTCGAGCAGGTTCGCCCGCTGCACTGCGCCGAGGCTGAAGTTGGCGGCGGTGAAGTCCTTGGCCTGTTTGTTGTTCCAGGAGATGTAGTAGTCCTGGTTGACGGACTGGGGGTGCTCGGCCGGCGGTGTCTGGGCCGAGGTGTTGTCCTTCGGGTCGAAGTCCTTCCACTCGTAGGCCTGTTCGCCCTTGACCGGCAGCGACATGTCGACGTCCTTCGCCCGCACGGGGTTGGCGCCGCTGTTGTAGTACGCGATGTCGCGCGAGTCGGCGTAGAACCAGTTGAAGGCGTAGCTGATGTGCTGGGCCGCCTTGGCGAAGGTCGCGGCGTCGGTGACGTACGACGGGTCGTTCAGCATCTGGAAGCCGATGATCGAGTCGGCCTCGTGGCGGTACGTCGAGCGCAGCGAGGTGTAGGCGACGGGTTTGCCGTCGACGGTCGCGCGGTGGGTGACGATGCCGTACTGGGTGCGGTAGACCTGCATCCGGTAGGAGCCCGCGGCCGTCGAGTCGGCGACCGTCGGCTTCCAGGAGTTCTTCTTCTCCAGCTTCTCCATCGGGGTGCAGGTGCCCCGGTAGACGTAGGAGGTGGAGTCCTTGGTCGGGGTGCCGCCGCCCGGTTCGCACAGCGGTACCGCGTAGGTGTCGGTGATGTCCTGCCCGGCGGAGGTCGCCGACCAGGAGTAGTCCTGGCCGCGGCCGAGCTGGATGTACATGCCGACGCCGGCGAAGGAGACGCCGCGCGCGCTGATCCCGGGCCCTTGCAGCTCCTGCATCATCAGCAGCTGTGGCGCGAAGTAGCCGGTCTGCGGGCCGAACACGGCGACCGGGTGGCCGGAGGCGGTGTGCTTGCCGGAGACGACGAGGGCGTTGGACATGCCCTTCTTGGTGGCCGCGCCGGAGAACATGTCGGCGGGCAGCACGCCGTCGTCGTACATGCCCTGGAGCGGCTTGAGCCTGGCCGGGGCCTTGACCGGGGCCTTCGCCACGGAGCCGGACTTCGCGGCGCTCGCCGCCGAACCGGTGCGGTCGTAGACGAGCGGTTCCCTGGCGACGGACCCCTTGTCCGGGAGGGCCTGGCCGCGCGCGTTCGCCGGTTTCTGGCCGTAGGGGAAGCTCGTGCCGTCGTGGATGGTGGTGACGGCCTCGGGGTCGTTGCGGCCGCGGAAGGACTCCCAGACCTGGGTGCCCTTCTCGACGCCGTACTTCTCCTGCGACTTCAGCAGCGAGAGGGCCGCGTCGACCTCTCCCCCGCCGCCGTTGCCGAAGAGCCCGCCGACCACGGAGGCCAGCGCGATCATGTCGGTGACCTTGAACGGCTGTATCTCGCCGATGTTGGTGATCGCGTCGATCTTGCCGGTGAGGACGTACTCGCCCGGGAAGTAGCGGCCGTTCTTGGACTTGGTGCGGTAGGCGTTCAGGCCGTCGATGTAGGCCTGCGCGTCGTCCATGGCCTGTTTGCCGCGCTCGCCGCCGGAGCTCTTGATGTAGTCGATCTGCTGTTGCAGATCGTCCTCGGTGTACGGGGCCTGCGGCCAGAACTCCTGTTCAAGTCCCTGGTTGGCGAGGGCGCCACCGGCGAACGAGGTCAGTTCGCCGCGTCCGATGTGCCGGAACAGGTCGATCAGCCAGAGCCGGTCCTGACCTGCGGCGTAGCCGGCCCCGAACTCGGTTCCGTACCGCGTGGAACCTTTGATGTGGGGTACGCCGTTCTTCTTGTCACGGGTGATGGTCACGTCCTCGCGGGGACGTGTGACGGAGCCCACCTGATCGGCCGCGACACCGAAGGAGGAGTCGTTGAAGAAGTTGGTGAGCGTGTCATCCGTGAGTGAGGGGTAGCCGGAGGACAGGGCGTCGTAAGGGCCGAGTTGATCGTCGGCGTGAGCGGGCTGGGTACCGAACAGCTTGTTGCCGAGGATCTCGGCCAGCGTGGCGCTGCCGTTCGCCCCGGGCGGCAGGATGTCCGCGCACTGCCCTTTGCAGTAGTCGCTGACGGGTGCGGGTTCGTCGGCGGCCGTGGCCGTCGAGAGAGGGGAGAGCAGTCCCGCGGTGAGCACGAGCGCCGCGGCGGCCGTAAGTCTCCGCAAAGGGCTGCTGCCCTTTCTGTGCAGGGTGGTTCGTGGGATGCGTCGTCGCATGCCTGGTCCTCCCGACGATGGTGTGCCGGAGGTTACCGGCGGTTAGCCCACGACAGAAGATGAACATGCGTCACGTTTTCGGAATCACCACAGGGATCACTCGTCGACTCCTCAGCCTCGGAAGGTGCCGGTGATGGCCTCCATCGGAGATCGAAGGAGACCGACCGCCCGGAAGAGGGATCCGAATCGCGTGTCGATACGTCTACTCGGCGACGTCGCTCCATGGCCGCGGCGACGCCGACGTACGTGTGACGGAGGTGCAGGGCGATGGCTGGATTCCGGAGTCTGGCAAGACAGGTACGCGATCCACTGAGCGACCTGGCACTGCGGCGGTACTCACTGCGCAAGTGCCTGGAGAGATTCGCTCCCTACGGCCACCGGGCCACCTGGGACCATCTGTGCTCCCGGGCCGGGTTCGGCCCCGAGGACCGCTCCCCCGACCCGGCGCGCCTGGTGGCGGCCCTGGAGGAGCTGGAGGAGGCGCGGGCCGTCTGGCTCGCGTACGAGGTCGCCTTCGCGCAGCGTCGGCGCAAGGAGAAGCACGACGGGCTGCGCCGCCCGGGCAGTGTCGACGACTGGCACCGCCTGACCTGGGGCGGCTTCGGTGTCGCCTGGTGCGACGACCCGTCCGTGCACCCCACCGAGTCGCTGGCCGATGTGCTGCGCCGGCTGATAGCGGCGCTGGAGCGCGAACCGGGCCGCAGCTGCCCCGTCTGCACCGGCACTGCGCTCGTCTGGAAGCACGACCTGGCGCACGAACCCTCGTCCGGGCCCGTCTGCGCGCACTGCGGCATCGTGGTGCCGCGCCCCGTGCTCACCGCCGGGGCCGTGCGGGAGGCCCGGCGGGCGCGGATGCTGGTGTCGGCGTAGGGCGGCGCAGAGCGCGACGGGGGTGCGGGCCGGGGTCGGCGCGCCCCCGGATTCACCCCTGGCCGGACGGTTCTTCCAGGTGCGCGCGGCGGAGCAGGGCCGCCGGCAGGTACGGAGCGTCGGCGTCCACCGGGAACCGCATGTCGTGGGCGAGGCAGGCCAGGGCGAGCGGGCCGAGGGCGACCCGGGCGCGGGGCGCCGCCGTGTCGCCCCAGTACCGTCCGTGCTGCGCGAGAGCTTCGGTGAGCGCGGCGGCGAAGGCGTCCTCGTCCTCGGTGAGCAACCGGTGGAAGAGCGCGACGGGCGGGTAGTCGACGCCGTTCAGGAACGGCTTGGGCGCGAGCGTCGCCGCTTCGGGGTGCACGCTCTCCAGCGTGGTGACCAACTTCTCCACGACGTCGGCGACGGGGCGGCCCAGCCAGTGGCTCTGGAGGACGTCGATCCAGTGCAGGACGTAGTCGTCGACCGGGTCCGTGCCGCGCAGGTCGTCGAGCGGCACCTCGCACAGTCGCGTCGTGCGGTCCCGGTCGCGGGTCACCAGCGTGAGGTAGAAGACGTCCAGCCAGGCGCGGGCGTCCCCGCACACCTGCGGACCGGTGGCCGGAACGGTCACCTCGCGCCCGCCGAGCGGGCGCCGGACCGCCTCGGTCGCCGTGAACAGGGCGGCGCCGAGCCGCTGAGCGGCGACCCAGGCCTGCCAGCTCTCCGTGCGGGCGGCGCGCGGGTCGGCCGCCGCGTGCGCGTGGGCGAGGGCGAGCGCGTGCCGGAAGGCGTCGGCGAGACCGGCCTGGTCGGCCGCGAGTCCGTCGACGCGGTCGGCGGTCAGGGCGGTGAGTTCCTCGATGCCGGGTGCGGCGCCGGCGTCCGAGGCGAGGCGTCCGGCCCGGTCGAGCCCGTGCAGCGCCCGCAGGACGTCGGCGAGTGCGGCGGGCGGCCGCGGCGGGCGGGGGCGGCCGCCCTGGTCGACCTCGGTGAGCGAGGTCAGCCGCCCGTCGTGCCACCAGTAGACGCGCGGCGAGAGGGGCGCGGGCCCTTCCTCGTACGCCCTGCGGGCGTACGTGGCGAGATCGTCGAGGGCCCCGGCGGCGCTGCCGTCGACGACCGGGTGGAAGGCGAGGAGGTGCCGGGTGGGGACGGCGACGAGCGCGCCCGCGTCGGGCAGGCGCCGCCCGGTGACCTCGGCGGCCAGCTCCGGCAGGACGAGCGCCTTGGAGGAGACGAACGGGGAGTCGCCGTACACGGAGTACAGCACGGCGTGCCCGTCGAGCCGTACCTCTTCGTGCCGCAGCGGCTGGCGCACCAGGCCGCGGGCGCCCGCCGCCCACAGCGCGTCGGCGCCGGCCCGGGCCACCTCCTCGTCCGTGAGCAGGCGCCCGGAGTCCGGTCCGTCGAGGGCGAGCGCCAGGTCCAGGCCCCCGGCCACCCGGCGGGGGTGGGCGAGCCCGGCGGCCGCTTCGGAACCCGGCGCGATCAGGCGCAGGCAGGCCCCGGCGAGCAGTCGCCCGGCGCTCTCACCGCCGGCGGGCGCGGCGGCCCGGCCCGCGAAGAACTCCTCGACCAGGTCCGGCCAGGTGTCCTCGGGGGCGGTGTGGCAGCGCTGCGCGAGGGCCGCCAGGGGGTGGCGGTCGCCGGCTTCCGCCGGGTCACCGGCCGCCGTGTCTTCGGCCGCCGCGTCCTCGGCCGCCGTGTCTTCGGCCGCCGTGTGACCGGCCGCCGTGGGCCGCGCCCCCGTGCCGTCGGCCGACCGGTCGGCGACCAGGCCGCGCAGGCGGTCGGCCCGGGCGACGGTGAGCAGGGGCAGCTGGGGGTCAGGCGCGTCGTGTGGTGTCACGGTCCGACTCTACGAGGCGGGCCTCCAGCGCGGCGGCGTCGCGCAAGAACCACAGCTGCCGGCCGCGGTTGCTCTCGCGGACGAAGTCGGCCAGGGCCGTGCCCGAGGCGGTCCACGCCTCGATTGTCGCCGAGGATCGCGAGCCCCATACGGTAGTTGACGAACTTCTGTACGACCTCTCCCGCGACGCGCGTCCGCAGCCGGAAGAAGTCCGCGCCGCACCGCTGCGCGGGGACGGCGACCCAGGCCGCGCCCCGGTATCCGGCCTCGCCGATCAGGTCGACCGCCGCACGTTCACTGGCCAGGGGCGGCCCGTCCGGGGAGCAGACGTACACCTGCACCCCTGCCAACTCCCTTATTACATCGGTTGGTTCGGTGCTCACGCGTCCTCCACCAGGGTGTCGACGATCCTCAGCAGCTCGGCGGCCTCGGCGAGGGGGCCCAGCACGACGACCTTGAGCACGGCGCGCTCCTCGTCGTAGACGCTCTCCACCCGCAGCCGGCCGGAGCCGCGGTCGCCGCCGCTGCCGCTGTGGGCCACCGCGACGACCGTGTTGCCCAGCCGCATCGCCGCCTCCGGAGTGACGCCGTCGACCTGGACGATGACGGAGGCCTCCGCGTGCGGCCCGGTGGGCGGGCGAGGCGCGGCCGGGGCGCCGGTGAAGGCGTCCAGGTCGGCGGGGGTGACGCGGTACCGGCGGCCGACCTGGGCGGCCTTCAGCCGGCCGTCGCGCACATAGCCGCGGACGGTGCGGACGTGGAGGCCGAGCAGATCGGCGACCTCGTCGAGGGAGTAGTACTGTCGCTGCACTCCCTCAACGTACCTCAACATGCCCCGATGCACCTCAGTGCATCACATGAGGGAGTGATAGGTAAGAATGCGTCTACTGGGATCATCGGGTGCATGGTCCTTGTACAGGCATGCCTGAACGGTGCGCGTGGCGCCGCTGACGGCGCGGTGGTCCCGCTGTCGCCCGGCGCGCTGGCGGAGGCCGCCGCGGAGGCGGTCGCGGCCGGCGCGGCGGAGGTGCACGTGCACCCCAAGACCCCGTGCGGGCAGGACACGTTGTCGCCCCGTGCGGTCGCGGCGACGCTCGACGCCGTCCGGGCCCGGGCCGCCGTGCCGGTCGGGGTGACGACCGGCGCGTGGGCCGAGCCGGACCCCGCCGCGCGGGTGGCGCGGATCGAGGCGTGGACGGTCCTGCCGGACCACGCCTCGGTGAACTGGCACGAACCCGGCGCGGAGGAGGTGGCCGCGGCGCTGCTCGCGCGGGGTGTGGGGGTGGAGGCGGGCCTCTGGTCGGGCACGGACGGGGCCGAGCGGTTCGCGGCGTCGCCGCTCGCGCCGCGGGTGCTGCGGGTGCTCGCGGAGGTCACCGACCCCGGGCCCGCGTCGGCCGAGGGGACGGCCCGCGCCCTGCTCGCCGCCATCGGCTCCGCACACGGGAGGCCGGTGCTGCTGCACGGGGAGGAGGCGGGCGCCTGGCCGGTGCTGCGCCTCGCCGTCCGGCTCGGCCTCGCCACCCGCATCGGCCTGGAGGACACGCTGGTCCTGCCGGACGGGGAACGGGCGCGGAGCAACGCGGAGTTGGTCGCGGCGGCGGTCGCACTGTAGCGGACGCCGCACCGGCCCGCCCCTGACCTCCGGCGTCGCCACCCCAGTCCCGGGCCTCCGGCGTCGCCACCCCCGTCCCGGGCCTACCGCGTCGCCGCCCCGGCCCCCGGCCTACGGCGCAGCGACCCCGACCAGCAGGACCCGGGTCCCCGGTTCCAACGGGCGCCATCGGTGGGGCAGTTGCGCCGCGCAGTACAGGGTGTCGCCGCGTTCCAGGACGTAGCGCGCGCCGTCCGCCTCCACCTCGGCCGAGCCGTCGGCGACGTAGAGGATCTCGTCGCCCGCGTGCCGGTACTCCCGGCCCCAGTCGTGCTCGCCGGTGAACTCCAGGGCGTGCAAATGCTGTTGGCCGCGGACGAGGGGGCGGGCGCCGCCTTCCGTCGCGGGCCGGTCCGCGCTGCGGACCACGTCGACCGGGCGGGGCGCCTCGGCCGCGGCGAGCAGTTCGACGGCCGTGGTGTCGAGCGCGTCCGCGATGCGCTGCAACGAGTTCATGCTGGGCCGCGAGCGGCCGTTCTCGACCTGGCTGAGGAACGGGACGGAGACCCCGGCCCGCCGCGCCACGTCGGCGAGCGTCAGCTCCAGGGCGCGCCGCCTGCGCCGGATGCCCGGTCCCACGTTCATGAACCTGTAACGCCCTTTCGCTGTGTTCCCCGTTCCCGGACAGCCTAGCCCCGTGCTTAACTCGTTCACCGTCACTTAAAAAAGTTAACCACAGGGAGGGGAGCCCCATGGCTCGCGTGGACCAGAACCAGCGGCGCCGCCGCGGCACCGGCCTGATCGCGCTCGACGAGGACGCCGCGTACCCGGGCTACACGCTGTTCGCGCCGCTGACCGGCAGCGGCAAGGTGTACCTGATCGACCTGCGCGGCGAGGTCGTCCACCGGTGGGACCTGCCGCACCGGCCGGGCCGGCACGCCCGCATCCTCGCGGGCGGGAACCTCGCCTACAACGGCGTCCTGCCCGGCGAGCCCGCCCTCTTCCCGATGTGGCACAAGTACCGGGGCGGCCTCATGCAGGAGATCACCCCGGACGGCACGGTCGTGCGCGAGCACCGCGACCCGCTCCAGCACCACGACGCGCACCACTACGGCGACGGCCGCGTCCTGTACACGGCCCTCGAACCGCTCACCGGCGCGGCGGCCGCGGCCGTGCGCGGCGGGGTCCCCGGCTCGGAGGCGGGCGGCTCGACGGTGTGGGCCGACACGATCGTCGAGGTGGACGCGGCGGGGAACCGCACCTGGGAGTGGAAGGTCGCCGAGCGGCTCGACCGCGACGCGTTCCCGCTCCACCCGGACTACGCCCGCGAGCACTACCCGCTGGTCAACAGCGTGCTGCCGCTGGCCGACGGCAACATCCTCGCGAGCTTCCGCTCGGTGTCCGCGGTGGTCGTCATCGAGCGCGCCACCGGGGACGTCGTCTGGCGCTCGGAGCCGGGCGTCGTCTCCCAGCAGCACTGCCCGACCGAGCTGGACAACGGCAACTTCCTCGTCTTCGACAACGGCGTCTTCCGGCCGCGCTGGGACGTGCCGTTCAGCCGCGTCATCGAGATCGAACGCGCGAGCGGCAAGGTGGTGTGGGAGTACCACGACCCGGCCCGCGAGTCGTTCTTCGCGCCGTTCATGGGCAGCGCCCAGCGCCTGCCGAACGGGAACACGCTCGTCACCGACTCCCCCGCGGGCCGCCTCTTCGAGGTGACCGCGGACGGCTATCTGTGCTGGGAGTACGTGATCCCGTACTTCGGCGGCTACCAGGAGGAGGACGTGCGGGGGCTGTTCCCGTCCGAGCCCAACGCCGCCTTCCGCTCCTACCGCTACGCCGCCGCCGAGCTGCCCTGGCTCGGCCGGTGACCGCCACCGCGGCGCACTCCACGGCGGGCACGGCACCGGTCGACGAGCGACTGCCGCTGCGGCGGCTCCTCCCCCTCGCCTGCCAGCACCTGCTGGCGGGCGTGGCCGCGCCCGTCTCGTCCGTCATCCTCATCGCGACGGCGCTGCGGCTGCCGGCCGGGCGCACCGCGTCGCTGCTCAGCGCCACGCTGGTGCTGTGCGGGATCGGCGCGCTGCTCCAGTCCCTCGGCGTGCGCGTGCTGCGGGTCGGCGCGCGGCTGCCGTTCCTGATGCTGCCGGGCGGCGCCGCGGTGGCGATCTTCCTCCAGATCGCGCGGGAGTACGGTCCGGCGACGGCGTCGGGCTCGGTGCTGGTCTCCGCCGCGTTCCTGCTCTGCGTGCTGCCGTTCTACGGGCGGCTCGTCCGGCTCTTCCCGCCGCTGGTGATGGGCGTGACGGTCGTCCTGATCGGCATCAACATGATCAAGGTGACCGCCCCCATGGTCGCCTCGGGACCGGCGCTCGGCTTCGCCACGCTCGGCGTCATCGCCGCCCTCCTCCTCGTGCTGCGCGGCGTGTGGCGGCAGATGGCGGTGCTGCTCGGCCTGGTCTGCGGCACGCTGATCGCCGTCCTGACCGGCACCGACCTGGAGGTCGCGCACGGCGCCACGTTCACGCTGCCGGACCTCTTCCCGTACGGGACCCCGCACATCGACCTGCTCGCGGCGATCCCGCTGCTGGTCTTCGCGCTCGCCTCCCTCGCCGAGGCCACCGGGCAGACGGTCCTCAACAGCGAGGCCGTCGGCCGCGTCCCCGACCCGGGCCGCGACGTGCCGCGCATCGCCCGCGCCGACGCGCTGGTCTCGCTCGGCTCCGGCGTCCTCGGTACGTCGCTGATGGTGACCAGCGCCGAGAACATCGGCATCGTCCAGCTCACCGGCGTCCGCAGCCGGTTCGTGACGGCGACGGCCGGGGTGCTGCTCGTCCTGTGCGGCCTCCTGACCCCGCTGACCCGGCTGCTCGCGGCGATCCCGGAGCCGGTGGTGGGCGCGGCGGGCCTGGTCATCTACGCGGTGATCGCGGTCCTCGGCTTCGGCATGCTCTCCCGCACCGACCTGCGGCACGGCGGCGACAGCGTCGTCGTCGCGCTCGCCCTGGTCGCCGGCCTGCTCCCGGTCGTGGCGCCGGAGATGTACGCGGGCCTGCCCTCCTGGGCCCGCACGCTGTTCGGCAGCGGGGTGGCGGCGGGGGCGCTCGCGGCGGTGGTGCTCGGCGCGGCGTTCCGGGCGCTCGGGCCGGGCCCGGCCCCCGCGGCGGCCGCCGAGGTCAGCGCGCCGGCCGCTCCCGGCGCTCCGCCAGCAGACGCGAGCCGGTGAGGCGCTCGCCGAAGACGTCGTCGGGGTTGGAGAGCACACAGGTCTCCAGGGAGAGGCAGCCGCAGCCGATGCAGTCGGTGAGGTGGTCGCGCAGCCGGCTCAGCTGCCGGATGCGCTCGTCCAGCTCCGCCCGCCAGGTCTGCGAGAGGTGGGCCCAGTCCTCGCGGTTCGGGGTGCGCTCCTCGGGGAGTTCGGCGAGGGCGTCGCGGATCGTCGCCAGCGGGATCCCGACGCGCTGCGCGGCCCGTACGAAGGCGACCCGGCGCAGGGTGTCGCGGGTGTAGCGGCGCTGGTTGCCCGGGGTGCGGCGGCTGGTGATCAGGCCCTTGGACTCGTAGAAGTGCAGCGCCGAGACGGCGGCGCCGCTGCGCGCCGCGACCTGGCCGACGGTCAGCTCGTGGATCTTCTCCGGGATCTGTGGCACCCGGCCGAGCCTAGTACCCGGGCGGCCCGGTTGTTAGCATGCAAGGAGGTCTGAGCAAGCGCTTAGACATCAACCTGGGAGGTCACTGGAGATGGCGGAGCCGCGGGTTTTCGAGGACGCCGACGCACTGAAGGCCGCTGTCGGCGAACAGCTGGGCCACACGGACTGGGTCGGCGTCGACCAGGAGCGGATCGACCGGTTCGCCGAGGCCACGGGTGACCACCAGTGGATCCACGTCGACCCGGAGCGCGCCAAGGCCGGTCCGTTCGGCACGACCATCGCGCACGGGTACCTGACGCTGTCGCTGCTGCCGCTGTTCGGCCCGCAGCTGATCGCGGTCGAGGGCGTGAAGATGGGCGTCAACTACGGGACGAACAAGGTGCGTTTCCCCGCCCCGGTGCCGGTCGGCTCGCGGCTGCGGGCGACGGCGACGATCACGTCCGTGGAGGACGTGCCGGGCGGGGTGCAGGTGGCCGTGGCGTTCACCGTGGAGCGCGAGGGCGGCGAGAAGCCGGTCTGCGTCGCCGAGTCGGTCTCGCGGTACTACTTCTAGCCGCACCGCGCCTACCGGGGGGCGGCGGCCCCCACCATGCGCAGCACGAGGTCGGCGTAGAGCGCGCCGACCTCGTCGGGTGTCCGGCGGCCCTCCGTGTTGAACCAGCGGGCCACGTCGATGCAGAGCGAGAGCACGGCGAGGGTGGTGCCGGGCACGTCCGGGACGTCGAACTCGCCGGCCCGCACGCCGTCGGTGATGATCTCGCGCACGGCGGCGTCGCTGCGGCGGCGCAGCTCCACGACGGCGGGGCGGTGCTCCTCGCCGAGCGAGTCCAGTTCGTACTGGACGACGCGGGCGGTGGTGTGGTGCCCCGCGTGCCAGCGCACGAAGGAGCGGACCGCCTCGGTGAGCCGTTCGGCGGCGCTGCCCCCGCCGTCGGCCGCGCGGCGCAGGATGAGCAGCGCCTTCTCGTGGCCGATGCGGCTGATCCGCAGGAGGAGCTCCTCCTTGGTCTTGTAGTGGATGTAGAGCGCGGCGGGGCTCATGCCCGCGCGGCCCGCGATGTCGCGGGTCGTGGTGGCGTGGTAGCCCCGCTCGGCGAACGCCTCGACCGCCGCGACGAGCAGCCGCCGCGCGGCGTCGGGGGTGACCTCGGCCCACGGCACCTCGTCGGCCTGGTCGGGTCGGTCAGATCGGTCGACGGGGTGGTCGCCGGGCCGGTCGACGGCCTGCTCGTGCTGCGTCATCGGTCCGCTCACATCCTCCCTGGTACGTGCGCCCACACCATACCCTCCAAGGTGAGCGGGCGCTTAGGTCGGATGATTGCCGCGGTCGGACGAGCGCCGGGCTCAGGCCACGGGCCTGAACGGGTCGTGCTCCGCGAGGATCTTCTCCAGCCGGGCCTGGTCCACGCGGCTCACGATCTGGCCCGCCTCCTGACGGTCCCGGACCACCTTGGCGAGGGTGAAGGCCGACGTCGTGAGGTAGAGGACGGAGACGGCGAGGAACGCGCGGATCCAGCCGCTCGCGTCCAGCCGGTAGATCCCGACGCAGACGGCGGTGAGCGCGAGCCCGAAGGAGGCGACGGCCTGTCCGTAGAAGGCCGCGGTGTTCTGCTGCTTGACCGGTGTGTCACTCATGGCCTCAGCATGGCCCGGCGGTGACGGCGGTCACCTCCGCTCAGCTACTCAGGTAGGTACTCAGACCCGCACCCGGGGGGGCTCACCGCCCGGGTGCGGGTCGCGCGGGCGGCGCCGCCTAGAAGGCCGAGACCCCGGTCAGGGCGCGGCCGATGATCAGCTTCTGGATCTGGCTCGTGCCCTCGTACAGGGTCATGACGCGGGCGTCGCGGAGCAGCTTGCCGACCGGGTACTCGTCGATGTAGCCGTAGCCGCCGAAGACCTGGAGGGCGTTGTTGGCGGCGCGGACCGCGGCCTCGGAGGCGAAGAGCTTCGCCTGCGAGGCGGCCGTGGCGAAGTCCGCGCCGCGGTCGATGAGATCGGCGACGCGCCAGGTGAGCAGCCGGGCCGCGTCCACGTCGACCGCGATGTCGCTGATCAGCTCCTGCACCAGCTGGTACGAGGCGATCGGCTTGCCGAACTGCTCGCGCTCCCCCGCGTACCCGACCGCGGCGTCCAGGGCGGCCTGGGCGATGCCGACGCAGCCGGCCGCGACGGACATCCGGCCCTTGGCGAGGGCTGACATCGCGATCGAGAACCCCTTGCCCTCGGGTCCGAGCAGCGCGGTGGCGGGGATCCGGACGTCCTCCAGGACCAGCTCGGCCGTGGCCTGGCCGCGCAGGCCGAGCTTGCCGTGGATGGTGCGGCGGGTCAGGCCGGGGGTGTCGGTGGGGACCAGGAAGGCGGAGACGCCCCTGTGGCCGGGGGCGTCGGTGGAGCGGGCGAAGAGCAGGACGACGTCGGCCCAGGTGCCGTTGGTGATGAACATCTTCGAGCCGTTGAGGACGTACGTGTCGCCGTCGCGCACGGCCCGCGTCGTCAGGTTGCCCGCGTCGGAGCCGGTGCCGGGCTCGGTGAGGCCGAAGCAGCCGAGGGCCTCGCCCGCGGTGAGCCGGGGCAGCCACGCGCGCTTCTGCTCCTCGGTGCCGTAGGACTGGATCGTCTTGGTCACCAGGCCGAGGGAGACCGAGACGATGCCGCGCACGGAGGAGTCGCCGCGGCCCAGCTCCTCGGTGACCAGGCAGTACGCGAGATGGTCGCCGCCCGAGCCGCCGTACTCCTCGTCGATGGTCAGGCCGAGGAAGCCGACCTCGCCGAGCTTCTTGACGATGCCCCGGTCGACCTCCTCCGCGCGGTCCCACGCCACCACGTGCGGGGCGATCTCGCGGTCCACGAAGTCCTTGGCCAGCCGGCGGACGGCCGTCTGCTCCTCGCTCAGCTCCAGATTCACGGACGACTCCCAGGCACGTGCGGCAGATGCTGGTCAAAGCCGGGCTTTAATTAGCACTGCTAGTTTTCAGTGGACAGCCCTACTATGTGCCGCATGGCCCGACCGCGCAAGCCCCTGCTGAGCACCGACCGCATCGTCGACGCGGCCCGCGCCCTCGTCGACAGCGAGGGGCTCGCGGCCGTCTCCACGCGGCGGCTCGCGGCCGAACTCGGCGTCAGCGGGCCCTCGCTCTACAACCACTTCCGCACCAAGGACCAGATCCTGGAGGCGGTCGCCGACTCGGTCAGCGCGCAGGTCGATCTGTCGATGTTCGACGCGGGCGACCCGCGGGGCTGGCGGACCGCGCTGCACGACTGGGCCGTCTCCTACCGTGCCGCCCTGCGCGCGCATCCCAACATCGTGCCCGTGCTCGCCCAGGGGCCGGGGCGGCGCCCGGCCGGGCTGCGGCTCGCCGACGCGGTGTACGGGGCCATGACCGATGCGGGGTGGCCGCCGGCCCAGGCCACGTCCATCGGGGCGCTCATGCGGTACTTCGTGCTCGGGTCGGCGCTCGGCTCCTTCGCCGGGGGATTCGTCGACGACGAGGCGGCGTACGATCCTGCCGATTACCCGCACCTCGGGCAGGCGCATCTTCTCGCGGAGAAGCAGGACGTGGTGGATGAGCGGGCCTTTGAGACGGGGCTCGCCGCGTTGCTCGACGGGCTCGGGGTGCAGTACGACCAGGTCGTGGCCGCGCCGCACCACTAGCTTCTCGGGGCTGTAGGTCGTCCGCGGGCCCGGTGGGGGCTGGTCGCGCAGTTCCCCGCGCCCCTGAGATGCGCACTGCGTGCGCCATCTCAGCGGCCGCTGGGGCTGCGGCGAAGCCGCATGCTCCAGGGGCGCGGGGAACTGCGCGAGAAGCCCCACCGGGCCCGCGGACGAGGTCTTTTGGGGGCGCGGGGAACTGCGCGACCAGCCCCCACCGGCCCGCGGACGAAGTTTTCCAGGGGCGGGGTCAGAAGATGACCAGGGCTCGGCCTCCCTGGCCCGCCAGCATCGCGTCGAACGCCCCAGGGATCCCGTCGAGCGAGATGCGCTCGGTCACCAGCGCCCCCAGATCCATCCGCCCCGCCCGCACATGCTCCGCGAGGACCGGCAGATCGGTGGCCGGATCACAGTTGCCGTAGACACACCCGGCCAGGGTCCGGCCCCAGTGAAAGAGCTCCAGCGCGTTGAAGGTGACCTGCTGGTCCTTGCCGCCGATGCCGACGACCGTGGTGCGACCACCCCGCCGGGTGGACTCCCAGGCCGTACGGATGGTCACCGCGCGGCCCACACACTCGACGGCCACGTCCACCCCCTGCTTGCCGGTGAGAGAGCGGATCTCACGCGCGGTGGTCTCGGAGGCGAGCACGTAGTCGGTCGCGCCCGCCTTGCGGGCCAGGGCCTCCTTCTCCGCGGAGACGTCGACCGCGATGATCTTCGACGCGCCCGCGATCCGCGCGGCCTGGAGCGTGGCGAGCCCGACCCCGCCGACCCCGAACACCGCGACGGTCTCCCCCGCACGCACCCGCGCCGAGTGGTGGATCGCGCCGTAGCCGGTGAGGACGGCGCAGCCGAGGAGCGCCGCGTCGGTGAGCGGGACCCCGGCGGGCGCGGGCAGGACGCAGTTCGCGGCGACGACGGTCTCCTCGGCGAACGCCGCGACGTTCAGACCGGGGTGCAGGTCGGAGCCGTCGTCCGAGCGGTGCGCGTAGACGTCGGCGGCACCGGCCAGCGCGTCGGCGCAGAGCCAGACCTCGCCGAGCGAGCAGGCGTGGCACCGGCCGCACGACGGGGCCCAGTTGAGGACCACGTCGTCACCGGCGGCGACGTGGGTGACGCCCTCACCGACGCAGACGACGGTGCCGGCGCCCTCATGACCGAGGACGGCCGGGACCGGCACCCGCATGGTCCCGTTGGTCAGGGACAGGTCGGAGTGGCAGACCCCGGCGGCGGCGAGCTTGATGCGGACCTGTCCCGGCCCCGGGTCGGGCAGGTCGATGCCGGCGATCTCCAGCGGGGAGCCGACGGCGGGCAGTACTGCGGCGCGGACCATGGGCAACTCGACTTCCTCAGAACTGGAGGGACTTGGTCTGGAGGTACTCGGACAGGCCGTGCGCACCCAGCTCGCGGCCGACGCCCGACTGTTTGTAGCCGCCGAAGGGCGCGAGCGGGTTGAAGCGGCCGCCGTTGATGTCGACCTGGCCGGTGTCCATCCGGCGCGCGAAGGCGACGGCCTCCGCCTCGTCGCCGGCCCAGACCGCGCCCGCGAGCCCGTACACGGTGCCGTTGGCGATGCGGACGGCGTCGTCCTCGTCCTCGTAGCGGATGAGGGAGACGACCGGGCCGAAGATCTCCTCCTGGGCGACGGCCATGTCGGGGGTGACGTCGGCGAAGACGGTGGGCTGGACGAAGTAGCCCTGCGGGCGCGGGGCTTCGGGGCCGCCCGCCACGATGCGGGCGCCCTGCTCGACGCCCTTCTCGATGTAACCGCGCACGCGCGCCTGCTGCTTGGCGTTGACCAGCGGGCCGATGCGGTCGCCGTACTTGGCGGCGGCCGCCGCGGCGAGCTCGACGGCCTCGTCGTACTGCGAGGTGTGCACGAGCATCCGGGTCCAGGCGCTGCACGTCTGGCCGGAGTTGCCCATGACGTTGGCGACGCCGACGTTGACCGCCTTGGCGAGGTCGGCGGAGGGCAGGATGACGTTGGCCGACTTGCCGCCGAGTTCGAGGGCGACGCGCTTGACGGCGGCGCCCGCCGTCGCGCCGATCTGCCGGCCGACCGCGGTGGAGCCGGTGAAGGAGACCAGGTCGACGCCCGCGTGCTCGGCGAGGGCCTGCCCCGCGACCGGGCCGAGGCCGGTGACCAGGTTGAAGACGCCCGCGGGCAGCCCCGCCTCGTGGATCGCCTCGGCGAACAGCTGGGCGGTCAGCGGGGTGTCCTCGGCGGGCTTGAGGACGACGGTGCAGCCCGCGGCGAGCGCCGGGGCGACCTTGGCGACGATCTGGTGGAGCGGGTAGTTCCAGGGCGTGATGGCACCGACGACGCCGACCGGCTCGGCGTAGACCGTGGAGTTGCCGACCTTCTCCTCGAAGGGGTGGCTCGCGGCCAGTTCGGCGTAGGAGCCCGCCACCAGGACCGGTACGGCGGCGTGCACGGCCTGCGAGAACGGCAGCGGGGCGCCCAGCTCCGCGGTGACCGTCTCCGCGATCTCGTCCTTGCGGGCCACCAGGACGTCCCGGAGCGCGGCGATCCGCGCGGCGCGCTCGGTGGGCGGGGTCGCGGCCCAGCCGGGGAAGGCGGTGCGGGCGGCGCGTACGGCGGCATCGATGTCCTCGGCGGTGCCCGCGGGGACGTGGCCGATCACCTTCTCGTCGGCCGGGTCGACGACGGCGATGGTGTCGCTGCCGGCGGCGGGCCGCCATTCGCCGCCGATGTACATGCCGTCGTGGGGCCGCATGGCACTCCCTCTCTCGCCGCTCGTCTGTCCGCGTCCTAAACTAGCGGCGATAGTTTTGTGGCGCCAGAGACATGGGTCACGTGCTCCACGGGGCTGTAGTGGAATCGGCGGGGTGAGCGAGCGCCTAGGGCGTGTTTTGAAAGTCCCGTCGTCCGCCCGAAGGGCGGGCCCCGCGGCGTCCGGTGCGTGCGATCGCAAGGCGCCGGAGCGTCCTCATAGCGGAGCTATTCGGGCGCTTCGGCAACGCCGCGAGCGTGCGTGCCGGGCGTCGCGGGGCAGGCGGGACTTTCAAAACACGCCCTAGGCGCCGTTGTCGGCCGTGGATTCGTCGGCGGGTGCCGGGTTCGTTGTGGTTGCTCGCGCCGTTCCCCGCGCCCCTTCGGGGCGCTCCTTGGTGCTCCGGAAGCCGAACGTTGCCGCCATCAGCAGCAATCCGCCCAGCATCACGAACGGGGCCGCCGGGCCCGCCACTCCCGCGATCAGGCCCGCCGACGCGGGCGCCGCCACCTGGCCGAGGCGGTTGCCTGTGAGGCGCAGGGCCAGGGCGGTGGAGCGCGCGTCCGGCGGGGCCGCCTGGACGACCGTGGTCATCGACAGGGGCTGGCCCACGCCCAGGCAGAAGCCGAGCAGCACCAGCATCACGCCGAGGGCCCGGACCGGGACGGGAAGCGCGATGCCCGCGCACAGCAGGGCGGCCAGCAGGCAGGTCGTGGCGATCAGGACGGAGCGGCCGAGCCAGTCGATGAGCGGCGTCATCACCAGTCGGCAGGCGATCGTGGCGCCCGCGCGCAGGCTCAGCAGGACGCCGATGACGGACGGGGCGATGCCCCGGTCTTCGCCGACCACCGGGAGGTAGGCGGTGAGGATGTCGGTCGCGGAGAGCACGGCGAGGCTGATGAAGATGCCGCCGGGAACGCCCCGGGTGCGCAGGATGCGGTGCACGGGGACACGGCCCGCGGCCCTCTTGGGCGGCGCCCCCGTCCCCGTACGACGGAACTCGATGCGCCACAGCGATGTCAACGCCACCGCGCAGCCGCCCGCCGCGACCAGCAGGGCGAGGGCGCTGGTGCCCGCCATGTCCGGGCCGCCGATCAGGGCGCCCGCGGCGACCGGCCCGACCAGCTGGCCGAGGGAGGCGCCGATGGTGAAATGGCCGAAGTTGCGGTCCTGTTCGTCGGGCGGGGACTGGCGCGCCACGATCGACTGGGCACCGATGACGAAGCAGAGGTGGCCGAGGCCCATCACGCCGCTCCAGGCGGCCATCGCCGCGAGGGAGCCCGCGAGGCCGCTGAGCGCGCAGCCGCCGGAGATGAGCACGACCCCGGCCGGCAGCAGCGGGGCGCACCGGCCGTGGTCGGTGCGCCGGCCCAGCGGGACCGCGGCGAACAGCGGCAGGAGTGCGTAGACGCCGGCGATCACACCGACGGCCCGCTCGTCGGCGCCGAGCGCGAGGGCCCGGTAGGAGACGGCGGGCCGGGCCATCGACACCGCCGACTGCGCGCAGCTGAAGGCGAGGACGAGGCGGAGCAGCCAGCCCCGCCGCGCGCCGGACTCGTACGTCACGGCACCATCCTCAGACGATCCCGAACAGCAGGCCCGCGCCGAGGACCACCAGGGCGGTCAGCGCGGCCCACTTGACGGTAAACCGGGTGTGGTCGCCGAACTCGACCTTGGCCATGCCCACGAGCACGTACACGGCCGGGACCAGCGGGCTGGACATGTGCAGCGGCTGGCCGACGAGGGAGGCGCGGGCAATCTCCAGGGTGGAGACGCCGTGCGCGTTCCCGGCCTCGGCGAGGACCGGCACGATGCCGAAGTAGAAGCCGTCGTTGGACATGAAGTAGGTGAAGGGGATCGACAGGACGCCGGTGACCAGGGCCATGTGGGGGCCCATCCAGTCGGGGATGCCGCCGACGACCCACTCGGCCATGTGGTCGACCATGCCGGTGCCCTGGAGGACGCCGGTGAAGACGGCGGCGGCGAAGACCATGCCGGAGACGTTGAGGACGTTCTCGGCGTGGGCGCCGATCCGTGCCTTCTGCTCCTGCATGTGCGGGAAGTTGACGGAGAGGGCGAGGGCGGCGCCGAGCATGAAGAGGACCGGGATCGGCAGCAGCTCCATGATCATCGCGGTGAGCAGGGCGACGGTGAGGAGCGCGTTGAACCAGTAGAGCCGGGGCCGCAGGGTCGCGCGCCGCGGGTCGAGCCCGGCGAACGTCTCGCCGTCCTCGTTCTCGTACGCGGCCGCGGCGTGGTCACCGCCGCTGGTGGCGGTGCCCGTGCCCGTGCCGCCGCCGCCCGCGCCGGCCAGGACCTTCGCGTCGGCGGTCTCGCTCACGCCCTCCTCGACCACGGAGTCCAGGGACAGGTAGCCGATCCGCTTGCGCTCGCGGCGCCCGAGGACGTAGGCGAGGAGGAGGACGCAGACGAGTCCGGCGGCGAGCGCGGGGATCATCGGGACGAAGATGTCGCTCGCGTCGACCTTCAGGGCCGTGGCGGCGCGGGCGGTGGGGCCGCCCCAGGGCAGGGTGTTCATCACGCCGTTGGCGGTCGCGGCGACACCGGTCATCACGACGAGGCTCATCTCGAGGCGCTTGTACAGCGGGTACATCGCCGAGACGGTGATCATGAAGGTGGTGGAGCCGTCGCCGTCCAGGGAGACGATCGCGGCGAGCACGGCGGTGCCGACGACGATGCGGACGGGGTCGGCCTTGGCGAAGCGCAGGATGGCCCGGACGACCGGGTCGAAGAGGCCGACGTCGATCATCACGCCGAAGTAGACGATGGCGAACATCAGCATCGCCGCGGTGGGCGCCAGGTCGCCGATGCCCGCGATGACGTAGTCGCCGAGGTGCGCCCCCTTGCCGACCAGGACGCAGAAGAGCGCCGGGATCAGCACGAGCGCCGCGATCGGCGACACCTTCTTCATCATGATCAGCACCAGGAAGGTGGCGATCATGACGAATCCGAGGATGGTCAGCATGGAGTGGGTCCCTACGTTCGCCGTTGAACTGCCGCCCGGGGGTGGCGGTCAGCGCGACGTTAGGGGCGCGGCGCGGGCGTTAACAAGGTGTTGACGCGCGAGCAATAAGCGCAAAACTCCAGGTCACGACGGTACGGGCAGGATCGCTCGGACGTCGACGGGGAGCGCGTTGAGCACGGCGGTGCCGGAGAGCGGGTCGAGCAGGCTGCCGTCGAGCAGCTGGTTCACGTTGACCCCCGGGTCCTTCGCGGCCACGCCGAGCCGGGTCCCGGGACGGTCGTGGCCCCAGCCGTGCGGGAGGCTGACGACGCCGGGGCGCACGGCGTCCGTCACCTCCACCGGGGCCACGACCTCGCCGCCCGCCGCCCGCACCCGGGCGGGCTCCCCGTCGGTCAGGCCGATCCGGGCCGCGTCGCCGGGGTGGACCTGGAGGGTGCAGCGGTTGGAACCGCCGGTCAGGGCGGGGATGTTGTGCATCCAGCTGTTGTTGGAGCGCAGGTGGCGCCGGCCGACGAGGACGAGGCCGGTGCCCGCGCGGCCCAGTTCCGCGCGCAGGCGCGGCAGGTCGGCGGCGATCGGCTCCGGCAGCAGGTCGATCCGGCCGCCGCGGGTCTTCAGGACCGCGGGGAGCCGTGGCTGCAGCGGGCCCAGGTCGATGCCGTGCGGGTGGGCGAGCAGGTCGTCGAGGGTGAGGTCGTAGGGGCCGAGGCGCAGCATCATGTCGAGGCGGCGCTCGGGTCCGGTGCGGCCGGTCAGCTCGCGGGCGAGCCGCTCGGGGTCGGCGCCGAAGACGGGCGAGTGCGCGGTGGCGACGGCCTTGGCGAGGGTGGCCGCGATGACCGTCTCGTCCACGGCGCCGGCCGGTGCGCCGTGCTGTCCGCCCACCGCGAGGACGAGGCGGGCGAGCAGGGCGCACTCGTCGGGCTGCCCGTCCGCGAGGGGGACGGGGGCCGGGGTGTAGCGGGCCTGGTTGCGCACGGCGAAGGCGTTGAACGCGAAGTCGAAGTGGGCGCTGCGGGACGGCGGGGGCGGCGGCAGCACGACGTGGGCGTGGCGGGACGTCTCGTTCAGGTACGGGTCGACGCTGACCATGAAGTCGAGCGAGTCCAGCGCCCGGTCGAGGCGGTCGCCGTCGGGGGCGGACAGGACCGGGTTGGCGGCGATGGCGATGACGGCCCGGACCGCGCCGTCGCCGGGGGTGTCGATCTCCTCGGCGAGCGCGGCGAGCGGCAGTTCGCCCTTGGCCTCGGGGTGGCCGGAGACACGGCTGCGCCAGCGGCCGAGGGCGAAGCCCTTGCCGGGGCCCGCGGGGCGGGGCGCGGGGGCGGTGGCGGAGAGCGGGAAGAGGGCGCCGCCGGGCCGGTCGAGGTTGCCGGTGAGGATGTTCAAGACGTCGACGAGCCAGCTGGCCTCGGTGCCGAAGGCGACGGTGGTGCTGCCGACGCGCCCGTAGACGGCGGCGGTGGGCGCGGCGGCGAGCTCCCGGGCGAGGAGGCGCACGGTGGCGGCCGGGACGTCGCAGCGGCCGGCGACGGCCTCGGGGGTGAAGTCCGCGAGCGCGTCGGCGAGTTCGCCGAGTCCTTGTACGTGGTCGGCGAGGTGCGGCCCGACGTCGACGAGCTTCTCCTCGAAGAGGACGTGGGCGAGGGCGGCGAGCAGCAGTGCGTCGGTGCCGGGCCGGATCGCGAGGTGCCGGTCGGCCAGGGCGGCGGTGCGGGTGCGCCGTGGGTCGACGACGGTCAGGGTGCCGCCGCGGGCGCGCAGGGCCTTGAGCCGGCCGGGGAAGTCCGGGGCGGTGCACAGGCTCCCGTTGGACTCCAGGGGGTTGGCGCCGAGGATCAGCAGGTGGTCGGTGCGGTCGAGGTCGGGGACCGGGATGGCGTTCGCGTCGCCGAAGAGCAGGCCGCTGGAGACGTGCTTGGGCATCTGGTCGACGGTGGAGGCGGTGAAGAGGTTACGGGTGCGCAGGGCGCCGAGCAGGACGGGCGGGTAGAGGGCGCCTGCCATGGTGTGCACGTTCGGGTTGCCGAGGACGACGCCGACGGCGTGCGGCCCGTGGGCCTCGACGAGGGGCCGCACGCCGGCGGCCACGGCGTCGAACGCCTCGTCCCAGCCCACCTCCTGGAGCCGCCCGTCCTTGCGGACGAGGGGCCGGGTGAGCCGGTCGGGGTCGGCGTCGAGGGCGCCGAAGGAGGCCCCCTTGGGGCAGATGAAGCCGCGGCTGAAGACGTCGTCGCGGTCGCCGCGGGCGCCGGTGACGCGCGTTCCCTCCAGGGTGAGGCTCAGCCCGCAGGTCGCTTCGCAGAGCGGGCAGATACGCAGGGCGGTGCGGGGCATGTCGTCTCCCGGAGCGTGGGCTGGGGCGCAGGCGGGTGGCCGGACGGACGCCGAGCATACCGAGCGGTATGGCGCTGGGGGAGGCCGTCAGTCGAACAGGATCGGTCCGTTGCGGGTTCCGACCACGATCTCGCCGGCCGGACCGACGGTCAGCGCGGTGCAGCGGGCGGGGAGCCGGACGTAGCGCTGCGACGCGCCGCCGCGGACCGCCGCCACGGCCAGGTGGACGCCGCCCGCGGTGACGTAGGCCTCGCCGCCGGGCAGCAGTGCGGCGAACCGGGCCCGGCGGACGTCCATCACGTGGACGTCGGAGGCGACGGGGCCCGGTGGCCGGCGCAGCAGGCGGCGCAGCAGCACGGTGTGGCGCGGTGGTCGGTCGCCGGGGGCCCGGGCGTGGGAGAGGAGTTCCTCCAGCGGGTAGATCCAGGCGAAGTAGTCGTCCAGCACCAGGAGTTCACCGGCGTCGCGCCCGGGCAGCGCGAACACGTCGACCACGGTGGACGACGCCAGCGTCGTCCAGCGTCCGGTCGCGACGTCGAGCAGCCGGGCGGGCTCGCCGCGGACCGTCATGACGACGAGCAGCCGGCCCGCGCAGCGCACCGCGAACAACTCGTCGAACGGCTCGACCCTGCCCCGCGGCGGGGCGCACCACTGGTCGGGCAGCGGGCCGTGGGCCACGTCGTGGACGGCGAGGCGCAGGTCGTACACGTCGTCCCAGCGGCGCTTCGCGTAGTTCCACAGCCGCTTGATCTGGGCGGCGTTCCAGATGTCGAGCAGGAGCAGCGACTGCGCGCCGTCCGTCGCGTCGGCCGCGTCCACGGTCCGGACCCGCCCGGTGTCGGCGTGCGGCACGGGGCTGGTCAGCGGGGACCCCAGGACGCCGGGCGGCTCCCCCGCCCCGAAGTCCCAGTACTCCAGCTGGCCGCGCCGGCTCCGGGTGAACAGCAGCGGGCGCGGGGCGCGGCCCGGTGAGCGCCACGCGACGGTGTGCAGGTCCTCCACGCCGCTGTCGCACAGGGGGCGCAGGTCCCGGGCCAGTTCGCCGTGGTCGGCGTCGCGCACCTGGACCGAGCCCGCCATGCTGCCCGTCACCACGCGGGTACGGCCGTGCGCGGTCAGGGTGGTCAGCGCCGAGACCGGGCGCACGGCGTCGAGCGCCTCCGTCACGCGCCACCCGCCGCCGGAGTCCGTCAGCCGCCAGACCCGGCCGGTGCCGTCCCCGCACAGCACGCCGGTCCCGGTCACGTGGAAGGAGCGGACCGGCGCGGGCCGGTGGCTGCGCCAGCCGTCCGGGCCGCTGCTCAGGACGTGCTCCGCGCCCGCGCTGAGCAGCCGCGTCCCGGCGGGCCCGGGGACCAGGGCGAGCGCCTGCACCGGCCCCTGGTGCACGGCGCGCACCGGCCCCGTCCTGCGGCAGCCCGGCAGCGACCACTCCCGCAGGGTGCCGTCGCGCGCGCCGCACACCAGCCGCCCGGAGCCGTCTGGATCGAGAGCGAGCGCCGTCGTCCAGGCGGGGCTGCCGGGGGCGGGGGCGTTGGGTGCGGGCGCGTTGGGTACGGGCCCGCCAGGTACGGCCCCGTTAGGTGCAGGCCCGCCAGGTACGGGCCCGCCAGGTACGGGCCCGCCGTCCGCCAACCCTCCGGGTACGGGCCCGCCAAGTCCGGGCCCACCCTGCGCGCGCCCGCCACCCGCGGGCCCCCCGAATACGGGGTCGCCAGGCGTCGGCCCCAGTGCGTACATCCGGTCGGCGTCCACGTCCCAGCAGGCGACGCGGCCCGTCGCGGTGGCGGCGACGACGACCGACCGGCCGCGCACCCGGCCGGTGGTGACGGCGGTGACGGGCTCGGGCAGCGTGAACTCCTGGGCCGCGGCCGGGAGTCCGTGCCGCAGGACCAGGACGCGGACGCGCCCGCCGTACTCCCCGGTGACGACGAGGTCCCGGTCCCCGCCCGCCGGGGCGACCGTGGCGCAGCCGAGGAGTTCGACCGTCCACACGCCGGGGTCGAGGACCGTGCGGCGCCACAGCTCGTGGCAGCGCACCGGGTCCCAGCAGCGGATCTCGTAGTCGCGGCCGACGGAGACGAGCGCGGAGCGGCCGCCCGGGCCGCGGATCGTGCCGAGGGCGAGGACCGGCCCGTCGTGCGCGTGGAGCTGGACGGAGTCGGCGGCCTGCGCGGTGGGCCACAGCCGGATCACGCCGTCGGTGCCGCCCACGCACACGGTGGCGCCGACGGTGCACACGGCGGCGGCCTCGTGGGACTGGACCTGTCCGCCGACGCGGTCGCCGGTGACGAGGTCGTACAGCTGGAGGCCGCGCGCGTCGCCCTGCACCGACACGCAGGCGACGGCGCCGAGGTCGAAGACCGCGATCCTGACGTCCTTGCTCCGCTCGATGCGGGTGGGCAGCCCGACCGGGCGCCCGCTGTCGAGGTCGACGCGGTGCAGGTGTCCGGTGGTGGTGGCGACGGCGACGATCCACTGCCGGCCGGCGCGGCGCACGGCGAGCGCGGCGATCGGCCCGTCCCCGGACAGCAGGGTGCGCACCGGTTCCCCGGCGGCCGGCGAGGAGACCCGGACGGTGGCGTCCTCGCCCGCCGTGACCAGGAGACGGCCCTGCGGATGTCCGGTGACCAGGTCGACGAGGGTCACGGCGCCCTCGTGCCCGGTGGTGGTGCGGGTCTCGGGGGCCGGCGCCCCGCCGAAGGACAGCACGCGCACCGAACCGTCCCCGTGCCCGGCCAGGGCGTGGCCGACGGGCAGTCCCTGCGGCGCGGCGCACGCCGTGACGTCCCGGTCCCGCCGGGACAGATACGCCGCGTACCGGTCCTTCAGGCCCTGCCACTGCTCGATGGAGTCCTGCCCCATCGGGCGGCGCTGCTGCCGGGTCAGCGGCTGGTACACGCGGGCGGTTCCCAGCTGGTAGGCGAGCAGGTCGCCGCCGGCGAAGCGGAGCAGGGCGGTCGCCGGGCGGCCGGCGTCGTCCGCGAGGACCACCACCTGCTCCGCGGCCCGCAGCGGCCGGCGCTCGGGTTCGACGTCGAGGCCCTCGGCGGGTGGCAGCATCCACACGGCGGGGTCGCCGCCGCCCTGGGTCCACAGGTGGAGCAGCCGCACGTGGTGCCGCCAGTGGAGCTGCCAGGTCCCCTGGGGCCGCATCAGCAGCCCGTGCGAGAGGACGGCCGCGCGCGAGGGCAGCTGCGGCGGGGCCGTCCAGGTCTCGCCGTGCGGTTCGTCCGGGTAGCCGCCGGCCGCTTCCCACTCGCCGGTCTCCAGGTCCCACCAGGCCCGGTCGCCGCGCCAGGGGGTCATCTCCAGGTAGCCGGCGCCCTGGCCCGGCGCGCCGGGCACCACCACGCCCCAGCCGGTGCGGCAGTTGAGGCCGGTGTAGCGGCGCGCCCCTTCGTGCGGGTTCCAGGCCGCCCACCGGGCCCGCCAGGGCAGTTCGCCCGCACCCGTGTCGCAGGAGTCGGCCAGCGCCCGGGCCCGGCGGCAGACCGCGGCGAGCCGCAGCGCGGCCCGCGCCTCGGGGTCGGGACCGCGGCCCGCGTGGTCCCGCAGCAGCTCCTCGCTGTCGCGCAGCGCGTGTCCGGCCCGCCGCCCCTCGGCGGTGGTCAGGCGGGGCAGGGCGGCGAAGAGCTGGCCCGGGTCGGCGGCCAGTACGAACGCGGCGTCCTGCACCAGCGGGTCGAGCACCCCGCCCTCGCCCGCGTGCAGCGCCAGGTACCGGCGTACGTAGGGGTGGTCGAGCCCGCGCAGGGTCCGCGTCACCGCGCGCTGGACCTGGGCGGGGTCCCGGCCCTCCCGCAGGTACTCGATGAGGGCCCGGTGGTAGACGCGGTAGACCGAGCCGTCCGACTCGACGCTCTCCACGACGTAGGACCCGGCGGCCTGGCGCAGCCAGACGATGTGTTCGTCGCCGTAGTCGCGGCCGCTGAGCGCGGTGGCGAGGCGTGGCCAGATCCCGGCCCAGGGCAGGCCGCCGCCCTGGGCGTGGGCGAGCGGCAGGAGGAGGTCGCGGGCCTGCCCGGCGAGCGGGCCGAGCCGCTGGTCGAGGTCGCGCTCCATGGCCTCGCCCGGCAGCCGGGGCAGCTCGTCGCGCCAGCGCTGGTCGGCCGGGTCGGGCACCTGCGGTTCGCGGGCGAGGGTGCGGGCGGTGATCCGGGCGACGAGGAAGGAGCGGCCCGCCGCCTCGGCGACGGCGTCGGCGATGGCGTCGACCCGGCGGGGCTCGGCGCGGACGAGGGCGGAGCCGGGGGTGGTGAGCAGCGCGCGGGTGTAGGCGCGGACAGCGGCGGGGTCGGCGTACCGCTCGTCGTCGAGGTCGACGCGGTGTGCGGAGGCGGGCAGACGGCGGGCGATGTGCGGGCGGGCACCGACCAACAGGCGAAGCGGCAGACGGCGTTCGGGGTCGGTGAGGGGGGCGATGAGTTCCTGGACGACCTCTTGTGGGGCGAGCGCCTCGTCCAGTGAGTCGATCAGCACGACCAGCGGCCCGGTCCGCGTCTGGAGTTGCGCGGCGAGCGCGCCGAGCGATCCGGCGGCGCCGCCCGCGGCCGCGGACAGGGCGTCGAGGAGCTGCCGGGTCGACTTGTGGCTCGCGTTGACGGCGACGCCGATCGCGCCGGGTTCGGGCAGGGTGGGCGGCAGGCCGGCGCGGGGCACGGCGGCGCCGCGTTCGGGGTCGCACAGGACGGCGACCATGCCGAGCAGCGAGGACTTGCCGGAGCCCGGGTCCCCGGTGACGACGCAGAGGCGTTCGGCGGCGCGGTGCGGGGCGAGCCAGGCGGTCAGCTCGGTGAGGGCGGCGTGCCGTCCGGTGAAGTCCCAGACCTCCTCGGTGGGTACGTCGGTGCCGCGCGCCCGGGGCAGGAAGAAGCCGAGCAACTCCTGTTCGCGGGCGAGGCGTTCACGGCTGCCGAGGGCGACGATGCGGTCGATCTCGTCGAGTTTGAGCCCGGCCGCGTCGGGGACGTGGCGGGGGTTGGGCAGGAACGCGGGGATGCCGGCGGTGGCGTGGGTGAGCGACCAGACGGGGCGCTGCGCCGGGGGGACCTCGGGGTCGGCGCCGATGGCGGCCATGACGTGCTCGATGCTGATGTGCGCCGGGGTGTGGCCGGCGGTGGCCTCGCGGCGCACGGCCCGGTCGAAGGCGGCGGATAGCGCGCCGGCGTAGCTCTCCTCCTTGCGCCGCGACGAGGCGACGAGGACGAGGCCGGTGCTGCCGTGCTCGGTGACGGGGTCGCGGAAGCGGCGCGCCTCCAGGGCGCCGCGCAGCGCCTTGTCGGTGCCTTCCTCGGCGTAGCAGGCGTCGACGAGGACGAGGAGCCGCTCGATCGCGGTGTCCTCCCACACCTCGGCGACGAGCGCGTCGGTGGGCAGCGCGGTGTCGCGGGGTCGGCGGGCGTCGCTGTCCGTGAGCAGCAGGTGGTGGCGGTGGTCGTAGTCGGCGGTGATGCCGTGCGCGGCGATGTAGAGGACCACGTAGTCGTCGGGGGCGCGGTCGGGTGCGGTGGCGAACGCGCGCAGGGCCTTGGTGAGTTGTTCGCGGGTGGGGTTCAGGCCGAGGTCGGCGCCTTTGCGGTAGCCGAGTTCGCCGAGGAAGAGCGCGTCGATGCGGCGCAGGTCGTCGGCGAGTTCGGAGCGCTGGGCCTCGGGGTGGGCGGCGACGTCGGGCACGGCGGTGGACAGCAGGTAGCGGCGGGCCGGCGGCGGGTGCGCCGCGGGGGTTTCGGCCGGGGCTCTGTGCATCGAGTGTCCGCTCAGCCGGGGCTCTGGGCGTCGGCGAGCGCCTGTCCGGCCTCCCGCGTGTTCAGGTAGCGGGTCACGTCGTGGGCCGTGGCCCCGTTGTGCACGAGGTGCCCCGTCACCCGCTCCCCGAACAGCGGGCGGAGGTCCTTGACGAGGGCCACGACGTCGCCCCGGTCGGCGATGTTGGTCCAGGTGCGGACCGGTCCCGGCCAGGCGCCGGGCCCGCCGTCCGGTCCGGTCCGCAGCCGGTCGAAGACGAGGTTGCGGATGCCGAGCGGCGAGCCGAGGGTGAGCAGCGAGCGGACCGGCCACTCGGGGTGCGCGCACAGCGCCTCGTAGGCGACGACGCTGCCCAGCGAGTGGCCGACGACGATGCGGGTGTCGGCGGTCACGGCCGCCGACACCCGTGCCTGTACGGCGTGGTGGACGTCCGGGTCGCAGAGGTAGGCCCGCACCTGCTTGAGGTCGAGGACCAGCGCCCGCAGCGCGAGGCGGGCGAAGAACCGGGAGCGGCTGAGCGCGTCGAGGGCGCGCTGCACGGCGCGCGGGGTCCGGGCGAGGGTGCGGGCGTCCGGCGCGACGACGGCGGCGTCGGTGCGGGCCGCCTCCGCCCACAGGGCGAGCAGCAGTTCGGTCTCGTATCCCTCGGCGACGTCCGAAGCGTCCAGGGGCGGGGCGAGGACGGAGAGGGTGCGCCCGGCGGGGCGGAACAGGTCGCCGTAGAAGACGCAGTCGAGGTCTCCGGGGGCGGGCGGGGCGGCGCCCGCGCGGGCCAGCCCGTCGCACGCGGCCGGATACCAGGAGGCGTGCAACTCCCTCTCACCCGCGTACTGCTGGCCGATCCCGTGCAAGCAGAGCACCCTCGCCATGACGTCCCCCTACGGTCACTCAGGGTGCCGACACCATAGCAACGGGCAGGGTACGGCGCGCTGTTCAGTCCAGGACACGTGCCAGATAGCCGCGCAGCAGCTGCCGGGTCTCCTCGATGATGCGCTCGTCGCCCGCCGGGTCGAGCCGGAAGGCGAGGCGGACCAGGGCGTCGGCGGCCTCGACGGCGACGAGGAAGGCGCGGCGCAGGGCGTCGTCGGGGGTGCGGCCCAGGTGCGGGGCGAGGAGGCCGGTGAGGGTGTCGGCGACGCGGTGGTTGGGGTCGGCGCCGGGGTCGCCGACGGGGATCTGGGTGCCGAAGTCGACGAGGGCGAAGCCGGGGGCCGTGCGCTTCATGGCGAGGTACTCGTCGAGGACGGTGTCCATGGCGCCGCGCCAGTCGTCCGCGGCGATGGCGGTGAGCCGCTCGGCGACGCGCTCGGCGTACCGCTCCAGATTGCGCTGGGCCAGGGCGTCGACCATGGCCCGCTTGTTGCCGAAGAAGCGGTACACCGAGCCGATGGGCACGTCGGCCCGGGTCGCGACGGTCCTGGTGCTCAGCTCGTCGTACCCCGCTTCGTCGAGCAGCCGGGCACAGGCGTCGAGAATCCGGCCGAGCCGCTCGGCACTGCGCTGCTGAACGGGCGTGCGACGCAGAGGCATGGGCTGGGACATGCGGGTCACCCTACGGGGGCGGGGTCCGTGGCCTCGGCGCCGGACGTGCCGGGGGCGCCTACGGGTGCCGCCTTGGTACCGGACGCGTCCGGGTCACCCGCGGGGGCCGTCTCGGTACCGGACGCGTCCGGGGCGCCCGCGGGGGCCGTCTCGGTACCGGACGCATCCGCGTCGCCCCCGGTGGTCCTCCCCGTGCCGGACGCGTCCGCGTCGCCCCCGGTGGCCGTCCCCGTGCCGGACGCGTCCGGGTCGCCCGCGGTGGCCGTCCCCGTGCCGGACGCGTCCGCGTCGCCCCCGGTGGTCCTCCCCGTGCCGGACGCATCCGCGTCGCCCCCGGTGGTCCTCCCCGTGCCGGACGCGTCCGGGTCGCCCGCGGGGGCCGTCTCCGTGCCGGACGACGTCAGGTCGGCCGTGGCCTCGACCGGGGTGCCCTCGACCGACCAGACCGTGGCGTCGTCGGCGTGCAGACGGGCGGTGACGTGATGCGTGCCGCGGCCGACGCGGGCGGCGGGCAGCCGGTAGGCGGTGCCGTGGAGCCGGGCGAGGCGGCGGCCGTCCAGGGAGAGCTGCACGTAGCCGCGGCCCCGCACCGCCGCCGCGGGGGTGCCCGGAGGGCTGAGGCGGAAGTGGCGCACCCGGATCCGCACGTCCCAGCCCCGGGCGGGGTCGGGGTCCGGCTGGACGACGACGCCGACCTCGGGGGCGCCCTCGGCGCGGACCTGCCGGTAACGGTGGCCCGCGTCGTCGGTGCGGTCGAGGAGCGTGCCGACCCGGCGCGGCTCGCCGCCGTCGCCCCCGCACCCGGCGAGCCCCGTCAGCACGGCGCACGCCAGGAGGACGGCGGCGGTGCGGACGCGCGGTGTCCTGGACATGAGCGGGACAGTAGAGCAACGCTCACGTTCACGGATCCCTCTCGGGGAGGAGGCCGCACCGAGGGCACCGTCCGGCGGGCCGCCTCTTGCGCGGCACCGTACCGAATCCTACGGTTGCGCATAGGAATCAGGGACGAGGGAGCGAAGATGAGCGGCGACGTCCGCAAGCTGGCCGAGGGTCTGGCCTATCTGTCCGGTTTCGGGAACGAGCACGGGTCGGAAGCCGTGCCGGGCGCCCTGCCCCTGGGGCGCAACTCGCCGCAGCGCGCCCCGCTCGGCCTCTACGCGGAGCAGCTCAGCGGCACGGCCTTCACCGAACCCCGCGCGCACAACCGCCGTTCGTGGCTGTACCGGATCCGTCCGTCGGCAGCGCACCCCGAGTTCACCCGCGTGGACAACGGCGCGCTGCGTACCGCGCCCTTCACCGAGTCCGTCCCCGACCCCAACCGGCGCCGCTGGGACCCGCTGCCCGCGCCCGCGCCCGGCACGGACTGGCTGGCCGGCCTGTGGACGCTGGGCGGCAACGGTGACGTGACGCAGCGCACCGGCATGGCCGTGCACCTGTACCACGCCGACTCCCCCATGACGGACCGGGTGTTCAGCGACTCCGACGGCGAGCTGCTCATCGTGCCGGAGCACGGCGGGCTGCTGCTGCGCACCGAGTTCGGCCTGCTCGCGGCGCGGCCGGGCGAGGTCGCGCTCATCCCGCGCGGGGTGCGCTTCCGCGTCGAGCTCCTCGACGGGACGGCCCGGGGGTACGTCTGCGAGAACTACGGCGCGCCCTTCCGCCTTCCCGACCTCGGCCCGATCGGCGCCAACGGCCTGGCGAACGCCCGGGACTTCCGGGCCCCCGTCGCCGCGTACGAGGACGACGGGGACGCGCCGCGCCCGGTGGAGGTCGTCAACAAGTTCTGCGGCAACCTCTGGACGGCGACCTACGACCACTCCCCGCTCGACGTCGTCGCCTGGCACGGCAACCACGTCCCGTACGTGTACGACCTGCGCCGCTTCAACGTCCTCGGCACGATCTCCTACGACCACCCGGACCCGTCGATCTTCACGGTGCTGACGTCGCCCTCGGACACGCCGGGCCTCGCCGGTGTGGACTTCGTGGTCTTCGCGCCGCGCTGGCTGGTCGGCGAGGACACGTTCCGGCCGCCGTACTTCCACCGGAACGTGATGAGCGAGTACATGGGGCTCATCGACGGCGCGTACGACGCGAAGGCCGCGGGGTTCGTGCCGGGCGGGGGGTCGCTGCACAACATGATGTCGGCGCACGGGCCCGACCGGGAGACGTTCGACCGGGCGAGCGCGGCGGAGCTCGTCCCTCGCCGGGTGGATGACGGGCTGGCGTTCATGTTCGAGACGCGGTGGCCGATCACGGTGGCGCGGCAGGCACGCGAGGCGGGGCACTTGCAGTGCGGCTATGACGGGGTCTGGGCGGGGCTGGAGCGGCATTTCTCCGGGTAGGACTCGCGCGGTCGGCCGCCTGCCGGGGTGCGGTTCGCGGGGCGCCCGACCGTCCGTCGTGGCTGGTCGCGCGGGTCGCGATGCGGCTGCCCGGCCGGTGGGGCTTCTCGCGCAGTTCCCCGCGCCCCCGAGATGCGCACTTCGTGCGCCATCTCATCGCGCCCCTGGAGGCAGCGGCGAAGCCGCAAGCCTCCAGGGGCGCGGGGAACGGCGCGAGAAGCCCCACCGAACCCGCGGCCGAAAACAGGGGCGCACGGAGTGCGCCTTTCAGGGGCGCGGGGAACTGCGCGACCAGCCCCCACCGGCCCGGTGCCGCGATCCGGACGGGTCGGCCCGGGACCGGGGAAGCTGCGGCGAAGCCGCATGCTTCGGGGGCGCGGGGAACTGCGCGAGAAGCCCCACCGGCCGGGCAGCCGCCCGCGATTCAGTGACCCGGCACACGAAGACGCAGCCCCCACCCCCGCATTGCACAGAACGCCCCCGCCAGATACGGATAACCCCGTGACGTCATTCGCCCCGGACTCGATCGTCCTGAACCGCAAACTGCCACTCTGGTACCAGGTGTCGCAGTCCCTGCGCGCCTCCATACTCGGCCGCTCCCCGCAGGACCCCCTGCGCCTGCCCACCGAGGAGCAGCTCGCCGGGCACTACGGGGTCTCCGTCCTGACCATGCGCCAGGCGCTGAAGGAGCTGGAGGACGAGGGGCTCATCTCCCGGCACCGGCGCCGCGGCACGTTCATCGAGCCGACGGCCCGCCAGGGCGCCCCGGTGCGCCTGCTGGGCTCGGTCGACGCGATCGTGGCGCAGCAGTCCGGAATGGCGACCGAACTGCTCGAACACGGCCCGGCGCCGGTCCCGGTGGCGTACGCCGACCTGTTCCCGGGGCACGGGACCGTCGCCACGTACCACCGGCTGCGCAGCGATGAGAAGACGGGCGAGCCGACGAACCACGCCCGCAACTACCTCCGCCCCGACCTGGGCGCCCGGCTCGACGTGGCGGACCTGGCGCGCTGGCCGATGACGAAGGTGCTGCGGGACGTGGTCGGCGTACGGATCAGCCGGATCACGGACTCGGTGGCGGCCCGCCTCGCCGACCCGGAGACGGCCCGGCTGCTCCAGGTCCCGCTGCTCAGCCCGATCCTGCACTACACGGGCATCACGTACGACGAGGAGGGGCAGGTACTGGACGTCGCGGTCATCCACTACCGCGGGGACCGCTTCTCGTTCACGGTGACGCTGGACGCCGACTGACCCGCCCTGGAGGCGACGTAGCATGCCGGGCGTGACGAACGACGGGCCGCTCACCGACACCGTGCCGCTCGCGGACCTCATGCCGTGGTCCGTGGCGCCGCTGCGCCTGGGCCGGGGCTGGCCCCTCGCCCCGGACCCGGCGTCGCTGAAGGCCCGCTGGCAGGCGTTCCTCACCGCTCCCGCGGACCGGCGCGGGGAACTGCTCGAACCGTCCCGCGCCCGGACCCTGCACACGGCCGCCGCCCAACTGCCCGGACAGCGCGCGGGGACGGAGCCGCTGGCGCGGGCCGCGGGGCCGTGCCCGGAGCCGGTGCGGGTGCTGCACGGGCCCTTCGACGAGCAGTGGCTCATCCCCGACCAGCGGCTGATCGACGCGGCCCGGCCCGAGCTGTGGCGGGTCGCGGACGACCACCAGCTCTTCCTCGTCGAGCAGGGGTACGTCCCCGACGCGGGCGGCCCCGCCGTGCTGGCCAGCGCGATCCTGCCGGAGGGCCGCTCCCCCGCGGGCCGGCCGGGCCGGATCCGCCCGCTCTACCGGCGCCCCGGCAGCGCCGAACCGAACGTCACACCGGGCCTGCTCGCACACCTCGCGGGCGGCTACGGCCGGCCGGTGGACGCCGAGGAGCTGGCGGCCTGGGTGCTGGCGGCGGGCGGCAGGGACGCCAAGGAGTGCCGGGTGCCGCTGCCCGCGGACCCGGAGGTCTGGGCGCGCGGCGTCGAACTCGGCCGCCGTGCCATGTGGTTGCACCGCCGCGGCACCGGCACCGAGCGGCCGCGGCTGCCCGGCGGCCGCCGTCCCTACGTCCGCGCGCCGCTGCCGCCCCGCCCCACCGAGCTGCTCTACGACCGCGCGGAGGAGGCCCTGCTGATCGGCGACGGTCGCATCGCGCCGGTCCCGGCGGCGGCCTGGGACTTCCACGTCAGCGGGGTCCGGGTCCTGGAGCAGTGGTTCGCGCGCCGCACCGCGCCGGGCGCACCGGGCACGCTGGCGGCCGTGCGCCCGGCGACCTGGCCCCAGCCGTGGACGTCCGAGCTGCTCGAACTCATCACGGTGCTGACTCTTCTGGCCGAACTAGAGCCGCTGCAAAGGGAGTTGCGGAGCGAGCCGGGCGAACTCATCGGCCCCTTCGAGCTGCGGCGGGCCGGCGTCCTTCCCGTACCACCTGCCGCCGGCCGCCCGGCGACCGTCCTGAACCAGCCCGAGGAAGGCCCGGGCGGCCAGTTCGCGTTCCTGTGACACCGCGGGCGAGCGGGGGCGGGTCGCGCGGTTCCCCGCGCCCCCGAAAGGCGCACTCCGCGCGGCCACGCACGCCGGAGAACGCGAGAGCCCGCACCCGGGCTCCTGGCCGGGGCGCCCGCCGCATGCCGTGGGGATGACGGTCGTGAAGATGCGCGGCGGTGCGCCGGTCGGCGCGGAGTCCGGGTGCGGGCTTGTGTCCCGCTGGACGGGCGGCCTGTCAGCGGCCGCCGAACAACGTGCGGCGCAGGCGCCGCAGTGGTGCGAAGAGCGAGACCCGCCGCACCCGCGCGGCACTCCCGCCACGCTCGTGCGCGGTGTCACGTGCGGTGAGCTCACGCATCAGCGTCGTCGCCTCGGCCACCTCGCGCTGCGGGACGGCAGGGCCGCCGAGCACCGAGAGATGGCGGTCGAGACGCGAACTGGTCGCGCTGCTCCCACACGTGATCGCAGGCACACGAGGCCTGCTGCGCACTGTTATCTGTTCCATGTCACTCCCCACCCGTACGAGGGCACCCGGCCCGGGCAGGTTAACCCTATCGCCCCATCGGGACACTCGTGTATCCCGGTCGCACGATTCACCTCCCTCGACGGGTGGTTGACGCCCCTTTGCCGATTACTCTCCGAATACGACTGATTCCAGGGCGAGTTGGACAACCGGGGCATCTGGCGGCCCTCTGGCGGCTCCGTCCGACGCCGCCGTCACAGCGAGTGAAGGAGCGGTCGCCGTCAAGCCGGAGGCCCGTGACGGCGTGTCGGGACCCGATCCGGCCGCGGTGACGTCCAACTATGTGGCGTACTGGATCACTTGTGAGGCGGTGACCCCGACGAGCGGGGCCACCACTGGTTCACCCACGTACCAGGTGGCGCTCGGGTCGGTCAGGCGGCGGAGGTGAACACGGGCAGGTAGCCGCCCGACTGGCCGGCCGCGGTGGGGTGGTAGGACTCGCCGATGTTGGTCCAGTTCACGCTGTGCAGCCAGGGGCTGCCGGAGCAGATCTCGTGGCCGGTGAAGGTGGTGGTCACGTCGCCGAAGGTGAAGCCGTGGTCGGCGGCGCGCTTGGCGGTGGTGGCGTTGATCAGGTCGGCGGCCGAGTTGATCGCCGTCCGCTCGTTCTCGGACAGGCCCGCGAGGCAGGAGCCGCCGATCTTGTAGAAGCGGGGGTAGCCGACGACCACCACATGGGCGGCCGGGGCCTTGGTGCTGATCGCGGTGTACACCTTGTCGAGGCTGGCGGGCAGGGTCGAGGTGACGTACGAGCGGGCCTGGTTGACCCGGTTGATGCAGGTGGACTCGGACTGCAGGACGCAGGTCGTCATGACGTCGGCGAAGCCGGCGTCGTTGCCCCCGATGCTGATGGAGACCAGGCCGGTCCCCGCGCCGAGCGGGCCGAGCTGGCCGGAGAGGACATCGCCGGTCCTGGCACCCGAACACGCGGTGAAGCTGAAGCTGGAGGGTGAGTGGGCCGCGGCCCACAGGGCCGGGTACGCCTTGGTGGAGCGCTTGCAGTTGCCGCTGGCGCTGTCGTAGCTGCCGGACCCGACCCCGGAGGAGTACGAGTCACCGAGGGCCACATAGCCGGTGGGGGCGGCGTTCTCGGCCGCCTGCGCCACGCTCGCCCCGGTGAGGGCGGCCGTGGCGGCGAAGAGGAACGAGGTCACGTATGCCGCAAGTCGGAAACGTCTCATGGAACCTCCCTTAGCAGGATCTCTGCCACATCTGTGGTAGCACGCCACAGAGTTACCGGGAAGTACTCCAGACGAGGATTCGTCCGCCGTTCAATTGCAGGTACATGTCACGGATATGACATACCCTCAACTTGCGGACGCTACGCCCGTAGAAGCGACGCCCGCCGGAGGCCTCCAGGCCCAACGGAGCGGGAGCAGCGCGGCGCCGGAGGACGACTCGCGGCGCCGACACGGGAGTTCGGGCCGCCCCGCTCCGGGTGGACGCACTCGGGAAATCTCGGTGCGGGCCGCACGATTGTGCCGGATCATGGCGGCATGGCCGCCAACCCCTTCGACGCACTGCCCGTCCGGCTGGGCGTCGACGACAGCGACTCCCCCTCCGACGTCGTCGACGCGCTCTTCCTGGGCCGCTTCGCCACGGGCGAGCAGCCGCACTCGCGCGCGAAGAACATCGACCGGGTCCGCTCGGGCGCCACGCTGCTGCCGCCGGACGCCCGCGTGCTGCGCTCGGCGCGCGACGACGACCGCAGCGCGACGCTCGCCGACGGCGACGGCTGGACCGTCCTGGTCTCGCGGTGGAACCGCGGCGCGGACGTCACGGTGACGGCGACCACGGCCGAACTGGCGGAGCGGGTGCTCGGACAGGCGACCGACGGCGCGGCCGACGAGCCGGAGCCGCAGCCGGAGAACGTGACGATGGGGTTCTGGTACGTGTCGCCGCGGCGCGGCCCGCACCGCACGACCCGGCAGATCTCCGCGGGCACCTGGGAAGAGGTCCGGGCCAACTACACGGAGCCGGTGGCCGAGGCCCTGGACGAGCTGATGAAGACCCGGCCCGAGGACATCGCCGGGCGGCTGCTGCTCCTGCACGGGCCGCCGGGGACCGGCAAGACGTCGGCGCTGCGCACGCTGGCCCGCTCCTGGCGGGACTGGTGCCAGGTCGACTGCGTGCTCGACCCGGAGCGGCTCTTCTCCGACGTCGGCTACCTGATGGACATCGCGATCGGCGAGGACGACGGCACGGCGAAGGGCCGCTGGCGGCTGCTGCTCCTGGAGGACTGCGACGAGCTGATCCGCGGCGAGGCCAAGCACACGGCGGGGCAGGCCCTCTCCCGGCTGCTGAACCTGACGGACGGCCTGCTCGGCCAGGGGCGCAACGTCCTGGTGGGGGTCACCACGAACGAGGACCTGGAGCGGCTGCACCCCGCGGTGGTCCGCCCCGGCCGCTGCCTGGCCCGGATCGAGGTGGGCCCGCTGACCCGCCGCGAGGCGACCGACTGGCTCGGCACGGAGGAGGGCCTGGGCCGGGACGGCGCGACGCTGGCCGAGCTGTACGCGCTGCGCCGCGGCATCTCGCCGACCTCGGTCCCGGACCAGCGGGGCGGGCCGGAGGCAGGGCTGTACTTGTAGCGGCCGCTCCACGACAAGCGCGCCACCTCACGACAAGCGCGCCGCCTCACGACAAGCGCGCCACCTCACGACAAGCGCGCCGCCTCACGACAAGCGCGCCACCCCACGACAAGCGCGCCACCCCACGACAAGCGCGCCACCCCACGACAAGCGCGCCACCCCACGACAAGCGCGCCACCCTAGGAGAAGCGCGGCGCTCCACGAGGCGCGTCTCGCCCGGCCGTCAGGCGTACGCCGCGCGCAGGGCGTCCCGCGCCGCCGCGAGCGCCGCGTCCTCGGACAGGCCGAGCCGCCGGACGCGGTCGGCGAAGGCCTGCGCCGCGAGCGCCGCTTCCCGGGCGGCCGCGTCCCCGGCGGCGGCGACGAACGTGCCGTTGCGCCCGCGCGTCTCGATCACCCCGTCCGCCTCCAGTGCCCGGTACGCCTTGGCCACGGTGTTCGCGGCGAGGCCCAGCTCCTCGGCGAGGCCGCGCACGGTGGGCAGTTTGTGGCCCACGGGCAGCGTCCCGGCCCTGGCCTGCTCGGAGATCTGGGCCCGCACCTGCTCGTAGGGGGCGGCACTGTCGTCCATACGGATCTTCAAGGTCACGTGCCCGATTCTCCCGCAGCGCCGCACGCCGCGCAGCATCCGGCCCCGGGGGCACGGTCCGCGCGGAAATTCGGAGGCCCCCGGGCGCGGGGGAACGTAGCGTGCGGCGCAGACCCGTGACCGTCCGCGCCCGGGCGGTCCGGCGACGAGTGCGACGCGACGGAGGTGCACCATGCCCACCCCTGGGGCCCCGGCCGGCATCCAGGTCACGCTGGTCAAGGCGGGCCGTACGAAGATCAGTTACCCGGCGCTGCTGCTGTCCGACGACGGCACGCACATCGCCGTGCGCGCCGGCTGGGCGGGCGCGGGCGTGCGCGACTTCGGCTTCGTGCGCTTCGAGCCGGGCGACGTGTTCACCGAGCACTACTGGCGCGACCGCTGGTACGCCGTCAAGGAGGTACGGGCGGGCGACGGGCGGCTGAAGGGCTGGTACTGCGACATCGCCCGGCCCGCCCGGCGCGCCGACGACGGCTCGGTCGTCTGCGAGGACCTCGATCTCGACCTGTGGGTCCGTGCCGACGGCGGCCAGGTGCTGCGCCTGGACGAGGACGAGTTCGCCGACAGCGGCCTCGCCGCCCGCGACCCGGCGGCAGCCGCCGCGGCGCTCCGGGCCCTCGACGACCTGGACCGGTGCGCCCGCGCCGGCGGCCTCCCGGCCCTGCTGGAGTGACGGGCCGCCGCGGGTCAGCGCCCCGTCGCGACCACCGCGTACCGCTCGTCCCGCACCGGGCGGCCCCACAGGCGCGCGTCCGGCGACAGCTCCTCGTGCGTCACGTCGGTGAACAGCTCCCGCGCCAGGGCGACCAGCCGCCGCGCGGGGATCCCGGCGGGGCTCACCTCTCCCCACACCCCCTCGACCAGCACCAGGCGTCCTCCGGGCCGCAGCAGCTCCGCCCAGGTGCGCAGGGCCGCCGCGGGATCGGGCAGCGCCCACAGCACGTGCCGGACGAGCACCACGTCGTACGCGGCGGGCGGCACCGGGGGCGCCGCCGCGTCCCCGGCCAGGAACGTGGCGTCGTACGCGGCGAGTTTCTCGCGGGCGCGCTCCAGCATGCCCGGCGCGAAGTCGACCCCGGTGACGCGGTGGCCCCGCTCGGCCGCGAGCAGGGACAGGGAGCCGGTCCCGCAGCCGAGGTCCACGAGGTCGCCGGGGCGCGCGGGCAGCCAGGCCCCGAGCCGCTGTGCCCAGGCGGCCCGCACCGCGGGATCCCGCAGGCCGTGGTCGGGTTCCTCGTCGAACGCGGCCGCCGCCGCGTCCCATTGCTCGCTCCGCGCACTCGGGTTCATCGGCACATCATGACAACCGCCACTGACAATTGCGCTTCGATGGCTATGCGGGCGGGAACAGGTCTACAACGGCAGCGGGTCGGAACCCGTGAAGGTACAGGAGGCACCATGCGCCGAGTGACCATGCACAAGCCCACCGGAGCGAGTTCCATCACGCGCCGGCTGCGGGACGAGGCGGCCGAGCCGGCCCGCGAGCGCGCCGAGGTGCGCAAGGACGTGCGCAAGACGTGGTGGCCGGACGAGTAGGCGGGCCGGTCAGACGGCGCTGAGACGCTTGCGGTAGTGGATGCGGTCGTAGGGCCCGTCGACGCGGCGCTCCACGATCTCGTAGCCGTACCGCGGATAGATCCGCTGGTTCTCCACCATCGACACATGGGTGTAGAGCCGCACTTCGGGAAGGCCGAGTCCGCGCGCGTGCTCGTCGACGAAGCCGAGCAGGCCGCGGCCCACCCCCTGCCCGTGGGCGGCGGGGTGGACCGCGATGCTGTCGAGGAAGAGGTGGCCGGGGCGGGCCTCGACGACGACCAGGCCGATCACGTCCGGCTCCCCGGTGACGTACACCCGGCCCGCCGCCACGTCCGCCGCGTGGTCGGCCTCCATGGGCTGCGGGACGAGCCCGATACGGGCGATGTAAGGGCGGTACGCCGCGTCGGTGACGGCGGCGATCGCGGGGACGTCGGCGGCGGTGGCGCGCCGGACCGTGCAGGGTGCGTTGCTCATGCCGCCCTGTCTACGCCACTCCCCCTCGCGCACACCACCACCCTCCTGCGCCCCCCTGAGGCGCCCTTCCTGAGCCCAGTCTGAGCCCACCCTTAAGCGCGCCATAAAGATCGACTCAGACCCGCCGGAAGGCCGGAAACAAGCAGCTCCCCGGGCTAACTTCGCTGCCACGACCCCCCGTTCACGAACGCCCAGGAGCTCCCGTGCCCGTCTACCGAAAGATCGCCGCGCTCACCGCGACCGGCATCGCCCCCCTGGCCCTGACCCTCCTGTCGACCACCCCCGCGGCAGCGCACGGCACGCTCGGCGACCCGGTCAGCCGGGTGGCCGCCTGTTACGCCGAGGGCGCCGAGAGCCCCACCTCGGCGGCGTGCAAGGCGGCGGTGGCCGCGGGCGGCGCGCAGGCCCTGTACGACTGGAACGGCATCCGGGACGGCGCGGCGGGCGGCAAGTCCCGGGAGCGCATCCCCGACGGCAAGCTCTGCTCGGCGAACTCCGAGGAGTTCACGGGCATGGACCTGGCCCGGGCCGACTGGCCCGCGACGCGGGTCGAGGCGGGCTCGTACACCTTCAAGTACAAGGTGACCGCCCAGCACAAGGGCACCTTCAACCTCTACCTGACGAAGCAGGGCTACGACGCGTCGAAGCCGCTGGCCTGGTCCGACCTGGACCTGGCGCACCCGGTCGCGACGAAGACGGACCCGACGGCCGCGGGCGGCTACTACACCTTCTCCGGCACGCTGCCCGAGCGCACGGGCCGCCAGCTGATCTACGGCGTCTGGCAGCGTTCGGACAGCCCGGAGGCGTTCTACTCCTGCTCGGACGTGACGTACGGCGGGGGCTCCGCCGCCTCGGACCCGGCCCCGGCGGCGGCCCCGTCCGCGCCGACGGACGAGCAGATCGCGCAGGACGCCGACAAGTCGACGATCGACCACGGCGGCATGGACATGAGCGGCGACGCCCCCGCGACGCACGGGACGCACGGGTCGGCCTCCCCGTCGACCGGCGCCGCCGCGGCCGGCACCGGCACGAGCGCGGGCACCGGCCCGGCCGCGGACACAGGTGCGGACGAGCAGCTGACCGCCCAGGGCGGCAAGGAGAACCTGGCGGAGACCGGCGGCGACTCCACCACCCCCTACATCGCGGTGGGCGGCGCGGCCGCCCTGGCCATCGGCGCGGCGGGGCTGTTCGCCTCGGTGCGCCGCCGCGCGGTGACGGCCGGCCGGCACAGCCGCTGACCCCGCTCCCCCGTGCGGGGGCCCGCCGGCCGGCAACTGCGGCCGGCGGGCCCCCGCACGTCAGTTGAAGCAGTCGGTCGCCGTGGCGTGCGCGGGATCCAGGGCGTTGGCGACCTCGTGGTAGGCGACGAGGTCGACGGTGCCGATGGTCACGTGCTCGGAGAGGTCGGCGGGGCACAGGTCCTGCACGACGACGTTGCGCACGTCGGGCCCGGCGAGGAACTGGGTCCGGTACGGGGTGACGACCTCGTCGTACTTGGTCGCGATGACGGTGTAACGGACGCCCGGCACGGTGTCGCCGCCCGCGTTGAGCTTGGTGACGAAGTCGGAGCCGGCGATCTGGTCGGCGAGGCCCGGGGTCGCGAGCGTCAACAGGGGTTCGATGCCGGGGAAGTAGGGCAGCAGCCGGGTCAGGCCGCTGAGGGTGGTGCCGTGGTTGTCGGGGGCGATGCCGATGAGGGCGTTGACCTCGGCGGCGCCGCCGAGGAACTTCAGGTAGTAGCGCGGCATCATGCCGCCCTGGGAGTGCCCGACGAGGTCCACCTTGGTGACGCCGGTGGCTCCGCGGACCTTGTCGACGAAGGCGTCCAGTTGTCCGGCCGACTTCGCGATCGGCCCCAGGCCGTTGAAGAGCGGCACCCCGGGCAGTTGCCCGTAGTCCAGCGAGAAGACGCAGTAGCCGCGCTTGACCAAGTAGGGCGCGAGGACCAGCCAGTTGTCGACGGAGTTGCCGAACGTGCCGTGCACCAGGACGACCGGGCGCGGGTGGGCCGCCGACGGCTTGCAGGAGTAGTCGTTCCAGCCGCTGTGCGTGGCGGCGGGCGCCGCGTGGGCGACCGCGGCGGGGGTCATGGTGGCGGTGAGGAGAGCGGCGACGACGGTGAGGGCGCGCACGGCCCGCCGCCATCTCTTCCGGGGGAGCGTGGATCCGGGCAGCATCATGAAGCTCCTCGCGGCTCGGGAGAGGTGCAGGAGTTTGCTGTGCTCACGTCAAGTTACGCGTGAGTAGGTGAGGCGTGAAGTTACGCGTCGGTAAAAAATTCCCGACCGAGTTGCGCCCACTGCCCCTGACAAGGTGTCACCGACCCGGCGGACAGGGTCAGTCACCCGTCCGTCAGGCCGCCAGTGACGCCGGCACGAGCGCCCCCGGACCGAACCGCGCCCGGGCCCGGTCGGCCACCGCCTCCAGGACCCGGGCCCGCTCGTCCACCGGGTCGAAGGTCAGCTGCCGGGACGCCGCCCCGGCGGGCCCGAGCCCCTCCGCGCGCAGCGACACCCCGCGCACCCGGGCCCGTTGCAGGCCGAGCGCCTCGTACATCCGGTACGCGGCCCCGGCGAGGGCGACGGAGTGGGCGGTCGGCTCGGGCAGCGCCCGGCTGCGTACGGTCGAGGACCGGTCGGCGTAGCGCACCGTCAGGGTGAGCGAGCGGCACACCTGGCCCGCGTCCCGCATCCGGGCGCCCGCCTCGTCGGCCGCGGCCAGCAGCGCGCGCCGGTGCCGGTACGGGTCCAACTCGTCGCGGACGAAGGCGCGTTCGGCGGCGAGTGAGCGGGTGGCGGCGTTTGCGGTGACCCGGGTGCGGTCGATGCCGCGCGCCTTCTCGTGCAGCTCGCGTCCGGTGCGCGCCGTGGTGAGCCGCTGCAGCGTGGACAGCGGCGCGGCGGCGACGCCGCCGACCGTGTCGAGCCCGTACTCGCGCAGCGTCCGCGCGGTGGCGGCGCCGACCCCGGGAAGCGCGTCGACGGGCTGCCCGTCGAGGAACTCCCGTACGTCGCCGACCACCCGGGTCGTCCCGGGCGCGGCCTCGCGCGCGGCCATCCGCGCGGTCATCGGCCCGGGTCCGGCGCCGATCAGGCACTCTACGCCGTACAGCGCGACGGCGCGCACCCGGATGACGGAGGCGAGCTGCCGTGCGTCGCGCCCGAAGTACCGGAGGGCGCCGCGCAGATCGACCAGCGCGGTGTCGGGCGGCAGCGCCTCGACGGCCGGGCTGAACCCGGCGAGCAGGGAGAGCAGCCGGGGCAGCGCCGCCTCGCGCCCGGGCGGCAGCAGGAACCGTACGCAGAGCACGCCGGCCGGCTCGCCCCGGCCGCGTCCTGCCGCGCTCACCCGGCACTCCCCTGGCTCCGGTGCCACAGCGTCCGCCGGGGGCCCATCACACCGTCCCCTGCCGGTTTGAGGTCGGCCCACGGGTACATCTCGTACCCGTTGGAGAGGCGGATCCGGCGGTCGGTGCCGGCCGGGCCCCGGCCGTCGGCCGCGCCGTCGGCGCCGGACGCCGGGGCGGCCATGCGCCGGGCCACCTCGTCGAGCCCCTGCTCGCGGTAGACCTCCGTCAGCTCGGCCAGGTTCCAGGCCGCCGCGCCGACCACGCTCAGGCTGCGCGGCCCGCGCCGCTGGACGGTGCCGCGGACGAGCAGCAGCCAGGAGTGGAAGACGGTGTGCGCGCACGCGGCGTGCGCGTCGTCGAAGAAAGCGAGGTCGACCAGGCCCGTGCCGTCGTCGAGGGTGCTGAAGACGACCCGTTTCCCGGACCGGATCGGCGGGGTCTGGGTGGCCGCCTTGGCCCCGGCCACCAGCACGGTGGCGCCGTGCTCGGCCTCGCGCAGCCGCCGCGCCGACACCACCCCCAGCTCGGCCAGGAACTGCTCGTAGTCGCCCATGAGGTGTCGCGACGCGTCCATGCCGAGCACGCCCAGCTCAGCGCTCATCCGCTCCGCGTCGCCGAGGTCGGGCAGCCCGGCCGGCGCGGTGCGCCGCCCACCGGTCAGCGGCAGCTGCTCGCCGCGCGCCCCCCGGCCCGAGCGCTGCAGCTCCGTCAGGTGCAGTTGCAGGTCACGACGGTTGGCGCCGAACGCGTCGAGCGCGCCGACCTGGGCGAGCCGAGTGGCGAGCGGCCGGCTGGGCCGGGCCCGCTCCCAGAAGTCGAGCAGCGAGGCGTAGGGCTGTCCGGCCGCGATCCGTTCGGCCTCGCCCGCGCTGATGCCGTAGACGTCGGAGAGCGCGAGCCGCACCCCCCACGTGCCTTCGGACCCGCCGGTATCGGACACCAGTTCGATCCGGTGGGCGACCGCGGACCGGTTCACGTCCAGCGGCAGCACCGGCACCCCCCGCCGCCGCGCGTCGGCGAGCAGCAACCGCTTCGGGTACATCCCGGGGTCGTGCGTGAGCAGCCCCGCGTAGAAGGCCGCCGGATGGTGCGCCTTCAGCCACGCCGACTGGTAGGTGGGGACGGCGAAGGCCACGGCGTGCGCCTTGCAGAAGCCGTACGAACCGAACGCCTCCACGATCTCCCAGGTCCGCGCGACCGTGTCGGCGTCGTACCCGCGGGCCGCCGCGTGCTGGGCGAACCAGAACCGGATGCGGGCCTGCGACTCGGCGTCGGACAGGCCGCGCCGCACCCGGTCGGCCTCGTCGCGGCCGCACCCCGTCATGATGTCGACGATCTTGATGATCTGCTCGTGGAAGACGACGACGCCGTACGTCTCCCGCAACGCGTCCGCCAGGTCGGGGTGCGGGTAGCGGGCCGGGGCCCGGCCGTGCCGCGCCTCGATGAAGGGCCGCACCATGTCGGCGGAGACGGGCCCGGGGCGGAACAGCGAGATGTCCACCACCAGGTCGTCGAAGGTGGCGGGCTGGAGCCGCCCCACGAGGTCCCGCTGGCCGGGCGATTCGATCTGGAAGCAGCCGAGCGTCTCGGTGGACCGGATGAGCCGGTACGTCGCCGGGTCCCCCTGCGGTATCGCGTCCAGGTCGACGGCCGCGCCGGTCGCCCGCTCCACCTCGCCCACGGCGTGCGCCATCGCCGACTGCATCCGCACCCCGAGCACGTCCAGTTTGAGCAGCCCGAGCTCCTCCACGTCCTCCTTGTCGAACTGGGACATGGGAAAGCCCTCGCCGCTGGTCGGCACGGTCGGCGTGCGGGCGTGCAGGGAGGCGTCGGAGAGCAGCACCCCGCACGGGTGCATGGCGACCCCGCGGGGCAGCGCGTCCAGCGCCTCGACCAGCTCCCACAGCCGGGTGTCCGCACCGAACTCACCGGCGATCTCCCGCAGTTCGGGAAGTTCGGCCATGGCCGTGCGGGCGTCGCGGGCCCGCACGTGCGGGAACGCCTTGGCGATGCGGTCGATGTCCGCCGGGTCCATGGACAGGGCCGCGCCGACGTCGCGGATCGCGTGCCGCACCCGGTACGTCTCCGGCATCGCGACGGTGGTGACGCGCTCGGCGCCGAACCGGTCGAGGATCGCGCGGTAGACGTCGAGCCGGCGCGCGGACTCCACGTCGATGTCGATGTCGGGCAGGACGGCCCGCCGCTTGGACAGGAAGCGCTCCATCAGCAGGCCGTGCTCGACCGGGTCGGCGTTGGCGATACCGAGCAGGTAGTTGACGAGCGACCCGGCCCCCGAGCCGCGCGCCGCGACCCGGATCCCCATCGACCGTACGTCGTCCACGACCTGAGCGACCGTCAGGAAGTAGGTGGCGAAGTCGTGGTGGGCGATGATGTCCAGCTCCCGCCGGAGCCGCTCGCCGTACGCCCGGTCGCCCGCGTGGCCGAGGCGGACCAGGCCGGCCGTCGCGCGCGAGGCGAGGACCCGCTGCGCGGTGCGCCGGCCCGCGCCCACCAGGTGCGGTTCGGGGAAGCGGACGGAGCCGATGCCGAGGTCGTCCTCGGGGTCGACGCGGCAGGCCTCGGCCGTGTCCCGGGTGAGGTCGAGGAGCCGGTGGGCGGCTCCCCGGTGGAAACCGGCCGCCTCCACGATCCGCTCGGCCTCGCGCAGCATGGCGTCGGGTCCCTTCAGCCACCGTTCGCCGCTGTCCAGCTCCTTGGTGGGGTCGACGGGGACCAGGAGGCGCGCGGCGTCCAGGACGTCGGCGACGGGGCCCGCGCCGGGGTCGGCGTAGCGGACGTCGTTGCTGAGGACGGGGCGGATCCCCTGCTCGGCGGCGAAGCCGACGGTGCGGGCGGCCAGGCGCAGCGAGCCGGGCCCGGTCCCCGTCCTGCCGTGGTGGACGGCTTCGAGGCGCAGGGCGTCGCCGTGGACCTCGCGCCAGGGGGCGAGCAGCGCCGCGGCCCGGTCGGGGCGGCCCGCGGCGAGCGCGCGGCCGACGTCCGAGTCCGGGCCGAGCAGCACGGTGAGGCCCTCGCCGTGGGCCTCCTCCCACGGCACCCGGACGTCCTTGGCCGCGCCCCCCGCGGCCCCGGCGTGCGCGGCGGTGATCAGGCGGCAGAGCGCGGCCCAGCCGCGGGCCCCGTCCCGGGCGAGGAAGGTGGCCCGAGGTGTCGATTCGTCGACGAAGGCGCCGCCGCGCACCGGGGTCCTGCGGCGGGCGCCGGGCTCGGGGGTGCCCACGGCCAGCTCGGCACCGAACAGCGGGCGCACCCCGTGCCGCGCGCACGCCTTGGCGAACCGGACCGCTCCGGCGACGGTGGAGCGGTCGGTGAGGGCGAGGGCGGTCATGCCCCGCTCGGCGGCGCGCTCGGCGAGCCGCTCCGGGTGGGAGGCGCCGTAGCGCACCGAGAACCCGGACACGGTGTGCAGATGCGTGAAGTCCACCACGCGCACCTCCCGCACCTCGAGCCGACCGGATCTCACCTCCCCCACCTCCACCATAGACCAACTTTCGAACGCATGTACGACGACGGGCGGGGCACTCGTTCGGCTCACCCCGCCTGCACGAAGGGGAGCCCCGCCGGAGCGTGGGGGCATGAGGTTCGCCGACGAGTTCAGATCCGCCGTCACTCCCCGGGCCGCCCTGCTCGTCATCGGCGTGCTCGCGCTCCAGCTGCTGTTCATCGCCTCCTACGTGGGGGCCCTGCACGATCCGAAGCCGAAGGACGTGCCGTTCGGCGTGGTCGCCCCGGCGCCCGCGGCCGCCCAGCAGGTCGAACAGCGCCTCGCGCGGCTGCCCGGCTCGCCGCTGGACCCGCGGGTGGTCGCCGACGAGCCGACGGCGCGCCGGCAGATCATGGACCGGAAGATCGACGGCGCCCTGGTCGTCGACCCGCGGGGCAGCAAGGACACCCTGCTCGTCGCCTCCGGCGGCGGCACCGTCCTGGCCAGTGCGCTGGAGACGCTCGCCACCAAGGCCGACGGCGCCGAGCGGCGGACGGTGCGGGTGGTCGACGTGGCCCCCGCATCGGCGCACGACTTCGACGGGCTCTCCGCCTTCTACCTCGTGGTCGGCTGGTGCGTCGGCGGCTATCTGTGTGCCTCGATCATGTCGATCAGCGCCGGTTCACGGCCCACCAGCCCGCAGCGCGCGGCGATCCGGCTCGGCGCGATGGTGCTCGTCTCGGTCGTCGGCGGCATCGGCGGCTCACTCATCATCGGGGAGACGATCCTCGGCGCGCTGCCCGGCTCCTTCTGGGGCCTGGCCGGGCTCGGCGCCCTCGTCACCTTCGCGGTCGGCGCGATCACGCTCGCCCTGGAGGAGCTGACCGGCATCGTCGGCATCGGCCTCGCCGTGCTGCTGATCGTCGTGGCGGGCAACCCGAGCGCGGGCGGCGCCTTCCCGCTGCCCATGCTGCCGCCGTTCTGGCAGGCGATCGGGCCCTGGCTGCCGCCCGGCGCGGGCACCTGGGCGGCGCGCTCCCTCGCCTACTTCCAGGGCCACGACATCACGCGCTCCCTACTGGTCCTGTCGGCCTGGGCGGTGGTGGGCGTCGTGCTGACGCTGCTGGTGCCGGCCGTGCGCGAGCGCCGGCGGAGCGGCCCGCGGCGCGGCGGCGGGAGCACCGAGGACGGCGCGACGCACGTCGGCGTCGCCTCCTGAGCCTCCCTGCCCGTTCCCGACCGCCCCCGCCCGTTCCTGACCGTTCTCGCCCTTTCCCGCCCGTTCCCGCCCGTTCCCGACCGGCAGGACAGGAGACGCCGTGCTGACGACCCTCGCCGTCGAGAACTACCGCTCCCTGCGCCATCTGGTCGTCCCGCTGGGCCGGCTGAACGTGATCACCGGCGCGAACGGCACCGGCAAGTCCAGCCTGTACCGGTCGCTGCGGCTGCTCGCCGACACGGCCCGGGGCGGCGCCGTCGCCGCGCTCGCCCGCGAGGGCGGGCTCACCTCCGTGCTGTGGGCCGGGCCCGAGCGGATCAGCCGGGCGATGCGCGAGGGAGTCCACCCCGTCCAGGGCACGGTCCGCTCGGCGCCGGTCGGACTGCAACTCGGCTTCGCCGGGGACGATTTCGGCTACGCGGTGGACTTCGGGCACCCCCCGCCCTCGTACGCGGACTCGCTCTTCGGCCTGGACCCCGAGATCAAGCGCGAGTCGACCTGGGCCGGCCCCGTGCTCCGCCCGGCGGCGCTCCTCTCGGACCGGGCGGGCCCCGCGGTCCGTACCCGCACGGCGGACGGCGGCTGGCACCGCTCCCAGGACCTGCGCCCCTACGACAGCATGCTCAGCGAACTGGCCGACCCCCAGCTCGCCCCCGATCTGCTGCGACTGCGCGAGCTGATCCGGTCCTGGCGGTTCTACGACCACGTACGCACCGACGCGCACGCGCCGGCCCGCACCGCGCGGATCGGCACCCGCACCCCGGTGCTCGGTCCAGACGGCTCGGATCTGCCCGCGGCGCTCCAGACCATCCGCGAGACCGGCGACGACGAGGCGCTCGACGCGGCCGTGGACGCCGCGTTCCCGGGCAGCCGGATCGACGTGGTCAGCCACGGCGGCCGCTTCGAACTCGCCCTGCGCCAGCACGGTCTGCTGCGGCCGCTGGGCGCCGCCGAACTCTCCGACGGCACCCTGCGCTATCTCCTGTGGACCGCCGCACTGCTCACCCCGCGCCCGCCGTCCCTGATGGTGCTCAACGAGCCGGAGACCAGCCTCCACCCCGATCTGCTGTCGCCGCTGGCCGAGCTGATCCTCACGGCGACCCGGCAGACCCAGATCGTCGTGGTCACCCACGCCCGGCCGCTCGCGGACGCCCTGGAGCGCGACGCGCCCCGCCACCGTGTCGACCTCAACTCCGTCGAACTGGTCAAGGAGTTCGGGAGCACGGCCGTGGCGGGGCGGGAGGGCCCGCTGGACGAACCGCAGTGGTACTGGCCGAAGCGGTGACCCGCGCAAGGGCCCGCCCCCGCCGGAGCGGGGGCGGGCCGGGTCGCTGCGGATGATCAGCCGATCCCGGCACCGAAGGTGGCGAGCGCTTCCGGTACCGGCTGGAAGAACGTCTCACCGCCGGACGTGCAGTCGCCGCTGCCGCCCGAGGTGAGGCCGAGCGCCGTGTCGCCCGCGAAGAGCGAGCCGCCGCTGTCACCGGGCTCGGCACAGACGTCGGTCTGGATGAGTCCGTTGACGATGTCGCCGTTGCCGTAGTTCACGGTGGCGTCCAGGCCGGTCACCGTGCCGTCGTGGACCTGGGTGGTCGAGCCGGAGCGGGTCACCTTCTGGCCGACGGTCGCGTCACCGGCCTTGGTGATCTGCTGCGCGGAACCGTTGTAGAGGTTCACCTCGCTGGGGTGCGGCACGTCGGCGGTGTACTTCACGAGCCCGAAGTCGTTGTCGGGGAAGCTGGACTGCTCGTTGGTGCCGATCTGCTGTCCGCTGGAGTCCGACCAGTCGGAGATCGACTCGGTGCAGTGGCCCGCCGTGATGAAGTACGGCTGGCCGTCCTTGACCACGTTGAAGCCGAGGGAGCAGCGGCCGCCGCCCCCGCTGATGGCGTCGCCACCGGCGACGAAGGGCTTGAACTCCCCCTTGGTGCGCTGGAGTTCGGCCTTGGCGCCGAGCCCGTCGACGACCTTGCTCAGCTTGTCCCAGGCGGCGCCGGTGACCGTGCGGTCGGCGGTGACGACGACCTTGTTGGTGGCGGGGTCGGTGGCCCAGGAGGTGCCCGGGATCGTGGCGTCGGCCTTCAGGGTGGTGCGGGCGCTCTTGAGGGCCGCGAGGGAGTTCTGTACGACTCTGGCCCGCGCGCCGGCCGCCTCGACGGCCTGCGCGGCGTCCCGGTCGAGCACGTTGACGACGAGGTGTTTGGCGGTGGCGTCGTAATAGCTGCCCGCCGTGTCCGCGCCGAGGTCCTTCGCCAGGGCGGAGGCGAGGTTTCCGGCCTTCGCGACGGAGAGTGTCCGGGGCGCCGGATCGGGCGCCTCGGTGCTGGCGTTCGCAGTCTGGAAGGTGATGCCCGCGGCGGCCAGGGCGGCGATGCCCGCTCCGGCCACGGCGACACGCCGCTTGGGTATGCGTCGGTGCTTCAACTCACGTCCTCCTGTGGGGGGTCGGGAACCTGCCCGGATGTGGGGGGTGGGCCGGTCCCGTGAGGCTGACGCGCCCACTATCCCGAGCGGCGCACGGGGCACACAAGGTCGACTTCAGGACGCGCGTACGGTCCGGCCGGTGCGCCCCGCACCCCGCTCGCAACCCTGCCCCGCGCACGTCGGTCCCCTTTGCAAACACCCTGTGCACGGGCCGCGCGGCGGAGGGTAAGGCCTAGTCCTGTCCTGAAATCGACGGTGCGGCGCGAACGTTACGGTGCGCTCTCCCCCGCGTCGGGAGGGCCGGGTGCGGACCGGAGACAGCAAGGAGCCCCCGCCCGGTGCGACCGGGCGGGGGCTCCTCCTTGACTGCGGTTCAGGAACGTACGTGCGGCCGCACGGCCGCCGGGGTCAGAAGACGTGCACCCCGTACGCGCTGAGCGCCTCGGTGACCGGCTGGAAGAACGTGGTGCCGCCGGAGGAGCAGTTGCCGCTGCCGCCGGAGGTCAGGCCGTAGGCGGTGGTGCCGCCGTAGAGCGGGCCGCCGGAGTCGCCGGGCTCGGCGCAGACCGTGGTCTGGATGAGGCCGGAGACGATGTCACCGCCGCCGTAGTTCACGGTGGCGTTCAGGGCGGTGACCCGGCCGCTGTGGATGCCGGTGGTGGAGCCGCGCCGGGTGACCGTGGTGCCCACGGACGGCGTGGCGGCACGCGTGATGTCCTGGCTGCCGACGGTGCCGGACTTGGTCACCGAGCCGGTGATCCGGATGAGGCCGTAGTCGTTGCCGGGGAAGCTGGAGCCGGCGGTGGAGCCCAGGACCGTGGTGTGCCCCGAGTTGGTCCACCAGGTGCCCGCGCCGTCGGTGCAGTGACCGGCCGTCAGCGCGTAGTACGCGCCGCTGCTGTCCTGCACGTTGAAGCCGAGGGAGCAGCGCCAGCTGCTCGCGTAGATGGCGTCGCCGCCCGAGATCAGCTTGCGGAAGGTGCCGGCCGTACGCTCGATCTTGAGCGCTCCCGCGGTGGCCCCTGCCTCCTCCTTGATCTGGGCGATCTCGGCCTTCGAGACCGTGGAGTCCACGGTCACGACGACCTGCTTGGTCTTGGCGTCGACGGCCCACGCCGTACCGGCGATGTCGGCGCCGCGCACCGCGTCACTGGTCTGCGCGAGCGCGGCGGCACTGAAGGTCTGGGGAGCGTCGGCGGCCTGGGCCGAGGGTGCGGCGAAGGCGGCCGCGGCGAGGAAGCCGGTGCCCGCGGCGATCAGCCGGGTCCGTCTTGCCGTGCCACTGCGAGGGGTGGTGCGCTTGATCCTCACTGCTCGTTCCTCCCGAGGGGAAGTCGGGGGCCCGCGTGGGGTCGGGGCCCGTGAGGCGCAGCCAGGGAGGCGAGTGCCCGGATTCCGAACACGTCGTGGCCCTGACAAGCGCTGTTCGGGAGTATTCGGGGAGTCGACTGATCGACACAAGGGCGCCTTTCAGACTTCACCCTCCGCTCCGCTTCTCCGCGGGCGCACCCCGGCGGCTCCGCCCGTACCGTCCGTACGCCGCCGGGTCCCCGCTCATCCGTCGGCCGGACCTGGCGGTTGTCAGGTTCCGTTCAGGTTCCGGTCGGCACCCCCCGTCCGTGCGCCACGCTTTCGCCGGGATGGCCGGAAGTCGGCGCTCCGGAACTGCACGGCGCGGTGGACGGGCTTGCGCGCACGGCGGGGTGCCCTCATGACGACTCCCCCGCGAGGGCCGCGAACCGGCTGACGGACCGGTCGAGGCCGAGGTGTTCCCTGAGCGTGCTGCCCGGATAGAAGGTGCGGAACAGGGCGCGGTGCTGGAGCAGCGGCACGGTGCCGTTGACCAGGCGTTCCAGGTCTCGGCGCGGATCGAGGGGCGTGAGGTGGAAGCCGTCGGCGGCGCCCGCGCGGTGCCAGTCGGCGATGAGGTCGGCGAGGTCGACGGGCCCGCCGCGGTAGAGCGGGCCGTCCTCGGTGGGCAGCGGGCCGCCGCCGTGGCCGGGCTGCGCGGCGCACTCGCCGCCGCTCAGGTCGATCCGCAGCGCGGCGAGCACCCGCAGGGTCTCGGGGTCGCGCCCGAGTTCGGCGGCACGGCGGCGCAACCCGTCGCGCACGTCGCCCAGTCGGGCGGGTCCTGAGGCGGCGACGAGCGCGACGTCGGCGTGCCGGGCGGCGACGTCGCAGGCCTGCGGCCGGGTGGCGTCGATGACGACGACGGGGTGGCCCTGCGGCGGGCGCGGCGCGATGGCGGGGCCGCACCCGAAGAGTTGGGCCTCGTCGTCGCAGGCCGGGACGGCGGGGCGCCAGCCGGCCCGGCCGCGGCTCACCCGGTCGAGGGTGGCGACGGCGGCCCGCACGTGGCAGGGCCCGGCGTGGGTGGTGGTGACGGTCGGCACCAGGCCGACGCGGGAGGTGTGCGGCGCGAGCCGGGAGAGCACGGCGAGACTCTCCGGGCCCGGGACGGCGAAGGTGTCGTGGAGCGTGACGAAGTCGAGGACGCCGTGCTCGGCGAGCCGGGCGAGCGGGAGGTAGGGCGCGGCGTCATGGGTGCCGGGCAGGTCGACGGCCGCGACTTCGTGGGTGCCGGGCAGGTCGACGGCCGCGGCGAGGTGCAGCAGACCCCGGCCCGGATGGCTGGTCATGGCTGGTGGACCTTTCGGGAGCGTAAGAGGAGGCGGGGGCTCACGGCTTGGGCAGGCCCTTCGGGTTGATCTCGGACTTCGGGACGGCCTCGCTCGACAGGCCCCAGCGCTTCAGGACGCGCCCGTAGGAGCCGTCCGCGATCACGTGGTCCAGGGCGGCCGCGTAGGCGTCGACGAGTCCGCTGCCCTTCTTCGTCGTCGCCGCGATCTTGCCCTGCACGAGGTCGCCGCCGCCCGAGATGGAGCCGATGATCTGCGACTGCCCTGCGGAGGCCACGTGGTAGGCGGCGGACGGGTTCGGGCCGAGATAGGCGTCGATGCGCCCGGACTGGAGCGCCAGGTAGTAGTCGGTGTCCTTCTGGAAGTACTTGATGGTGACGGGCTTCAACCCGGCCCTCTCGTCCTGCTTGCTCCAGTCGACGAGGATCTTCTCCTGGTTGGTGCCGGAGGAGACGGCGATGGTCCTGCCGGCCACGTCCTTCGGCCCCTTGACCCGCCAGTCCGTGCCCTTCTTCGCCTCGAAGGCGATGTTGTCGAGCCGGTACGTCGCGAAGTCGTACTTCTCCTTGCGCTCCTCGGTGACGGTCACGTTGGAGAACACGGCGTCGAACTTGCCGCTGTCGAGCCCGACGAAGAGGTTCTCCCAGCTCACCTGCTGCGACTGGAGCCTGAGGCCGAGCGTGTCGGCGACGAGGGTGGCGATGTCGAGTTCGGAGCCGATCCGGGTCTTGTCGTCGGTGGCGAAGAAGCCGAGCGGTGGCGAGGCGTCGGCGCTGCCGCCGAGCCGCAGCGTGCCGCGCCGGCGGACCGCCTCGGGCACCAGGGCGGCGATCTTCTCGTCCTTCTTGCCACGGATGCGGTGCTGGTCGGGCCCGATGTTGATGCTGCCGACCTTTTTGGTGCCGGCGTCGCCCGTGGTCGTGGCGGCGTCGCTGTCACCCCCGCAGGCGGCGAGCAGCGGGGAGAGGGCGAGCGCGGCGACGGAGGCGGCGAGAGCGCGGCGGGACAGCATGGTCGTACTCCTGAGTGGTCTGGTGCGAGTGGGGGACGAGCGGGGTTCAGAGGACCTTCGACAGGAACGCCCTGGTGCGTTCCTCGCGCGGCGCGTCCAGTACGTCGCCGGGGGTGCCCCGCTCGACGATGCGGCCCTCGTCCATGAAGACGACGGTGTCGGCGACCTCGCGCGCGAAGCCGATCTCGTGCGTGACGACGATCATCGTGGTGCCCTGGTCGGCCAGGTCCTTGATGACGTCGAGGACCTCGCCGACCAGTTCCGGGTCGAGCGCGGACGTCGGCTCGTCGAACAGGAGCAGCTTCGGCTCCAGGGCGAGGGCGCGGGCGATGGCGACGCGCTGCTGCTGGCCGCCGGAGAGCCGGCGGGGGTAGGCGTCGGCCTTGTCGGCGAGCCCGACCCGCTCCAGGAGCCGGCGGGCGGACTCGGCGGCCTCGGCGCGGGGCCGCTTGAGCGCGGCGACGGGTGCCTCGACGACGTTCTCCAGGACGGTCAGGTGCGGGAAGAGGTTGAAGTTCTGGAAGACGAAGCCGATATGGGTGCGCTGTTTGAGGACCTCTCGCTCGCGCAGCTCGTACAGCTTGTCGCCGGAGCGGCGGTAGCCGACGAGGGAGCCGTCGACGCTGATCCAGCCGCTGTCGACCTTCTCCAGGTGGTTGATGGTGCGCAGCAGCGTCGACTTGCCGGAGCCGGAGGGGCCGAGGACGACGGTGACCTCGCCGGCCCGCACCTCCAGGTCGATGCCGCGCAGCACCTCCAGCGCTCCGAAGCTCTTGTGGACGGCCTTGATGTCGACCATGGCGGGGGCGGCGGCGGGGGCGCTCATCGGGTGGTGCCTTTCGCGAAGTGGCGCTCCACGTAGTGCTGGAGTACGGAGAGCGCGCTGGTCAGCAGGACATACCAGGCGGTGGCGACCATGAGGAGCGGCACCACGCGGCCGTTGCGGCCGTAGATGACCTGCACCTGGTAGAAGAGCTCGCCGATCGCCATCACGGAGACGATCGAGGTGCCTTTGAAGAGGGAGATGACCTCGTTGGCGGCGTTCGGCAGGATCGAGCGCATCGCCTGCGGCAGCACGATCCGGCGGATCTGCCGCAGCCGGGGGATGCCGAGCGCCGCGGCGGCCTCCAACTGGCCGCTCTCGACGGCGAGTACGCCGCCGCGCACGATCTCCGCCGCGTACGCGGCCTGGTGCAGGGCGAGCCCGAGGACGGCGGCGCTCATCGCGCCGACCAGACCCATCGTGTCGAAGGAGAAGAAGCCGGGCCCGAAGGGGATGCCGAACTGCAACTCCTTGTAGAGGTAGGCCAGGTTGAACCAGAAGAGGAGCTGCACGATGAGCGGGATCGAGCGGAACGCCCAGATGTAGCCGAACGCCACCGTCTTCAGGAACCGGCTGCGCGAAAGGCGCATGAAGGCGAGCACGATGCCGAGGGCGAAGCCGAGCGCGGTGCCGTAGAAGGTGAGCTGGAGGGTGGTCCAGACGGCTTTGAGGACGACGTCCGCGGCGAAGAACTCCGCGAACACCTCCCACTCCCAGCCCGCGTTGGTGACAAGGCCGTGGACGAACTGGGCGAGCAGCACCGCGGTCGCGGCGACGGCCGCCCACCGCCAGGGGTGGCGGACGGGGACGACCTTCAGCCGGCCGTAGTCGGTGCCGGGCGCGGCGGTGGCCGCTGTGTCGCTCTTCTCCAGGGGTGGATCGCTGGTCAGGGGCATGGAGGTACCTCACGGGGTCGGGACGGACGAGACGTGCGGGGCGGACGCGCAGCTCAGGCGGCGGTGGCGCTACAGGAGAGGTCGCGCAGGAACGCGAGGACCGCGCGCGCGGTGGCGTCGTTCTGCCGGAAGGAGGGGCTGTTCGTCCGGGGCCGGGTGAAGGCGCCGGCGCCGCGCGCGTTCGTCTGCGGGCCGAGCGCGAAGCGGCGCGGGTGGGCGCTGCCGTCGCGGTACAGGACCCGGCCGTCGTCCGGGTCGACGGCCAGCAGCCCGGCGGGGGTCGACGCGGCCCCTTCCTCGTACAGCTCGCGCAGCAGCCGGTCGCGGGTGCGGGCGAGCGTGGGGCCGGGCAGCCGGGCCTCGACGAGGGCGCGGGCCTCGACGGTGTGGCCGGGCACGGTGGCGCTGGTGGCGCGGAAGACGCCGTCCTCGGCGCTGACCCGCATGTCGGCGCCGACGAACCGCACGACGCCGGCGCGGGAGAGCGCGAGCAGCCGGCGCAGCCGTGGGCCGGGCGGCCCCGAGGCAAGGAAGCTGAAGAAGCCGTGCCACCAGGTGCCGATGTCGCCGAGCCGCACGAGCTGCCCGTACACGGAGAGCAGACCGAGGAAGACGGCCAGGTCGGGGCTGTGCGCCGGGTCGTGGCGGCGGCCGAGACCGGCGGTGACGTGGCCGCGCAGCCCGTCCTGCAACTGCTCGTACGAGGCGTACCGGACGCCGTCGAGGGGGTGGTCGAGGGCGGCGAGGTCGAGCCGGTCGGCCGGGTCGGGCACGGCGGACGCGACGAGGGCCGCCAGCTCGGCGCCGAGCGGGGTGGCGGCCGCGTACTTCTCCGCGAAGTCGTGCCAGGCCATCGTGGTGCGCCCGGGGTGCGCGGTGAAGAGGCGGTGGTAGTGCGCGTACCCGAGTTCCTTGTCGACGAGCGGCCACACATCGGCCCGGAAGTCGAACCCGCCTTTCCTGGCGAGGAGTTCGTCGATCTGGGCCGGGCCGAGGAAGCGCGGCAGCGGTGGCCGCCCGCCCGCCGTCGCGTCCCAGTCGTAGCCGATCTTCGAGTGGTAGGGCACGCCGCGCCGGGACCCGACGTGCAGCACGGGTTCGCGTCCGGAGGGCAGGTAGCGGTCCCCTTCGTAGCGGCCGCCGCGCCCCTCGGTGAGCAGCACCATCAGGTCGACGAAGGCGAGCCCGAAGCCGCGGACGAGGACGTCCTGTCCGGGTGCGAGCGCGCTCAGGTCGGAGTCGGCGGTGAAGTCCGGCGGCAGGTGGACCAGCCCGTGACGGGCGGCGTACGCGCTCAACTCCCGCTGTTCGTCGTCGGGTTCGGCGTCGAGGTGGCCCTGGGCGAGGACGACGGCGTCGGCGAGCAGCGGCCGGGTCCTGTCCTCCAGCCACACCTGCTGGCGGCCGTGGCGCGGTCCGCCGACGCGCAGCGCGCGGGTGGCGTGGTGGTGGACGGTGACGCCGTCGGGCAGCTCGGCGACGGCGCGCTCGAACACCCAGCGCAGGTAGCCGCCCTGGCGCCGCCGGTCGGCGAAGACGCGCCCGTCGATGCCGGCCCACTCGTGCAGGGCGGGCCCGGGCCGCACCGGCCCGTCGAGCCGCACGGTGTCGTCGGTGAACATGGTGACGTCCTGGGCCTGCGAGTTCATCCACAGCAGCGGTGACTGCTCACGCCGCCAGATCCGGCCGCCGCCCGGCGGGTAGGGGTCGACGAGGTGCACGTCGAGCGCCAACTCGCCGGTGTGTTCCTGCGCGTTGACCGCGAGGCGTTCGAGGACGCCGGTCCCCCGCGGCCCGGCGCCCACGATCACCAGGGCCCGCCGGCCGGGCCGCGCCGCGCTCATCGCGCCGTCCCGCGGGCGTAGTGCCGTTCGACGGCGTACTGGCCGGCGCTGAGCAGCGAGGTGACGACGATGTACCAGAGGGTGGCGACGAGCAGCAGCGGGATGACCTGGTAGGTGCGGTGGTAGACGAGCTGGACCGAGTACAGCAGGTCCTGGACGGCGATGACGCTGACGATGGAGGTGCCCTTGAGGGTGCCGATCAGCATGTTCCCGGCCGGCGGCACGATGGAGCGCATGGCCTGCGGCAGGACGATGCGCCGCCACCGGCGCCACCGGCTGAGGCCGAGGGCCTGGGCCGCCTCGACCTGCCCGCGTTCGACGGAGAGGATGCCGCCGCGCACGACCTCGGCGGCGTACGCGGCCTCGTGCAGGGTCAGCCCGATGATGGCGACGGTGACGGGCCCGAACAGGTCGACCGTCCGCACGCCGAGGACCGTCGGGTACAGGGCGCCGATGTTGAACCAGAACAGCAGCTGCACCAGGATGGGCATCGACCGGAACAGCCACACGTATCCCCAACTCACCGCCCGCAGTACAGGGTTGGTGGAGAGCCGCATGACGGCGAGCAGGGCGCCGAGGGCGAAGCCGAGCACCATGACGAGCGCGGTCAGCCAGAGCGTGAGCCCGAGCCCGCGCAGGACCGCCGCCGTCGTGAAGTACTCGGCGACGACGTCCCACTGGAAGGCCTCGTTGCGCAGGACCGAGGTGACGGCGAGGGCGAGCAGGGCGAGGACGAGGCCTGCGGCGCACCACTGGCCGACGCGGCGCTGCGGGACGATGCGCGGCACGGCGGCGGGATCGGGCGGGGCCGAGGGCGGCGCTTGGGCGAGGGTCTGTGAGGACATGAGAAGGCTCCGTGGTGCTGGACGTCCAGCACGGTCTTGCCTTCACACCTGCGGGTCGCACGCCTGGGCCGTGGACACGGACGCGGCACCGGAGCCCCTCAGCAGCGGTACCGCCCCCGAGAGTACGGGGCGGATCGCGGGCGCTGTCAAGGCTGTCCGGACTGTGAGCCGTCCGTCTCAAGTGAGTTGACGCCGAAACGGATGCCTGTTCCACTGTGCCCATGCATCCGCAGCAGTGGCTGGTCACGCGCTCCCACATCGACTTCGGTCGCGTGTGGTCCGCGTCCTGTTGATGCCCTTCTGACGCCTTCTGCGCGCGTCACCTCTCCTTGATCCTCCTTCTCCACTCGGCGCCTCTGCGCGCCCCGGCGTCGCGTCCGGCTTCCTCCGTCGCGACCGCTCTCTTCACGCGTCCCGGTATGCGCCGCCGCGCGCACCCGCCCGCGCCTTCACCCTGTCGCACCCTCCCCTCCCCTCGCCCCACTCCGTCCCGCGTGCCGGCCACTTCGAAGGGCAGAACCCCACCCCATGCGCACCACATCCCTGACCTCGGCGTTCGCGCTGATCACCGTCGCCGCCCTGGGGCTGACGGCCTGCGGCTCCGGGGACGGCGCCGGCGGCGCCGCGCCCGCCGCGGCCGAGAACGCCACGATCCCTACCACGGACGTGGTCTCCGCCGTCACGAAGGACCCCGCGGCGGCGAAGCTGCTCCCCGCGGACGTCCGCCGCTCCGGGCATCTCACCCTCGCGGTGAGCGTCGGCGGCTCGCCCCCCAACTCGGCCTACCTGCCCGACGGCAAGACGATCGTCGGGCAGGACATCGACTTCGCCCGGGCCGTCGCCGAGGTGCTCGGGATCGGCCTCGACCAGCAGGTCGCGGGGTTCGAGGCGATCCTGCCCGCCCTGGGCAGCGGCAAGTACGACCTCGGCACGGGCAACTTCGGCGTCACCGACGAGCGCCGCAGGACGATCGACTTCGTCACCTACATCAACGACGGCCAGGGCTTCGCCGTCCGCAAGGACAGCAGCCTGAAGAAGGTCACCGACCTGACCCAGCTCTGCGGGCTGAACGTGGCGACGGGCGCGGGCACCACCTTCGAGGCGACTCTGGAGAAGAGCAAGGCGGGCTGCGAGAAGGCGGGCAAGAAGGCCTACGACGTCAAGACGTACGCCGAGCCGAGCGCCGTCTGGTCCTCGCTCCAGCAGGGCCGCTCCGACCTGGTGATGAGCACGATCAACGGGCTGCGCTACGCGGTGACGCAGCAGGAGGGCCTGAAGTTCCTCAACGAGTTCCACCGGCTGGACGTCGGCTTCGCCTTCAAGAAGGGGACACCGCTGGCCCCCGCGTTCCAGGCCGCGGTGAACAAGCTGATCGCCGACGGCACGTACGCAAAGATCCTGAAGAAATGGGGCACGGCCCCCTCAGCGATCACCACGTCCCGCATCTCCCCACCCGAAATCAAGGACTGACGCGCCCTTCCGCGAGGGGGGGGGGGGGGGGGGGGGGGGGGGGGGGGGGGGGGGGGGGGGGCGGGCCCCCCGCTACCCCCCCCCCCCCAATCCCCCCCCCCCCCCCCCCCCCGCGCCGCGCCGCGCGGGGGGGGGGGGGGGGGGGGGGGCCCCCCCCCGGGGGGGCGGGGCCCCCCCCCACCCCGCCAGAGACCCGGGGCGCATCAGCGCCCCATCAGGGGCGCGGGGAACTGCGCGACCAGCCACGACGCACCGTCACCCGCCCACACCCCCAGCCGGGCACACGCTCCCCCACCCCCGCCTCCGCGCCCCGCACCATGCACCCCGCACTACGCACCCCGCACCCCGCACCTCACACCCCACAGTCACAACAGGAGCAGCACTCACAGCACTCACACGCCTCACAACAAGAGCAGTCACAGTCCCCACAGCTGCTGCAAAGCCCTTCCCGCTTCTTCCGGGACCAGGGCCCCTCGAACTCGTCCGCGCAGCACACCTTGCAGGTGCAGCAGAGACCGACCGCGACGGCGCACCCGGCGAGCAGCCCCCGCTTGCCGGGCTTGGGCGGCGGGACGGACGGCCCACCCCAGAATCCGCCTCCCCCGCCCCCGCTCCCGCTCCCGCTCCCGCCATGCCCGCCGGGCCCACCGGGCCCGCCGGGCCCGCCGGGCCCGCCGACTCCACCGGGCCCACCCCCATAGGGATTGCCGGAGGCGTACGCCCCCGAGCCGGCCGGCGCATACGGACCACCGGGCGCCCCGGTCGGCACCCACCCCTCGGGCACACCACCCCGCTGGGGCGTGGACGCGGCAGCGGCATGCGCGCCGAACGCCCGGTCCACCGACCGTCCCAGCTCGTGCGCGAGCAGCAGATGCGCCAGCTTCCCGTCGGTGAGGTCGGTCTCGCGCAGCGCGAGCCGGACCCCGCGCACGGCGTCGTCCGCGAGCCGCCGCGCCTCGGCGAGGCCGGTCCCGGTGGCGGTCAGCGGGTTCCAGGCCCCGGCGGCGGCGTCGGCGGCCCGGTCCTCGACGGCGTCCAGGAGGTGGGCGAGCCGGCCGAAGAGCCGCCCGGCCTCGGCGAGCGGCCGCGCGTTGCCCGGCCGCCCGGCGAGCACCGCGGTGTGCGCGAACGCCGCGGCGGTCGCGGTCTCGGTCGGCTCGGTGACGGTCAGCACGGAGGTGCCGGGCCTGGCCTGCGCCTCGACGCCCGGCTGCCGTGCGACGGCGTCGACGAGCACGGCCGTGTCGAAGCCGACCGCGGACCCCGTCTCGGCCCCGGCCCGGCTCCAGCGCGCGGCGACCCGCCGTGCGGCGGCGGCCACCGGGCGGCGGGCGAACGCGCCGTCCCGGTCGTCGACATGGTCGCGCACCTTCGCCGAGGCGAGGACCAGCGAGACGGCGGCGGCCAGCCGCGCGCCCTCGCCCCGCGCGACGGACGCGGTCCGCATCCCGCGCAGCGGGCAGGGGCCGGCCTGCCGGCGGCGGTCCCCGGGCCGCTGCGACTGAGCCTCCGTCAGGACGGAGACGAGCAGGCCGTCGTAGTTGGTGACGACCCGGGCGAACTGCCCATGGTCCCCGCGCAGCGCCAGGCAGAGCCCGCAGAGGTGGGCCGTCCACTGGGCGCGCAGCCCCTCACCGAGCCGATGACCGCAGGGCCGGACGATTCCGAACAAGGCGACTCCCCCGTACGCCGGATGACGGCCCGTCAACAAGTCGACACGCTGTGTCGATCCGCCCGGACCGGGACGATCGCATCGTAGCGACCCCCCGAAAGGCCCCTTCGTTCACCCGTACGCCCCTCACCTCACCCAAATGCCACGAACAATCATATTTCACTCACTGTCAGCAGGCTTTACCCGCATGACCCTTGGGAATACCGGGAGGACACCGTGTTGACTGTGCACCAGTCCCGTCACGAAAACCCCGCGCGGCGACTATCCACTTGGCGCCGCATCAGCATCATGGACGACGATGGGGATACAGAACGCAGAGGAACCGGTGTGAGAGGAGGCGTCCATGGGATCGGTGCGCAAGGCGAGTGCCTGGCTTGGCCTCGTCGACGACAACGATGACGAGCGTTACTACGACGACGATTACGACGAGGGCCCCGAGCCCGCCGCGAGCGCGGCCGCCTGGGTGACGGACCCGCGGGTGAAGGTCGCCGCGGAGGAGGCCGAGGAGGAGGGCCGCCGCATCGGCACCGTGACTCCGGACAGCTTCCGGGACGCGCGGCGGATCGGCGAGATGTTCCGGGACGGTGTCCCGGTCATCATGAACCTGACGGCGATGGAGCCCGCCGACGCCAAGCGCGTGGTGGACTTCGCGGCGGGACTCATCTTCGGCCTGCGCGGTTCGATCGACCGGGTCGCCACCCGGGTCTTCCTGCTGACCCCCGCGGACACGCAGATCGTCTCGGGGCGTGAGGCCCGGACCCAGCCGGACGGTTTCTTCAACCAGAGCTGAGGCGCTCCGCTCGGGACAGGGGTCCCGGGTGGACGCCCGGCGCCCTTCCCGCCATGGGTGACCCGGGGTTCCGGGCGGGTGGGAGGGCGGACGCGCGCGGCCGCGGGCCGGGCGCACCAGCACGGTGGATCAGCCGACCGACGACCGGGCCGGGAGGGACTCCGATTCCGCGCCGCCCGCCGCGGGCGCCTCGCACTCCATCCGCCGCGGCAGCCGCAGCGCGGCCCCCGCACCGAGGAACAGCAGCACCGCACTGACGACCAGCGTCACGTGCAGCCCGTGCACGAACGCCGCCCGCGCGGCCTCCCGCAGCGCCGCCCCCGCGCCGCCGCCGAGCCGCGCCGCGACCTGGTAGGCCTCCCCCAGCGAATGCCCGGCCGCGCCGCTCGCCGTGCCGGGGACCCCGGTGACGTGGGTGAGCCGGGGCGCGTAGGCCGCGTTCATCACGGAACCGAGCAGCGCGATGCCCATGCCCGCGCCGAGCTGGTACGAGGTCTCGCCGATCGCGGCCGCGCCCCCGGCGTCGTCGGCCGGTGCCTCGGTGAGCATCGACTCGTAGGCGCCGAACAGGGTGGACTGGAAGCCGAAGCCGAGCAGGACGAACCCGGTGCCGAGCAGCCAGGGCCGGTCCTGCTCGCCCATCAGGCACAGCAGCAGCACGGCGCAGGCGGTGAGCGTGAAGCCGCAGCTGACCATGGCGCGCGGCCCGATCCGGCGCAGCGTCGCGGAGCCGATGACCCCCGCGACCATCGCCGCGAACGTCAGCGGCAGCATCCGCAGGCCCGTCTCCAGCGGGGTCATCCGCAGCACGAGTTGCAGGTACTGGACGGCGATCAGTTCGAGCCCGACGAGCGCCAGCATCGCGATGACTATGCAGCCGACCGAGGTGGAGAACGCGGCGCGGGAGAACAGCCGCATGTCGATCAGCGGATGCTCGCGCCTGCGCTGCCTGCGGACGAAGAGCACGAGGAGTGCGACGCCCGCGAGGAACGGCACCACCGCGGCCGCGTCGAGCGGATCGCGGCCGATGCCGAGCTCCTTGATGCCGTAGACGACACCGAGCACGCCGAGCGCGGCGACCAGCGCGCCGAACAGGTCCCAGGGGCCGTCCGCGCGCCCCCTGGACTCGGGCACGAGGATCCGGCAGAGCGGCAGCATGACCGCCATCAGCGGGATGTTGATGAGGAAGACGGAGCCCCACCAGAAGTGCTCGACGAGGAAACCGCCGAGGACGGGTCCGGTGGCGGCGCCGACCGCGGCGACCGCGGTCCACACGCCGATGGCGACGGCCCGCTCGCGCCGGTCGGGGAAGACGTCCCGCAGGATCGACAGGGTCGCGGGCATGATCATCGCGCCGCCGATGCCGAGCAGGGCGCGGGCCAGGATCAGCACCTGCGCGGAGTCGGCGAGGACGGCCAGCGCGGAGGCCGCGCCGAACAGGGCGTAGCCGAGCAGCAGGATCCGTCTGCGGCCGACGCGGTCGCCGAGGGTGCCGAAGAGGATCAGCAGCGAGGCGCAGATCAGCGGATAGGCGTCGCCGATCCAGAGCAGCTCGACGGAGGTGGGCCGCAGCTCCTCGGTGACCGAGGGCAGGGCGACGTAGAGGATCGTCGAGTCGAGGGCGACCAGCAGCAGGCTGGTGCAGAGCACCACGAGGACGACCCAGCGGTTGGTGCGGGTGCGGGCGGCCGCCACTCGATCGCGCAGGCGTCCGGCGGCCGTGCTCGTCCCGGACATGTGCGTACCTCCCAGTGGTCCTCGCGTCCGGCGGATCCGCGGGCCGGGGATGCCCGCGGTCTTCGGCCCGGGAGGAGCGGCCTCCCGGCCCCGCTGCGAAAGGCGAGTGAGCCGTCAGCGTACGCGAGTTCAGGCCACTGACACGTGGCGGACCTCTCACGATGCGCCCGGAGCCGTGTGGTGTGCGCCACTCGCCTGACAGGGGCGGCGGACCGGCCGGGCTGCGACGGCGTCGATAATCGGGGCCGTGAACGACGAAGATCCGCATCGGCGGCCCATCCCGCGCCGGGCCCTGCCCGTGCTGCTCGGCTACGCGGGGGTGCGCGCCCTCGGCCTGCTGGCGCTCGCCGTCTGGAGCGCCGCCGCGGGCAAGAGTCCGCACACGCTGCTGAGCGCGCGCTGGGACTCCCTCTGGTACACCCGGGTCGCCGCACACGGGTACGGCTGGTCGGTGACGCTGCCGGACGGCAGCGTCCACTCGAACCTGGCGTTCTTCCCGCTGCTGCCGTGGCTGGAGCGGGCCGGGGCCGCGGTCCTGCCGCTCTCCTACGCCGACGCCGGCCTGCTGGTGAGCGCGCTGGCCTCCTTGGCGGCGGCCTGGGGGATCTTCGCCGTCGGTGACCAGGTGTACGGGCGCCGGGCCGGGGTCTGCCTGGCCGTCCTGTGGGGGGCGCTGCCCATCGGCGTCGTGGCGTCGATGGCGTACAGCGAGGCCCTCTTCACGGCCCTCGCGGCCTGGGGTCTCTACGCGGTCCTGCGGCGGCAGTGGGTGAGCGCGGGGCTGCTGGCCTCGCTCGCCGGACTGACCCGGCCGATCGGTGCGGCCGTCGTGGCGGCGCTCTGGGTGGCGGCCGCGCTGTGGATCGCGCGCGAGCGCCGGGCCCCGTGGCGGCTGCTGCTCGGCGTGCTGCTCGCGCCGGTGGGCGCCGCGGCGTACGTGCTGTGGGTCGGGCACCGCACCGGCGGCGGCCTCTTCGGCTACCTGGACGTGCAGGGCCAGTGGGGCAACGGCTTCGACGGCGGCGCCGCCTTCGCCCGGTTCATCGGCGACAGGTTCGCCTCGCCCTGGGGCGCGCTCGCCGGGGTGGGCCTGATCATCGGGGTGGCGCTGCTGATCTGGCTCTACGTGAGCGGGGTGCGGCAGCGCCAGCCGGTGCCGCTGCTGGTCTACACCGGGTTCGTCATGGTGCTTGCCCTGTGTGCTTCGGGGTACTTCGGATCGAAACCGCGGCTGCTGCTGCCCGCGTTCCCGCTGCTGCTCCCGGTCGCGGTGGCGCTCGCCCGGTGGCGTACCAGCAGGTCGGCGTGGTCGCTCGGCAGTCTGGCGCTGGTCTCGGCGGTCTACGGGGCGTTCTGGCTGAACGGTTCCGGCCCGCCATGACCGGTTCCGGCCGCCTCTGATCGATCATCGCGGGCCCGATGACCGGACGGAGAATTCCGTGCCAGCACGCGGTGAACGCATTTATAAGCGCGCCATAACGAGAGACGGGAAACGATCGGCGAATAACGGAGGGCTTCCGCGGCCGGTAAACGGAATGCCGGGAACAAAGGGACTTCTGAGAGGAATCCCACATCACATCGTCATCACAAAGCCTCTGTTTCGTGCTGGTCCGCCGCGCGCCCGCTGTAGCGTCGATTGGGTGCGTACCGAACGAAACCTGACCCGGCGCATCGAGCGGGTCTTCGCCCGGCTCGACCGCGAGCCCGAACGGCCGGCCAACCTGGACATGCCCAGGATGAGCCGGCACCGCGCCGTGCTCCTCGGGCTGACGCTCTCCTTCTACCTCGCGATCGTGGTGGCGGTCCTGACCACGTCGTGGCTGGTCGCCTTCGACTGGCAGGTCATGTTCTTCCGCCCCTACCAGCAGTGGCCGCAGATCCACGCCTTCCTCGACTACTGGGTGGTGCTCGGCCAGCGCGGCCCGACCGCCGTCATGGTGATGGCGTGGCTGGGCTGGCGCTCGTGGCGCCAGCACACCCTGCGCCCCCTGCTGATGTTCGGTACCGCACTCCTCCTGCTGAACGTGACGGTGGGCGCCGCCAAGCTCGGCATGGGCCGCGCCGGCCCGCACTACGCGACCCTCATCGGCTCGAACGAGATGTGGCAGAACGGCGATATATTTCCGTCGGGACACACCGCCAACGCCGTGGTGACCTGGGGAATCCTCGCCTACCTGGCCTCCACCCCGCGCGCCAGGCGCTGGCTCTCCGCGGTCTCCGCGGTGATCTCCCTGAGCGTCGGCCTGACCACCGTCTACCTCGGTACGCACTGGCTGAGCGACGTCCTCCTCGGCTGGGCCGCGGGCCTGCTCATCCTGCTCGCGCTGCCCTGGTTCGAGCCGCTGGTCGCCCGCGTCGAGGGCCTGGTCCTCGACCAGCGCACCCGCTGGCGCACCCGGCGCACCGGCCTGGCCGCCCCCGCCCCGGCCGCCGCGTCCACCCCGGCCCGGACCCCGGTCCCCGCCGAGGACGGCCCGAGGACCCGCGAGCCGGTCGGGGCCGCGCGCCCCACCAGCCGCCCCTCCGCGCTGCTCGCGCCGGGTCCGCACACCCCGCGCGGCGAGCGCACGCCGGTCAGCCCGGCGGGCAGCAGACGCCCGGCGACCGCCCGGAACGCGGCGCGGGCCGCCACCACCGACCCGCAGCGCGCCTAGAGCCTGACCCCACCCCAGGACCAGCGGGCACGGTACGCACAACCAGCCCGCGCAGCGGAAGGGCCCCGGAACCTCTCAGGAGGTCCGGGGCCCTTCCGTGTCGCTCAGCCCTTCCAGCACCGCGTCACCGTGCCGTCGGTGACCTCGAAGTTCAGCCTCCCCGTGCGGTACTCCATCGTGATGATCGCGCCCGGCGGCAGCTGCCGGACGGTCGACCAGCCACGGCCGCGCGCCTGCCGTTCGGCCGGCTCGGCGGCGAGTCCGACGTACGCGTCGGGGGTGTCCTGGGGCTCTGCGGGCGGGGTCGGAACGGGTGCCATACCGCCACCGTAGGCGGTCGGCGCGGGCGGCGCCAGGGCCGCCCGCGCAAGCCCGCCACGGGTTGGTACGGTCACGCTTTCGTCACAAGATCACGACAGTTGTTTCTGTCGAACTTCCTCACACGATCGGGCGGTTCCCGACTTCTTACGCTCTTCTTATGCGGGCTCCCCCGGCGGGCGTGCGGGCAATTCCGCGGGACCGTACGCAAGCCGCCGGACCGGTCCGGAAAAGGTGCCGACGGGGCCATTCCCGATTTCCCGCCCATGGCGAATCCCGCCGCGCGCCGGGCGAGTTGTACCCGTCCGGGAATTGCCCACCGGGTCCCGCGCAGGGCTCCGCCCCCTGTCGCGACGTGCGTGACGCGAGCATCATGGCGGTGTTCGACAGCAGGCCCGGGACGCGTCGGCAGCGAGGGGGTAAGCGATGGGGACGACCGGTGTGCAGGCCGGGCCACCGGCGGTGGGACCGGCCCGGGAACGGCAGCCGGGCCGGGTGGTCGTGGAGTGGCTGACCACCACCGACCACAAGAAGATCGGCCACCTCTACCTGATCACGGCGTTCGCGTTCTTCCTGGCCGGCGGCCTGATGGCGCTGCTGATGCGGGCCGAACTCGCCCGCCCCGGGCTCCAGCTGGTCTCCAACGAGGAGTACAACCAGCTCTTCACGATGCACGGCACGATCATGCTGCTGCTCTTCGCGACCCCGACCTTCGCCGGCTTCGCCAACGAGATCATGCCGCTGCAGATCGGCTCGCCCGACGTCGCGTTCCCCCGCCTGAACATGCTGTCGTACTGGCTGTTCCTCTTCGGCGGACTGATCGTGCTCGGCTCGCTCATGGTGCCGGGCGGCGCGGCGGACTTCGGCTGGTTCGCCTACGCGCCGCTGAACAGCCTGACCCGCTCCCCCGGCATCGGCGCCGACATGTGGATCATGGGTCTCGCGCTCTCCGGGTTCGGCACGATCCTCGGGTCGGTGAACTTCCTGACCACGATCATCGGGATGCGCGCGCCCGGCATGACGATGTTCCGGATGCCGATCTTCACCTGGAACACGCTCTTCACGTCGATCCTCGTGCTGCTCGCCTTCCCGGTCCTGGCCGCCGCGCTGCTCTGTCTGGAGGCGGACCGGCGGTTCGGCTCGGTGGTCTTCGAGGCCCGGTTCGGGGGCGCGCTGCTGTGGCAGCACCTCTTCTGGTTCTTCGGGCATCCCGAGGTCTACATCATCGCGCTGCCCTTCTTCGGCATCATCAGCGAGATCCTGCCGGTCTTCAGCCGCAAGCCGATCTGGGGCTACACGATGCTGGTCGGCGCCACGATGGCGATCACCGGCCTGTCGGTGGTCGTGTGGGCGCACCACATGTTCGTGACGGGCGGTGTGCTGCTGCCGTTCTTCTCGTTCATGTCCTTCCTCATCGCGGTGCCCACCGGCGTGAAGTTCTTCAACTGGACCGGCACGATGCTCAAGGGCTCGCTGTCGTTCGAGACACCGATGCTCTGGTCGGTCGGCTTCCTGGTGACCTTCCTGTTCGGCGGCCTGACCGGCGTCATCCTGGCCTCGCCGCCGATGGACTTCCACGTCTCGGACACGTACTTCGTGGTGGCGCACTTCCACTACGTGGTGTTCGGGACGGTCGTCTTCGCCACGTTCGCCGGGTTCTTCTTCTGGTGGCCCAAACTGACCGGGAAGCTGCTCGACGAGCGGCTCGGGAAGATCCAGTTCTGGACGCTCTTCGTCGGCTTCCACCTGACGTTCCTGGTGCAGCACTGGCTGGGCGCGGAGGGCATGCCACGGCGGTACGCGGACTACCTCGCGGCCGACGGGTTCACCGCCCTGAACTCGCTGTCGACCGTGGGCTCGTTCCTGGTCGGCCTGTCCACCCTGCCGTTCCTCTACAACCTCTGGAAGACGGCGAAATACGGGGCGAAGGTGGAGGTGGACGACCCCTGGGGCTTCGGCCGCTCCCTGGAGTGGGCCACCTCGTGCCCGCCGCCCCGGCACAACTTCACGACGCTGCCGAAGATCCGCTCGGAGTCCCCGGCGTTCGACCTGCACCACCCGCGGTTCGCGGCGCACGCGTCCGTCGAGTCCGGCGCCCGCACCGCCCACACCGCTCATAACGCGGACACCGACGCCCACGTCGGCGAGTGAGCGCGCGCTACAGCGCGGGGCGCACCACGATCGCGAGGTCGTTGTCGCCCGTGTAGTACGGCTCGGCCTCCAGCTCGCCCCCGGCGACACGGACCCGGCTCGCCGGGTAGGCGAAGATCGGCTTCTTGTCGGCCACGTCGTCCAGGAGCCGGGCCAGGCGCACCTCGGGCCCGTCCTCCCCGCCGGGCCGCAGCCACAGGTCCCAGCGCCCCTCGGAGAGCTCGTCGTAGCCGATGCGCAGGGTGAACTCGGCGCCGCTCACACCCAGTTCGGCGCGCAGGACCGGCCCCGAGGCGGCGCGGGCCCGTATCTCGGCCTGCGCCTTGGCGGTGAACTCCGTGCCGTAGACGCGGCCGTGGACGGTCAACTCACCGTCCACGATGAGCAGTTCGCCGGCCTCGGCGTGCGGGGTGCGCAGCCAGCTGCGGACCGTGAGGTTGCCGTGCTTGGTCGCGTACGGGATGCGCACGGCCACGTAGCCGCGCGATCCGCCGGGCGCGCGGTCGACCAGCGAGCGCAGGTCGTTCACCCCCGGCATCAGGCGCACCAGGTCGCCGCCGGCGACCTGGGCGTAGGCGTCCCAGCGCCCCTCGGGCAGGCCGACACTGATCGGCAGGGTGGCGCGCAGGCGGCCCTCGCCCACCGGGGTGAGCGGCAGCCGCACCTCCTCGCCGTCCGCCCGGCCGACCAGCACGAGGTGGGCCGGGGCGGGGCCGCTCCGGTCCAGGACGTCGAAGGTGAGCCCGCCGGCGGAGTCGGCGATGCAGTCGGCGCGGGGTGCCATGCGGACGGTCCTGTCGTCGGACGGGGGGTCGGTGCGGGGCGAGGCGAGCGGGGTGGTGGTCATGCGGTGCGCCCCTTCTCCAGCGGTCTCAGCGCGTCGCGTACGGCGTAGGCGCCGCTCAGCAGCGATCCGCGCGCCCGGTGCAGCAGTCCGACGGAGCCGCCCCGGCCGGTGAGCGAGCCGAAGAGGTCCTCGTAGCGCTCGGCGATCCGGGCGGGGTCGAACCGCGCGGAGTGCGTCAGCGCCTGCGCCGCCATCCGCTGCCGGAGCGCGTCGTCGTTGATCAGTTCGAGCAGGCCACCGGCGATCGCGGCGGTGTTGCCGACCTCGACGAGGCGTCCGTCGACACCGTTGTCGATGATCTCACCGGGGCCGTGCGGGCAGTCGGTGGAGACGACGGGCAGCCCGCACCGCATCGCCTCGACGATGGTCATGCCGAACGACTCGAACGTCGACGTCACGGCCGCGACCGAGCCCTTGGCCCACTCGGGCTCGATGGGGTGGGCGGTGCCCATGAGGAAGACGTGGTTGTACAGGCCGCGCTGGTCGATGAGGCGGCGCAGCTTCTCCTTCTGCTTGCCGCCGCCGTAGATCCGCAGCCGCCAGTCGGGGCGCTCGGCGCGCACCGTGTCGAACGCCTTGATCAGCAGGTCGTACCGCTTGACGGGGGCGAGCCGGCCCGCGGCCACGACCCACTTGCCGCTCCCGTCGGCCGGAGCGACGGCGGGCGCGGGCACCGGGTTGGGCATGGCCTCCAGGCGCACCCCGGGCAGCCGCATCCGGTCGCGGTAGGCGCGGGCGTCGGCCTCGGTGGTGGTGGTGAGCGCGTCGAGCCGGGGGTAGACGCTGCGCAGCCGGCCGCGCAGCCCCGCGGAGTGCGCGTCCAGCGTGAGGTGCTCCTGGCCGACGCGGAGCGGGCCGCGCCGGGTCTGGCGCGCCAGGTGCACGTTCAGGCCGGGCCGGGTGCCGACCACGACGTCCGCGTCGACGCCGGAGAGGTGCTCCGCGATGCGCCGGTCGGTGAGGGCGCTGTACTGGTCGTAGCGCCCCTCCTGCCGGGGGAAGACGGCGGCGGCCTTCGTGAAGTCGGGGTCGTCGCCGTCGTACCCGGCCGAGTCCTGGCGCAGGTCGACGAGGTGACGCAGCCGCACGCGGGGATCGGGCGCGAAGACGGGCTCGTCCCGGTGGCGGAAGACGGAGACGACCTCCACGTCGTGCTGCTCGGCCAGGGTGTTGGCGAGGTTGTACGTAGTGCGGATCGTCCCTCCGATCCCGTACGCATTGTGAATCAGGAAAGAAATCTGCATGCGTCCCCGTATCCCACCATTCCTCGCGGCCGGTCCGGACGGTCTGCTTTCGGTCTGAACGGCCCGGGTGCTCCGCCTACCGGATGGTTAGACAGGGATTCCCTGGCGTGGGTTGTGCCTCATCATCATGTTGTTCCAGAACAGTTGCCTGATCGGTAGTCATCTGCGGGAACCCTTTGGCCGTTCTGTCCATCAGCGTGACGACGTCGCTGGTGAGGACGGTGGACCACGTCAACAGCCGTCCGGTTCCCATCGCTCCTTCGAGTGGGCCCGCGTCCACCCGCCGCCCGGAAGACAGGCCTTTCGGGTGGTGGGCGGCGCGGGCCGCGTGCGGTAGGGCGCGGAGGCTACGCGAACAGCCCCGGCGGGACATGGCCGCGGTCGGCGAGCCGGTACTGCTTCGCGCAGGCGGGCCAGGCGCCCCAGCCCTGCGCGCTCTGCACCTTCTCGGCCACCTTGATCTGCTCGTCCCGGGTGGCGAGGTCGGCGCGCGGCGCGTACTTCAGGCCGCCGTACGCCTCCCAGGTGGACTGCTTGAACTGGAGTCCGCCGTAGTAGGAGTTGCCGGTGTTGGCGGACCACCGCCCGCCGCTCTCGCACTCGGCGATGCAGGACCACGGCCGCTCTTCGTCCGCGCACGCGGAGGACGGCGCGGTGTCGGGGTTCCCGGGCCCGAAGAAAGCGGGGGGCGGGGCTGCGGACGCGACGGCCGGCGGGCAGGCCAGGGCGAGCAGCCCGGCCAGGAGGACCACGGCCCGGCCGTACGACTTCGGCTTCATAGGCATCAGGTACATCGGGCCACGCTAAGCAGGGGCGCGCGACCGCCTCCGCTGCCGCGCCGCGGGCGCCGCGCGGGCCCCACCCGGTCGGCGCACCGCGCGCGGCCCGGCCCCGCGCGGATTCCGTCCGGTCGTGGGCGTGACCCGGGCCGCGGATCGCCCGTTGTTCCTTCATCAGCACGCATGCGACCCAGAGGAGCCCCCGTGCCGCGCTTGCTCGACGTGAGTGACGACGTACGCGCCGAGATCGGCGACGACGAAGCCGACCGGCTGCTCGCCGGTGAGAACACCCCCGGCGGTTACGACTGCACGTCCTGCCGGACCCCCGGTGACGCCGGGCAGGAACGCACCAGCACGGTCCTGTTCGTGGGCGAGGAGACCGCCGTCCTCGCGTTCGCCCACGCCGGCTGCCTGCCCTCGCAGGTGGTCCAGGTCGCCGAGGACCAGTTGCAGGGCGCCGTGCGCGCCGTCTCCGGCGCCCCCGACGCGGCGGCCGCCTCCGTGCCCGCCCAGGCCGGCGCGGCGCAGGCCGTGCTCGGCGTGACCAGCGGCCTGGTGCTGATCGCGGGCGACCTGCACCCCGCGCTCGTCATCGAGCCGACCGGCCCCATCTCCCGTCCCGGCACCGTGACGGCGGACGGCGACGACTTCCTGCCGCTCCTCATCGAGCAGGGTTTCATGCCGGTCACCGAGCTGACCCAGCCGCCGCACGCGCTGCCCGGCTGGTCGGTGCTGCTCGCCATGGGCCAGCTGCACGCCGTGCTCCAGCCCGGCACCGGCGGCTCCCCCTCCCAGGTCGCGTGGTGGCAGGCGCACCAGCCGCTCGTGGTCACCGAGGGCTGGCGTGCGGCGGCCAACAAGACGCACACGGTGCTCGTCTTCGCCGCCCCCGCCGGCTCCATCGGCCGCCAGCCCCGCGAGGACGTGCTGCGTGACGCCCTCGACAAGGCCGCGGCCAACGGCCGTCTGGTCGCCGCCGCCATGCCGCTCGCGGGCACCTGAGCCGGCCGGCCCCGCACCCCGGGCCCCCGACGAACGCGCCGGTCACCCGGCTGACGTCTCGCAAAAGCCGAGGCCGAGGGCGCATCCGTCGGGGGCCCGGGTCGTTGGCACGTACGTGCACCCATACGACCCCACCTCAGCCCCCGCCACCGGACGGCGCCAGCCGTACCCGAGCTACATCCCGTCGATGCGTCCCTCGGAGGACTACGCGTCGGGCCGCTCGGCCACGCCGATCTACGACGCCCTGTACGCGGAGTACCGCCGGTCCTTCCGGACACTGCCCGGCGACCGCAGCGGCGAGGAGGAGCTGGGCTTCACGGCCTTCGGGCCCGGGTACTACGGGACGCGGCACCACACCCCGTACTACGCGACGGGCCAGCACCACTATCCGCAGCAGAACGGGCGGCAGCCCGGCCCCGGGGGTCATTTCCCGGCCGCGCTGCCGCCCGCTCCGCGCCGCGAGCACTGAGGCTTCCTCCCCCGGCCCCGCGGCGCACTGTGCAGTCGACTGCTACTTCTTGCGCCCGCGCTTCTCCCGGACCCGCACGGAAATGTGGATCGGCGTCCCCTCGAACCCGAACTCCTCGCGCAGACGCCGCTCCACGAACCGCCGGTAGCCGTGCTCGATGAACCCGGAGGAGAAGAGCACGAACCGCGGCGGCTTGGTGCCGGCCTGCGTACCGAAGAGGATGCGGGGCTGCTTGCCGCCGCGGATCGGGTGCGGGTGGGCGGCGACGAGTTCGCCGAGGAACGCGTTGAGGCGGCCCGTCGGGACGCGGGTCTCCCAGCCGTCCAGGGCCGTCTCGATCGCCGGGACCAGCTTCTCCATGTGGCGGCCGGTACGCGCCGACACGTTCACCCGCGGCGCCCACGCGATCTGGGCGAGCTCGGTCTCGATCTCGCGCTCCAGGTAGTAGCGGCGCTCCTCGTCGAGGGTGTCCCACTTGTTGAACGCGACGACGATCGCGCGGCCAGCCTCGACCGCCATCGTCACGATCCGCTGGTCCTGCACCGAGATGGTCTCGGAGGCGTCGATCAGGATGACCGCGACCTCCGCCTTCTCGACGGCGGCGGCGGTGCGCAGCGAGGCGTAGTAGTCGGCGCCCTGCTGGAGGTGGACGCGCTTGCGGATGCCGGCCGTGTCGATGAACTTCCAGGTGACGCCGCCCAGTTCGATGAGCTCGTCGACCGGGTCGCGGGTGGTGCCCGCCAGCTCGTTGACGACGACGCGGTCCTCGTCGGCCACCTTGTTCAGGAGCGAGGACTTGCCGACGTTCGGGCGGCCGATCAGCGCGATCCGGCGGGGGCCGCCGATGGCGGTGCCGAAGGTCTGCGGGGGCGCGTCGGGCAGCGCCTCGATGACGGCGTCCAGCATGTCGCCGGTGCCGCGGCCGTGCAGCGAGGAGACCGGGTGCGGCTCGCCGATGCCGAGCGACCACAGGGCGGTGGCGTCGGCCTCGCCGCTGGGGCCGTCGACCTTGTTGGCGCAGAGCACCACGGGCTTCTTGGCCTTGCGCAGCAGCCGGACGACGGCCTCGTCGGTGTCGGTGACGCCGACGGTGGAGTCGACGACGAAGACGACCGCGTCGGCGGTCTCGATCGCGTACTCGGCCTGCGCGGCCACCGACGCGTCGATGCCGAGCACGTCCTGCTCCCAGCCGCCGGTGTCGACGACCTTGAAGCGGCGGCCCGCCCACTCGGCCTCGTAGGTGACGCGGTCGCGGGTGACGCCCGGCTTGTCCTCGACGACCGCCTCGCGGCGGCCGATGATGCGGTTCACCAGGGTCGACTTGCCGACGTTCGGGCGGCCGACGACGGCGAGGACGGGCAGCGGGCCGTGGCCCGCCTCCTCGATCGCGCCCTCGACGTCCTCGACGTCGAAGCCCTCCTCGGCGGCGAGCTCCATGAACTGCGCGTACTCCGCGTCGCCGAGCGCCCCGTGCTCGTGGTCCGGCGAGCCCTCGGGCTGGATCTGGTCGTTCATGAAGTCCGTACCTCGTCGTTCATTCGTGGTGATCGGTGTTCCGCGGCGGACCGCGGTCCACTACTGAAAGTCTCGCTCAGCGCCCGGTCAGGCGCCTGGCGTCCGCCAGGTGGGCGGTGAGCCGCTCCTGGATGCGCACGGTGGCCGCGTCGAGCGCGGTGCGCGTGCGCCGTCCGCTGCCGTCGCCCGCCTCGAAGGGGTCGCCGAAGACGACGTCGACCCGGCTGCGCAGCGGAGGCAGCTTCTTTATCAACCGGCCGCGCCTGTCCGTGCTTCCCAGGACGGCGACCGGGACGATCGGGGCGCCGCCGCGGACGGCGAAGTAGGCGAGCCCGGCCCGCAGCGACGCGAAGTCGCCGGCGCCGCGCGTGCCCTCGGGGAAGATGCCGAGCGCCCCGCCCGCGGCGAGGACGTCGAGCGCCCGGGTGATCGCCGTCCGGTCCGCGCCGGACCGGTCGACCTTCACCTGCCCGATGCCTTCGAGGAAGGTGCCGAGCGGTCCGACGAACGCCTCCTGCTTGATGAGGAAGTGCGTCGGGCGCGGGGCGACGCCCATGACCATGGGGCCGTCCACGTTGTGCGCGTGGTTCACCGCGAAGACGACCGGGCCGCTCGCCGGGACCCGCCAGGCGCCCAGGACGCGCGGCTTCCACAGCCCGTACATCAGGCCGACGCCGATGCGCCGGCCGATCTCGGCCCCGCGCTCCGAGGGGCCCGCAGGGCTGCCGGAGGTCATGCGGCGGTCCGCTTCTCCTCGACGAGGGTGACGACGCACTCGATGACCTGCTGGAGCGTGAGGTCGGTGGTGTCCACCTCGACGGCGTCGCCGGCCTTGGCCAGCGGCGACGTCTTGCGGGTCGAGTCGGCCGCGTCCCGCTTGATCAGGGCCTCCTGCGTGGCCTTGACGTCGGCGCCCTTCAGCTCGCCGGAGCGGCGGGCGGCACGGGCCTCGGGCGAGGCGGTGAGGAAGATCTTCAGGTCGGCGTCGGGCAGCACGGTCGTACCGATGTCCCGGCCCTCGACGACGATGCCCCGGCCGTCCGCCGCGGCCGAGGCCGCGATGGAGCGCTGCAGTTCGGTGATGCGGGCGCGCACCTCGGGGACGGCGCTGACGGCGCTGACCTTGGAGGTGACCTCACCGGTGCGGATCGGGCCCGCCACGTCCGTGCCGTCGACGGTGATGGTCGGCGCGGCCGGGTCCGTGCCGGAGACGATCTCGGCCTTGCCCGCGACCGCGGCGACGGCGGACGGGTCGGTCAGGTCGATCCCGTTGTTCACCATCCACCAGGTGATCGCGCGGTACTGGGCGCCGGTGTCGAGGTAGCTCAGGCCGAGCTGGGCGGCGACGGCCTTCGAGGTGCTCGACTTGCCCGTGCCGGAGGGTCCGTCGATGGCGACGATCACGGCTGCCGGGGCGGCGGTTTCCACGGTGACGGACACCTTTCTGAGTGCACGAGGCAGGAGGGCGGGGCGCGAAGGCGCCCCGCACAAGGTTACTGGCTCCCGCGAGCGCCTCTTACTGCCGCTCTCACTGCCGCATCGACCAGCCGCGCTCGCGCAGCGAGGCGGTCAGCTTCGGGGCCGCGGCGGGGTGGACCATGAGCTGCACGAAACCGGCCTGCTGCCCGGTCGCGTGCTCGATGCGGACGTCCTCGATGTTGACGCCCGCGGCGCCCGCGTCCGCGAAGATGCGGGCCAGCTCGCCGGGCTGGTCGGAGATGAGGACGGCGACGATCTCGTACGCGGCGGGGGCCGCGCCGTGCTTGCCGGGGACCCGGCTCTGGCCCGCGTTGCCCCGGCGGAGCATGGTCTCCACGCCGTCGGCGCCCGCGCGGCGCTTGGCGTCGTCGCCGGACTGGAGCGCGCGCAGCGCCTGGACCGTCTCGTCGAGGTCGGCGGAGACGGCGGAGAGGAGGTCGGCGACCGGGCCCGGGTTCGCGGAGAGGATGTCGATCCACATGCCCGGCTCGGAGGCGGCGATCCGCGTCACGTCGCGGATGCCCTGCCCGCAGAGGCGTACGGCGCTCTCCTCCGCGTTCTCCAGGCGGGCCGCGACCATGCTGGAGACCAGGTGGGGCATGTGCGAGACGAGGGCGACGGCCCGGTCGTGGGCGTCGGCGTCCATGACGACGGGCACGGCGCGGCACAGGGCGACCAGTTCGAGGGCGACGTTCAGGACCTCGGTGTCGGTGGCCGGGGACGGGGTCAGCACCCACGGGCGGCCCTCGAAGAGGTCGGCGGTCGCGGCGAGGGGGCCGCTGCGCTCCCGGCCGCTCATCGGGTGCGTACCGATGTAGGCCGTGAGGTCGAGGCCGAGGGCTTCCAGCTCGCGGCGCGGGCCGCCCTTCACGCTGGCGACGTCGAGGTAGGCGCGGGCGGCGCCGCGGCGCATGGCACCGGCCAGGGTCGCGGCCACGTGGGCCGGGGGGACGGCGACGAGGCACAGGTCGACCGTGTCCTGCGGGGCCTCGTCCGTCCCGGCGCCGAGCGCGGCGGCGGTGCGGGCCTGCGCGGTGTCGTGGTCGGCGAGGTGCACGCGCACGCCGCGCGAGGCGAGGGCCAGGGCGGCGGAGGTGCCGATGAGGCCCGTGCCGATGACGAGTGCGGTTCTCACTGGGCGATGTCCTTGCGCAGCGCGGCCGCGGCGCCGAGGTAGACGTGCGCGACGTCGGCCCGGGGCAGGTCGGTCTCGACGTGCGCGAGGACGCGGACGACGCGCGGCATGGCGCCTTCGATGTCCAGTTCCTGGGCGCAGATCAGGGGCACGTCGACGATGCCGAGCTTGCGGGCGGCGGCCGCCGGGAAGTCGGAGTGCAGGTCGGGCGTGGCCGTGAACCAGATCGAGATCAGGTCGTCGCCGGTCAGCCGGTTGCGCTCCAGGATGGCGGTGAGCACTTTGCTGACCTGCTCGTCCATGTGCCCGGCCTCGTCACGCTCGAGTTGCACGGCGCCCCGGACCGCTCGTACCGCCACGGTGTCACTCCTTGATCCGTTCATACGTCTGCCATGGTCAGCGTAGTGGGGCGGGCCGGCGGGGGCGCGCGGCGCCCGTCTGTCGAGACGCGCTGTCCACGGAGCGGCGGCGCGGCGCGGAAATTCGCTCTCGTCCCGCTCGCGGGAGGCCGTACGCTCCCGGCATGGAAGCGGAGCACACGCGGGCCGGGGATCTGGTGCGCGACCACACGGTCTACGCCTGCGTCATGGGCTCGCGCGCCTTCGGTCTGGCCACGCAGGAGAGCGACACGGACCGCCGTGGCGTCTACCTCGCGCCGACCCCGCTGTACTGGCGGTTCGAGAAGCCGCCCGCCCATGTCGAGGGGCCGGCGCCGGAGCAGTTCTCCTGGGAGCTGGAGCGCTTCTGCGAGCTGGCGCTGCGGGCGAATCCGAACGTTCTGGAGTGCCTGCACTCCCCGCTCGTCGAGCACGTCACGCCGGTCGGCCGCGAGCTGCTCGCGCTGCGCACGGCGTTCCTCTCGCGGCAGGCCCACACCACGTTCGCGCGGTACGCGGCCGGGCAGCGCAAGAAGCTGGAGGCCGACGTCCGCGTGCACGGCGCCCCGCGCTGGAAGCACGCGATGCACCTGCTGCGGCTGCTGATGTCCTGCCGCGACCTGCTGCGCACCGGTGAGCTGACGATCGACGTGGGCGCGCAGCGCGAGCCGCTCCTTGCGGTGAAGCGGGGCGAGGTCCCGTGGCCGGAGATCGACCGCCGGATGACCCGGCTGGCGGCCGAGGCGGAGGAGGCCGCGGTGCGCACCGCGCTGCCGCCGGAGCCGGACCGGGCCCGGATCGAGGACTTCCTGATCCGGACGCGACGCGCCTCCGCCCGGGAAGCCGCCGCTTAGGGCCTGCTCAGACCGCGTCCCACTCCGCGCCGAACGCGAGCAGTTCGTCGCGGTGCTCGACGCGGGCCACCCACTCCGGCGGCCAGCCGTCCGGCCCGAGGTGGGCGCCCGCGAAGGCGCCGGTCAGCGCCGCGATCGAGTCCGAGTCGCCGGAGGTGCAGGCGGCGCGGCGCAGCGCGAGCACCGGTGCGTCCACGAAGAGCAGGAAGCACAGCAGGCCGGTGGCGAGCGCCTCCTCGGCGATCCACCCGGCGCCGGTGGCCAGGCAGGGGTCGGTCTCCGGGGAGGGGGCGGCCAGGGCGTCCCGCAGCCGGTCCAGGACGCCGAGGCACTCGTCCCAGCCGGTGGCGATGAACGCCTCGGGCGTCGCCGCCCCGCCCCGCGTCCACAGGTCGCCGAGCCACCGCTCGTGGTAGGTCCCGCGGTTGTCGTACGCGTACGAGCGCAGGCGGCCGACGAGACCGGTCGGTTCGGCGCCCTCGGCGAGCAGCCGCACGGCGTGCGCGGTGAGGTCGGAGGCGGCGAGCGCCGTGGGGTGGCCGTGGGTCAGGGCGGCCTGCATCTGGGCGGCGCCCGCCCGCTGCTCGTCGCTCAGCCCCGGGACGAGCCCGAGCGGGGTGACCCGCATGTTGGCGCCGCACCCCTTGGAGTGCAGCTGGCTCGCGTCCTGCCAGGCCCGGCCCTCGGTCTTGAGCCGGTCGCACGCGCGCAGACAGGTGGCCCCGGGCGCGCGGTTGTTCTCCGGGGACTGGTACCAGTCCACGAACTCCTCGCGCAGCGGCCGCTCCCAGCGCTTCGGGCCGAGCAGCCCGCGTCCCGTGCCGGTGCGCAGGCCGCGGGCGACGGCGAGCGCCATCTGCGTGTCGTCGGTGATGTACGCGACGGGGCCGGGCAGCTCCATGGCGCGCCAGGGTCCGCACTTGGCCAGGATCGCCGGTACGTCGTCGAACTCGGTCGGGGCTCCGAGCGCGTCCCCGAGGGCGAGCCCCAGCAGTGATCCGGTGGCGGGGCGCTCGGTCATGGGAAGCGTCATCGGCGGCTGCCTTCCGTGGCGTCGGGTGCGGGCTTGATCAGCGGCGGCAGCAGGGAGGTGGCGCCGCCGGCCCGGTACAGGGCGGCCGGTTTGCCGCGGCCGCCGGTCAGCCGGGACGCGCCCGGGACCTGTTCGACGAATCCGGGGGTGGCCAGTACCTTGCGCCGGAAGTTGGCCGGGTCGAGCTCGGTGCCCCAGACGACCTCGTAGACCTGGCGCAGCTCGCCGAGGGTGAACTCGGGCGGGCAGAACGCGGTGGCCAGGCAGGTGTACTCCAGCTTGCCGCCGATCCGCTCGTGGGCGTCGGCGAGGATGGTGGCGTGGTCGAAGGCGAGCGGCCCGTAGGCGCCGCGGGCCCCCGGCTCGTAGGGCAGCCACGCGGCGCGTGCGGCGTCGCCGCCGCCCCGGGCCTGCGGGGCGTCGGGGACGAGCGCGGCGAACGCGACGGAGACGACCCGCATCCGCGGGTCCCGGTCCGGGGCGCTGTAGGTGCGCAGCTGCTCCAGGTGGAGCCCGGCCACGTCGCTCAGTCCGGTCTCCTCGGCCAGCTCGCGCCGCGCCGCGCTCTCCGCCGACTCCTGCGGCGCGAGGAACCCGCCGGGCAGCGCCCAGCGGCCCGCGTAGGGCTCCTGGCCGCGCTCGACGAGCAGGATGTGCAGCCGGCTCGCGCGGAGCGTGAAGACGGCGAGGTCCACGGTGACGGCGAAGGGCTCATAGGCGTGTTTGTCGTAGCCGTGCGGCGACATGCGGCAGCCCCCTCCCTTATTGGTCTGAGCGACTCTAAAGGGAGGGGGCGGCCGGGGACAAGCCCCCTGCGACCCGGAACGCCGGACCTACAGGTCGACCTCCTGCATCAGCATGCCGACCTCGGTGTTGGACAGGCGCCGCAGCCAGCCCGACTTCTGGTCGCCGAGCGTGATCGGACCGAAGGCGACCCGGACCAGCTTGTCGACGGGGAAGCCGGCCTCGGCGAGCATCCGCCGCACGATGTGCTTGCGCCCCTCGTGCAGGGTCACCTCGACCAGGTAGTTCTTGCCGGTCTGCTCGACGACGCGGAAGTGGTCCGCCTTGGCGTACCCGTCCTCCAGCTGGATGCCGTCCTTGAGCTGCTTGCCCAGGTCGCGCGGGATCGGACCCACGATGTGCGCGAGGTAGACCTTCTTCACGCCGTACTTGGGGTGGGTCAGGCGGTGCGCCAGCTCGCCGTGGTTGGTGAGCAGGATCACGCCCTCGGTCTCGGTGTCGAGCCGTCCGACGTGGAACAGCCGGGTCTCACGGTTGTTCGTGTAGTCGCCCAGGCACTGCCGGCCCTCGTTGTCCTCCATGGTGGAGACGACGCCGGCCGGCTTGTTCAGGGCGAAGAACTGGTACGACTGCGTCGCCACCGTCAGCCCGTCGACCTTGATCTCGTCCTTCTCCGGGTCGACGCGCATGCCCTGCTCCAGCACGATCTCGCCGTTGACCTCGACGCGGGCCTGCTCGACCAGCTCCTCGCAGGCGCGGCGCGAGCCGTAACCGGCGCGGGCCAGCACCTTCTGCAGCCGCTCGCCCTCCTGCTCGGCGCCGGGGAAGGTCTTGGGGAGCTTCACGTCCTTCTTGCCGGCGTACCGCTCGCGGTTGCGCTCCTCGGCCCTGGCCTCGTACTCGCGCGAGGTCGCCGGGACCCAGCGCCCGCGGCCCTGCGCGGGCTGCTGCCCACGCTTGGGGCCGCCCTTGGCGCCGCCGCGCGCCGAGGCGCCGCGGCCCGACTTCGGGCCGTCCTGCGTGCCGCCGGGGCCCACGTCGTACCGCCGCTCCTCGGGACGCGGCTTCTTCGGGCGGCCGGCGCCGCCCTGCTTGTCGTCGCGGGCGTTGCCGGCGCTCCGGAAGTCGCCGCGGCCACCGCCGCTGCCACCCCGGGCGCCACCGCCGCTGCCACCCCGGGCGCCACCGCCGCTACCGCCGCGGCCGCCGCTGTTGCCACCACGGCTCCCGCCGTTGTTTCCGCTGCTGTTCCTGCCGCTGCTGCTTCGCATCAAAGATTCCGTCTAGTCGGCTGCGTGCTCGGTGTACTCGGACCCTGGCGCATCGGGTGCGTCCGGGTCGAACGACGGAACCCCTTCCAGCGTCTCGGCCTCGATCGCGTCCGCCTCGGGGAGGAAGGGCGCGAGTTCCGGCAGCTCGTCCAGGCCGCGCAGGCCCATCCGCTCCAGAAAGTAGTTCGTCGTCCTGTACAGGATCGCACCTGTTTCGGGTTCCGTGCCCGCCTCCGCCACCAGCCCCCGCTGCAACAGGGTCCGCATGACCCCGTCACAGTTGACCCCGCGCACCGCGGAGACGCGCGACCGGCTCACCGGCTGGCGGTACGCGACGACCGCGAGGGTCTCCAGAGCGGCCTGGGTGAGCCGGGCGATCTGCCCGTCGAGCACGAACCCCTCGACGGCGTCCGCGTACTCCGGGCGCGTGTAGAACCGCCAGCCCCCGGCGACCCGGCGCAGCTCGAAGCCGCGCCCCTGCACGGTGTACTCGTCGGCCAGCTCCCGCAGCGCGTCCGCCACGGCCCGCCGCGGCCGCTGGAGGATCTTGGCGAGCTGTTCCTCGGTGGCGGGCTCGTCGACGACCATCAGCACCGCCTCCAGGGCCGGCCGCAGGGCGAGTCCCGCCACGCCGCTCGCCGTGCCCTCGGTCTCCCCGCTCATCGCGCACTCTCCCTGTCCTCGTCATGCCCGCCGGCCGGCTCGGGCGCCCGGTCGAACTCGTCGGTCACCACGGGTTCCGCCGCGTCCGCGGCCCCGGTCCAGCGCACGAGGAGCTCCCCGAGCGCGGTCTCCTGGTCCAGGGCGACGACCTTCTCCCGGTACAGCTCCAGGAGCGCCAGGAACCGGGCCACCACGGTCAGGGTGTCCCCGGTGTCGGCCACCAGCTCCTGGAAGCTGGCCCGGCCCAGCTCCCGCAGCCGGGCCACCACGAGCCCGGCCTGCTCCTGCACGCTCACCAGCGGCGCGTGGATGTGCTCGACGTAGACCCGCGGCTTCGGCTTGGGCTGCATCGCCTTCACCGCGAGCCCGGCGAACCCCTCGGGGCCGATGCTGATGACGACGTCCGGGAGCAGCTCCGCGTGGTGCGGCTCCAGGCCCACGGTGCGCGGGTGGCGCCGCGCCTCGTCGTCGAGCCGCGCGCTGAAGATGTCGGCGATCCGCTTGTACGCGCGGTACTGGAGCAGCCGGGCGAAGAGCAGGTCGCGGGCTTCGAGGAGGGCCAGGTCGGCCTCGTCCTCCACCTCGGCGGCGGGCAGCAGCCGGGCGGCCTTCAGGTCGAGCAGGGTCGCGGCGACGACGAGGAACTCGGTGGTCTGGTCGAGGTCCCAGTCCGGGCCCATCGCCCGGATGTGGGCCATGAACTCGTCGGTCACCTTCGACAGCGCGACCTCGGTGACGTCGAGCTTGTGCTTCGAGATGAGCTGCAACAGCAGATCGAAGGGGCCCTCGAAATTGGCGAGCCGCACGGTGAAGCGCCCGTCGTCGGGCTCGGTCCCGGGGACCGTCTCGGGGACCGCCTCGGGCTCCGCGGCGGGTTCAGGGGCCGGATCGGCCTCGGGAACCGGTTCGGGCTCGGGCTCCGGCTCGGGCGGCGCCTCGGGAACCGCTCCGCGGCCCAGCGCGCGGCGGCGCGCGCCACGGCCGGGCGGCAGGGAGGAATCGTTCACGGGCATCACTGCCGGAGGCTACCGCCGCGGCGGCTACCGCCCGCGCAGCCGGCGGACGAGAATGCTCGCGTCCCCCCGGGACTCCAGGTCGGCCAGGACCACGGCGACCGCTTCGCGCACGATGCGGCCGCGGTCCACGGCGAGCCCGTGCTCGCCGCGCAGCACGAGCCGCGCGTGTTCGAGGTCCATCAGCTCCTCGGCGGAGACGTACACGGTGATCTTCTCGTCGTGCCGCTCACGTCCGCTGGGGCGCCGGTTGGCGGCGCGGGAGCGGCGCCGGGCCGCCGCGGTCGAGCCACGCCCCTGGGCAGAACCTTCCTGCGCCCCGCCGGAGGCCCGGCGGGCCGGCTTCTCCGCCGCCTCACCGGCCGCTGCCCGGCTGCGCGAGGGAGCCTCCGACCCTACGGCCTCGGCGGCCGTGTGCTCGCCGGACGGCGCGGGGGCCGCCTCGGACGCCGGGGCCGAGGCGGCAGGGTCGGAGGCTCCCTCGTCCGCGCCGGACGAGACGGCGGCCGCCTCGTCGCTCTCCCCGGCAGGGCCGGGGACCCGCGCCTCACCGTTGGCAGGACGCCGCGGCGACGACGACTGCAGTGCCATTCCCCCGGTCGTACGGAACAGTTCGTCGGCCCCCGGCAGACTCACTCGGCGTGACACCGGGCGAGCACCTCCCTGGCGAGCTGGCGGTAGGCCGCGGCACCGACGGAGTTCGAGGCGTACGTGGTGATCGGCTCACCGGCGACCGTGGTCTCCGGGAAGCGGACCGTGCGCCCGATGACCGTGTGGTACACGTGATCGTCGAAGGCCTCGACCACGCGGGCCAGGACCTCACGGCTGTGCACCGTGCGGGAGTCGTACATCGTGGCGAGGATGCCGTCGAGTTCGAGCTCCGGGTTGAGCCGCTCCTGGACCTTCTCGATGGTCTCGGTCAGCAGGGCCACCCCGCGCAGCGCGAAGAACTCGCACTCCAGCGGCACTATGACCTTGTGCGCCGCGGTCAGCGCGTTGACCGTGAGCAGGCCGAGCGAGGGCTGACAGTCGATCACGATGTAGTCGTAGTCGGCCATCAGCGGCTTCAGGGCGCGCTGGAGCGTGGACTCGCGCGCCACCTCGCTGACCAGCTGCACCTCGGCAGCGGACAGGTCGATGTTGCTCGGCAGCAGGTCCATATTGGGCACGGCCGTCTTGAGCAGCACCTCGTCCGCGGACATCCCCCGCTCCATGAGCAGGTTGTAGACCGTGAGGTCGAGCTCCATCGGGTTCACACCCAGGCCCACCGAGAGGGCGCCCTGCGGGTCGAAGTCGACGAGCAGGACCCGGCGGCCGTACTCGGCGAGCGCGGCACCCAGGTTGATGGTCGACGTGGTCTTGCCGACGCCGCCCTTCTGGTTGCACATCGCGATGATCTTCGCCGGGCCGTGGTCGGTCAGCGGTCCTGGAATCGGGAAGTACGGCAGCGGGCGTCCGGTGGGGCCGACGCGCTCACGGCGCTGCCGGGCAGCGTCCGGGGCAAGCGTGGCCGCGTACTCGGGGTCCGGCTCGTACTCGGCGTCGGGGTCGTAGAAGTGCCCCTCGGGGGACAGTTCGTCGTAGTCGGCGAAGTGGCTGTGTGTGTCGCCGCTTCGGTCGCCGGCCATGGCGTTCACGTGATGGCCATCCATGCTCTGGTGTGCTGTCTGCGTCGGCTTCTGTTCGGGGCTGCTCTGGTAGCCGCTCTGGTGGGCCGCGAAGGTACGCACAGCTACGGAGCCGACAGCTTGAAGCCCCGCGGGTCCCTGTCCGCCTGACTGGCCACCTCCGGGAGTAAATGTCGACTCATTCACAAGTCGTCTTACCTCCTTGGATGTGGCCAGGAACATTTATCGATAGGTCAGCGTGGCACCTTGCCGACGGTTGGCGACTCTATGGCGTGTCACCGCTCCGCAGCAACACAATCCGCCGTTCCCGGCTCGATGTGTCGGCAAAGCAACACCCTCATGTCAAGGGCGTGCGACGGTTCTTCGGGGTGTTTTACGGGTGCGCGAACCGGCCAAAGGGTTATGTTCGCGACGAGTTGACCAAGTCCGTACGCATGCGTCTACGGCCGGACCCTTCGCAAGGTCCGGCCGTAAGCGTGAGATTGACGACTTCTGTTGACGTCGCCTCAGGGCGTGCTCAGCCGAGCAGCGTCTCCAGCTCCAGGTGGTCGAGACCGTGTGCCTCCGCGACCTCCTTGTAAACCACCTTGCCGTCATGGGTGTTGAGGCCCAGGGCGAGCGCGGGGTCGCGGCGCAGGGCGTCGGCCCAGCCGCGGTTGGCCAGCTCCACGATGTACGGGAGCGTGGCGTTGGTCAGCGCGTAGGTCGAGGTGTTGGGCACCGCGCCGGGCATGTTGGCGACACAGTAGAAGACCGAGTTGTGGACCGCGAAGGTCGGCTCGGCGTGCGTGGTCGGGTGCGAGTCCTCGAAGCAGCCGCCCTGGTCGATCGCGATGTCGACAAGGACACTTCCCGGCTTCATGCGCGAGACCAGCTCGTTGGTGACCAGCTTCGGCGCCTTGGCGCCGGGGATCAGCACCGCGCCGATCACGAGGTCGGCCTCCAGGCAGGCCTTCTCCAGCTCGAAGGCGTTGGAGACGACGGTCTGGATCTTCGTGCCGAAGATCTTGTCGGCTTCCTTGAGCTTGTTGATGTCCTTGTCGAGCAGGGTCACGTGGAAGCCCATGCCGATGGCGATCTGGGCCGCGTTCCAGCCCGAGACGCCGCCGCCGATGACCACGGCGCGGCCCGCGAGCACGCCGGGGACGCCGCCGGGCAGCACACCGCGGCCGCCGTTGGCGGCCATCAGGTGGTAGGCGCCGACCTGCGGGGCGAGCCGGCCCGCGACCTCGGACATCGGGGCGAGCAGCGGCAGCTGGCGGCCCGCGGTCTCGACCGTCTCGTAGGCGATCGCCGTGGTGCCCGACTCCAGCAGCGCGTCGGTGCACTCCCTGGACGCGGCCAGGTGCAGGTAGGTGAAGAGCGTCTGGTCCTTGCGGAGGCGGTGGTACTCCTCCGCGATGGGCTCCTTGACCTTCAGGAGCAGGTCGGCGACGGCCCACACCTCGTCCGCGGTCCCGAGGATCCCGGCGCCCGCCGCGACGTACTCCGCGTCCGGGATCGAGGAGCCCACGCCGGCGCCTCGCTCGACGAAGACCTGGTGGCCGTGGCGCACGAGCTCGTGCACGCCTGCGGGGGTGATGGCCACCCGGAACTCGTTGTTCTTGACCTCGCGGGGGATGCCGACCTTCATCGTCGATCACGGTCCTTGGCTCAGGGGATGTACCGGTCATTGCACTGCATACCAGTGCGCCGACGGACACACCGGAGGACGCCACGGAAGTACGCGGCGGAGCCAGTCTAATGAAGGTTTTCTCGCTGTCTAGCCTTTCGAACCATCAATCTTCTGCGGATGCACTACGGATTTCGCAGGTGTTAGCGGCTTGTTCCGAAGGGTTTGCTTCCGGAGCGCCGCCCGCGCGCCCGCCGGCCAGCTCCTCTCCCAGCATGCGCTCGGCCGCACCCCGGTGCAGCTTGGCCGCGGCGGGGTCGCCGAGCCGCTCCAAAGTGTCCGCGAGCCGCACCTGGAGCGCCGCCTGCAGCCGTACGTCCTTGGCCTGGCGCGCCCACTCGACCGCCTCCTGGCACGTGTGCAGCGACTCCTCGGGCCGCCCGGCGTACTCCTGGACCCGGGCCAGCTCGCTCAGGGCCCGCGCCTGCGCGGCGACGTCGCCCTCCTTGCGGTACCCGACGACGGCCGAGCGCCAGCCGCGCAGCGCCTCGCCGTAGCGCCCCGCGTACGTGTGGACGGTGGCGATGCGCCCGTGCAGCCGGGCGGCGTCGGAGCGCTCGCCGCGGGTGAGCCGCTGGGCGAGCGCCCTGCCGTACCAGTCGGCGGCCCGCTGCCAGTCCCCGAGCGCCTGGTGGGCGCCGCCTACGGATTCCATCGCGCGGCCGGTCGCGTACGGGTCCTGGGCGGCCCGTCCGGCGTCCAGCGCGGCCCGGTAGCGCGCGAGGGCGTCCAGGGTCCGGCCGGTCCCGGCGTCGAGGTCGGCGAGGTTGAGCAGGGCGGCGGCCTTCTCCCGCGGCAGGTTCCTGCGCTCGGCGACGTCCAGGACGAGCCGGTGGATCGCGTACAGCTCGGGCGCGGCGGCCTCGGCGCCCCGGTGTGCCACCAGGGCCCGGGCCAGTGCGGCCATCAGCCGCCGGGCGAGGGTGTCCAGCTCACCGTCGGCCACGGCGAGGCGGGCCGCGGCGAGCAGGGCGGGCTGCCGGGCCGCGAGCCACCGCGCGGCGGCGCCCGGGTCGGGGAAGCGCAGGGCGCTGGGCAGCCCGGCGAGCTTCTTGCGGGCCGGAGTGCCGTCGGGTTCGGTCACCGCGCGGCAGGATGTCAGCAGCCGGACGGTCCGTTCCAGCATGCGGGCGCGGGCGAGCTGGAGTTCGGCGGGGCGGTCGAGCGTCTCGGTGAGGCCGCGCAGCAGGGGGACGAGGCAGCCGGGCACCTCGTACTGCGGCACCGCGGAGCCGACGGCCCGGACGAGCCCGAGGGAGACGAAGTCGTCGAGGGTGGTGCGGGCGGCGGATACGGAGCAGCCCGCGAGCGCGGACGCGGTGTGCGGGTCGACGTATCCCTCCGGCGCCAGGGACAGGTAGCGCAGTATCCGGGCGGCGGGGGCGGCCAGGGAGGCGTAGGCGTGCCGGAAGACGCGGGCGAGGGCCGAGCCGTCCCCGGCGTCGTCGGCGGTGTGCAACTGCCGGGCCAGATCGGCCACGGACTCCTTGGGGCGCCGGGCGAGCCAGCCGCCGGCGATCTCCAGGGCGGCGGGTTCGGCGCCGCACAGTTCGACCAGGGACTCGGCGGAGCGGGGGTCGCAGGTGATCCGGACGGAGCCGGTGTGCCGGCTCAGGAGCTCCAGCGCGGCCTTCATGTCGAGGCCGCCGAGCGTGCAGGGCCGGACGTCCGCGATTCCCGTGAGCGGGCCCTCGGCGACCGCGACGACCAGACAGTCCGGGGTGTCGGGGAGCAGCGGGTCGACGTGCTCGGCGCCGCCCGCATCGTCGAGCAGCAGCACGACGCGGCGCACGGACAGGCCCTCGCGCAGCCGCTCGGCCAGGTCGTCGGCCGACTCGCCGGGAGGCGCGGGCAGTTCGAGGGCGTCGAGCAGCTCGCGGGCGACGCGTTCGGTCGGCACGGGCGTGCCGTCGGGGGCGGTGAGGCGGGTGCGCAGCGCGCCGTCCGGGTAGCGGTCGGCGACCTGGGCGAGGAGTTCCTCCGCGAGGGCGGTGCGGCCGGTGCCGGGGCGTCCCGCGATCAGCAGGACGCGGGCGCGGGGGGCCTTGCGGCCGGCGAGGGTGTCAAGGCCGGCCCGCTCGATGTCGGACCGCAGCTCCTTCAACTCGCGCCTGCGTCCGAGGAACTGACCGCCCGTCATGGGCTGGTCCCGGCGGGGGCGGGGCCGGCCGCGGAGCTGCTCGGAGCCGGGCTCGACCGCCGCCTCGTCGTCCGATTCGACCGCCTGATCCGTCACGGGCCACGCTCCGTCTCACCCATCCCCTCCGGGGGTCGGCAGGGGCGGATCCGAGCCTAGTTCAGGGTGTGCGGGTGCCTTGGGCAGGCGGCGCGCGGAAGTCCCCTGATCGGATCAGCGGATCTTCCTACCGGCCCGCGCCCCCCTGACGGACCGTTCTCCGGCCGCCCCGCGGGTGGGGGCTGGTCGCGCAGTTCCCCGCGCCCCTGAAAGGCGCACTGCGTGCGCCCCAGTTTTCGGCTGCACGCCCGGTGGGGGCTGGTCGCGCAGTTCCCCGCGCCCCTGAAGGCATGCGGCTTCGCCGCTGCCTTCAGGGGCGCGGGGCTGATGAGATGGTGCACGAAGTGCGCATCTCAGGGGCGCGGGGAACTGCGCGAGCGGCCACGACGGCGCGGCAGGTGAAGGACGGCCTTTGAGGGGCGCGGGGAACTGCGCGACCAGCCCCCACCGGGCAGCCGGCCGAACGACGAACCGTCAGGGACGCAGCCGACCCCGCCGGGCGATACCCACCCCCCGCCGGCCGGAGGCCTCAGGCGTCGAAGGGCCGCGCAGGCCAAGGCGCCTCGGCCGGACGCAAGGCGTCGACCCCGTCCCCCGCAAGCGCCGCACTGAGCGAAAGCACCCCCACCACCAGGCAGTTGTTATGAAGGTCCCCCGCAAGCACCCCCCGCACGAGATCCTGGAGCCGCACCCGCCCCAGCTCCATGTCCGCCTCCTCGTCCTCCACCGCGAAGCGATCCCCCTCCGCCTCGGAGAGATCCCGCGCGAGGAAGATCCGCACGGCCTCGGAGCACCCCCCGGGCGTGGTGTACACGTCGGTCAGGACCCGCCAGTCCTCGGCCTTGACGTGCGCCTCCTCGTACAGCTCGCGCTGCGCGGCGTGCAGCGGGTTCTCCCCGGGGACGTCGAGCAGACCGGCCGGGATCTCCCAGAGCTTCATGCCCACGGGGTGCCGGTACTGCTTGAGGACCAGGACACGCCCCTCGTCGTCGAGGGCGAGGACGGCCACGGAGCCGGGGTGCACCTGGTAGTCGCGGCGGGCCACCGACCCGTCGGGCATGACGACGTCGTCGGTGCGCACGGAGGTCTTGTTCCCGACGAAGGGGGTCTCGGTGGCCCGGACCTCCCACTGCTCGGCGGTGTCCTTGATCGTCGTCATGTCGACACGTCCTCCCACGCACGCAAAAGAAACCGGGGCACGTGCCGCATAAGGCACGCACCCCGGTAACCGTACATCGCTGCTGCGACAGGCCTTACTTGGCCTTCTTGCCCCCCGCGGCGGCGACCTTGCGGGCGACGGCGGCCTTCACGAGACCGGCGAAGAGCGGGTGCGGACGCGTCGGACGCGAGCGCAGCTCGGGGTGGGCCTGGGTGGCGACCAGGTACGGGTGGACCTCGCGCGGGTACTCGACGTACTCGACGAGCTTGCCGTCCGGGGAGAGGCCGGAGAACTGCAGACCGGCCTTCTTCTCCAGCTCGGCGCGGTAGGCGTTGTTCACCTCGTAGCGGTGGCGGTGGCGCTCCTCGACGTACTCCTTGTCGTCGTACACCTCGCGCACGATGGAGCCCTCGGCGAGCTTGGCCGGGTACATGCCGAGCCGCATGGTGCCGCCCATGTCGCCCTCACCGGCGACGATGTCGAGCTGCTCGGCCATCGTGGCGATGACCGGGTGGCCGGTGGCGGGGTCGAACTCGGTGGAGTTGGCGTCCGGCACGTCGGCGAGGTTGCGCGCGGCCTCGACGACGATGCACTGCAGGCCCAGGCAGAGGCCGAGCAGCGGCACCTTGTTCTCGCGGGCGAAGCGGATCGCGCCGACCTTGCCGGAGACGCCGCGCTCGCCGAAGCCGCCGGGGATGCAGATCGCGTCGACGTCGCCGAGCTGCTTCGCGGCCCCGGCCGGGGTCTTGCAGTCGTCGGAGGTGACCCACTTGATCTTGACGCGGGCCTTGTTGGCGAAGCCGCCGGCGCGCAGCGCCTCGGTCACCGACAGGTAGGCGTCGGGCAGGTCGATGTACTTGCCGACCAGGGCCATGACGATCTCGTGGTCGGGGTTGTGGACGCGGTCGAGCAGGTCGTCCCAGGTCGTCCAGTCCACGTCGCGGAAGGGCAGGTCCAGCTTGCGGACGACGTACGCGTCGAGGCCCTCGGTGTGCACGACCTTCGGGATGTCGTAGATCGAGCGGGCGTCGGGGCAGGCCACGACGGCGTCCTCGTCCACGTCGCACATCAGCGAGATCTTGCGCTTGATGGCGGTGGGCACCTCGCGGTCGCAGCGCAGCACGATCGCGTCGGGCTGGATGCCGATGTTGCGCAGGGCGGCCACCGAGTGCTGGGTGGGCTTGGTCTTCAGCTCGCCGGAGGGGCCGATGTAGGGCAGCAGCGAGATGTGCACCACGAACACGTTGTCCCGGCCGACCTCGTGGCGGACCTGGCGGACGGTCTCCAGGAACGGCAGCGACTCGATGTCGCCGACCGTGCCGCCGACCTCGGTGATCACCACGTCGACACCCCCGTCCGAGGACGTCGCCATCCGCCGGATGCGGTGCTTGATCTCGTTGGTGATGTGCGGGATGACCTGGACGGTGTCGCCGAGGTACTCGCCGCGCCGCTCCTTGGCGATGACCTGCGAGTAGACCTGGCCGGTCGTGACGTTGGCGGAGCCGTCGAGGTCGACGTCGAGGAAGCGCTCGTAGTGGCCGATGTCCAGGTCGGTCTCGGCGCCGTCGTTCGTGACGAAGACCTCACCGTGCTGGAACGGGTTCATCGTGCCGGGGTCGACGTTCAGGTACGGGTCGAGCTTCTGCATGACCACGCGCAGGCCCCGGGCCTTGAGCAGCATCCCGAGGCTGGAGGCGGTGAGGCCCTTGCCGAGGGAGGAAGCGACACCCCCGGTGACGAAGATGTGCTTGGTCGTCGTGGATTTGGGCGTCATGGCCAAGAGGGGGCTCCCGTGGTCGCGGTCTGGAGGGTGCGTACCGGCGTGCTCTCCGGACTTCTGGGGGGAGGCGCCGTCGCTGCGGTTCGGGGGTTCGAGGACCACCGGCTCACGGGCTACCAGGGTATCAGCGAAGGAACGAGGGTGCTTCCGGCCACGCTCCGCGCACGCTCCACCACGAGGTCACATCATCGTCACTCGACGGTCACCCATTCGGCGCAGGTACGTTGGCAGGAGCGGCAAGCGGATCACTTGGGTGCGACGTATCCTGCTCGGACAGTCGGCTGTCGAGTCACACAGGAAAACGGCATCACAACGGCACCACCCCGTCCGTTCCCGACCGTAGGCCGGACCCGGAGACCGCTCTCCGGTGCCACCGCCGGAACAACCGGCTCGTCAGTTCGTTTGACAACGACGTACCCCCACGACGTATCAAGACGATCCGTTTGACCCACAATCGACCGTTGACCGTTGACCATTTTTACCGCTGACCGCTGAGACCCATTTGCGTTCGCCCCGCGCCACGCCGTCGCGGCTGCGGGGCGGACGTGGCCGTTCGACTGGAGACGCACGTGGCCGGGCGCATCGAGGATTACGCACTTATCGGAGACATGCAGACCGCTGCCCTGGTCTGCCGGGACGGCACAGTCGACTGGCTGTGCCTGCCCCGCTTCGACTCGCACGCCATTTTCGCCGGGCTGCTCGGCACCGAGGACCACGGGTTCTGGCGCCTGGGTCCCGCGCACGCCGAGGGCGAGGAGCCACCGAGCGCGGCCCGCCGCGGTTATCTGGGGGACTCGCTGATCCTGGAGTCCGAGTGGGACACCCCGCACGGCACGGTCCGCGTCACCGACTTCATGCCGCCACGTGACGGCGCGCCCCAGCTGACCCGGATCGTGGAAGGCGTCAGCGGCCGCGTCCGGATGCGTTCGGCGCTGCGGATGCGTTTCTCGTACGGGCGGATCACGCCCTGGGTGCACAAGGTGGACAACCGCACGGTCGCGGTGGCCGGGCCGGACTCCGTGTGGCTGGACTCCGAGGCCGAGACGTACGGCGAGGACCTGACCACGTACTCGGACTTCACGGTGGCGCCCGGCCAGCAGGTCGCGTTCACCATCCAGTGGCAGCCCTCGCACAAGGACCAGCCGCCGGTGCCGGACCCGCGGGGCGCCCTCGCGGCGACGGAGGAGTTCTGGCGCGAGTGGGTCGGGCACTGTACGTACCACGGCCCCTACCGCGAGGCCGTGGTGCGTTCCCTGATCACGCTCAAGGCGCTGACGTACGCGCCGACCGGCGGCATCGTCGCCGCGCCGACCACGTCGCTGCCGGAGGAGATCGGCGGCGTCCGCAACTGGGACTACCGCTACACCTGGCTGCGGGACGCGGCCATCACCCTGTCGTCGCTGCTGCGCACCGGCTACCGCGAGGAGGCCCGCGCCTGGCGCGAGTGGCTGCTGCGGGCCGTCGCGGGCGACCCGGAGAACCTGCAGATCATGTACGGCATCGCGGGCGAGCGCGAGCTGGGCGAGGCGGAGCTGGACTGGCTGCCCGGCTACGAGAACTCGGGCCCCGTGCGGGTCGGCAACGGGGCGGCGCACCAGCTCCAGCTCGACGTGTACGGCGAGGTCACCGAGGCGCTGCACCTCGCGCACATGACGGGCCTCGCCCGCAACGACTACGCCTCGCTGCTCCAGCTCAAGCTGATCCAGTACCTGGAGAAGCACTGGGACGAGCCGGACGAGGGCATCTGGGAGGTGCGCGGCCCGCGCCGGCACTTCGTCCACTCCAAGGTGATGGCCTGGGTCGCGGTCGACCGGACCATCAAGCTGCTGGAGTCGGGCGACGCGGACGGGCCGCTGGAGCGGTGGCGAGAGCTGCGCGACGACATCCACCGGGACGTGTGCGAGCGGGGCTACGACCCGGAGCGGAACACGTTCACGCAGTCCTACGGCAGCCGGGAGCTGGACGCGTCCTTGCTGCTCATCCCGCAGATGGGCTTCCTGCCGCCGGACGACAAGCGGGTGATCGGCACCATCGAGGCGATCCAGCGGGAGCTGTCCACGCCGGACGGCTTCATCCTGCGCTACCCGACCGACGGGGAGGCCGCGGGGCTCGACGGGCTGCCGGGCGACGAGGGGGCGTTCCTCGCCTGCTCGTTCTGGATGGCGGACGACCTGGCGATGATCGGCCGGGTCGACGAGGCGCGCAAGCTCTTCGAGCGCCTCCTGGCCCTCCGCAACGACCTGGGCCTGCTCGCCGAGGAGTGGGACCCGCACCTGCAGCGCCAGGTCGGCAACTTCCCGCAGGCGTTCAGCCACGTGCCGCTGATCGACACGGCCCTGCGGCTGACCTCGTCGGGCGCCTACAGCGGCTGACCCCGGGATGCCCGTGGAGCGGTCGCGCCGGTAGCGTCCGCTCCATGGACAGCTCCCCCGCCCCGCAGAACGTCCCCGGCGGCATCACCGTGCAGCGTGCCCTGGAACTGCCGGGGCTGCGCAGCGGGCTGCCCGAGGTGGTGGCGGGCGCGGACCGGCTGCAGCGGACCGTGCGCTGGGTGCACGCGGGCGAGGTCCCCAACATCGCGTCGCTGCTCAAGGGCGGCGAGCTGCTGCTGAGCACGGGGTATGGCATCGGGACCCGGCCCGCCGAGCAGCGGGCCTTCGTGCGCAAGCTGGCCGAGCGGGGCATCGCGGCGCTGGTGATCGAGCTGGGGCAGCGGTTCGCGCGGCTGCCCGCGGCGCTCGTGGAGACGGCGCGCGCGGCCGGCCTGCCGCTGGTGCAGCTGCACCGCGAGGTGCCGTTCGTGACGGTCACCGAGGAGATCCACACCGAGATCGTCAACGGGCACTACGCGCTGCTCCAGCGGGCCGAGGAGGTGCACCGGCGGTGCACCGAGGCGCTGCTCGGCGGCGGCGGGATCCCCCAGGTCCTGCGCATCCTCGCCGGGTTCAGCGGCAACCCGGTCTTCCTGGAGACCGTCGACGGACAGCTCCTGTACGCGGCCGGGGTCGCCGCCGACGTCGCCGACCCGCTCCAGGTGTGGCAGGGCATGCGCGGCACGCATCAGGACGAGCCGCCCGGCGGGGCGGTGCTCGTGGAGGTGCCCGGCGGCGGCCCCGGCGCCGGTTCGGTGCGGGCACGGCTCGTCCTGCTGCCCGCGTCGGCGCCGCTCGCGCCGGTGCACCGGATCGCCGCCGAGCGGGCCGCGGGCTCGCTGGCCGTGGTGCTGATGCAGGCCCGGCAGGAGGAGGAGCTCGCGGCGCTCGGCCGCGGCGACTTCCTCACCGACCTCGCCGAGGGCCGGATCGCGCCCGAGGACGCTCCCGCGCAGGCCCGGGTCCTTGGCTTCAGGCCCACCGGCCAGGGGCCGCTGCTCCCGGTGGTGATGCGGCTGCCGGAGGCCCCGGCCGGTTCGGTCGGCCTGTCCCCCGGCGGGGGCGGCTGGGCGGTGCTCGCCCGGGCCGTGTCGGAGGAGCTGGCCTCGGTCGGTGTCCCGGTCCTGCTGGGCGTACGTCCCGTGGAGGGGCGGGTGCCGCTGCTGATCGGGCTGCGCTCGGAGGGCGAGCGCCCGGCGGTCGCGGAGCGGGTCGGCGCGGCGCTGCGGGCCGGGGTGGAGCGGGCCGGGATGCGGCGGGCGGGCGCGAAGGCCTCGGTGGTGGTGGTCGGTGGCGCGGGCGGCTGGGCCGCGGCGGCGGCGGGCCTGCGGCACGCGGCGGAGACCGCGACGGCGGCGCAGGGCCTGGAGGACCGGGCCTGGTACGACGCGCGGCGCCTGGACATCGACCTGTTGCTGTGGCGGCTGCACTGCCACGACGAGGAGGCGCTTGCCGCGTTCGTGGAGCGGGCGATCGGTCCGCTCCAGGAGCACGACAAGCGGGCGAAGCCGCCGCTGCTGCCGACGCTGCAGATCTATCTGGCGCATGCGGGCCGCAAGGCGGAGACGGCGCGGGAGCTGCATCTGAACCGGCAGACCCTCTACAACCGCCTCGCCCGGATCGGGGAGTTGCTCGGCACGGACCTGGACGATCCGCAGACGGTGCTCGCGCTGAGCCTGGCGCTGCGGGCCCGCCGCCACGTGCCGTAGCGCGACCGGCCTCAGAAGGCGCCGGTCAACTCGTCGTAGATGCTGAGGACTTGTGCGACCGTGGCGTCCTCGGTCGGCCAGGACGCGGCCTGGGCACTGCCCAGATCCCGCAGTTCGGCGCGGCGCCCGGGGTCGGCCAGCAGCCGGTCGACGGCGCGGGCCAGCGCCGGAGCGTCGCCGTAGGGCACCAACTCGGCTGCTTCGCCGACCAGTTCGGGGATGCCGCCGACCGCGGTCGCGACCAGCGGGACCCGCGCGTGCAGCGCCTCCTGGGCGAGCAGCGAGCGCGACTCCCAACTGCTGGGCAGCAGGGCGACGTCGGCGGCGGGCAGCAGCTCGGCGATGTCGTCGCGCCGGCCGGCCAGCCGCACCGCCAGCCCCTCGCTCTCGATCCGCCGCTGGAGCGCGGCCCGTTCGGGCCCCTCACCGGCGATGACGAGCAGCGGCGCGGGGTCGTGGGCGAGCCAGGCGTGCGCGGCGTCGAGCAGCACGTCGTAGCCCCGGTGCCGCTCCAGGCTGCCGACGGCCATCAGCAACGGGCGGTCCAGGGCGCCGAGTTCGGCCCGGATCTTCAGACGGGCGCGTTCGGCGTCCTCAGCGCTCTCGGGGCGCCCGGCGTTTCCGGTGCTTGCGAAGGCTCCGGGATTCTCCGGGCCCTCGTGGCTCCCGGTGTCCTCGGCGCCCCTCCGCTCGGGCCTGCGCGGCAGCGAGGAGACCGCGGCGAGCCGGGCGTCCCGGGCGCCGCGCGCCCTGGCCCGGTCGACCAGGTCGGACGAGGTGCCGAGGACCACCGACGCGGCCCGGGCCACCCGCTTCTCCAGCATCCGCAGCAGGTGGGCGCGGGCCCCTTCGGCGTACGAGCGGGTGTGCCAGGTGACGACGAGCGGGATGCTCCGGCCGTGCAGCGCGAGGGAGGCGCGCAGGGCGGCGTGCAGTCCGTGCGCGTGCACCAGGTCGGCGTCGGCGCAGGCCACGCGGAGCGCGGCGACGGACGCCGGGTCGCTGCGGCGCGGCACCGCGAGGTGGTGGGCGCCGACGTCGCCGAACCCGTACGCGCGCTCCGCCTCGGACGGCGCGCAGACCGTGACGCGCACCCCGCGGGCGACCAGGCCCGCGGCCAGCGACCGGACGTGGGCGCTGCTGCCCGCGCTGCCGCCGCCCAGCACCTGCACGGTGCGCAGCGGCGACTGTCCGTGGGGTGAGTGGCTGCTCACGTGGCTCACGCGGCGGGGCTCCTGGTGCGTCGGTTCGGGTGGTCCAGGCCAAGGATGCCAGCCCGTACGGACGTTCCGGCACCGGCCACGGTCCCCCACGGGGCCGTCTCAGGCAACCCGGCGCACCGGACCACCCGCACGGGTGAGGTGGCGGCCGGTGTCACGCGCGGGGTCCCGGGCCCTGGCGCGCAGCGGTGAGGTCCTTGGCGGCCCACGCGCTCACCCGGGCCCCGCACGCGGCCGCCGCGACGAGGCCGGCTCCGTGCGCGAGCAGCCCGGCCCGCCCGTTGCCCGCGACGATGGCGACGCCGAGCGCGGCACCGAGCGCGTGTGCCCCGGCGTCGCCGAGCATGCCCCGCTCGGCGAGGTCGTCCGGGAGCACGGCCACGGCGGCCCCCATCGGCGCCGCCGCGAGCGATCCGCGCACCAGACCGGCGCTGCCGAGCACGAGAGCGGCCTGCGCGGCGCGGCCGGGGCGCACGTCGACGAGGTTGAGGAAATGCGCGGTACCGGCCACCACGACACCGGCCAGCGCCCGGTCGGCCCAGCGCTCCTTGAGCAGCGCGCCCGCGACGAGACCTGCGGCCGAGATGCCGAACAACTTCACGGCGCCGCTGGTCAGTTCGCCCTCGCGCAACGCGCCGAGGTGGGCGCGCGGGCCGCGCCGCGGATCGCCCGCCCCGGCCACGTCGTCGTACGCGCCGCAGGCCCCGGCCGCGACCGTGGCGATGAGGGCCGCGCCCCGGGTGCCCGGGTCCGCGGCGAGCGCGCCTGCCGCGACGCCGAGCGTGACGGCGGGCCCTGCGCACAGATCGACGTCCCGGCCCGCGTGGTTCGTGCGGTCCCACACGGCTGCGCCGCCCGGCTTGGTGCGGCGCAGAGCGGTGCGGGCGGCACGGGTGACGCCACCGGCGAGAGCGGCGGCACGCAGGAGGCGGGCGAGGTCGGTCATGCGCTCACCTTAGGCCCGCCCGCACGCCCGGCGTCCCCGTGCCCGTTGCGCTACGCGTCCGCCCGGGCCGTCTCGAGGAGCTCCTCCGCGTGGGCCCGCGCCGTCTGCGAGTCCTCCTGGCCCGCGAGCATCCGCGACAACTCCCGTACGCGGTCCTCGCCTTCGAGCACGGTGACCCCGGAGCGGGTGACGGTGCCGTCGTTCGTCTTCTCGACCAGGAGCTGGCGGTCGGCGAACGCGGCGACCTGCGGCAGGTGCGTGACGACCACGACCTGCGCCGACTTGGCGAGCTTGGCCAGGCGCCGGCCGATCTCGACGGCGGCCTTGCCGCCGACGCCCGCGTCGACCTCGTCGAAGAGGTAGGTGGGGACGGGGTCGGTGCCGGCGAAGACGACCTCCACCGCGAGCATCACCCGGGACAGCTCACCGCCGGACGCGCCCTTGGCGATGGGGCGGGGCGGTGCCCCCGGGTGCGGGGCGAGCAGCAGCTCGACCTCGTCGACGCCGCTGGGCCCGCAGGCCACCGTCCGGCCGTCGACCTCGACGCCGTCGTCCGCGTCGGTCCCGGTCTGCCGGATGTCGAAGGAGACCCGGGCGTGCGGCATGGCCAGCGAGGCCAGCTCGTCGGTGACGGCGGCCGCGAACCGGGAGGCCGCCTCGGTGCGGGCGTGTGTCAACTCCTGCGCCAGGGCGCCCAGTTCGTCGCGGAGTGCGGCGCGCTCTGCGGCGAGTTCACCGATCCGCTCGTCGTCGCCGTCGAGTTCGAGCAGCCGTGCGGCGCTCGTCTCGGCCCAGGCGAGCACACCGGCGATGTCCTCGCCGTACTTGCGGGTCAGCTGAGTGAGGGCCGCGCGCCGCTCCTCCACGGCCGAGAGCCGCAGCGGGTCGGCGTCCAGGTCGTCGGCGTACCCGGCGAGCTCGGCGGCGACGTCGGTGAGCAGGATCTGCACCTCGCCGATCCGCTCGGCGAGCGCGGCGAGGGCCGGGTCGTGGGAGCGGACGGCGTCCAGGGCGCGGCCGGCGCCGCCGACCAGGGTCGTGGCGTCGACGCTCTCCGGGTCCTCGGGGTTCCCGGCGAGCGCGGCGTGCGCGGCGGCGGCGGCCGAGGCGAGCGCCTCCGCGTGGCCGAGCCGCGAGGCCTCCTCGGCCAGTTCGACGTCCTCGCCCGCGCGGGGTTCGACGGCGGCGATCTCGTCGAGCCCGAACCGCAGCAGGTCCGCTTCCTGGGCCCGCTCCCGGGCGCGGGTGGTGATCTCGTCGAGCTCGGCGCTGACGGTCCTCAGCCGCTTGTACACGGCCGCGTACTTGGCGAGCGGCCCGGCGACGGCGTCCCCCGCGTACCGGTCGAGCGCCTGGCGCTGGCGTCCGAGCTTCAGCAGCCCCTGCTGGTCGGTCTGGCCGTGGACGGCCACCAGCTCGTCGGCCAGCTCGGCGAGGACGCCCACCGGCACGGAGCGCCCGCCCAGGTGCGCCCGCGAGCGCCCCTCGGCCGACACGGTGCGGCTGACCAGCAGCGCCCCGTCGTCCAGCTCGGCACCGGCCTCCTCGGCACGCACCGCGGCGCCGGAGCCCGCGGGCACGGTGAGGCGCCCCTCCACCACGGCGCTCTTCGCGCCGATCCGCACGAGCGCGGCGTCGGCCCGCCCGCCGAGCAGCAGCCCGAGGCTGGTGACCACCATCGTCTTGCCCGCACCGGTCTCGCCGGTCACCGCAGTGAAGCCGGGTGACAGCTCGACCACAGCGTCGTCGATGACTCCGAGCGACCGTATCCGCATCTCCTCCAACACGAACACGACCTTACGAGGTCCCGGCCCCTCCGTGCGACGGCCCCCGTCCCCAGTGCCCCGAAAGGGGCCCGACCATCGACACATCTTCCACGTCAGTGCCCCGACAGGGGCGCGGGGAACTGCGCGCGCAACCCCCACGACCCGCCGCCCGGCAGCAACACCGCCACCACCCCGGACCTGTCCGCCCAGACCACCCCGCACAACCCGACCCGGAGCACAGATCTCCAGGCCCCCCGGGGGCACCGCTAAGGCGCCCCCCGCCACCCCGCCACCGGCAACGCGAACTTCGCCACCAGCCGATCCGTGAACACCGCATGATGCAGCCGGGCCAGCCGCACCGGCACGGCCCCCCGCCGCACCTCCACCCGCGCCCCGGCGGGCAACCCCACCGTCCGCCGCCCGTCGCACCACAGCACCCCGTGCGGCGTGTGCGGCTGCACCTCGACGGCCAGCACCGAGTTCGGCGAGGTCACCAGGGGCTTGGCGAACAGGGCGTGCGCGCTGATCGGCACCATGAGCAGCGCCTCGACCTCGGGCCAGACCACGGGCCCGCCCGCCGAGAAGGCGTACGCGGTCGACCCGGTCGGCGTCGCGCAGACGATCCCGTCGCAGCCGAACCCGGTGACGGGCCGCCCGTCGATCTCCAGCACGACCTCGAGCATCCGCTCGGGCTCGGTCTTCTGCACGGCGGCCTCGTTCAGCGCCCAGTCGCGGTGCACGACGTCCCCGTTGCGGTGCACGACGACGTCGATCGTCATGCGCTCCTCGACCTCGTACTCCTTGGTGACGACGCGGTCGACGACCTGGTCGAGGTCGTCCCGCTCCGCCTCCGCGAGGAACCCGACGCGCCCCAGGTTCACGCCGAGCATCGGCACCCCGGACGCGCGGGCGAACTCGGCCCCGCGCAGCAGCGTCCCGTCACCGCCGAGGACGATGAGCAGCTCGGCCCCGTCGAGGCAGGCGGGCGTGGCCTCCTTGACCAGCTCGACCTCGGGCGGCAGCGGCAGGTCGGCCGCCTCCGACTCCAGGACCCGCACGCCGATGCCGTGCTTCAGCAGGCCCTGGACGACGCGCTCGGCGCTGCGGATGGCCGCGGGCCGCCCGGTGTGCGCGAGCAGGAAAACAGTACGAGCTCGGGTCTGTGTCAACGCGGCCCCTCCGCCACTGCACGGTCGATGTCGGCCGGGTCCGGTTCGGGCGCCCCGGCACGCAGCCACAGAAAATACTCGACATTTCCGGAAGGCCCGGGCAGGGGGCTCGCGGTGACGCCCCGCACGCCGAGCCCGAGCTTGAACGCCTGTGCGGCCACACCTCGCACGGCCTCGGCCCGCAGCTCGGGGCTGCGCACGACACCGCCGCTGCCGAGCCGCTCCTTGCCGACCTCGAACTGCGGCTTGACCATGAGGACGAGGTCCGCGTCGGGCGCCGCGCACCGGGCCAGGGCGGGCAGCACCAGGCCCAGTGGGATGAAGGACAGGTCGCCGACCACGATGTCCACCGGCACGCCGTCGATCGCTTCCAGCGTCAACTCGCGTACGTTCGTACGGTCCTTGACGGTGACGCGTTCGTCGCTCTGGAGTGACCAGGCGAGCTGCCCGTAGCCGACGTCGACGGCGACGACGTGCGCGACCCCGGCCCGCAGCAGGACGTCGGTGAAGCCCCCGGTCGACGCGCCGGCGTCCAGCGCCCGCCGCCCCTCCACCACGAGCCCCTGCGGCGTGAAGGCCGCCAGCGCGCCCGCGAGCTTGTGCCCGCCGCGCGAGACGTACTCGGGGTCGTCGTCGTCCGGCGCGACGACGATCGCCGCGGCCTTCTCCACCTGCGTCGCCGGCTTGGTCGCGACGATCTTGCCGACGGAGACCCGGCCGGCCGCGATCAGCTGGCTGGCGTGCTCCCGCGAGCGGGCCAGCTCACGGCGGACGAGTTCGGCGTCGAGGCGGATACGTGCCACACCTGCCACGGTCGGTTCAGCTCCTGTGCTCATACGGGGAAGACGGCCGGGGCGTGGCGTCCAGCGCGGTCAGCGCGGCGCGCAGCCCCTGGTGTACATCCTCGTACACCTCGGCGTGTCCGTCCGCCGCGAGGTGGTCCACGTCGCCGAGCCGCTCCAGCTGCGCGTCCACGTCCGCGTTGCCGGTGGGGGTGCGGTCGACCCCTAGGGGGGCGGGCGCCGCGGGTTCGTACGACGCCTCACCGGAGGCCGCCGCTCCGGCACCAGTGTCGGCGGCTCCTACGTCAGCTCCGGCGTCGGCTGCGGCTCCGGCTTCCGCGGGGATCTCGCTCATGCCCAGACGCTACCCCGGAAGCCCCGTGTACGGTCGATCACGATGGCGACGACGCAGGAGTGCCGGGCGGCACTCGACACACTCTCGGACACCATGGCGGGCGCGGACGGGGAGGTCCGGGCCGCCGCGGCGCTCGACCGCACCCTGAGCTGCCACGTCACGGACCTGGACGTGACGTTCTCCGGACGGCTCGCGGACGGCCGGATCGAGGTGCTCGCCACCCGGCCCGGACCGCCCGCGGAGAAGGCGCAGATCCGCCTCGCGATGACCGGCGACGACCTGGTGGCGCTGGTGCGGGGCCGGCTGAACTTCGCGAAGGCGTGGGCCGCGGGCCGCATCCGCCTCGAAGCCTCGTTCCGGGACCTGCTGCGCCTCAGGACGCTGCTCTAGCCACCTCGGGGGCCTTCGCGTGGCCGGGCTGCCGCGCCTTGCGGGCCGCGGGCACGACCAGCGGGGTCCCCGTCTCCGGATCGTCGATGACCTGGCACTTCATCCCGAACAGCCGCTCGACGAGGTCGGCGGTGACGATGTCCTTCGGCGCCCCCTCCGCGATGATCTCGCCGCCGCGCAGGGCGATGAGGTGGGTGGCGTACCGGGCCGCGTGGTTGAGGTCGTGCAGCACCGCGACGAGCGTGCGCCCCTGCTCCTCGTGCAGCTCCGCGCAGAGGTCGAGCACGTCGATCTGGTGCTGGATGTCGAGGAACGTCGTCGGCTCGTCGAGGAGCAGCAGCGGCGTCTGCTGGGCGAGCGCCATCGCGATCCACACGCGCTGGCGCTGGCCGCCGGAGAGCTCGTCGACGTAGCGGTCGGCGAGTTCGGCGACGCCGGTGGACTCCATCGACTCCCGGACGACCTGCTCGTCCTCGGGCGACCACTGGCGCAGGAGGCCCTGGTGCGGGTAGCGGCCGCGGGCGACGAGGTCGCCGACGGTGATGCCGTCGGGCGCGACGGACGACTGCGGCAGCAGACCGAGCGTCTTGGCGACCTTCTTCGCGGGCATCGACTGGATGGCGTTGCCGTCGAGCAGGACCCGGCCCGCGCTCGGCTTGAGCATCCGCGACAGGGCGCGCAGCAGCGTGGACTTGCCGCAGGCGTTCGGGCCGACGATGACCGTGAAGGAGTGGTCGGGGATCTCCACGGACAGCTTCTCGGCGATGACGCGCTGGTCGTATCCGAGGGTCACGTCGTCGGCTATCAGCCTGTTCACAGCGGTGCTCCTTGCGTTTCGGTGCGGCTGGGCCGGGTCGGCGGGGCGGGGGTCGAGGCGGGCGCTCATATCCGGCCCGCCTTGCGCTCGGTGACCAGCAGCCAGAGCAGATAGGCGCCGCCGACGACGCCGGTCACCACGCCGACGGGCAGCTGGTCCGCGCCGAACATCCGCTGCGAGGCCAGGTCGGCGACGATCAGGAGGGTGGCGCCCATCCAGGTGGCGGCCGTCAGGTTCGGCCCGGGCGACTTGGTCAGGCGCCGGGCGATCTGCGGGGCGGTGAGCGCCACGAAGACGACGGGCCCGGCCGCGGCGGTCGCGGCGGCGGTCAGGAAGACGGAGGCGGTGAGCAGCAGCAGCCGGGTCCGTTCGACCCGGATGCCGAGCGCGCCGGCCGAGTCGTCGCCCATCTCCAGCATGCGCAGCGGCCGCGCGAACGCCGCGACGACCGGCACGAGGACCGCGAAGAGGATCAGCAGCGGCCACACCTGCTCCCAGCCGCGGCCGTTGAGGGACCCGGTCATCCACACGGTGGCGCGGGCCGCGTCCACGAAGTCGGCCTTGGTCAGCAGGTAGCCGTTGATCGCGGTGACGAACGCGGAGACGCCGATGCCGACGAGGACGAGGCGGTAGCCGTGCACACCCCGCTTCCAGGCCAGCACGTAGATCAAAAGCCCGGTGACGAGTCCGCCGACCAGCGCACCGGCCGCGACCGCCCCGGCGCTGCCGCCGAAGATGACGATCATGACGAGCGCGCCGGAGGTCGAGCCCTGCCCGATGCCGAGCACGTCGGGGCTGCCCAGCGGGTTGCGCGAGATGGACTGGAAGAGGGCGCCCGACAGGCCGAGCGCGCCGCCGACCAGCAGGCCGACGAGGACCCGCGGCAGCCGCAGGTCGTTGATGATGAACTCCTGCCCGGCGTTGCCGTCGCCCGTCAGGGCGCGCAGCACGTCGAGGGCCGGGATCGGGAAGTCGCCGGTGCCGATCAGGACGACGCTCGCGGCGAGCGCGGCCACGACGAGGACGGCCACGACGACGGCCGCCCGCAGGTCGAGGCGGACGGAGAGGCCGCCCGGAGTACGGACCGCCTTGGGCGTCTTCACAGCTGGGCCAACCTCCGGCGTCGTACGAGAAAGATGAAGACCGGCGCGCCGATGACGGCGGTGACGATGCCGACCTGGAGTTCGGCCGGGCGGGCCACGAGCCGGCCGACCACGTCGGCGCCGAGCAGCAGCACGGGCGACAGGACCGCCGCGTACGGCAGGATCCAGCGCATGTCCGGCCCGGTGAACGAGCGCACGATGTGCGGCACCATCAGGCCGACGAAGACGATGGGCCCGCAGGCCGCGGTGGCGGCGCCGCAGAGCAGCGTCGCGGCGGCCATGCTCAGGGCGCGGGTGCGGCCGAGGTGGGCGCCGAGGGCGCGGGCGGTGTCGTCGCCCATCGCCATCGCGTTCAGCGGCCGGGCCAGGGCGAAGGCGAGCACGACACCGACGGCGATGAACGGCAGCACCTGCTGGATGATGTCCGTCTTGGCACTGGCCAGCGAGCCGACCTGCCAGAACCGCATCCGGTTGAGCGCCACGTCGTCGGTGATCATCACGGCGTAGAGGTAGCCGGAGAGCGCCGCGGTGATCGCGGTCCCGGCGAGCGCGAGCCGCACCGGCGTGGCGCTGCGGGTGCCCCCCAGTACGTACACGAGGACCCCGACGGCGGCGGCGCCGAAGAAGGCGAACCACACGTAGCCGCTGAGCGAGGTCACTCCGAAGAAGCTGATGGCGGTGACGACCGCGGCCGAGGCGCCCATGTTGATGCCGAGGATGCCGGGGTCGGCCAGCGGGTTGCGGGTCAGCGCCTGGAGCACGGCGCCGGCGAGGCCGAGCGCGACCCCGGCCAGCAGACCGAGCAGCGTCCGCGAGACGCGTTCGCCGACGACGATGTCCGCGTACGTGCCCGAGTCGTGGAAGAGGCCGTGCCAGACCTGGTCGAGCGCGAGCGGTTTGGCGCCGACGGCGATGCTCGCCACGAGGACGGCGACCAGCACGACGAGCGAGGCGAGCAGCCCGGCCGTGCGTATTGCCGCACGACGGCCGGGGGGCGCGGGTACGGGCTCCGCGCTCGTTTCTGGGGGACTGTCGACCAACACGAGGTTAGGTTAGCCTACCCTCCGAATCGGTCACATCCCGCTGTGCCGAGAGAAGCATCTCCCATGCCTCCTGCCCTGTCACGGGCGGCCCCCGGCGTGCGCCGGACGCGGTCGGTGCGACGTCCGCCCTCGGTGGGTCCGCCCTCGGTGCTCTGCTCACCGCGTGCGGCGACGGCAAACCCGGCGGCGGCCCCGGCCCGCCACCGGCCCGCCGCCGGCCTGCCGCCGGCGCCCGGTGAGCCCAGGAGGCCACCCCATGACGGAACAGACCCAGGAGGCCACCCCCATGACCGAGACCGCCACGCCGGCCGCAGCCGCCCCGGTTCCGGCACCCTCGCCCTTCGGCCTGTTCGACCTGCACGTCCTGCGCGTCGAGCGCGTCACCCCGGTCATGATCCGGGTCGTCTTCGGCGGCCCGGACCTCGCCCGCATGGCCACGGCCGGCCGCGACCAGCGCATCAAGCTGTTCCTGCCGTCGCCGGGGCAGCCGGCCCCACGCCTCCCGGACGCGTCCGACAGCGGGTGGTACGCCACGTGGCAGTCCTACGACCCGGCGACGCGCGGCATCATGCGGACCTACACGATCCGCACCCTGGACGCCGCCGCCGGTGAGCTGACGGTCGACTTCGCGGCCCACGGCGACGAGGGACCGGCGTCCCGCTGGGCGCTGCGGGCCGCCCCGGGCGACCGGGCAGGCGTCTTCGCCCCGGTCACCGCGGAGAACCAGGCCTTCGAGTTCCGGCCGCCCGCCGGCACCGACTGGATCCTCCTGGCCGCGGACCCCTCGGCCCTGCCGGCCGTCGCCAACATCCTGGCGCAGCTGCCGCCCTCCGTCCCCGTCCGCGCCTGGATCGAGGTGCCCTCGACGGACGACCGGCAGGAGCTAGGCGCGGGCCCGGACACGGACATCACCTGGCTGACCGCCACCGGCTCCACCCCCGAGGCGCTCCGCACGGCAGCGCTCCCCGAGGGCACGCCCTACGCCTGGGTGGCGGGCGAGTCGACGACGGTGAAGGCGATCCGCCGCCACCTGGTGCAGGAACGCGGCTTCGACCGCACCCGCGTCCAGTTCAGCGGCTACTGGCGCCGGGGCACGTCGGAGGACGGCCTCCAGGAAACGGGCGAGGCAGCCTGACCGGTCCCGGCCGCGCCCCGCGGGGCGGCCTGACCCGTCCCCTCCGAGCCCCCGCGGGGCGGCCCGACCGGTCCCCTCCGCGCCCCCGCAGGGCGGCCTGACCCGTCCCCTCCGCGCCCCCGCAGGGCGGCCCGGCCGGTCCCCTCCGCGCCCCCACAGGGCGGCCCGACCCGGTCCCTCCGCGGCCCCCGCAGGACAAGACAGCGCGACCCGTCCCCTCCGCGCCCCCGCAGGGCCGCCTGACCCGTCCCCTCTACGCCCCCGTGAGGCGGCCTGACACCACCACCCCCATCACCCCGCACGGCAGCCGGAGCACCCCTACATCCCCAACCGTGCCAACACCTTCGCCGCGTCCAGCTCGCACGTCCCGTCCCCCGCCGCCGTCCAGGCGGCAGCGCACAGCGCGCGCAGGCCGTCGATCTCGTCGCCGTCCCCCTCCAGCTCCAGCCGCTCGTCCCCGGCCGTGGCCGTCCATCCGCCGCACCGGAACCCGTCGCCTTCCCCGCTCACTTCCGGCTGGCCGGTCAGCACGCCGCGCAGGTCCCGGTCCACGTACGTGGGCCGGTGCCGCGGCGGCGCGGCCAGCAGTTGCGCCCCGTCCGTCACGCCGGTGAGCACGAGCAGCGAGTCGACCTCCCCGTTGAACGCGCCCTCGATGTCCGTGTCCAGCCGGTCCCCCACCACCAGCGGCGTCTTCGCGCCGGTCCGCAGGATCGTCTCCCGGTGCATCGGCGGCAGCGGCTTCCCCGCCACCTTCGGCTCGGCCCCGGTCGCGATCCGGACGACCTCGACCGCCGCCCCGTTCCCCGGCGCGATCCCGCGGGCGCTCGGAATCGTCAGGTCCGTGTTGGAGGCGAACCACGGCACCCCCGCGGCGATCGCGTAACAGGCCTCGGCGAACCGCCCCCACGCCATGTCGGGCCCGCCGTACCCCTGCGCGACGGCCACCGGCTCGTCCTCGGCGGAGTCCACTGGTTCGAGGCCCCGCTCCCGCAGGGCGACCCGCAGCCCCTCCCCGCCGATCACCAGCACCCGCGCCCCCTCGGGCACCTCGTCGCTGATGAGCCGGGCGACGGCCTGCGCCGAGGTGATGACGTCCCCGGCCTCGGACGGGATCCCGAGCTCGCACAGGTGGTCGGCCACGGCACCGGGCGTCCGCAGCGCGTTGTTCGTGACGTACGCCAGCCCCATCCCCGCCTCCCGCGCCTCGGCCAGCGAGTCGACGGCGTGCGCGATGGCCTCCCCACCCGCGTACACGACCCCGTCCAGGTCGAGCAGCGCGGTGTCGTACGCCTCGCTCAGTGCCCGCGAACTGCTCCCGGGCCGCACCCGCGGCCCCCCGTCGCCCGCACCGCTCGCGCTCTGGCTCATTTCCGTATCGCCCTTCCCTCGATCCACTCCCCCGATCATCCCCCAAGCCGCTGACACTCGTACGATGCACTGATGAACACTGCAGGTGACGGCTTGGATCTGCGCCCCTTCCGCGGGGTGCGCTACGTCCCCGCGCGCATCGGCAGCCTCGCCGCCGTCACCTCGCCCCCGTACGACGTCGTCGTCCGCCCGGACGGCCTGCTGCACCTGGAGAGCGCGGACCCGCACAACATCGTCCGCCTGATCCTCCCGCAGGCCGGCCCGTCGGGCTCCCCCCAGGCACGCAACGACCAGGCGGCCTCGACCCTGCACCGCTGGCTCGCCGAGGGCGTCCTCGCCCCCGACGCCGAACCGGCCCTCTACGTGTACGAACAGCGCGGCGGCGGCCTGCTCCAGCGCGGGCTCATCGGCGCCCTGCGCCTGTCCGACGCCGCCCAGGGCGTGGTCCTGCCGCACGAGGACGTGATGCCGCACGTGGTCGAGGACCGCGCCGGCCTCATGCGCACCACGGAAGCGAACTTCGAGCCGCTCCTGCTGACCTACCGCGGCGACGGCGACGCGACGGGCGCCACCGCCGTCATCGAGGCCACGGCCCGCCGCGCCCCGCTCCTGGCGACGACCACCGAGGACGGCTACAGCCACCGCCTGTGGGCCCTCACCGACCCGGCGGACATCCAGCGGGTCCGCGCCGACCTCGCCCGCCATCAGGCCCTGATCGCCGACGGCCACCACCGCTGGGCGACCTACCTGCGGCTGCGGGCCGAACACCCGTCGCCCTCCCCGTGGGACCACGGCCTGGTCCTCCTGGTCGACACGGCCCGCTATCCACTGCGGGTCCGCGCCATCCACCGGCTGCTGAACCGCCTCCCGGTCGACCGCGCCCTCGCCGCGGCCGCCCCCTTCTTCCGCGTCCAGGAGGTCAAGGGCCCGCTCGACCGGGCCCTGGAGTCGCTCGCCGAGGCCGCGGCGGGCGGCAATGCCTTCCTCCTCACCGGCGCCGACGCCACGTACCACCTGCTGGACCGCCCCGACCCGGCGCTCCTCGCCCGCACGGTCCCCGCGGACCGCCCCGAGGCCTGGCGCACCCTGGACGCGACGGTCCTGCACTCGACCCTCCTCGGCCACGTCTGGGGCATCCCGGAGGACTCCCCCGCCGACGTCGCGTACATCCACGACACGGAGGCGACGGTCGAGAAGGCGCGGCGCGACGACGGCACGGCCGTCCTCATGCACCCGGTCCGCGAGGACGTGGTCCGGGAGCTGGCGCGCCAGGGCGTGACGATGCCCCGCAAGTCGACGTCGTTCGGCCCGAAGCCGGCCACCGGCCTGGTCCTGCGCACGCTCACCGACGACTGACGGGCGGGCCCCGAAGGACCCGCCCGTCATCTGTCATCCGCTACTGCGGACGCCTCGCCTACTACTTCCGCTCGGCGCCGTCCGCGTCCTCGCCGTCGCCGTCGGAGTCGCGGAAGCCACCATCGGCGTCATCGAAGTCACCGTCGGCGTCATCTTGGTCGTCGGCCTCGACCGCGCCACGGGTGGAGCCGACGCTCGCCTCGATGTCGTCTCCCTCGTCGTCGAAGGCGTCGACGAACTCGACTCCGTCCAGCTCGGCCAGCCGGTCCGACGCGTCCGTGGTGCCGTCCTTGTCGGACTCCACGGCCTTGGCGAACCACTCCCGGGCCTCGCCCTCACGATCCGCGGCCAGCAGCGCGTCGGCGTAGGCGTACCGCAGCCGCGCGGTCCACGGCTGTACGGAGTTCGAGGCCAGCTCGGGGCTCTGCAGCGTCACGATGGCGGCGTCCAGCTGCCCCATGTCGCGCCGGGCACCGGCGGCCACGAGCCGCATCTCGACCTGGCCGGCCTTGTCGAGCTTCTGCACCTCGGGCGCCCCGGCCATGTCGAGCGCCTTCTCGGGCCGCTCGAGTCCGCGCTCGCAGTCAGCCATCACGGGCCACAGCTCCACGCGCCCGGTCATCCGCCGCGCCGCCCGGAACTCGGCGAGCGCCTCGCTGTAGTTCTGGCTGGCGTAGGCGGCGAACCCGGCGGCCTCGCGGACCGCGGCGACGCGGGACGCGAGCCGCAGTGCGACCTTCGCGTACCCGTAGGCGCCCTCGGCGTCCTCGTCGATGAGCCGGGCCACCATCACCAGGTTCTTGGCGACGTCCTCCGCGAGCCCCTTCGGCAGGGACTGCAGCTCCTGCTGTACGTCCTTGTCGAGCTCGAAGCCGGAGACGTCCTCGGGGATCGGCAGCCGCCGGATCGGCTCACGGTCCCGCTCGCGCTCGTCGCGGTAGCGGCCGCCACCACGGCGGTCGTCGCGCCGGTCGTCCCGCCGGTCGTCACGGCCCCGGTAGCCACCGCCCCCACCGGGACGCCCGCCCCGGTCGTCGCGCCCACGGAACCCGCCACCACGGTTGTCGTCCCGCCGGTCGTCGCGCCCGCGGAAACCACCGCCACGGCTGTCCCCACCGCGGTCATCGCGGCGGTCGTCACGGCGGAAGGGGGGCCGGTCACCATCGCGACGGGGACCCCGGTCGCGGTCACGGTCCCCGTACGAGGGACGGTCGTCGCGTCCACGGAACCCGCCACCACGGTTGTCGTCCCGCCGGTCGTCGCGCCCGCGGAAACCACCGCCACGGCTGTCCCCACCGCGGTCATCGCGGCGGTCGTCACGGCGGAAGGGGGGCCGGTCACCATCGCGACGGGGACCCCGGTCGCGGTCACGGTCTCCGTAGGAGGGACGGTCGTCCCGGCCACGGAACCCGCCACCACGGTTGTCATCACGCCGGTCATCACGACGGAACCCGCCACCACGGTTGTCCCCGCCGCGGTTGTCGTCACGCCGGAAGCCGCCACCACGGTGGTCGTCACGCCGGTCGTCACGGCGGAAGGGGGGCCGGTCACCATCGCGACGGGACCCCCGATCACGGTCACGATCCCCGTACGAGGGACGGTCGTCGCGCCCACGGAACCCGCCACCACGGTTGTCATCACGCCGGTCATCACGACGGAACCCGCCACCGCGGTTGTCGCCACCACGGTTGTCATCGCGGCGGTCGTCACGGCGGAAGGGGGGCCGGTCACCGTCACGACGGGGACCACGATCACGGTCACGATCCCCGTAAGAGGGACGGTCGTCCCGGCCACGGAACCCGCCACCACGGTTGTCATCACGCCGGTCATCACGCCCGCGGAAACCACCGCCGCGGCTGTCCCCACCGCGGTTGTCATCGCGCCGGTCGCCACCACGGAACGGGGGCCGGTCACCGTCACGGCGCGGACCACGATCCCGGTCACCCTGCGGCCGGTCGCGGCGCGGAGCGCCACCGCTGCTGTAGCCGCCACGGTCACCACTGTCCCGGCGGCGCTGATCGCGCTCCGGTCGCTCGTCGGGAGAGTTGGTGGGCATCGGGGTGACTCCTGTCTTCGGTACCGCATTCATTCTCGCGCAGCCGGCGGACCGGCGCGCTGCGAGAAAAGTTCTGGAAATACAAAAAGGACCTTCGGTCCCAGCATGTGTGCCGGGACCGAAGGTCCTCTTCAAAAATAGTTCGGCGGCGTCCTACTCTCCCACAGGGTCCCCCCTGCAGTACCATCGGCGCTGTGAGGCTTAGCTTCCGGGTTCGGAATGTAACCGGGCGT